>JAFPYI010000006.1 GCA_017412245.1 Paludibacteraceae bacterium | reverse complement strand
TTCCACAACCACTATCGTCCTCAGTTCTACATCCGTACAATGGACGTTACCGGTGAGATCACTCTGCCGGAAGGAACTGAGATGGTAATGCCGGGCGATAACTTGGAGATCACCGTTAAGTTGATCTATCCGGTTGCTTGCTCTGAGGGTCTGCGTTTCGCTATCCGTGAGGGTGGTCGTACCGTAGGTTCTGGCCAGATTACCAAACTCATTGACTAATTCGTAAGACACGAATTCGGTTAAAAGCAAAGTCGGGTAGGTGACTGCCCGACTTTGACTACGGAAGTCCTCCAATGGTAGGAGAGCGGTCTCCAAAACCGTCAATGTGGGTTCGATTCCTGCCTTCCGTGCTAAGCTTGGAGTTACGGCCAAGCCCATAAAAAAAACAAAAAGACATAGCTTCCAATCTGACTTTGGCAACCGCTAAAGCCGGATTGTTGGTGTGACTAATTATATATAGATAAACAAAAAAAATCTACTAAATATATGAAGTTTGTAGAAAACATCAAAGAATCGTACAATGAACTCGTTCACAAGACCAGTTGGCCTTCTCGTAAAGAGTTGGCACAAAGTTCAGTGATAGTGTTGATCGCTTCCATAATACTGGCGCTGATCGTATGGCTTATGGACTGGTGCTTTGAGTCTATCATGACTTTTGTTTACGGGCTGCTTTAATCATTTAATTATTGGTTACTATGGCTGAAAGACAAAAACAATGGTACGTGTTGCGCGCTATCTCCGGTAAAGAGAACAAAGTGGAAGAGTATATTAATTCTGCTCTTGTCACTAGTTCGCTTTTCCAAGAGTATGTGTCGCAAGTCTTGATTCCGCGGGAAAAAGTGGTAGCAATCAAAAACGGCAAACGCGTGGAGAAAGAACGTAATCTTCTCCCGGGTTATGTGTTGGTAGAGTGCTATCTCTGCGACGAGAGCTTCCCTCTGTTGCGTAATATCCCGAATGTGTTGGGCTTCTTAAGTGGAGGAAAAACCACTGTAAAACCCGATCCTGTTTCTCAAGAAGAAGTGAATAAACTGGTAGGTATCGCCAGCGAATCAGAAACACGCGCTGCAAGCGAAATTACTTTCCTTGTTGGTGAAGGTGTGAAGGTAGTTGACGGACCGTTCAGTGGATTTAAAGGCACGGTTCAAGAGGTAAGTCAGGAAAAACACAAACTGAAAGTGGTCGTTACTATCTTTGATAGACAAACACCGCTGGAACTCGGCTTCAATCAAGTAGAAAAAGAGTAGGAGGCCTTTGTTACGGGTCGAATGAACTACTCGGTAGTTTCTAAATTATTAACAAGGCAGAGAGTGAAAGAAAGTAACTCGCTTGAATGCCAAAAACTATTAAAAAAGTAAAACTATGGCTAAAGAAATTGCTGGTTTTATCAAACTCCAAATCAAGGGTGGCGCTGCCAATCCTGCTCCTCCAGTAGGACCGGCTCTCGGTTCTAAAGGTGTGAACATCATGGAGTTTTGCAAACAGTTCAATGCCAGAACGCAAGACAAAGCAGGTAAAGTGTTACCTGTAATCATTACCGTCTATGCTGACAAGTCCTTTGACTTCATCGTTAAAACTCCTCCTGTAGCTATCCAACTGCTCGAGGCTGCTAAAGTGAAAAGCGGAAGTGACCAACCTAACCGTACCAAAGTGGCTACTATCACTGAGGAACAAGCTCGTCAAATCGCACAAGACAAAATGGTAGACCTTAACTGCTTTACCGTTGAGTCTGCACTCAAGATGGTTAAAGGTACTGCACGTAGCATGGGTATCACCGTTAAGTAATAACTTCAATCAACATCAACAATTATGGCAAAACTGACAAAAAAACAGAAGCTTGCTGCTGAGAAGATTGAAGCAGGTAAGCTATACACCGTTGAAGAGGCTGCTGCTCTCGTTAAAGAGATCACAACTACCAAATTCGACGCAAGTGTAGATATTGACGTTCGTCTGGGTGTTGACCCGCGTAAGGCCAACCAAATGGTACGTGGCGTCGTAGCACTTCCTAACGGAACGGGAAAAGTTGTTCGCGTTCTCGCACTCTGTAATCCGGATCAAGAAGCTGCTGCTAAAGAAGCAGGTGCTGACTATGTAGGTCTGGATGAGTATATTGAAAAGATTAAAGGTGGATGGACAGACATTGATGTCATCATCACTCAACCTCAAATCATGGGTAAAATCGGTGCCCTCGGTCGTGTGTTAGGTCCTCGTGGCTTGATGCCGAACCCTAAAAGCGGTACGGTTACCATGGATGTAGCTAAAGCTGTTAAAGAGGTAAAAGGTGGTAAAATTGACTTCAAAGTTGATAAGTTCGGTATCGTACACACCTCTATCGGTAAAGTAAGTTTCAGCGCTGAGAAAATCGCGGAGAATGCGCTCGCATTCATCGAGACTATCAAACACTTGAAACCCGCTGTTTCCAAAGGTGAGTACATCAAGAGCGTTTATCTTTCCAGCACTATGAGTCAGGGTATTAAAATCGATACCAAATCGCTTTAATCTCTAAAAACTAACAGACAAGTATGAAAAAGGAAGATAAAAACTTAGTTATCGAAGCTTTAGGCGCACAACTCACTGAGTATGCTCATTTCTACCTCGTTAATATCGAGGGACTCGACGCTGCAAAAACAAGTGAATTGCGTCGCGCATGCTTCAAGAATGATATCAAACTCCTTGTAGCAAAGAATACGCTGCTCCAAAAAGCACTCGAGAAAAAAGGTGTGGATGCAGAATTATTCGCTGCTCTCAAAGGAAATACCGCTCTTATGCTGAGCAACACCGGTAATGCACCTGCAAAACTTATCAAAGAGTTTACTAAAGGTGACAAAACAGGTGAGGCTAAGCCACAACTCAAAGCTGCATACGTAGAAGAAACTATTTACGTAGGCAAGCAAAACCTCGCATTCCTCTGCACTATCAAGTCGAAGAACGAACTTATCGCAGAATTGGTTGCTTTACTGCAATCGCCTGCTAAGAACCTCGTTTCTGCTTTGCAGAGTGGACAAAATACCATTCATGGTGTACTCCAAACTTTGGAGAAAAAAGCTGAGTAATCAGCACTATTTAAAATTAACTGAAATTTAATAATCTTTTAAAATTTATAAGACAATGGCAGATCTTAAAGTTATTGCTGAAACCTTAGTTAACCTTACCGTTAAGGAAGTAAATGAATTAGCTACTATCCTCAAAGAGGAGTACGGAATTGAGCCTGCAGCTGCTGCTGTAGCTGTTGCAGCTGGTCCTGCAGCCGGTGGTGCTGCTGCTGAAGCTGCTGAAGAGAAAACTTCTTTCGATGTAGTTCTCAAGAGCGCTGGTGCTAACAAACTCCAAGTGGTTAAAGCTGTTAAAGAGCAAACTGGTCTCGGCCTGAAAGAGGCTAAAGACATCGTTGACGCTGCTCCTGCAAACGTAAAAGAAGGCGTTGACAAAGCTACTGCTGAGGCTTTGAAGAAAGCTCTCGAAGAAGTAGGCGCTGAGGTAGAACTGAAGTAATACCTCATTAACCGACCACTCTAAGGGTGGAATAGGTTTAGATCCTCAAACGAGGGTCTAAACCTTTTCTGCTCATTAGGACAGAATGATTAAAAAACTGAAATAATTGGTAAATATTTTGTGGGTTGTGTTAAAATAGTATAAAATTTCACCCAGTAGATTTAGTTGTAAATTATTCATTACCAACAGTTTATTCTGTAAAACAATTATTCAACCATCAAAAATAATGGCTACATCAAAAAAACAACAGAGAGTTAATTTCTCGACTATGCAACAGCATATGCCGTATCCTGACTTTCTGGACATTCAATTAAAATCTTTCCATGACTTCTTGCAAATGGATTCTACTCCTGAGCAACGTCGTCATGAAGGACTTTTTAAGGTGTTCTCGGAGAACTTCCCGATTCAGGACACCCGTAATAGTTTCACCTTGGCATTCTTGGACTATTCCGTTGATCGCCCTCGTTACACTATTGAAGAGTGCATCAAACGCGGTTTGACCTATAGTGTGCCTTTGAAAGCGAAACTGCGTCTTAGCTGTGAAGATCCGGATCATGAGGATTTTGACACAGTGGTATCAGATGTCTTTTTAGGTACAATTCCTTACATGACTCCGAAAGGCACGTTCGTCATCAATGGAGCTGAGCGTGTTATCGTTAGTCAATTGCATCGTTCTCCGGGTGTATTTTTCGGAACATCAATGCATAGCAACGGAACCAAATTGTATTCGGCACGTATCATCCCGTTCCGCGGTTCGTGGATCGAGTTCGCAACCGATATCAACAAGGTAATGTATGCTTACATCGACCGTAAGAAAAAATTACCGGTAACTACGTTGCTTCGTGCTATCGGTTTTGAATCGGATAAAGATATTCTGAACTGCTTTGACCTCGCTGAAGAAGTAAAAGTAAATCGTGAGGCACTAGAGGCATGCATCGGTCGTAAATTGGCAGGTTATGTAATGAAACCGACCATTGAAGATTTCGTAGATGAAGATACCGGTGAGGTTTCTTCTATCGAGCGTAACCTGATTGTGGTTGAGCGTGAGGCAGAACTGACTCCGGAGATTATTGATATCATCTTGGAGTCCGGATCTAAATCAATCTTGTTGCATAAAGACCAAGAGCGCGAAAATGACTTCTCAATTATTTTCAACACCTTGCAGAAAGACCCTGCTAAGACTGAAAAAGAAGCAGTGCTCTATATCTATCGCCAACTCCGTAATGCAGAACCGGCTGATGATGCAACAGCACGTGAGATGATTCAAAATTTGTTCTTCTCTCAAAAACGCTACGACTTGGGAGATGTGGGACGTTACCGTATCAACCGTAAACTGCATATGTCGATTCCGGAGGATATCCGTGTGTTGACCAAAGAAGATATCATCGAGATTATCAAGTATTTGGTATCACTTATCAACTCTAATGCAGAGGTTGACGATATTGACCACTTGAGCAATCGTCGTGTTCGTACGGTTGGAGAGCAATTATACAATCAGTTTGCAATCGGTCTTGCTCGTATGGCTCGTACAGTGCGTGAGCGCATGAACGTACGCGACAACGAAGTATTTGCTCCGACAGATTTGATCAATGCCAAATCCATCTCTTCAATCATCAATTCCTATTTCGGAACGAACGCATTGAGCCAGTTTATGGATCAACAGAACCCGTTGGCTGAGATTACCCATAAACGGCGTATGTCTGCATTAGGTCCTGGTGGTTTGAGCCGTGATCGTGCAGGATTCGAGGTTCGTGACGTACACTATACACACTATGGTCGTTTGTGCCCGATTGAGACTCCGGAAGGACCAAACATCGGTTTGATCTCGTCAATGTGTATTTATGCTAAGATTAATAACCTCGGCTTCATCGAGACTCCGTATCGTCAAGTACATGATAGCGTTGTAGACTTGAACAACGATCATGTGGTTTATTTGTCTGCAGAGGATGAGGAGAAACAAGTGGTAGCACAAGGAAATGCACCATTGACTTCTGATGGTCATTTCATTCGCACAAAAGTAAAAACGCGTTTAGGTGCTGATTTCCCTGTTGTTGCTCCGTCGGAAGTTAATTTGATGGACGTTGCTCCTTGCCAAATCGCTTCTGTAGCTGCAGCATTAATCCCATTCTTGGAGCACGATGATGCTCACCGTGCATTGATGGGTTCAAACATGATGCGCCAGGCAGTTCCATTGGTAACTTCTGAGGCTCCAATCGTAGGAACAGGTATTGAAGAGCAATTGGTAACCGATAGCCGTACACAAATAGTAGCCGAAGGAAACGGCTTGGTTACATACGTGGATGCAGATAAGATTTGTATCCGTTACGACCGTTCTGAAGAAGAAGAGTTTATCTCATTTGAGTCGGCAGAAAAAGAGTATAAATTGCCGAAGTTCGAGAAAACAAACCAGAATACTACAATCGACTTGCATCCGTTGGTTCGCAAGGGAGATCGTGTAACAACCGGTCAAATCCTGACAGAAGGATATGCAACGCAAGCCGGTGAATTGGCTCTGGGTAAGAACTTGAAAGTGGCATATATTCCTTGGAAAGGTTACAATTACGAGGATGCTATCGTTTTGAGCGAGCGTATTGTACGCGAAGATATGTACACCTCTGTCCATGTTGTGGAACAACTTCTCGAAGTTCGTGATACAAAACGTGGTTTGGAGGAGTTCACTGCAGATATTCCAAACGTATCGGAAGACGCAACCAAAGACTTGGATGAGAATGGTATCATTCGCATTGGTGCACATGTTTTGCCGGGCGATATATTAATCGGTAAGATTACACCGAAAGGCGAAACAGATCCTTCACCGGAAGAGAAACTGCTCAAGGCTATCTTTGGTGATAAAGCCGGTGATGTAAAAGATGCTTCTCTCAAAGCAAGTCCGTCTTTGGATGGTGTTATCATCGATAAGAAAATTTACCAGAAGGTCAATAAAGATCGCACCCAAAAGCAGAAAGATAAAGAAGAATTGCAACGTATGGACCTCAAGTTCAAAGAGAAAACAGAGGAACTCCGTGAGCAATTGATTGAAAAACTTTACACGCTGCTCAATGGCAAGCAAGCATCATCCGTAAAAGATATTCTTGGTACGGAATTAGTAGCCAAAGGCCAACATTTCACTAAAGAACGTCTGCACGAGATTGATTATTCGACCGTCATGTTGAATGATTGGACGAGCGATGCACACAAGAATGATTTAGTGGCTCGTTGTATCATGAATTATCTTGCTAAGTACAAAGAAATGGATGCTGTACTGAAACGCGAGAAATACAACTTGACTATTGGTGATGAACTGCCTAACGGTATCATGCAAATGGCGAAAGTTTATGTTGCTAAGAGCCGTAAGATCCGCGTAGGTGATAAAATGGCAGGTCGTCACGGTAACAAAGGTATTGTTAGTAAGATTGTGCGCGTAGAGGATATGCCGTTCTTGGCAGACGGAACACCGGTAGATATCGTATTGAACCCTATGGGTGTGCCTTCTCGTATGAATATCGGTCAGATCTTCGAGGCTGTACTCGGATGGGCAGGCCAAGAATTAGGAGTTAAGTTCTCTACTCCTATCTTCGATGGTTGTACCTTGGAGCAATTGGATGAGTGGACAGATAAAGCAGGTCTGCCTCGTGCTGGAAAGACCCAACTTTATGATGGTGAATCCGGAGAACCATTTGACCAAATGGCAACAGTAGGTGTTACTTACTTCATGAAACTTGGTCACATGGTTGACGATAAGATGCACGCTCGTTCAATCGGTCCGTACAGCTTGATTACCCAACAACCTCTTGGAGGTAAAGCACAGTTTGGTGGTCAACGTTTCGGTGAGATGGAGGTATGGGCTCTTGAGGCTCACGGCGCAGCTCACGTATTGCAAGAAATTTTGACTGTTAAATCTGATGATGTTACCGGTCGTGCTCGTACTTACGAAGCAATAGTTAAGGGAGAACCATTCCCAACACCCGGACTTCCGGAATCTCTCAATGTACTTCTACACGAATTACAGGGATTGGGACTTAGTATCAACATGGAATAAGAATTGAAGAATTATGGCTTTTAAACAAGAAAATAAACGTACCGGTTTTTCCAAAATCTCTATCGGACTCGCTTCTCCGGACGAGATTATGGCGCTTTCCTCTGGTGAGGTATTGAAACCGGAAACCATCAATTATCGTACGTATAAACCCGAACGTGATGGTTTGTTCTGTGAACGCATATTCGGCCCAACCAAAGATTATGAATGCCATTGTGGTAAGTACAAACGTATTCGTTACAAAGGCATAGTCTGTGAGCGTTGTGGAGTAGAAGTAACGGAGAAGAAAGTTCGTCGTGAGCGTATGGGACACATCAAATTGGTTGTGCCTGTTGCTCATATATGGTACCTCCGTTCCCTGCCTTCTAAAATGGCTGCATTGTTGGGCATCCCGACAAAGAAATTGGATGCTGTTATCTATTACGAGAAATATCTCGTTGTTAGAGCAGGTGCGTTGGACGGTGTTGAAATAGGAGAAAAACATGAAACGGACAAAAACCGTATTCCTATTGAGGACCGAATGCTGTTGGATGAAGAGCAGTACGAACAAGTACGCAATTTGATTCCGGAAGGCAACGATCAATTGGAAGCAACAGATCCTCAGAAAGTTATCGTTAAGATGGGAGCAGAGGCTATCTATGACCTTTTGGCTTCTACCGACTTGGATCAATTGAGCTACGAACTGCGTGCTACGGCAGATAAATCTGCTTCGGTTCAACGCAAACAAGAAGCTTTAAAACGTTTGCAAATAGTTGAGGCTTTCCGCGCAAGCAAAGGAAAGAACCGTCCTGAATGGATGATCCTTCAGGCTATTCCTGTTACTCCTCCTGAATTGCGTCCTTTGGTACCATTGGATGGTGGCCGTTTTGCAACATCAGACCTTAATGATTTGTATCGTCGCGTGATCATCCGTAACAATCGTCTCAAACGATTGATTGAGATTAAGGCTCCGGATGTTATCTTACGAAACGAGAAACGTATGCTTCAAGAAGCTGTTGACTCGTTATTTGATAACAGTCGCAAAACGACTGCAATGAAGTCTGAGGCAAATCGTCCTTTGAAATCTCTATCCGATTCATTAAAAGGTAAACAAGGTCGTTTCCGTCAAAACTTGCTCGGTAAACGTGTGGACTATTCTGCTCGTTCAGTTATCGTTGTAGGTCCGGAACTTAAGATGCATGAGTGCGGTCTTCCAAAAGAGATGGCTGCAGAATTGTATAAACCATTCATCATTCGCAAACTCATTGAACGTGGTATCGTTAAAACAGTGAAGTCTGCAAAGAAAATCATTGATCGCCGTGATCCGGTAATCTATGAAATCTTGGAGCATGTAATGGAAGGACATCCTGTTCTGCTGAACCGTGCTCCGACATTGCACCGTCACGGTATTTTGGCATTCCAACCGCGTATGATTGAAGGTAAAGCTATTCAGTTGCACCCACTGTCATGTGCCGGATTTAATGCTGACTTCGATGGTGACCAAATGGCAGTCCACTTGCCTTTGAGTAATGAGGCAATTTTGGAGGCTCAACTGTTGATGTTGGGTTCGCATAACATCCTCGATCCTGCAAATGGTAATCCTATCACCGTTCCTTCACAGGATATGATCTTGGGTCTATATTATATTACTAAGGAACGCGAAGGTGTTAAGGGTGAAGGATTGACTTTCTATTCCAGCGAGGAAGCAATGATTGCTCTTAACGAGTCTCGTGTAGATATCCATGCAAGAGTTAATGTTCGTGTTAAGGATATCGTAGATGGAGCTCCGGTAGAGCATATTATTCAAACTACTCCGGGACGTGTTATTGTGAACAATTACATGCCGGAGGAGATTGGATTCCAAAACGTTCTGATGAAGAAGAGTGCCGTAAAAGCTATCATCTCCAAGGTGATTAAGACCTGTGGAGTAGCACGCACAGCTCGTTTCTTGGACGATATCAAGGATCTTGGATATTATCGTGCTTTCCGTGGTGGTTTGAGCTTTAACTTAAATGATATCCTTATCCCGACAGAGAAGAAGGACCTCATCAAACAAGGTAACGAAAAAGTTGATAACATCATGGCTTTGTATAGCTTAGGTGAAATATCGGACGATCAACGTTACCGTGAGACCGTAGACACATGGCATGATATTGATAAGAAGATGACCGCAATCTTGATGGACCACATGAAGAATGCGGATCAAGGATTCAACTCGGTATACATGATGATGGATTCCGGTGCCCGTGGTGATGAGAAACAGATTAAACAGTTAGCAGGTATCCGTGGTATCATGGGTAAACCGCAAAAAGCAGGTTCCGTTGATGCACGTCAAGAAATTGAAAACCCTGTCCTTTCTAACTTCAAAGAAGGAATGTCTGTGCTGGAGTACTTCATTTCTACGCACGGTGCTCGTAAAGGTTTGGCTGATACCGCTTTGAAGACGGCTGACGCAGGTTATCTGACTCGTCGTCTCGTGGATGTTTCGCACGACGTAATTATCAATGAAGAGGATTGTGGTACTCTGCGTGGATTGACAGCACATGCTATCAAGGATTCGTATGGTAATATTCAAGCATCACTGACTTCTCGTATCTTAGGTCGTGTTTCTGTTCATGATATCTTGGACAATGAAGGTAAGTTGATTGTTGCTGCAGGCGAAGAGATTCGTGAAGCACATTGTGAAGCTATCGAGGCTGCCGGAATAGAAGAAGTGGTAATCCGTTCTGTGCTGACCTGTGAAAGTAAGAAGGGTGTTTGTGCAAAATGTTACGGACGTAACTTAGCAACTCGTATGATGGTTCAACGCGGTGAAGCTGTCGGAGTTATCGCAGCTCAAGCCATTGGTGAGCCGGGTACACAGTTGACTCTTCGTACGTTCCACGCCGGAGGTCTTGCCGGTAGCACCGGAGGTTCGCAAAGTACATATGCTTTGGCACGTGACGGAGTAGTGGAGATTGAAGACTTGCGTACTATCACGACCGAATCAGGTGAGGTTATTGTTGTAAGTCGTCTTAACGAACTCCAACTCAAGGATGAAAAGACCGGTGTCGTATTGAGTAGTTTCCAGATTCCTTATGGATCTAAACTGTACATTAAACCGGGCGAGAAATATCCTAAGGGAACCAACGTCTGCGAATGGGATCAGTATCAAACATCTCTTGTTATCGAACAAGATGGTCGTATCCGTTATGAGGATGTCATCGAAGGTGTTACATGTAAAACCGAAACCGATGAGCAAACCGGAAAACGTGAAGTATATATCACGGATACAAAGGATAAGACCAAGATGCCTCAAGCACATATCGTAGACAAAGACGGTAATGTATTACATACATACAACTTGCCTGTTAAAGCTAACTTGATTCATGCTGACGGCAAAGAAGTGAAAATTGGTGATACATTGTTCTCAATGCCACGATTCTCGAACTCCGGTGGTGATATTACTTCCGGTCTGCCACGTATCACAGAGCTCTTCGAAGCACGTAATCCGTCCAATCCTGCAGTTGTTGCAGAAATCGATGGTGAGGTTTCGTTCGGTAAGATCAAACGTGGTAACCGTGAGTTGTTTGTTACCAGCAAGTTAGGAGAACAAAAAGCTTATCTCATTCCGTTGACCAAACAGATCTTAGTACAAGAAGGTGATTATGTTCGCGCAGGTGTAGCACTTTCTGACGGTGCAATCACTCCGGAAGATATCTTGAGTATTCAAGGTCCTACGGCAGTTCAAGAATACATCGTCAATGAAGCACAGGCTGTATATCGTATGCAACACGTGGAGATTAACGATAAACACTTCGAGATTATCGTTCGCCAGATGATGCGTAAGGTAGAGATTATTGAAGCCGGCGATACACGCTTCTTGGAGGGAGATATTGTTGATAAACTTGACTTCTTGGAGGAAAACGATCGTATCTGGGGACGTAAAGTTGTAACAGATGCCGGAGACAGCGAATCGCTGCACGAAGGACAAATCATTACTGCTCGTCGTTTGCATGATGAGAACTCTTCTCTCCGTCGTCGCGATAAGAAACTGGTTCAGGCTCGTGAGGCAGAATGTGCAACAGCAAAACAGATTCTACAAGGAATCACGCGTGCCGCACTTGGTACGAAGTCATTTATGTCTGCTGCATCATTCCAAGAGACTACGAAAGTCTTGAACGAAGCTGCTATTCGTGGAAAAGTAGATTACTTGGAAGGAATGAAAGAGAATGTGATTTGTGGAAACTTGATTCCTGCAGGAACCGGTTTGCGCGAATTCGCACGTCTTACAGTTCATAACCAAGAGGAGTATGCCGCAATACAAGCAGCTCGTGAAGCTGCAGAGGCTGCTCTGAATGGCGAAGATGACGAGTAAAAGAAAACTCGATAAAATAACCCCGACCATTTGGCCGGGGTTATTTTTTTATGTGTTTGCTAAATCGGTCTGACTTAGCTGTCTGCTTTTTTTTTATTCAGCGCTTTCTTCGATCGGAAGTTCTGCTGCGGCAGGTTGCTCTGCAGGAGCGGCAGTCTCTTCAATTTGGATAGCGGATTGTTGTTCCGAACTTTGACGACCTTTGCTGAAACCAACAGCAGCGATGCTAAACACAACGATTAATGCGATGAGTGTCCATGTGGCTTTCTCCAAAAAGTCAGCAGTTCTCGGTGCACCCATTACTTGGTTTCCACTTGAGAATCCGGCAGCCAAACCACCACCTTTACTGTTCTGAACCAGAACCAAAAGTGTCAGCAAGATAGCTGCAATAACGATAAGAATAGTAATAAATAAATACATAATATAATAATTTTTTGTTTTTTTTCTTTTTTATTCGGGGTGCAAAGGTACTGCTTTTTTTTCAAATGTGCAAATTTAATCGCATTTTTATAAGGCATTACCACTTTGCCACAGTGTCGTTGTAGATATTTTCCGCAATTTCAGTAATGATAGCTGCGCATAATTCGTCTTGAACGTCACTCAATAATCGACTGGCATCAAAGGTTTGGTATGCGGAGTAAGTCTTGTCAAACGATTCTTCCGGGTAGATGTTATTGGTAAAATGTACCATAACGCGGATTGTCAGTTTGCTCTCGGATGCGTAACTATCCGTAGAAATAGCCCCTTGAGTCAAGTCATAACCGATTATTTCTCCTTCCAACTCCAAATCTCCGCCTTTTCGCAAGATTTCCAATCGTGTTTGCCGTTGATATAAATCTCGGATTCCTTCGCTGAGGTTGTTGCTGAGCGTTGGATTAACCATGGCTGCATTATTTGGAAAATCAGCAATAGAGATGGAGTGGGTTGTCTGGTAATTAATGTTTGCGCCGTTGAATTTGTAACTGATGCTACAACCGGTTAGCATTAAGCAGGTTAAAACCCCGACAAAACCACGATATAACCCCGATAAAGTTATGATTTTTTTAGAGTCCATACTCTTTAATTTTCCGGTATAACGTACGTTCGCTGATTCCTAATTGATTTGCTGCCATTTTTCGGTTTCCATGGCATTGCTCCAATGCTTGAATAATCGTCTCTCTATTAGCCTCTTCAATACTTCTGCTTCCAACCACTTCGGCTTCAGCTTCCACGATTTCGTTGTCTGTTTTTGGTGCCTCGATAGGTTCTGCGGCTAAATGTGAAGCCATTTCTCCCGTATTCAGTTGTGCTTTGAGGTCGCGCAGTTCTTGTTGCGTTTTCATCAGCATGTTATACAAGAGCGCCATCTCGTGCGAATAGTCTTTGCTGTCTGCCGAAGAAACATCATTTCGCAGCGCCAGACCTGACTGATTTTCCTCTTTGGGCAAGTATCGTTGCAATGTCTCAGCGTTTATCTGATGGTCCATTTCGATGACCGCTATTTGTTCCGCTAAGTTTTTCAACTGACGGATGTTTCCGCGCCAATAACTATTTTGCAAAAGTCGTGTTGCTTCTTCGTTGAGCGATAAAGGCGGCATTTGGTATCGCGAACAGAAATCGACAGAGAATTTTCTGAATAGCAAAGGAATATCTTCCTTTCGTTCGCGCAATGCGGGCACGCGAATCTCAACGGTATTCAAACGGTAATACAAGTCCTCTCTGAATCGTCCGCTGTCAATAGCTTGTCGCATGTTGAGATTAGTTGCAGCCACAACGCGTACATTCGTTTTACGCACGGTACTGGAACCCATTCTCAAGAATTCTCCGGTCTCTAACACACGCAGCAATCGCACTTGTGTCTGCAGCGGCAATTCGCCTACTTCGTCCAAGAAAAGTGTACCGCCATCGGCAATCTCAAAATATCCTTTATGCTCATTTTTGGCATCCGTGAACGCGCCTTTCTCGTGCCCGAAAAGTTCGCTGTCAATCGTTCCTTCCGGAATTGCACCACAGTTCACAGCAAAATATGCGCCGTGTTTGCGAGGCGAATAAGCGTGAATAATCTTCGGGAAATGTTCTTTTCCTACACCGGACTCGCCGGTTATAAGCACACTCAAATCCGTTCGAGCAACTTGAACGGCAATTTCGATATCTCTATTCAACTGCGCATTCTGGCCAATAATACCAAAACGCTGTTTGATTGATAGTAATTCTTCTGAACTCATGATAGCATCCGCACAAAATATCACGCAAAAGTACAATATTTTTTTGACATATACAAATTTTATGAACTTTTTTGTAATTTTTACAAAAAATGCACCTGAAAACTTCCTGTACTTCCATATTTTTGCAAGCAAAATTTTGATAATTCAAAAATTTTGTGTACCTTTGCGCACTTTATTGTGTATACTATGCAAAAAACATTCTATTCGCTATTTCTGGTCGGCATCGTTGCTGCTTTGTTGACCGGCTGTGTAACTCAAAAGCAGATGACGTATTTGCAGGATGCAAATTCATCTATCGAGGATTCCATTAATGCTAGGTTTCAAGCTCATTCTGAGACAGTTATACGTGTTGGTGATGCGTTGACGATTTTCGTTTCTGCGCTTGACCAAGAAGCCGTTACGCCTTATAATATGCCGACGGCAATCTTTGCTTCGCCCGGAACGACACAGGTCCAGACTACGCCGATGTTGCAATATTACACGGTTGGCGAAGACGGAACGATTGTTTTCCCGGTTCTCGGTTCGTTGCACGTAGCAGGTCTGCAACGTAATGAAGTGGAAGATTTGATTAAAGAGAAACTCGAGGCTCAAATCGTAAATCCGCTTGTGCAAGTACATCTCGTAGGTGCTAAAGTGTCGGTTTTGGGTGAAGTTGCAAGACCGGGTGCTGTAGCTATGACGAACGGGCGAATGACTATCTTGGAGGCATTGGCAGCAGCAGGAGATATGACTCCTTACGGAAAGCGAGATAATGTTCTGATTACCAGAGAGATAGATGGCAAACTGCAGATTCAACGTGTTGATTTGCGTTCGTCGGATTTATATACTTCGCCATTCTACTATCTGCAACAAAACGACGTGGTTTATGTGGCTCCGAACAAAGTTCGTGCAATCAGTAGTGCGAATGCCGGATTATGGCTGAGCGTGGTTAGTACGGTCGCAAGTGCTGCAACGGTTATTGTAACAGTCGTAAATGCTACAAAATAAACTCCTGCAGAGTCCCATTAACAAAGTAGATATATTGTGAACGGGTCAATCTCGAGCCAATTACGAGTCAATTACGAACCAATTACGAGTCATTATCGAATCTGAACCCGTTCTGAAGAAAAACACAAACAACAATAGAGAAAAATAATCAATTATGAGTCAAAATACATCACAAAATACAACCAATGAGGTGGATGTACGTAAGATTTTTCATGTCGCTTTGGAGCATTGGTGGTGGTTTGTAATCGGTGTGGTAATTTGTCTTTTGTTAGGTGTGGCCTATTATATGCGCAAGACACCTACATGGACAACGGATGCCAGTATTATGTTGCGCCAGAGTGAAGGTGCAGGTTCCGGATTCGATGCTATGTCGTTGTTGGGCATTGCCGGAAATCAGGCGGCAGAAGATGAGGTAGTCGTTCTCTCTTCACGTGGATTGTTATACCAAAGTATAGACGCACTCAATCTGTGGGAAGAATATTCGGTCAAAAACGGTTTAAGATGGCAAGGCGAGTTCCGAAATCCGGCCTTTACCGTTGATTACATCAATCTCAATGAAGACGGGCAACTATTCCCGTTTAGCGTAACTGTCAATCCGCGCAAAAACGGTTATAAAGTGCGTGTCAAAATGGGTTGGAGATCGTCCTCCTATCGCGTTCAAACATTAGATGAACCGTTGGAAACAAGAGTGGGAACCATCCGTATTCACGCAAAACGTCCATTAAGTACCGATACCACCTATCGTGTAAAACACAAACGTCGGGAACTGGTCGTAGATGCTTATCGCAGACATATCAAGATTGCGCAATACAAAAAAGAGTCGAATGTCATCACACTGACTACCACGTCAACAATGCCGGATAGAGATAGAGCGTTGCTCACACAGATGATTGAGCAGTACAATCTCAATGCTGTAGTGGATAAAAATATGATTGCCACCAATACGGCAGCATTTATTGACGAGCGTCTGGCGATTATTTCTGAGGAATTAGGTGATGCGGAAGAGGCTGTTTCGGAATACAAGCAGAAAAATAATATTGCTGATTTGAATGCGCAAGCCAAACTTTTCTTGGAAGCAAGTAGTCAGGAACAAATTGCGATGGTAGAGGTAGAAACGCAAATCAGTCTGGTAAATTATGTGGATGAATTCCTGCGTGACGACACCAAACGCAATAATCTGATTCCGGCCAATATTGGCATTGAGGATGAAGCGCTGACAGCCAGCATTTCCGAGTATAACACCATCGTCTTGCAGCGCATGCGTATCTTGCGCACGGCGACAGAAGACAACCCGGTTGTGGACCAAATGAATGCACAACTGGGAACCATGCGTGAGAATATCATCGCTACTATTGCTTCCGTTCGTGAGAGTCTGCAGATTCGTCAAAAAAGCCTCAAAGCGCAGGACAGCAAATATAATCGCCAGATTAAAGATGCGCCGGACCAGCAACGTGAATATGTCCGCGTTGTGCGCCAGCAACAGATAAAAGAGAGATTGTATGTCTTCCTTTATGAAAAACGAGAAGAAAACGCTCTCATGCTTGCTGCAACAGTAATGCCTGCGAAGATTTTGGACGTCCCGCAAAAAGATTTGGAAAGCCAAAGCCCGGACCTGAAAAAAATATTGATACTCTGTTTCCTCTTAGGTCTGTTACTGCCGGCCGGTTGTTTGTATCTGTTTATCCTTTTTAACGACAAGATAACCGATCCTAAAGAGTTTGAGAAACAGATTAAGGCTCCGTTATTAGGACAACTGGTAGAAAATTCTCGCAAAGCGCATATCGCTATCCATGAAGGCGAATCAACGGTTTCGGCTGAATTATTCCGACTGATTCGTACGAATCTGCGGTTCTTCTTGTCTCCTAAGATTCAATCGCCGGTAATCTTGGTTACTTCGTGTATCAATGGAGATGGAAAATCGTATGTCTCTAGCAATACAGCACTATCGTTGGCTATTTTAGGAAAGAAAGTTGTGCTTGTCGGATTGGATATTCGCAAACCGATGTTGGCTACGTATTTCCATCTTTCCACAAAAGGTCATTTGACGGATTATCTTGCTGAAGCGGATCTAACAGTTGACGATATTATCGTTCCGAGCGGAGAGCATAAAAAATTAGACTTGATTCCGTGTGGTACTGTTCCTCCGAATCCGGCGGAATTGCTGCAGACACAACGTCTGGATGAATTGTTTGCAGAATTGCGTAAGCGTTATGATTATATTATCGTTGATACCGCTCCGGTTGCTTTGGTAAGTGATACCTATCTGTTGGATAGAGTAGCAGATATGACTATTTTCGTTTGTCGTTACAAATATACGCCAACCGAAATGATAGATTATATCAACCAAGTCATCGAGCAAAATAGAATGCATAACATTGCATGTGTTCTCAATGGTGTCAAGTCTGTAAACGCAGGCTATGGATACGGCTATACTAAGAAAGATTAAATCTATACCAAACTAATTGCAAACCATGATTGTTTGTGTTGCAGAGAAACCATCCGTAGGCGAATATATCGCAAAAGTGTTGGGCGCTAATCAACGCAAAAACGGGTATTTCGAAGGTAACGGGTATCAAGTTACTTGGACTTTCGGACATCTCTGTGCATTGTATGAGCCGCAAGAATATTCCGACCAATGGAAAGCATGGAGTCTTAGTGCATTACCTATGATTCCGCAACGGTTTGCAATTAAGGTTTTCGGCGACGAAGGAGTCCATAAACAGTTCAATATAATCAAAAGTCTTATAGACAACGCAGATGAAGTTATCAACTGTGGTGATGCCGGACAAGAAGGAGAACTGATTCAACGATGGGTATATCAAAAAGCAGGATGCAAATGTCCCGTAAAACGTCTCTGGGTTAGTTCTCTAACCGAAGATGCTATTCGGGAAGGTTTTCAAGCACTCAAAGACCAATCGGCTTACCAGCATCTCTACGAAGCAGGACTGATGCGCGCTATCGGAGATTGGTTGCTGGGAATGAATGCCACGCGCGCGTATACTATAAGGTACGCAAAAGGAACAGGCCGAGACAGACAAGTACTATCAGTCGGTCGAGTTCAAACACCTACTTTGGCTTTGGTCGTAAAAAGACAGGCAGAGATTGAGCATTTTGTGCCTCGTACGTATTGGGAACTGAAAACCAATTACCGCGATACATTATTTAGCGCGCAAATTCCGGTTGAGGAAGGTGAATATGCCATTACTTCAGAGCAGCAAGGACAAGAATTGGTGGATTCTATCAAAGACGAACCATTCGTTATTACTTCTGTAGAGAAGAAAAAAGGTACTGAGTATGCGCCGAAATTGTACGATTTAACGTCTCTGCAGGTAGATTGCAATAAGAAGTATTCTTTTTCTGCGGACCAAACACTCCAACTTATCCAATCGCTTTACGAGAAACGCGTCACAACCTATCCGCGTGTGGATACAACGTACCTGAGTGATGATATTTATCCGAAAGTACCGGCAACATTAGCAGGCATAAAAGATTATTTCCCGCAAGTTCAACCTTTATTGCCTCTCAAAGCGGACGGAAAGAAAGGCGAAAGTTCTTTACCAAAGTCAAAAAGAGTATTTGACAATAAGAAAGTAACGGACCACCATGCTATTATTCCTACAGGTGTTCGGCCGGATAATATCACGGCTGACGAACGTAAAGTATATGATTTGGTGGCATTGCATTTCATAGCAGCTTTCTATCCCGACTGTGAAGTAAGTAATACTACCGTATTAGGCAAAGCGGGAGAGATAGATTTTAGGGTTACCGGCCGTGAAGTACTCAAACCCGGTTGGCGAGTGGTGTTTGACAAAGACACGGATCAGCCTGAAAACAATGATCAACCGGATTCGGCAGAACAATCAGAAACTGCAGAAAACGCAAAGTCACTTCCGGCATTCACGGAAGGCGAATCAGGACCTCATATCCCGGAACTGAAAGAGAAAACGACTACACCTCCTAAGTATTATACGGAAGCTACTTTACTTCGAGCAATGGAAACTGCCGGAAAGACGGTTGATGACGACGAGTTGCGCGATGCTATGAAAGAAAATGGTATCGGTCGTCCTTCTACACGTGCGGCCATCATAGAAAAACTATACCAGCGAAAATACATACAAAAACAAGGAAAATCCATCCGTGCTACGGAGGTTGGAATTGAATTGATTCACACGATTGTATCTCCACTTCTCAAGTCTGCCGAATTGACGGGATTATGGGAAAAGAAACTGCGAGAGATTGAGCGAGGCGAATATACCGCACAGCAGTTTCTCAATGAGTTGAAAGAGATGACAGCCGGAGTGGTAAAAGATGTCAAAACAAACAAAGCGGGAATGCTTTGCCCGGTTTGTCGACAAGGTTTGATTATCAGAGGCAATACGCGATACGGATGTTCCAGATGGCGTGAAGGGTGTTCGTACGCGGAACCATTTTAGAGAAAAATGTATAAAAAATGGCACAATGTTGCATTTGTGTCAAATTTTACACATTTGATACATGAAATAGTTGTATCTTTGCCCCCGTTATTTAGCATAAATAAATCAATCAATTATAAACAAATCTCTTAAATCTATTTATGGAACTGAAGTTCTTAGTCCCAAAGGGGCGCGATTTTTTCAGTATTTTCCGTACCATGGTTTTGTCAGCTTTGCTCCTTGTGGGCGTGGCTGTTCAAGCTCGTGTGATTAGCGGAACAGTTAAAGATCCTACAGGTGAGACAATTATCTCTGCGTCTGTAGTAGTTAAAGGAACCACGATTGGTACAGTTACTGATTTCGACGGTAATTACTCGTTGGATGTTCCTGCAGATGCAAAAGTGCTGGTATTCTCTTATATCGGTATGCAAACGCAAGAACTGGAAATCACCGGTAATGTGATGAACGTAGTACTGCAGGAGAATTCAGAAGTCTTAGAGGAAGTTGTTGTTACGGGTTATGGTACAACCAAGAAACGTGACGTCGTTACTTCTGTGGCTTCGGTCAGTGCGGACCAACTCAAAGATATTCCTGTTACCAGTGCTGCAGAAGCATTGCAAGGAAAACTTTCCGGTGTGTCGGTTACAACAACAGAAGGTAGTCCTGATGCGGATGTGAAGATCCGTGTACGTGGTGGTACTTCTTTAACGCAGAGCAACGATCCTCTCTATATCGTGGATGGTATGCCTGTAAGCTCGATTGCAGATATCGCTCCGAGTGATATTGCTTCGATGGACGTGTTGAAAGATGCTGCTGCTACCGCTATTTACGGTGCACAAGGTGCTAACGGCGTTATTATCATTACCACCAAGGATTCTGATACAGAGGAAGATAAGATGACCTTCCACGTAGATTACAGCGGATTCATCGGGTGGAAGAAGATTGCTAAGAAATACGATGTGATGGACCCGGCAGATTTTGCATTGATGCAATATGAGTGGGCTTATTTCAAGGATAATTCCATTTCCGGTCTGCGTAGTAATTTCTATGCGTACTTTGATAAATTGTACAATGATACAAAGTACAAAGACCCGGCAGAAATCGAGAACTCGTCTATTTCTTCTGTTTTGGCAGAATACGCAGATCCTGCTCAACATGAGTTTATCGATTGGCAGGATAGAACATTCGGTAGAACAGGCTTCAACTCCAATCAATCAGTCAGCGTCAGCGGTGGTAACAAGAATGCTAACTTCACACTTTCTTACAACCGTATAGACGATAAGGCTATTATGGAGCAATCGAACTATGTTCGTAATAACCTCTCGGGTAAAGCAAAATTCAAACCTTTCAAGAACTTTACAATTGGATTCACTACTCGTTACACCAGTACAGAAGTGTTAGGCTCCGGTTCAAATGCTGTTAAAGATAATGGTACTTCTACCGAGTCCCGTCTGCGTAACTGTGTAGTTTATACTCCTACAACGCTGCTCTCGAAAGATAGCGGAGAGGATGATACGGATGAGACTTTCGGTTCGCTTTATGACCCATTGACCACTATCCGCGATAACTATAAGTTTAAGACGGATAAAAAATGGAATATCCAGGGTTACATGAGTTACAAATTTGCAAAACATTTTACCGCTCGTGTAGATATGGGTTATGAGACACGCCATATAACCACAGACCGTTATTATGGTCCGACTACTTATTTCTCACGTAACACAGGTCGTCCGGGAATTGAAGGAAACACGGCTCAGATTGAGGTTTTGGATGAGAAGCGTTCTACGTTGACCAACCACAACACCTTGGAGTGGAAACAGACTTTCAATAACAACCACAACGTAAGTGTTTTGGTAGGTGAAGAGACCGTTATTCGTAAAGGTTCGAGACAAACAGAACTGGGCTTCGGTTATAAAGGGAACTATGATGTGGAGCATGGCGAGATATTCAATTATATGGGCCAAGCTGCTTATTCCGAGTTTACCAACTATATCAATCCTCGTGATAACCAGTTATCCTTCTTGGCTCGTGCAAACTACGACTATAAAGGACGTTACTATTTGACGGCTACATTCCGTGCCGACTGTTCAACTCGTTTTGCTAAAGGTCACCAATGGGGTTACTTCCCTTCAGGTGCAGTGGCATGGCGTATGTCGGATGAAGAGTTTATGCAGGATGCTTCTTCATGGCTCAGCAACATGAAGTTCCGTCTCTCGCTCGGTATGGCCGGTAACAACAATGTGGACCTCGGATACTTGCATCCTGATTTCTTGTCACAACAGATGACATACGTTGATATGGGACAAGGTACCAGCAATATTCTCGTTGTAGGTGGTAGCGGTAAGATTGCTTCTAACCCGAACCTCAAATGGGAGACCACTATTACTCGTGACTTCGGTATCGATTATGGTTTCTTCAACGAGCGTTTGACCGGTACAATCGACCTCTATTGGAATACAACCAAAGACTTGATTATTCTTCAGAAGATGCCGGCTCGTTACAACAGCCAATATCAGAATATCGGTTCTACACGTAACATGGGTATGGAGTTCTCTATCAAGGGTATCATCCTTGACCGCAAGTCAAAGAGTTTGAGTTATAACCTCTCGGTAGATGCTAATATCTCGTTCAACAGAACACGTGTTCAGGACTTGGGTAATATGACATCCATGTTAGCACAAACCAGTTGCTTCGGTTCAACAGAGTATTTGACTACTGCAGAGTTCCTTCTTGAGGTTGGACAACCTGTCGGAAATGTCCTTGGTTATCAAACGGACGGATACTACACTGCTGCAGATTTCCAAAGTTATGTTTCTTCCACCAACCAATGGGGTTTGAATGATGGCGTAGTAAAATACGGAGATAGTTTCCTAAGCAATAAGATACAACCGGGTGCTATCAAGTTTAAGGACCAAAACGGTGATGGTATAATCAACGAAGAGGATAAAGTTATCTTGGGTAATACTGTTCCAACACATACCGGAGGTTTCAACCTCAACTTCAACATCGGTGGTGACAAATGGGGTCGTATAGACTTGGCTGCAAACTTTACCTTCTCGTTCGGTAACAAGATTTTGAACCTCTCGAAGATGGAGTACACTACCATTACAGAGAAGACCAAGATGCGTAACTTGATTTCCGCAATGGATTACGACCATCGTTATTCATTGTTCTCCAAAGAAGGTCAGTACATGCCTGATGTATATGCTTCTTCAGGATTCGTATTTGGTGATGAATACGCTGCAATGGCTGCTCAACTCGACCAAATGAATGCCGATAAGGGCGCTAATACATATAATCCGATTATGTCTCACTTCTTGGTTACAGACCAACATATGGAGGATGGTTCATTCCTGCGTCTTAACCAATTGACATTAGGTTATTCACTCCCGAAAGCATGGATGGAGAAGACAAAGGTTATTAGCAATATTCGTGTATATGTTCAGGGTAGCAACCTCTTCTGCGCAACGAAATATTCAGGCATGGATCCTGAGGTGGATACTCGTTCGAGCAAGAACCCGTTGACACCGGGTGTAGATTTCTCGGCTTATCCCAAGAGCCGCGGTATTAACGTAGGTATGAATATTCAATTCTAATCACCGAAAATCAATATTATTATGAAAGCAAAATATTTTATCTTAGGTGCTATTGCACTAACATTGGCGGCTTGTGAGAAGAATTTCTTCGAAACAGAGTCTCCTTCGGCAATGGATGAAGCCGTGTTCAAATCAGCCGATTTGACAGAGCAGGCTATCGGTGCCATTTACAACACTTTCGGTGAGGATAAGTCTTTCCGTAATCGTATGTGCGGTGGCTATGTGGCATTGAATACAGATATTGAACATGGTTCTAAAACAGAATCTACCGACTATGCTGCTTATAGTATGACAGGCGGTATAGGCGACCTCTCTACGGCAGATGGTAAAGACCCATGGGCATATCTTAACTCAGCAGTAGAACGTGCGAATGTGGTTATCGATGGTATTCGTGCGCATTCAGATACTACCGATGCTACATTCAAATACCTCTTGGGCGAGGCTCTTACTCTCCGTGCGTTCTGCTATTTGGAGATGGTTAAACTATGGGGAGATGTACCTGCCAGTTTTGAATCCTTCAACGGTAATAACCAAGAAGTTCTTTACACCAAGAAGCAAGATCGTAACGTGGTGTTCGAGCAGTTGCGTCTTGACCTTAAAGAAGCAGCAGAACTGATGCCTTGGTCGGATTCTATTCCTGTAAGCAAAGCAGCTAATTACACCGGGCGTCCTTCCAAAGCTTTAGCTTATGGTCTTTTGGCTCGTATGGACCTGATGTATGCCGGTTTGGCCATGCGTCCTGATGTATTCACCGAAGGTGGAACCAGCGCATGCTCCATCCAATATAACGTGAAAGATGCTTCTAAACGTCAGGAACTATACCAAGAGGCAGTTTGGGCTTGCGCACAGGTAATCCAAAAAGAGGATTATAAGTTCAAAGAGAATTTTGAGGATATCTTCAAAGACCTCTGTAAAGATGTTACAGATTACTCAAAATCAGAGTGGATTTGGGCACTTCCGTTCTTGGATGGAGCACGTGGTCAAGTGTTGGCATTGACGGGAAACAAGATGTCTGACAGATGCTGCGGACAACTCATCAATACCATTTACTATGCTTCCGGAGACAAGAATAATGCTAAGACTCAAGCGATGATATGGATTGTTCCGACATTCTATTATCAGTTTGAGAAAGCAGATAAACGTCGTGACGTAACTATTCTGCCTTGGGCATGGGAATATGACTCAGGTTCCGGAATGGGCTCTTCTTATGTAGATGCCATTTTCCCGGGAGTTCCTGCTTCAGAAAGCAAGTTGTACCAGAAACAGTCTGACGTAAGACAGATGTATTGCGGAAAACTGCGTGTGGAATGGATGAATCGTAGCTATTCAGGAAACGAAGATGGTGTAGATATGCCGGTACTTCGTTATACCGATATTCTGCTTATGTTTGCTGAGGCTGCTATCGGTTCCAAAGAAGGAAATGCTCCTTCGGAACTTTATGGAATCAGTGCACAAGAATGCTTTGATAAGGTTCGTGCGCGTGCAGGTTTGGATAGCAAACCATTGGATTTCAATGCTATCGTGGATGAGCGTGCGTTTGAGTTCTGCGGTGAGAATATCCGTAAGTATGATTTGATGCGTTGGGGACTTCTCAAAGAGAAATTGGAGACAGCACAACAAGATGTGTACGATCTGCAGAACAATACCGGCAAGTATGCCGGTCGTCCGGATACTGTCTGGTTGCACTTTACGCGTGATGACTCTTATGCACAAAACGGTGCAGGATATGTGTTTGACAAGTTTGTGGGTCTGGATGTAGATGCTGTCTGCCCGGCAGAGTTTAATAAAGAAGACGGTTGGGTAGCAAAATCATTCTTCACCAAAGATGATGCGCCTATCTTAACTCCTACTAACTGGTATCTTTATAGAGAAGGCACAGATATTGATATGCACCAATACTGGCCAATCTTTGACGTGAATATCGCGGCATCGAATGGTACATTATGGAATGATTACCTCTATGGCAATTAAAAAATACATATACTTTTTCTTAGCTTTGGCGCTCTGTTTTGTTTCGTGTAAACCGAAACCAGAGCCGCCGGAGCCGGAGAAGAAAGTGCTTGCGTTTCCGGGAGCACAAGGAGGTGGCGCCTATACCACGGGTGGTCGTGGAGGAGTAGTAGTGCATGTCACTACGCTTGAGGACACGAAAGACCCCTCTACCGGTCAACCGTCTTTTGGCACGCTCCGTAAGGCGGTTCAGATGGACGGCACCCGTACCATCGTCTTTGATGTGTCGGGTACTATCTATCTCAAATCGCACTTGGAGATAGCCTCCGGCAATGTCACTATTGCCGGTCAGACGGCTCCGGGCGACGGTATTTGTATCGCGGGGTATCCGGTGGTGGTGAAGGCAAGCAATGTCATCATGCGTTTCCTGCGCTTCCGTATGGGCGACACCAACAAAGTGGAGGGGGATGCGCTTTCTATCAAAGACAAGAAGAATATCCTCATAGACCATTGCTCTTTCTCTTGGAGCACCGACGAGTGTGTCAGTTGTTATGGCAATACGGATTTTACGCTCCAGTATTGTATTATCTCCGAGTCGCTTCGTGTCTCTGTGCACGACAAAGGCACGCATGGCTACGGAGGTATTTGGGGCGGATCGAATGCTACGTTCCATCACAACCTCCTGGCGCACCATGACAGCCGCAACCCGAGGTTTGACCATGATTATGTCAATTCCAAGTGTCCTGCCGGGCCGATAGACCACGTGAATAATGTCATCTACAACTGGGGTGGCAACTCCGCCTATGGCGGTGAAGGCTCTACGAAAGGTGCCGGAGGCAGACATATCAATATGGTCAATAATTACTATAAATACGGTCCTGCCACGAGCAAGAAAGAACGAATCGTCAATCCTACGACCAAATGCAGTTACTGTACGTCTTCGTGCGGGGGATCGGTAGAGCCCGGTAAATTCTATGTGGCAGGCAATTATGTCGACGGCTCGACCAAGGTCACAGCGGACAACTGGGATGGTGGAGTCAATCCGGACGATGCTTCCAAACTCTCTCAATGCAAAGCAGCTTCGCGTTGGACGGAAGGTCTGACTGTTATGACTGCGGAGCAATCAGCGGAAGAAGCATACGAAACTGTTCTGGCTAAGGCTGGTTGTTCGCTTCACCGTGACGCAGTGGACGCGCGTATCGTGAACGAGGTACGCGGTCGTACTTATACCTACACGGGCTCGCAAGGTTCCAAGAACGGCTTGATAGACACACAGTCGGATGTAGGAGGGTGGCCTGAGCTGAATAGTACGACGCCTCCGACAGACACCGATAGAGATGCTATGCCTGATGAATGGGAACTGGCGCACGGCTTAGATCCTAACTCGTCTGCTGATAGCAAACTCAATACGTTGGATGAGAATTTTACGAATTTAGAAGTCTATTTGAATAGTTTGGTACAGGATTTGTTCTGATATCAGAAACTAATAAGAAATGCATATGAAAAAAGGTCTTTTATCTTTGAGTATAGCGGTCTTTGCTCTATTGTTGAGTATCTCTGCTTTTGCGCAAAATCCTTATGACAAGTATTATACTGATCTGCCGTGTGCTGTAGAGCATGTTCAGCCGATTGTGTTCCCTGATTATACTGTGACGCTGACAGACTTTGGTGCTGTCGGTGATGGTGTGACAGACAATACAGAAGCATTTGCTAAGGCCATGAAACACCTTAAGAAACAAGGTGGTGGTCATCTTATTGTGCCGGATGGCAAATGGTTAACAGGTCCGATTAAGATGGTGTCCAATGTTGATTTGCATCTGGAGGATAATGCCGTTATTCTTGGTTCAACCAATAAAGAACTGTATGTACAAGCTAAGGACTCTTTGCGTGACGGTTCTAAGAAATGTAACGCGCTTATCTATGGTTCCAAATTGGAGAACGTAGGTATTACCGGCCGTGGTACCATCGACGGTCAAGGTTTCTATTGGCGCCCGATTAAGCAAAAGAAAGTACAGACTCCTGAGGTTGTTTCGGCTGATGGTGATGTATGGGAAGATGCATTGGCTATGGGTGGTGTAACCCGTCCTGACGGCAACAGCAAGAAATGGTTGGTATGGTATCCGTATAACCTCAAGAAGGAATATGGAATTCCCAATATAGCCTCTGACCCGATTATTCAAGAGAAGATGCGTCCTCATCTGGTGAATATCACGGACACCAAGAACCTCTTGATGAAGAATGTTCATCTGCTGAACTCTCCTAAATTTCACTTCGTGCCCACGCGCGTGCAAAACCTTATTATAGATGGTGTGAATATCCGTTGTCCTCATTGGGCACAGAACGGTGACGCTATGGACCCTGGAAATATTCAAGTGGCACTTATTGTGAACTGCAATATCTCTTGTGGTGATGATGGTATTTGTATGAAAGGTGGTGTAGGCCAGAAAGGTGTAGATGCGGGTCCGCAACGTGATTTCTTAATTCGCTATGATACAGTCTATCGTGCGCACGGTGGATTCGTTATCGGTTCTGAGTTCTCCGGCGGTATGCAACGATTGGTAGTTAAGGACTGCCGTTTTGAGGGAACAGATATCGGTTGTCGTTTCAAATCAGCTCCCGGACGTGGCGGTTGGTGCGAAGATATCTATTGCCAGGATATCATCATGAAAGATATCCGTGAGTCTGCGTTCTTGATCTCTTCCGGCTATGCAGATAAAGGTGCAGGAGTCAGTGCTACAGACAGCGACGACAAGAATGCTTTCTTCCCCGATTGGTCGAATATTACCTTCCGCGATATCACTTGCGTAGGTTCCAAGCAAGCAGTGGATATCCAAGGCTTGAAAGGTAAACCGGTGCATAATATTCTTTTTGACCAAGTGATGATTATCGGCAATAAACATGGTATCAAGATGGAATGGGCAGAGGATATTAAGTTTACCAACTGCCAGATTAATCCAAAGCCGATGCCGATTGAGGAATATAAGAAGATTAAGAATGTCCGTTATAACGGCAAAGATCCTGACGCAGCGGAGTAAAATCAAAAAATCTACATTTTTTGGCAATATATACTTGTGTGTTTCTAAAAAATGTAGTAATTTTGCACCGAAAATTGAAACACTAGAACACTAGAACTCTAGTTCCCTAGATATCTATTAATTAACAAATATTATTAACTTTTTTAAAACTCAACAATCATGAAGAAAATTTTCTTTTTTGCAGTTGCTGCTCTTGCAGCTCTGAGTGTTAACGCAAAGGTGGTTACTTTCACTGACATCATTGACAAGACTTCTGCAGAGACTGCTTTGTCAACCGCAACTGCTGCCTTTGATGTTGCAAACATCGAATTAAAAGCTGAGGCCAATTCCGGTGGTACAGCTTACTATGCAGCAATTTATCAAGTAAATTCAACTTCGGAATGGGGTGTTACTACTCTCAAACTGAAAGGGGAAAATCAAGTTTATTTCGATTTTAAGGATAGTAATAAAAATAAGTTGGTCATGAAATACTGGGCAGACTATGCACAGCCTAACGGTAAAGCGGTTGCTTTGGTAATTACAGGCTTAAAGGCTGGTGATAAAATCAAACTGAATTTGAAAGAGGCTTTGAACAAAGAGGCTAAAATTGAGGGTGCTACTGTTGCAACACATATGCTTGATGCTACAACTGTTGAACTCCAATCTATGGGTAGTGAAATTCGAGTTTATTCTCAAAGTGTGACTACTGATAGTGAAGGACAAACAACTGATGCTAAATGGAAACTCGTTTCTGTTGAGGTTCCTGATGGCAGCCAAGGCATCAATGATGTAAACGCTAACGCAAAGGCTGAGAAATTCTTCCGCGATGGTCAACTCATCATCCGCAAGAATGGTGTAGAATACAACGCACTGGGCGTACAACTCTAATATTCAAGAATTCTAGAAATCTAGTAATCTAGTAATCTACTATTCCGCGAATTACTAAATAAAAATGCAGACCTTCGGGCCTGCATTTTTATTGTTGCTCAATGAGATTTTCGAACGCCCTGTTCGAAAATAAAACGTTAGTGATTCTTAGTGATTCTTAGTGATTGTCGAACCCTTATCAAGTCATTTACGTGACCATCTCGGGACCATCTCGGGACCATCCTGAACGATCTCATTACAATCAAGAACTGTTATGCTCCCTTTCCCATACTCTTCTTCCACTCCCGTGGCGTTTTGCCGGACCAGTGCTTGAACTGGTGGTGGAAATGGCTCTGTTCGGCGTACCCCACTTGCTCTGCTATCTGTTGCAGTGTCAGTTCCGGCCGGCTACGCATCAGGCGTTGCGCCTCCTGTATGCGCAGGCGGTTGATAAACGAGTTGAAGTTCATTCCTTCCTCCTGGTTCAGGGTGTTGGAAAGCACCGTCCGGCTCACACCCACCTCGCGTGCAATCTGCTGGAGAGTGATCCCGGGGCGCAAGTACAGTTGCTGGGAGATAATAGCAGCCCGTATCCTGTCCCATTTGTTCTCCATTTCAAGTACTTCTTTATCTCCCTCTTCTTTCTCTCTGCTTTCTTCTTTTGCCGGCGTGTAGAGCACA
This sequence comes from Paludibacteraceae bacterium, assembly GCA_017412245.1. Taxonomy (GTDB): domain Bacteria; phylum Bacteroidota; class Bacteroidia; order Bacteroidales; family Paludibacteraceae; genus Colicola. Next base: position 5,176 of record JAFPYI010000006.1, on the reverse strand, counting down.
TTCTGCATCTGCATGAATAATCCCGGGTATTGCAAGAACAATATCCCCATCACGATATACAAGCCCAGAATAGTCATATTCAGCACCGCCGAGAGTACGGGGCGCAGGCTAAACGTGATGCCGAAGGTAATCAGACCGATGCATAGCACCACGAGCAGGCTGACCCTGATCAGTTTGACCGAGATATAACGGTCGTCAGCAAAATAGTCTGCCGCCATGCCTTGCCATCTCTTGAACTCGCGCGCGAACAGATAGATATAATAAATGTACATGATGACGTATTGCGCCATCCATATACTCCGTGCTATCACATCCGCACGACCGATATTCTCGCCCAGCGCACTATAACTCACTAATGGCACATGCTCGATGAATATCCGTACAATGCCGTAAAGCACCATGCAGACTCCCATCGGCACAAAATGGAGCACCACATAACGCGTGGTCACCAGTTGCGGATGAAGCAGATTCACGTGTGACATGGCGAGCAGTACCGCCTGCAGATTGGCCATGAACAGAAAGAGCGGGCTTATCAACTCTAATTCCAGTCTTCCCTTGAAGTAGCAGTACACTGCCAGCGCGACATACGATAATGCTATCATCCGTCGGGAGAGCATATAGCCCTTCAGACGCTTGTCTTTCTCCGGAAGCGGAATGGCAAACATCAAAACCGCCATCAAACTCAGAAAGGCAATCAGTATGTAAAAACTGTACCGGAACATTTCTGCTGCAAAGATACAACAAATTTTTGGAATGCACAAGATTTCTCCGAGAAAAAAACGATTATGCTTGCATAAATAGTTGTTTCGCGGGAGAAAGGTTGTCGTTCGCTCAACAGTGCGAACGTAACTTCGGAGGGAACCCACCCGTAAGGGAAGGGGCGTGCCGAAGTTTACACATTTTTTTGCAAACGACCAAAAAATACCACTTTTTCTTCCTCTTTAAACAGCCCTCTGTACGATTTGACAATAAATTTGTACGATTCAACAGTCATAAATGTAATTTTGTACGTTTATATAATATTTTTTATAAAATATGTCGTACCTTTGCCCCGTGAAAATGAAGAACCCACTAACCCGCTAACCCGTTAACCCGTTAAATATTTAATTATATGAAACATTTTCTCCGTTATCTGTTGGCATTCGTCTATGCCTGCGTCTTCTCTGTCTCGGCTATCGCCACTGACATTGATTGGAAAAACAGTATGTGTCTCGGGTGGAACTCGGACGATCCTAACCCATGTGGTTATGAAGAAGAATGTATTCAACCCATTGGTCGGTGGGAGGTGCCGGTCCCGTACGCTGATCTTCTGGAAGGAGTGCCTGATTCATGGCTGGCTGGCCGCTATCTGCGCAAGAGTGCTGTTCATGTAAGTATGAAAATAATAAATGACAGTGTTCTCTATATCGTAATTAAACCTGAAGAGGGCTACACCAAGCCATGGTCTATTATTTCTCATGCCGGTAAGTCTGCCGCCATCATCAGCAACCATAGATATGGTGGCAACATGTCGAGAATAAAAGAAGTGTATTATGAGATTTACGGCAACAACGAGATAACACTCAGCAACTCCAATAGTGCGAGTGAGAATTACGGATTCTGGCACTCGGGAGCCAAAGTGTATATGTCATTTATGTCCGGGGCTTCGCTTAAACTGACCGGCTCCGGTGGCTCTGACTTCATTGCGGTCAGAGCCGACAACGAGTTGCAGATATCAGGTCAAAACTATACCTTCATCACCAATGGCTCTCTTGTCTGTGATGGTCGCATAAGAATAGAAGGTGCGAAAGAACTGAAAATACAGCATTCTGCATTTACCGCTGCCATACAATCCGAGGGTACTCTGTCTATTGACCAATCCAATGTTAATATTGTTTCTACCCAAACTGCAATCTCTACCGGCTTTGGTACTACTGTCAAAGACTCTTATCTGAGTGTCACAGGCCCTGCTGCCAATGGTGCTCTGCGAGGCAGACTCACAATGAATGGCTGCTCTATCACCTCACCCGAAGGTGCTGCATACAATTCTTCGCTCTTCGGTGTGGCTTCCGGTGGTGCTCTCGCTACTACTCTCACTATCGAGCCTGACGCTTATGATATATATATTAAAGGAGAGAAAATAACGCACTATTCCGCCACTCATTCGTCTGACTATACATACGATGATAATACCAAGACGCTTACCTTGCACAAAGATATCGTTTCTAATACTCAACCTGCTATTGTTTCTTTAATTGATGATCTTACTATAGTTTCTAACAAAGATTCTATCAATATCATAGGACAAACTTTAGGAATATCCGTTCTTAGTAAAAAACTGAAGATTTATTCCAAAAACTCCGGAGCAATTAATATAGCAACTTATGAGTCCGGTGCAGTAGGTCTTTTAAACGGTTATGGTATCTTTTCAATGCCGCAGAATCAACCAGACATTGTACTTGGTACGGGACGCTTCTATATACAAGGTCATAAAAGTGCCCTTATCAGTGTAAATTTGAAGACAGAGGGTACTACCTTCCTCAAACTCACAGGTAACTCTACCTATGGTGTTGCCCAGGATCTCTATAGTTTCAACCCGTATGGACTGGTCGTTCAAGCCAGTAAGCCTTCGGGTGCACTGAGCGTAATGTTGAAAAACGGACAACTGTGTAACATGGCAGGTGTAATGCTGGAGTCAGTCACTTTCGGCCCCAAGAACTACGACCTCTGGATTATGGGTACGCAAGTCACAAGCCTCAACTGCGAGCATCTCGAAACTCTCCCCGGCATCACTGCAGGCAGCACTGGAGAAATCTACTATGATGAAGAGACTAACAAGCTCACCATCTCCCGAGTCCTCTATATGAATGCTCAAACAGGCACCTATATAATACGTAGTGCTATTCCTGATTTGAATATTGAATTTAAAGGAAACTGGTGCCAGATGACCGGCTACAAAGATGTGCTGAATCGTAACGGTTGGTCTTGCATACGTCTTGACAAAAACGCTACTATAACAAGTTCCGACGAAGTGATTCTTGATGCTTCCTATGGTGGCTATGGTCTCTATCTCTATGCCGATGCTGCCAACTATTCCGACAAAGACCTCACTGTCACTCTCAAGAACCTCAATCTTAAGACAACCGGTATGTGTGGAATAGGCGGTGTTTCTACCAATTGGCAGAACCATGGCGCAGTACTCCAACTCGATAATGCCACCATTACTGCCAATACCAATGGCTATAAGACTGCAACCAACCCAGGTGCTTCTATAGGTCATTTGCATGATATGATCTTCATCGATGGCAGTTGCCAAATCACGCAACCCGTACTCTCATACTTTAGCCCTGATAGTGGTGCTGTTGTGGAAATACCTACCATCGATACCGAGCAGCGTGTGCGCTCAGAGGTAAAGATTGAACCTGTAGCTTATAATGTGTGGGTCGGTGGCGAACAAGTCACAGGCGCCAATATCGGCCACATTGCAGGCTCCGGTATCACGGGTAGTGCCTCCTTTAAAAGCGATATTCTTCTTGGCAGCAATGTTCTTACTCTAAATAATTTCCAGTATGTAGGCTCCGAAGAAGGTATAAAAACAGATTTGTCGAATCTATTAATCAAGCGAACACTCGCTATCAAACTGCAGGGCGACAACTCTATCGTCACCTCCAAAGACGGTATTCTCTCCAACGACCATATTCATATCTACGGTAATGGTACTCTCACTATCCGAGCTGCAGGCACCGATGCCGATGCTCTTGAGATGCAGTCTTCCAGAAACCTCACTATCGATGAGGGTGTAACAGTCATCTTCGAGAGTACAAGAGGCAAGGCGATAAAAGGCTATGGCAGTGGCACACTAAAAGTGGACTCTGCTTTTGTGAAGGCAACCGGCGCAACGGGTTCTGTTGCTGGTTGGGGAACGCTCAGCCTGCAGGGTGGAGTGGCAGTCATCTCACCCGCAGGCGCTGCTTACAATAGTAGTCTCAAAGGTGTGGCACTCAACGGAGAACTTGTAACCTCCACTGTAGATTTGTCTACACCCGTCAACTACAAACTACGCCTCAACGGACAATATGTCAACAATCAGAACTGCTGGAATATAGCAAATTATATAAGCGGCATAACAAAGGTTGATGCATCAGCTGAGAGCCTGCTTCAATACAACGACACTACCAAAACACTCACGATGCAAAACGTGAAACTCACCACTTCGGACGTCACGTGGAATCTGTTCAACCAGATACCCGGTCTGACTCTTGAAGTTCTTGACACCTGCATTCTCTATGCACCTTATTGTATTGCTCTCCGTACAGACGCGCATCTTACTATCCGCGGGGGCAATAGCGCTGCTTGTCTCAAAGTGCTTAATGATGGTCCTCTGCCAAGACAGATAGGTAGTACGGCGGCAGGAACAGCATACGCTGCTTTTACTACATTCGGCAATGCCAATCTGACTGCTGAGAATTGTGCGATAGAAGTGGCAGGCGCAGGCGGAGTGAAGATACAAGGCAATTCGTATCTTATTCTTGATAACGTGCATTTAACTGCCCAAACTGTCGGCACTCCGCAGAGTGATGCACAAAGAGCAGTGATGGTGTCCTTCTATGCTAATCAGGAGCCGGTACTCCAAAACTGCTCCCTTATTGCACCCGAAGGAGTAGTCTTTAGCAGCACACTGCACGGCTATACTACCGACAATCTCGCTCTTACAACCGACAAGGTGGAAATTGGTACTGTGCCACCTGTCTGCACCGAAGGCTACCTGCCTGGCAGATTCTCCGTGGCAGCAGGCAAACAAGTGCAGTTCTCGCAAGGTAACTTGCAATATAAAGCCAGCACGAATACATGGCGGTTTGCTAACGCACAGATAGAATACATAGGAGAAGGTAATACTAATATATCTCCCACGTATGAAGGCTGGATAGACCTCTTCGGTTGGGGCACAGGTAGTAATCCTACCCTTGCTACAACCAATAATACAGATTACGCCGTCTTTACGGATTGGGGCGTGAATGCTATCTCCAACGGCGGCAACGAAGCCAACCTGTGGCGCACTCTGACGGCCGCTGAGTGGGAATATCTTTTCCGTGGCAGAACCAATGCAGAGCAACTGTTTAGTTTGGGTACAGTAAATGGAATGGGAGGTTGTATTATCTTGCCGGATGATTGGACCGCTCCAGAGGGGATAACCTTC
>JAFPYI010000005.1 GCA_017412245.1 Paludibacteraceae bacterium | reverse complement strand
TAACCGGTCGTCCGAAAGGATATATGCGTGCATTTGGTTTAAGCCGTATTCAATTCCGCGAGATGGCCTCCAAAGGTCTTATTCCGGGAGTGAAGAAAGCAAGTTGGTAATAGCTTGAGAATAGCTAAAAACCACGTGTATTGTCTAGGATTAACAGGTAATTGGCAGGTAGTTGGCATGAGAATGCCTGCTAAGAGGTAGGAAAAGTTTGTCAATGAAAAGCCAATTGGCTGTGAACCCGAGACGTAAAGTTAACATTATTAAATATTGTCCCGACAGGCGGGATTAATTTAACAACAACAAAAAATGACAGATCCTATTGCAGATTACCTCACTCGATTGAGGAATGCTATCAAAGCCGGCCACCGTGTGGTAGAAGTACCGGCTTCGAATCTGAAGAAGGAGATCACTCGCATCTTGTTTGAGAAAGGTTATATTCTTTCCTACAAGTTCGTAGAGGATGGTCCTCAGGGCACGATTAAGATTGCCCTCAAGTATGATCCGGTTAACAAAGTTAACGCGATCAAGTGTTTGAAACGTGTATCCACTCCGGGTTTGCGTAAGTATGTAGGTTATCGTGAGATGCCTCGCGTGCTGAACGGTCTTGGAATCGCTATTCTTTCGACATCGAAAGGTGTGATGACGAACAAAGAAGCTCTTACCCAACAACTCGGTGGTGAAGTATTGTGCTATGTTTATTAATAAAAGGAGGATTACACTATGTCAAGAATTGGAAAACTTCCTATTACTATTCCGGCAGGCGTAACCATCACCGTTAGTCCCGAGAATGTAGTGACCGTTAAAGGTCCGAAAGGAGAACTCAGCCAGGCTGTTGATCCTCTGATTTCAGTAAATGTAGAAGGTGCAGTATGTCACGTAACTCGTCCGAATGATGAGAAAGAAGCTCGTTCGAAACACGGTTTGTACCGTGCGTTGATTCACAACATGGTAGTAGGTTGCAGCGAGGGTTACAAGAAGACTCTTGAGCTCGTCGGTGTAGGTTACCGTGTAGAGCTTGCTCAACCACAAGTGTTGAACTTCTCTTTAGGTTATACTCACCCTATTTATCTTGGTTTACCGAAAGAGGTAAAAGTAGAGACTAAATCGGAACGTAACCAGAACCCGCTCGTAATGCTCGAGAGTGCAGACAAGCAACTTCTTAGCCAAATATGCGCTAAGATTCGCTCCTTCCGCAAACCTGAGCCATACAAAGGAAAAGGTATTAAGTTCCAAGGTGAAATTGTTCGTCGTAAAGCTGGTAAGTCGGCTGGTAAATAATAGAAAGGAAACAAGATTATGATTAAGAAAATCGCACGTCGCCTTAAGATTAAGGCATCGATCCGTACCAAAGTATCCGGTACTGCAGAGCGTCCGCGTCTGACCGTGTTCCGTTCTAACAGCCAGATTTATGCTCAGGTAATAGACGACCTGAAGGGTACGACCCTTGCAAGCGCATCATCACTTGCTATCAAGGATAAAATGACAAAGACCGAGAAAGCCGCAGAAGTAGGTAAATTGATTGCCGCTGCCGCTCAAAAGGCCGGTGTCAGCGAAGTAGTTTTTGACCGTAACGGATATTTGTATCACGGTCGTGTTAAATCATTGGCAGATGCTGCTCGCGAAACAGGTCTCAAATTCTAATAGTTACGATTATGCAAAGAGTTAAAACAACACAAGATCTGGAGCTCAAGGAGCGTCTGGTTGCAGTCAACCGCGTAACAAAAGTTACGAAAGGTGGACGTACATTCACTTTCGCAGCTATCGTAGTTGTTGGAAATGAAGATGGTATTGTAGGTTACGGTTTAGGAAAAGCCGGTGAAGTAGCCGCAGCAATGCAAAAGGCTACCGAGGCAGCCAAGAAGAACCTGATTCAAGTGCCTGTTCTGAAAGGAACTATTCCTCACGAGCAGTTTGCTAAATTTGGTGGTTCTCAGGTATATATTCAACCCGCTACTCACGGTACCGGAGTAAAAGCCGGTGGTGCTATGCGTGCCGTATTGGAGAGTGCAGGCGTTCATGACGTGTTGGCAAAGTCCAAAGGTTCGTCTAACCCTCACAACCTCGTTAAGGCAACAATTCAAGCTCTCGCTGAGTTGCGTGACGCTCGCACAGTGGCACAAAACCGCGGCGTAAGTTTATCTACTGTATTTAATGGTTAATCATCCTTCTAAATCTACGAAATTATGGCAAAAATTAAAATTCAGCAAGTACGCAGTATTATTAAATGCCCGAAGGTACAGAAGGAGACGATGCAAGCGCTCGGTCTGCGTAAAATGAACGCAGTCGTAGAGCACGAAGCAACTCCAGCCATTTTGGGTATGGTAGAAAAGGTAAAGCACCTTGTTAAAGTTATTGACTAATCCTAAAAAGTAATTTATCATCATGGAATTGAATAATCTTACTCCTGCAGCCGGTTCGGTTAAGACGAGAAAACGTGTTGGTCGCGGTGCAGGTTCAGGCCTGGGTGGCACATCTACTCGTGGTCATAAGGGTGCTAAATCGCGCTCCGGTTACAGCAAGAAAATCGGTTTCGAAGGTGGTCAGATGCCAATGCAGCGTCGTCTGCCTAAGTTCGGTTTCAAGAACATCAACCGTGTGGAGTACAAGGCAATCAATCTCTCAACTCTTCAAGCTCTCGCAGAGGCAAAGAAATTGGAGAAGATCGGTTTGATTGAGCTTCATGAGGCAGGTTTCATTTCCAAGACTCAACTTGTTAAGATTCTTGGAAACGGTACTCTCACAGCTAAATTAACTGTACAAGCAAACGCTTTCAGTAAAAAAGCTGAGGAAGCAATCACCGCAGCCGGCGGCACCATCGAGAAAATCTAAATTTACTGCAGATTAAACTAAGTTTAATATGAAATTCATTGAAACATGTAAAAATATCTGGAAGATTGAAGAACTTCGCGGACGTTTGCTGACCACATTACTTTTTGTGCTCATCTATCGTTTCGGTTCTTTCATCGTACTTCCGGGTATAGATCCTACAGCCTTGTCTGCATTGCATGCTCAAACAGCAGGTGGTTTGATGGCATTATTGGATATGTTCTCCGGTGGAGCGTTCTCTAATGCGTCTATCTTCGCTTTGGGTATCATGCCTTACATCTCTGCATCTATCGTAATCCAATTGCTTTCGATAGCAGTTCCGTATTTCCAGAAGATGCAAAAAGAGGGTGAGAGTGGTCACCAGAAGATGAACCAGATTACCCGCTATTTGACAGTAGCCATTTTGTTATTCCAAGGTCCAAGTTATTTGGTTAACCTTTCGGTTCAGATGGCTCAAGCAGGTCAAACACTGGCTGTTGGTTTCGGTTCTGCGGAAGCGGCATGGTTCACGATCTCATCTACTATTCTTCTCGCCGCAGGCTCCATGTTCGTAATGTGGCTTGGTGAGCGTATTACCGACCGTGGTATAGGAAACGGTATTTCCTTTATCATTCTTATCGGTATTATTGCTCGTCTCCCGGGTTCGATCGTTCAGGAGTTTGGTAGTCGTTTGAACGACGCCGGTGGTGGATTGATAGTATTTATTCTTGAGATTGTGATCTTGCTCCTTGTGTTTGCATTTGCAATCATGTTGGTTCAAGGAACCCGTCGTATTCCGGTGCAATACGCAAAACGTATCCAAGGCAACAAGCAATATGGTGGCGTTCGTCAGTATATTCCGTTGAAGGTTAATGCTGCTAACGTAATGCCAATCATCTTTGCGCAAGCTATCATGTTTATCCCAATTGCCATTGTGGGTTTCCGTGCAACTAGTTCGGCTTTCGTACAGGCATTCATGGATAATAATGGTTTTTGGTACAATCTCGTATTCGCATTATTGATCATCGCCTTTACCTATTTTTACACAGCAATTATCATCAACCCTGTTCAGATAGCAGAGAACTTGAAGTTGAACAATGGATTTATTCCAGGTGTAAAACCGGGTAAAAAGACAGCTGAGTACATTGATACTATTATGTCACGCATTACTCTGCCGGGTTCTATTTTGCTGGCCATCATCGCTATTCTGCCTGCATTTGCACGTTTGTTTGGCGTATCGATGGGCTTTGCACAGTTCTTCGGTGGAACATCCTTGCTGATTATGGTGGGTGTTATTCTTGACACCTTGCAACGTATTGAGAGTTATCTCTTGACACGTCACCATGAAGGTTTCTTTGACTCAGGAATGCGTATCAAAGGCCGTTCAGGCGCAATGGCATACTAATCCGTCAGTAAAAATTGAATATCGTTAAATCGCAAGTTTGAATGATTTATCTCAAGACTGACGAAGAAGTAGAGCTCATGCGGGCAAGCAACATCCTGTTGGGTAAGACTTATGCCGAAGTGGCTAAGGCTATCCAACCGGGTGTTACCACAGCCCAATTAGATAAGATAGCATACGAGTTCATAATGGACAACGGTGGTCGTCCTGCCTGCTTAGGTTATGAGGGATATCCAAACACTTTATGTACCTCGGTTAACGAGGTTGTGGTGCACGGCATACCTTCTGACAAAGTAGTGCTGAAAGAGGGAGATGTAGTTTCTGTTGATTCATGTATCGACCTCAACGGATGGATTTCCGATAGTGCGTATACGTTTCCTGTAGGCGAAATAGCACCGGAGACAATGCAATTGCTCAAGACCACTAAAGAAGCCCTTTATTTAGGTATAGAGCAGGCAATAACCGGTCGTCGCTTGGGAGATGTATCCTTTGCTATCCAAGACCATTGTGAACGTGCGGGTTACGGAGTGGTTCGTGAGTTTGTAGGTCACGGTATCGGACGCGAGATGCATGAAGAACCGGAGGTCTGCAATTACGGTCGCAGAGGTAACGGTATCGTGCTGAAGTCAGGAATGACTCTTGCTATTGAACCGATGATTACTCTTGGACGACGTAACGTTGTCATAGAGGAAGACGGTTGGACAGCACGTACGATTGACCGCAAACCAGCAGCACATTACGAACTGAGTGTATGTGTTCGTAACGGCAAAGCAGATATCTTATCTACATTTGACTATATCCAACAAGTATTGGGAGATAAATTTATTTAAATACTGAAAGTATGGCAAAACAAGACAGCATTGAAGTTGATGGAACAGTAGTAGAGGCATTATCCAATGCTATGTTCCGTGTCCAACTTGAGAACGGACCACTTATCATCGCTCACATTTCCGGTAAGATGCGTATGCATTACATTAAGATTCTTGCCGGTGACCGTGTGAAGGTAGAAATGAGTCCCTACGATTTAACCAAAGGACGGATTTCGTTCCGCTACAAGTAATGATAGTTGATGGTTGCAAGCCGAAAGACTATCACAATTAACTAATTTTAAAACACAGTACAAGACAATGAAAGTACGTGCATCAATCAAGAAGCGCAATGCGGATTGCAAAATTGTACGCCGCAAAGGGCACTTGTATGTAATCAACAAGAAGGATCCTAAGATGAAGATGCGTCAAGGATAAGCGCATAGTCATTTAGGTTCATTATCTTCTTTATTAAAACAATTATTTAACAAAATTATCCTTAGTTAGAAATTATGGCTATAAGAATTGTCGGTGTAGATATCCCGCAAAACAAATGTGGCGAAGTCAGTTTGACTTATATCTACGGAATAGGTCGTTCAAGCGCAAAGAAAATTCTCGCAGAGGCAGGCGTAGACCCAAGCATCAAGGTAGAGAGTTGGACGGACGACCAAGCAGCTAAAATCCGTGAGATCATCGGTGCTAAATACAAAGTAGAAGGTGATCTTCGTTCTGAAACACAATTGAATATCAAACGTTTGATGGATATTGGTTGTTACCGTGGTGTTCGTCACCGTATCGGTCTTCCTGTTCGCGGACAAAGTACAAAGAACAACGCCCGCACGCGCAAAGGTAGAAAGAAGACGGTTGCTAACAAGAAGAAAGCAACGAAGTAATCGTGCTTGGCTAAGAATTCATATAATAGCTAAAAACAGCATTTGTATTAACAACTTAAATTTTCATCAAATAGTATGGCAAAGAAAACAGTTGCAGCAAAGAAGCGCGTAGTGAAGATAGATGGTGTAGGCCAACTTCACGTTATGTCTTCTTTCAATAATGTGATCGTTACTGTTGCAAACGGAGACGGCCAAGTTATCAGCTGGAGTTCAGCAGGTAAACAAGGTTTCCGTGGCAGCAAAAAGAATACTCCTTATGCAGCACAAATGGCAGCAGCAGATTGCTGCAAGGTTGCATTTGACCTTGGTCTGCGTAAAGTTAAAGCATACGTTAAGGGTCCCGGACAAGGACGTGAGTCGGCAATCCGTGCCTGCGTAGCCGCAGGTATCGATGTAACAGAGATTATCGATGTTACTCCAATGCCGCACAACGGTTGCCGTCCTCCGAAACGTCGTCGTGTATAATTGTTTAACCCTTTAACGTGAATTATTAATTATGGCAAGATATATTGGCCCAAAATCTCGCATTGCCCGCCGTTTCGGTGAGCCAATTTTTGGCGAGGACAAGGTGCTTGCAAAACGTCCTTATGCACCTGGACAACACGGTGTTAACCGTCGTAAGAAAAACTCTGAGTATGGTACTCAGTTAGCAGAAAAACAGAAAGCAAAATACACTTACGGTGTATTGGAAAAACAATTCCGTTTGCTTTTCGCTCAAGCTGCTCGTACAAAAGGTATTACCGGTGAAATTCTACTCCAATTGCTCGAGTGCCGCCTGGATAATATCGTATATCGTTTAGGAATTGCTCCAACTCGTGCCGCTGCACGTCAGTTGGTAAGCCACCGTCACATTACTGTTGATGGCAAAGTAGTGAACATTCCTTCTTATTCGGTTAAAGCCGGACAAGTAGTAGCTGTTCGCGAGAAAGCAAAATCCTTAGAGGTTATTGATGCTTCATTGCAAGGTTTCAATCACGCTAAATACAGCTGGTTGGAGTGGAAAGAGGCAGACAAAGCCGGAAAACTGTTGAATGTTCCTCAGCGTGAAGAAATTCCTGAGAATATCAAAGAGCAATTGATCGTCGAGTTGTACTCTAAATAATAATTAAATTCATGGCAATATTAGATTTTATCAAACCTGACAAGGTTATAATGTTGGATTCGAGTGCGAACAAAGGTATATTTGAGTTTCGCCCACTCGAGCCCGGGTACGGAATTACGATAGGTAATGCTATCCGCCGCGTGCTACTTGGTAGTTTGGAAGGATATGCTATTTGCTCTATCAAGATCGGTGGTATTGATCATGAATTTGCCACGATACCCGGGGTTATAACTGATGTTACTAACCTTATCCTCAACCTCAAACAAGTTCGTTTGATTCGTAAAGAGGGTATAGAAGAGGAGTCAGAGACTGCTCGTCTGCATGTACGCAAATCTAAAGCGTTCTTGGCAGGAGAGTTCAATACTGTACTCCAGAATTTCGAGGTGCTCAATCCAGAACTGCAATTGGCAGAGATGGACGAGAGTGCAGACTTCGAGATTGAAATCTCTATCAACAAAGGTCGTGGTTATGTACCCGCTGACGAGAACCGCAAGAAAGATGCACCTATTGGTGTATTAGCTATCGACTCTATCTACACACCTATTCGCAACGTCATGATGGCTGTTGACCAATATCGTGTAGAGCAGAGAACTGACTACGAGAAACTGACTCTCGAGATCACTACCGATGGTTCTATTGCACCGCAGAAAGCCCTTACAGAGGCTGCAAAAATTCTTATCTACCACTTCATGCTCTTCTCTGACGAACGCATTGTTCTGGAAGAAGAGACCAAGAAGAATAACAACGCATTGGATGAAGAAATTCTCCGTATGCGTCAACTGCTCAACCAGAAATTGCAAGATATGGATCTCTCCGTTCGTGCACTTAACTGCTTGAAAGCAGCAGAGGTAGAGACATTAGGTGAATTGGTTAAATACCACCGTGCAGACTTGCTCAAGTTCCGCAACTTCGGTAAGAAATCTCTTACAGAGTTGGATGAACTGCTGGAGCGTAACGGTTTGGCATTTGGTATGGATATCTCTCGTTACCGTACACAGGATTAATTTGTAATTTGTAATTTGAAATTTGTAATTTATTATGAGACATAATAAGAAATTTAACCACCTTAGCCGTAAAGCTAATCACCGCGCAGCTATGTTGTCGAATATGGCTTGCTCTTTGATTCAGCACAAGCGTATCAGTACTACCTTGGCTAAGGCAAAGGCTCTGCGTGTGTATGTTGAGCCGATTCTTACACGTGCAAAAGAGGACAACATGAATAACCGTCGTTTGGCATTCAGTTTGCTCAAACAAAAAGAGGTTGTAACAGAATTGTTCCAAAACGTATGCGAAAAAATTGCTAATCGTCCGGGTGGTTACACTCGTATTCTCCGCACCGGTTATCGTCTCGGTGATGCAGCAGAGATGGCAATCATCGAGCTCGTTGATTATAACGAGAACATGCTGAAAGAGACGAAGAAAGCAGCCAAGAAGAGCACTCGTCGTGCCGGTAAGAAAGCAACTAAAGAAGCCGTAGAAGCAGCTCAAGCAGAGGCTCCTGCAGTTGAAGAAAAAGCAGCTGAGGCTCCCGCAACAGAAGAACCCGCACAAGCCGCAGAATAATCATGTTTCTTGATGCAACTAAACATCAGCCGCAGGGCGTGACAATCGACAACTGCAAAGTAGGCGATACAGTTACCGTCAGTGGCATGATACACAACGTACGTGTGACTAAGTGGGGCGGATTTATCGTTCTGCGTAAGTCACGCGGACTGTTGCAGGCTGTTGTCAGCAATGAGACTTCTCGTTTCTTTAACGAAAACGGCGAAGCGGTAGAGATGAATGATCTCTGCCGTGAGATGGCTATTAGCATCACCGGTGTAGTTAACGAAGCGAAAATCAAAGACCCTGCAGCATTCTATAACACGATTGAGATTTCCGTGAATGAGGTTCATGTTCTCTCTCGTCCTACAACGGCAGAGGTAGTGGACATGAATGCACTCAAATTCGGAGATGAAGAAACACTGCTGCGTTATAAGTTCGATAACCGTCAAGTGACTCTTCGTAACCCCCGTGACATGGCTATTCTTAAAGTGCAATCGACTATTGCTCGTGCATTTGGAGAATTCCTTGCAGCCAACGGATTTACCCAAATCTTCACGCCGAAGATTGTATCCGAAGGAGCAGAAGGTGGTGCGAACGTGTTCAAGATGGACTATTTCGGCAAACAAGTATATCTCGCTCAATCACCACAGTTCTATAAACAAATAGGTGTGGGTGTTTATGAACGAGTATTCGAGATAGCTCCTGCTTATCGCGCAGAGAAACATAATACCTCTCGCCACCTCAATGAGTATATCTCTTTGGATGTAGAGATGGGTTTCATCAACGGCCAGGAAGACGTGATGACTCTCGAGGCAGCATTGCTTCGTCATATCATCGCTACGGTCGAGAAAGAGTGCGCACACGAACTCAATCTGTTGAATGCGACAGCGCCTGTGCTGCCTAAACAAGTTCCTGCATGGAAATTGAGCGAGGTACATGAGATTCTCTTTGAGAATCATCTGTGTGAACAAGACCACCGTGGCGAGGATGATCTCGCACCGGAAGAAGAGCGTGCTATTTGTAAGTATGCATTGGAGAAATACGGTTCAGACTTTGTGTTTGTAACCCATTTCCCGAGCGAGCACCGTGCATTCTATGCAATGGACGATCCTATGGATCCTTCACTTACATTGAGTTTCGACCTTCTGATGCGTGGATTGGAGATTACATCCGGTGGACAACGAATTCATAAGGAACAAGAATATCGTGATAAGATGATTCGTCGTGGTATGAATCCCGATGCATTCCGTTTCTATCTCGATACGTTTAAGAACGGCATGCCTCCTCACGGTGGATTTGCCATCGGTCTGGAGCGTATAACCGCTTGTTTCTTAGGAATAGCAAACGTGAAAGAGTGTTCCATGTTCCCACGAGACATCAACCGTGTTGCTCCATAGGAGTCTTCGATACCCTCTCATGGCAATCCGGCCAGCAAGGTCGGGTTGCTTTTTTTCTGCCGATGGATGGATTTTTTACTTCAGAAGAGTTCAATTGCGCAATTTGGAGCAGGATTTGCAGAAGGATGGAGCAAAGGTCAAATGGGGGCAGGTCCAGATTTACCATATTTAAATGAATCTCCAGTATATCAAGCAGAGAGCAATCTTGGGTCTTTGTTTTATGAGATATTCCAGTAATATGCGTACAATAATTAAAAATAATGATATAGTATTAGCCGGATTTTCTCTTGGCGCCACGCTGTCTTTCATTTTTGGGTTTATTCGTAGTATTTATGGCGGGATGACAAGAAGTATTGTCTTTATAGGACCTGATAAATTATGTGATATACCATGGATACGGTATTCCATAATGGCAATTGCTG
>JAFPYI010000035.1 GCA_017412245.1 Paludibacteraceae bacterium | reverse complement strand
CGGGCGCACTTTTAAAAATTATTGTTGGTTTTGTTATTATAGGTCGCAAGAGATGCTATAGAACCTAATAGGACACGAAAAAGCGTGCGCTTTACGTTCGCTTCATTTGATTTGTTGAGGTCCTAGACTTACCTTTATACTTCAAATTTACGCACGGAAAACTCACGCTGATACGTGAGCGTGCATAAACCGTGACTTGAAGTATAAATGATTTTGTTTCAACTTGTCTAGGGTTTCAACAAATCAAGTTGGGCTTATAACGCTATATTTTATCGCAACACTTTGCGCCTTTATTATGTCCTTCTGTTTTACGTCGGTAAGCGACGATATTATCTGCAAAACAATTTTGCGTGCAAAATTACTAATTATTTTTGATATATGCAAGTGCTTGAGGAAAATAATATTTATCAATCGAATGAATATTGAGAAAATAACTAAAATACCATAAGTACTAATATTAATAAAAAATTTACTATCGGTCATATTTCACGACGAAAATTAGTATTTTATTTACGATTACTCTTAATCATTTGCCTATTCCGGGCAAAAAATGTACCTTTGCCGCCGAAAACAACTAAAAGAAAGGTATTAGTATGAAAATTCTTTTTGTAGTCAATAACTATTTTTGTAAAGGAAACGGACTGGACGAATCAGCCAGACGAACCGTAAAAGCCTTGCGCGACGCAGGACAAGAAGTAAGAGTGTTATCCGGACCCAATCTCGCTGATCCTGATGGAGAACATCCGGATTATGAGATGAAAAACTTCGATTTCCCCATCATCCAACCTATGCTCACTTCTTTTGATTATCACTATGCCGATTGGCACGGAGAGAAGATAGAAGAAGCTGTTCGATGGGCAGATGTCGTTCATTTGGAAGAGACGTTTTTTATTCATCACGCAGCGATGAACTGGGCCCGCAAAATCGGTAAACCCATCACAGGCACGTATCATGTGCACCCGGAGAATATCATATTAAATATATTAGGATTCAATGGCGGTTATTGGGCAAGTAATCTGCTTTACCGTTATTGGTGTCGTGTTTTTTATGATAATTATCAGTACATCCAATGCCCGACAGATAATGTGCGGGACCGATTGATTCGCCATCGCGTCAAAGCACATTGTTTCACACTCTCCAATGGCGTTATTTCGGATAAATGTCTTCGTCCGTTGACGCCACCTGCAGATTATTTGGATGAAAACCGTCCGCTTGACCTTATTTATATAGGTCGTACAGCTATCGAGAAAGACCAACCTACTCTCTTCAAAGCTATTCGCCTCAGCAAGTATGCACATCGTATTCGGCTGCATATAGCAGGTAGAGGACCGAAATTAGAGGCATATACCAAAATGGCAAATAAGTTGTACGAAGACGGCATTGTGAAATATCAGCCGACCGTAGGATTTTATAATCGTGACGAGTTACGTTTATTGGCTGCGAAAGCCGATTTGGCCGTCCATTGCGCTTATGTGGAAGTGGAAGGAATGAGTATCACGGAAGCTATGCAACAAGCCGTAGTACCTGTTATCGCTACTGCACGATATTCCGGAACAGCCACTTACGCTTTGGATGAACATAGCACTTTCCCGGCGAAAGATGCAAAAGCGTTGGCAGAACAAATCGATTATTGGTTCGACCATCCGCAGGAACGGTGGGAACAAGGATTCAAGTACGCGGAATCGATGAAAAAATATGATATTGCACAATGCGCACGAACACTTATAGACATGTTCAAAAAAGCCATCCAAGCCAAGAAAAATGAAACGGATCCTACTCATTATCCTGTGCTTTCTGCCATTAAGCGTCAAGTCATCAGACTCTATCGGCATATCGCCTAAAGTCACACACGCTTTTTGGTATTGCTATTACGAACATATCTTTCGGCGAGTGGATATATATGTACCGGAATCGGATGAACCCCTTCCGGTACTATATCTGTTGCACGGAATAAACGGTTATGAAGGTTCATGGCAAGATATGGGAGGGGCCGTAGATACACTTTGTAAGATGATTGCAGAAGGACGATGTGAACCGATGATTCTGGTTATGCCTGATTGTAATAAATGGCCATTCAAAGAACGCCCTACGCATCACGGCAATCTATGGAAATGTCTTTTTCACTATGGCAAACTGAGTCGTGAGCATGATTTGGAATTGTCTATCAGCGATCTGATGGATATGATTGATACTACTTATTGTGTTTCTACTTGCGCCATAGCAGGACTCAGTGACGGAGGACGAATTGCAGCCAATGTAGCTAATCTGCGACCGGACAGAGTGCGGAAAATAGGACTCTTTTCGCCGGTCTTGCATAAGGACCAATTGCCGATTGATTCCACCCAGCAATATTTTATTTATGCCGGCAAACAAGATATCTTTGCTCCTTCTGCCAAGCGGTTTCATAAACATCTTCTACGCGCCGGTTATCCGCATCAGTACATAGTACTGAAAGGTAATCATAACTGGAAAATGTGGCGGCAATGTCTTCCGCTTTTTCTCAAAGAACAAACCGAATAAAGATGGACATTTTGGCACAAAAGTGGACAATTTGACATTCTGAAATGGACTTTTTGGCAGTCTTCGCTATTTGGCACACACATTGCATTATAATAGGTGAAAACGTTCAAGCAGTGAGCATGCAAAGCAAGCATAATACCTACTCCTACAGCTCCCGCAAAACGCAAATTGTTTAACTAAATTAGGAGGAAAAAATTATGACACCTGCAATGTATCGTAGAAACGGATGGTTCCCAACAGTTTTTGATGAGTTCCTGAATTCAGATTTGATGAACACAGTCAGCACTACTGCTCCATCGGTAAACGTTAAAGAAAACGAACACTCTTACACCGTTGAAATGGCGGCTCCGGGAGTAAAGAAAGAGTACTGCCGAGTTCATATCGATGAAGATCATAACCTCTGCGTAGCTATCGAAAATAAGTTCGAGCACAAAGAGGAAGACAAGAAATCGCACTATTTGCGCCGTGAGTTCTCTTACACGAATTTCGAGCAACGTTATACCTTGCCGGATGATGTGAATGAAGAAGAAGTCAACGCGAAAGTAGAAGATGGTATCTTAACGATTGAATTGCCTAAACTCAAAAAAGTTGTTGGCAAGACAACCAAACAGATTGAGATTAAATAGTCGAAAGACCGCTCGTTTTGCTCGCTCAAAGAGCAAGGAGCAAAGACAAAAGAAAACGGCAACCATTGGCTGCCGTTTTTTTATGAATGACTGTCTGTTAACTTAATATCATTATTGCTTTTTTAAGTGCTGCGATGAAAGAGTCAATATCATCTTTGTCGTTATACAAACCAAACGACACTCTCACCGTTCCCGGTACACCTATCTCGTCTATCAAAGGCTCAGCACAATGATGTCCGGTTCTGACAGCTATGCCTTGTTGGTCTAATAAAGTGCCTACATCAAAAGGATGAATAGCGCCTACATTAAAACTAATCACACCTGCTTTAGGTTGTCCTGCAGCATAGATCGTTACGCCCTCTATCTCACCTAATAACCGCTCGCAATAATTCGTCAGTTCGCGTTCATGTTTCTCAATAGCCTCTAATCCTGTTTGCTCCATATAGTCGATTGCCTTATGCAAAGCATAAGAACCTACAAAATTAGGTGTTCCTGCTTCAAATTTATAAGGCAATTCATTGAATGTCGTTCCGCTCCAGCGAACATGATTAATCATCTCTCCTCCACCCTCGTGTGGCGGCAGTTGGTCTAACCATTCTTTCTTGCCGTACAAGACACCTATTCCCGTCGGACCGTACATCTTATGTCCGGAGAAGGCCAAGAAATCACAATCCAACGCCTGTACATCCACTTTCATATGCGGCACACTCTGTGCGCCATCTATGCAAACCGGCACTCCTTGCTCATGCGCCAAACGAATAATCTCTGCTATCGGTTGAATGGTTCCTAATACATTACTTACATGTGCTACGCTGACTAACTTTGTCTTTCCGCTAAGAAGGGCCTTAAAAGCCTCCATATCGAGCGATAAGTCTTCGCGCAGAGGAATATGCCGTAAGACTGCTTTCTTGCGCTCACAGAGCATTTGCCAGGGAACGATATTCGAGTGGTGCTCCAATCCGCTGACAATAATCTCATCGCCCTCATGAATAAAAGCTTCGCCAAAACTAAATGCTAATGCATTTATACTATCGGTAGTGCCTTTGGTAAAGATAATCTCATCACTACTCTTTGCACCGATAAACGCTGCTACTTTCTTTCGTGCCTCTTCATGCTTGCCGGTAGCTATTTGACTCAGATGATGTACGCCACGGTGGATATTGCTGTTCCACGTGTTATAAGCCTCAGCAATAGCCTCTATCACCTGCTGCGGCTTTTGGCTGGTAGCGGCATTATCCAAATACACCAACTGACGTCCGTGTACCGTCTCTTTCAGTATCTTAAAATCGTCTCTATTCATACTATTTTCATTTTGCCCTTATTCCCTGTTACGGTTTATAATAGCTCTCTTCCAATATCTTCTGAGCATCACCTTCTGCCATCAGCTCTTGCAGTGTAACGGTCTGATTATGTTCCATATAACTCTCTGCAATGCGCCAACCGAGCCATATTCCTAATCGACCCGGAGCATCTTGAGAAATCTCAGAGGTGAATGGACCGTCATTCAGATAACCTGTCAGCACCAGACTCTCGGTCTTGAACAAGTCTCTTTTGTCCATCACTAAATGCCAAATAGCCTCTTCGTTTCGTACGCACCAGTTCCACTGTTCTTTGGTCCAACCCATCACTTCATAACACGGTAGTTGGTCAAAAATCTGTGCGGTCAGATACATGATTTTGCCACGGTATAACATCTGGTCCAGAAGACGACTTTTGGTGCTGGTATAAGGTAAAGTTCTAAAGAGATATGCACTTATTACATCCACAGGAATACACTCCTTCCGCATGGTCTGTTTTTGGTATTCATAGACTACTCGGTTATAGTATTCATAATCGCTGCCGAGATACATATCTGCTCCTATTCCGATCAGTTCGTCATTGAAATAAATAGGAGTTTGGAAACCCGAAATGAAGAGATACAAGGTAGGGATTTCTGCATCCGGATACAACCATTTAATGCGTGCAAAAGCCTTATTTACAGACGATTGTATGTCATTTATGTCTGCAAAAATCTCTTGCTCACGCGCGTTGGTCTGTTGGAACCCGTAAACAGTGTCATTCAAAAACTCCGGTAAGGCTTTTTCTAAATAAGCTGTGTCCTCAATCGAGATACCCAAGATATCTTCTACCCATAACGGCATAAACACCGGATACTCGTCATACAGAACCTGTATATCTTGTTTCACGGAACTCTCATGCACATTCATCAACGCCTTGTCAAAACGAACAATTTCAATCTCCGGCGTATCTATATCTTTCGGGAAATATTTTCTTCCGCTATGGCACGCTGTCAACAAGGCAACGCAAAGCAGTAATATGGAATATTTGAAACGGGTCATGGATAGGGGTTATTTGATTACACCATCTTTGATTTCAATCACTCGATCAGCAATGGAGGCCAGTTCTTTATCGTGGGTAACAAGCAGTATAGTCTGGCCGTATTCCTTGCGTAATTGCATCAAGAGGTCACTCAACTCTTTCTTGTTCTTCTCGTCCAAACTACCGGTAGGTTCATCTGCCAGGATAATGGTCGGATTCATTATTAATGCCCGTGCTGCGGCTACACGCTGTTTCTCTCCTCCGGATAGCTCGTTCGGCTTATGTTCCATGCGGTCAGCCAAACCTAATTCGCGGAGTAATTTCTCTGCTCTCGGCTGATAATCACTCTCTTTCTCCCGACCGATCATAGCAGGAATACAAACGTTTTCCAGTGCCGTGAACTCCGGCAATAACTGGTGGAACTGGAAGATGAAACCGATATGTTTGTTTCTGAATGCGGCTAAGTCCTTGTCTTTCATTCCGAACACATTCGTTCCGTCGATAATCACATCGCCTTTTGTGGGTCTGTCGAGTGTGCCGATGATTTGGAGTAGGGTGGTTTTACCGGCTCCGGACTTACCTACAATGGCTACTATCTCTCCATCTTCAACCTTCAGGTTGACACCTTTCAGCACTTCTAATTCACCGAAAGATTTCCAAATATCTTTAACTTCTATCATATCTTTTTCTTATTTCAAACGGAAGTTGACCGGTACTGTATATTTAACTCTTACCGGCTTACCGCGTAATCTACCCGGTTGCCATTTAGGCATCGCTTTAATCACTCGTAATGCTTCTTTATCTAACGATGGGTCACCACCGGATCTAACTACTTCTGCGTCCTCTATCTTGCCGTCCTTAGCTACCGCAAACTGAACAATAACTCGCCCTTGAATATTATTCTCAATAGCGACAACAGGGTATTTTACGTTTTGTGCAAGATAGGCAAATAAAGCCTCTTGCCCACCCGGAAACTCAGGCATTTGCTCAAAGATTTCAAATTTCTGTTTGGGGCGTTTAACCTTTTTGCCTTTTTCGTTGTAATAGGTTATTTGCAGTTCTTTATTTTCTTCCTTTATCTCTTCGTACTGCAGTTTACCGTTTGGGAAATAACATTTTCGGGTGTAAAAACATGTCTCCCAACCACCTTTATTGGATTTATAAGTCAGAGATACTTCTTCTTTGGTTGCACCATCCGGATAGAGATAAGTCTCCGAAGCAATGCGATTGCGCGTAGTGTCTTGGCGTTCGTCGTGGACCAATGTATAAACCTCCATGTGCTCTACCATGCCGTCATTGTAAAAATATAGTTGTTTGCCTTTTTGCAAACCTATTCCTTTCCCAGTTGCTACACGTCTTTGGATGGATACCAATTGCTTCTCCGCGCAGGTAAAATAATGAATTAGTGCTACATTGGTGTTATTATCCACATGCTTGATGATGCCAAAATAATCAGCATTTACCTTCTCAACCTCTTTCAATGCTTGATTAACCCATAATGTGTCACCTGCTACAAACTCTGCTGCAGACATCATCATTGGGACGATTAACAAAACTGTCAATAATTTTCTCATACCACTAAATTTATGATCTGCAC
Organism: Paludibacteraceae bacterium; assembly: GCA_017412245.1. Lineage (GTDB taxonomy): Bacteria > Bacteroidota > Bacteroidia > Bacteroidales > Paludibacteraceae > Colicola. Next base: position 94,806 of record JAFPYI010000035.1, on the reverse strand, counting down.
ATTTAATATCTCAATGTCAAAAGTCTGTCTCCGTTTTCTTGTGGAACAATCTGTACATAAACAGTATCTTCCGGTAGAAGCGACTCAATCATCTCCGGCCATTCGATGAAACAGTAATTGCCGGAATACAAATATTCCTCTGCTCCAAAATCCAACGCTTCACGAATATCCTTCAACCGATAGCAATCGAAATGATAGACTTCTCCTGCATAAGGACGTTCCACATCATACACATTAACAATCGCAAATGTCGGACTGTTCACGACATCCATCGTGCCCATCGCTTCACAAAGGGATTTGATGAAGGTTGTCTTACCTGCACCCATTTGACCTTCAAAAGCAAAAACACGATGTGGTTCGGTGGAACGAAGTATCTCTAACGGAGAAACAGGCTCTCCCGAAGCATTGAACATTAAAAGTTCATTTTTTTCGTCTTTTTTTATCGTATAAACACTCATGTTCTTCACAAATATTCAATTCTCAGCGCGATATTTTTGACTTTAATTGCTCGTAAATCGCTGATCCTCTGTGTTTTCCGAGCAAATTGATCCATTCTTCTTTTTCGGCGGAAATAGCATGTTTCACAGAACCGAAATGTTGCAGTATTTTTTGCTTCGTAATCTCTCCAACTCCCTGAATATCATCGAGTTGACTATGAATTTGAGCTTTGCTTCGCTTCTTTTTATGGAATGAAATAGCAAACCGGTGCACTTCATCTTGGATATTGGTCAGCAGTCGGAACACTTCACTCGTAACCGGCATACCGATTTCTACCGGAGGGAATCCGTAAAGCAATGTTTGGGTTCTGTGTTTGTCATTTTTTTTCAATCCGGCAATCGGTATCTGTAAACCCAACTGATCTTCTACTGCTTCACGAATGGCATGCATCTGTCCTAAACCACCATCGGCAATAATCAAATCCGGCATCTGTCCGCCTTCGTCGATAAGATGTTGATATCTCCTTCGTACCACTTCTCGCATACTGGCATAGTCGTCAGCGCCTTCTACGGTTTTGATATCAAACCGCTTGTATTCAGATTTACAAGGTTTGGCCATTCGATATACTACGCATCCTGCTACAGCACTTGTTCCTTGGATATTGGAGTTATCAAAACATTCAATCCATCGAGGCAGAGTAGGGAGGTTCATCATTTTTTGTAATTCGCCTAACATGCGTGTGCCTCTCTGTTCAGGATTTAGTTTGTCTTCCTGTTTGAGCCTGTCCATCTTGTATTGACGGACATTTTGCATGGCAAGGTCAAGCAGTTTCTTTTTATCGCCACTCAAAGCAATATGTATATGCAGCGAATCATCAAAAACATCCGGTATGAACGGAACAATTACCTCTTTTGTCTTACTATTCAACTGCTCGCGCAACTCCATCATACCCAGTGCCAGAATCTCCTCTTTCTCCTCTTCCATCCGCCGTTTGTATTCAATAGTCTGCCCTTGTACAATACTGCCGCTGTGTACATGTAGCATGGAGATATACACACGGTCATTTTGTTCGTCAAAACCGAATACATCTATATCTCCGGCACGGGAATTGGTGATGATGGTCTTGCTGCGGAATTGCTCCAACAGTTCTATCTTATGTTTGATGACAGCAGCTTCTTCATACTTCATCTCAGCTGCTTTTTGCATCATCTCTTCTTCTAACTGTGTGCCTATATCATGTGCATCACCCTTGATGATTTTTCGCGCTTGGTCTATCCATTCCTGGTAATGTTCGCTACCGGGCTTGTTCTCGCATATACCGCAACAGTTCTTCAAATGATATTTCAGACAAACTTTTACCTTCTTTTTCTCGATGGAATCGGGAGTTAATGGTATCGAGCAGGTTCGGATAGGGTATAGTTTATGTATCAGTTCCAAAGCCAAATCGACCGTATATCCGAAACTATAAGGTCCGTAATACTCTCCTTTGCCTTTGATGATATTCCGTGTTTTGAATACACGCGGGTAGGCTTCTTTAGTAATGCAAATACTGGGATATGACTTACCGTCTTTCAGCAGGATATTGTAGTGAGGTTGGTACTGCTTAATAAGGTTATTCTCTAATAGAAATGCATCTTGCTCACTATCTACTACTACATAACGTATATCTGCAATGTGCGATACTAACTGGCGAGTCTTGGAGGATTGATGGTCTTTATTGAAATAACTATTTACCCGGCGGTGAAGATTCTTTGCCTTACCGACATAGATAATCTGCCCGTCCTTGTCAAAGTACTGGTACACACCCGGACTCTCCGGTATGCGTTTTAGTAATAAAGCAATATGGTCATCTTTTCCTTTCACGCTCTATTCATCTACCTCTATTCCAAACAGGCAGTCTATATCCACTCCGCTGTTTGCTAAATATTTCCGACCGTTTAGACCTTCTAATTCAATGATGCAGTTTACGTAAATCTTCTTCACACCTAATTTTCTTACCAGTTTGATAGCAGCTTCCATCGAACCACCTGTAGCTAAAATATCGTCATGAATCAGTACAACATCATTCTCGTTCAATGCATCTTTATGGATCTGGATAGTATCATCGCCATATTCCTTAGCGTACGTTACCGATACAGTCTCTGCAGGCAATTTGTTATGTTTGCGGATAGGAACAAAACCTGCACCTATCTCCATCGCTACTGCCGGAGCCACTATGAATCCTCTGGACTCGACACCCACGACTTGTGTAATTCCTTTGTCTTTATAACGTTTAACTAGCTCATCACGCATCCAGCGCAAGCAATCCGGTTTGGCTAAAGCAGTGGTGATGTCTTTGAACTGAATGCCTTTAATAGGAAAATCAGGCACATTACGGATACTCTGTTTTACTTCTTCTGCGGTCATAATTTCTATGTTATTTAAGATTTTGTTTCACGTGGAACAATTCAAATTAGTTTGCTTGCAAACTAAAAATATAATTTATCTACCTAAAAGCACTAAAAGAACACTTACGTCATTCGGACTTACACCCGGTATGCGACTAGCGTCTCCAATAGTCTTGGGAGCAATTCGTGTTAGTTTTTGACGTGCTTCTGTACTAAGGCTTTGCACTTCATTATAGTTAAGTCCGTCAGGAATACGAATCTGATTTAATCGTTGCAGTTTGTCTGCTTCCAATCTTTCGCGTCGAATATATCCCTCATATTTAATCTGAATCTCGCAACTTTCTACGATTTCATCGGATAAAAGATCTACTTTTTCTTTTATTCTTGGGAGTGCATTGGCGAGATCTTTGATTCGGACTTGAGGACGTAGTATCAAATCGCTTATTTTGCAACTCTCATGTAAAGGAGTGCTACCTATGCTTTCCAACCATCCGTTAATCTCATTCATGCGGATGTTGGTGCTCTGTAAATAGCCGATGAAATCGGTACAAGCTGTTTGTTTTTGCTTCAGCAGATCATAACGATTGCTATCGGCAAGTCCTATCTTGTAACTTCTCTCCGTCAGTCGTTCGTCAGCATTGTCTTGTCTTAGTAGAATACGGTATTCGGCTCTGGAGGTAAACATTCGGTATGGCTCATCTACGCCTTTATTAACCAAATCGTCTATCAGCACACCGATATAACTCTCATCTCTGCTCATTGTGAAAGGAGTACCTCCGTGTGTGTTGATATGGGCATTAACTCCGGCAACTAATCCTTGACCTGCAGCTTCTTCATAACCCGTTGTGCCATTGATCTGTCCGGCAAAAAACAGATTTTTAATCTGTTTTGTCTCTAACGTGTGATGCAGTTGTGTGGGATCGAAGAAGTCATATTCAATGGCATATCCCGGACGATAAAGTACTACATCTTCCAATCCTTTTACGGTCTTTAGTCCTGCTAATTGTGTTTGCCAGGGTAGACTGCTGGAGAAACCGTTTACGTAATACTCGTTACTGTCTACTCCCTCCGGTTCTAGGAATAACTGATGTGCTTCTTTGTCAGCAAAAGTAACAATTTTTGTTTCTATGCTCGGACAATAACGTGGACCGATACTTTGAATTTGTCCGTTGAAAAGGGGAGAATCTGCTAATCCTGCTCGCAGTGCATCGTGTGTCTTGGTGTTGGTGTAAGTAATCCAGCAAGGCATCTGTTTGAGTTCTCTCTGAACGGTATTTAGATATGAGAAATGATGCCAATCATTATCACCGTCTTGACGAATCATTTGGTCGAAATGAATAGAACGTGCATCAATGCGTGCCGGAGTACCGGTTTTCATCCGGTCTGTTTTGAATCCTAACGCGCTTAATTGTTCTGTCAATCCATAAGAAGCGGGTTCGGCAGTCCGTCCTCCTCTAATCTGTGTCTTGCCGCAATGGATCAGTCCGTTGAGAAAAGTACCGTTGGTCAGTACTACCGCTCCGGCACTCATCTCAATGCCTAATGCGGTTTTTACACCGTAAACCTGATTATCTTTGATAATCAGTTCTGTAACGGTATCCTGCCATAAATACAAATTATCTGTATGCGATAATGTCCGTACCCATTCTTCAATAAATCGCTTACGGTCACTTTGGCTGCGAGGACTCCACATAGCCGGACCCTTGCTGAGGTTAAGCATTCTGAACTGAATAGCACTTCTATCTGTGACGATGCCCATTTGTCCTCCCAAGGCATCAATCTCACGTACTATCTGTCCTTTAGCTATACCTCCTACGGCCGGATTACAACTCATCTGACCGATTTTATTCATATCCATAGTGATGAGTAGTGTTTTACTACCCATACGTGCTGATGCACTGGCGGCTTCACAACCGGCATGACCGGCACCAACTACTATGACATCATACTTAAAATCCATCAACTATCTCTTTTTTCGTCCACCAAAAATTTTCTGCCAGAAATGCTGTTTCCCTCCTCCTGTATAACTGCGATTTTGCGGAGTCTTGACATAGGGTTGAATAGCATTTTCCAAATGGCAACGGTATGTTATTTCTTTCGTGTTCGGGTCAACAAGAATTCCGATGATATCCAAACGCGGATTCTTTTCTATATGTTTGTATTTGATATACGCATTGGCTGCTGCCAGAATTCTTCTTTTCTTCATCTCGTCCACATACTCTTCCGGCAGTTTATCTCCATAAGTAGTGGTTCTGGCTTTTACTTCAGCAAAAACAATCTCTTTTTTATTCTCAGCAATCAAATCTACTTCCAGATGCCTCATGCGCCAGTTTCGCTCGATGATACGAAACCCTTTTTTCTCTAACATTCTCGCCGCCTCTGCCTCACCGATGATTCCTATGGGATTAGTGACAAACATATTCTATCGTAATTGCTCCATTCGAGCGGCATCTAACCGCAAGAGAATGAATAATAACAGCGTGAATCCCCATAGCGAACTACCTCCATAACTGAAGAAGGGAAGCGGTATACCGATGATAGGCAGGAGTCCTAAAACCATTCCGACATTAATCGTGAGGTGGAAAAGGAAGATACTGGCAACGGAATAGGCGTAAATCTGGGTAAATATGCTCTTTTGCCGTTCGGCAATGTGAAAGAGTCTGAGGATAAATAACAGGTATACCACGAGAACCGCTACAGAACCTACAAATCCCCATTCTTCACCGACTGTACAGAAGATGAAGTCTGTATCTTGCTCCGGTACAAATTGCATATTGGTTTGTGTTCCGTTTTTATATCCCTTACCTAAAAATCTTCCGGAACCGATAGCAATACGTGCTTGGTTAACATTATATCCTGCTCCGGCAGGATCTTCTTTCATTCCCAACAAGACCTCTATACGAATACGTTGGTGGGGTTGGAGTACCTTGTTAAACACAAAATCACACGCTTGCGTATATCCGACACAGGCCAAACTGAAGACAGCTACAATCAACAACGCATATTTGCGGAAGTATAGACTAACGACAACGATATATATCGCTAATGCTCCTACTATACCTACTGAGAGCCATCCGAAAGGAACCGTCCACCAGATATTGACAATCAGTGCTATCCCGTATATCACAGCAACAGACCCGCAGAGTATGAGTGGTTGGTATTTCATCTTGTGGTCTCTGCAAACGAAAAAGATTTCTACAATCATCAGTAGTAGCATGCAAGTGAGTATACCTACATTTCCACTACCGAATGGTAGTGCCGTTCCTCCCCATCGAATACTGATGATAAAAAGCGCAACAGCGGCAATGCCGGATAAGAGCACATAACCGCTCATTCCTTGACGGTAGAAAACTAAAAGAAAGGCAGCAAAGACCAATGCAGAACCGGTCTCTTTTTGCAGCACCATAATAATCAATGCCGGTACTCCTATCAACACAAATGGAATGATTAAATCTCGCCAACTGCGTACTTTATACTCATATTGGCTCATGTATTTTGCGACAGCTAACGCAACGATACATTTGGCAAATTCCGCAGGTTGAAGACTGACAGGACCCAATGAAATCCAAGATAATGAACCTTTGATATCATGCGCCACGAAAGGGGTGACAAGCAATAGGGCCAGCATCACACCATACGCAATATAGGCTAACATATCATAGGTCTTGTAGTCAATCATCAGCAATATACCGCCTAATCCTAATGCACCAAGAATCCATACGAACTGTTTACCGGCGCGATTGGCAAAATCAAAAATGCTGGTTTGGTCGTAGGTGTAACTGGCTCCGTAGATATTCATCCATCCGAATATCACCAAGACAAGAAACATACCGATGGTAGGCCAGTCTACATGTTGTAATATGTTACCACTTCTTGACGCCCTCATTGAGAATACTGGTAGCTATTCGTTTTCTTAAATCTTTTCGTTTCACTTCGCCGGTAAGATACTGTTCGATAACCATACTGGCAATAGGGCATGCCCACGTAGCACCGAATCCGGCATTTTCCACAACTACAGCAACAGCTATTTGCGGATCTTCTATCGGTGCAAAACCAATAAAAATAGCATGATCTTTACCGTGTGGGTTTTGAGCAGTGCCGGTTTTACCGGCAGTCTCTATTCCTTCAATGGGGAAATGACGACCGGTTCCGTAAACCATCACACGATGCATTCCTTCCTTGACAACTTCAAAATACTGCTTATCAATATCCAACTTGTGAATATGCTGCAGCATAGAGTCGTTTTTATTCAAGTGGGGAGTGATGTAATATCCTTCATTGGCTATGGCTGCTGCCTGATTGGCTAATTGCAGCGGAGTAGCAATAATCTCTCCCTGACCGATACTTAATGAACGAATAGTAATCGCTTTCCAACCGGTCTTGCCGTAGTATTTATCATACATTTTGGTACTTGGAATACTACCTGCGGACTGCTCACTGATGTCCGAATCAGTAAATTTCTGTCCCAAACCGAAAGCCATCACATCATTCCGCCATAATTCATACCGTTTGCGGAAATCTTCATTGTTCTTGCCATAACCGTCTTTTTGCAGCACATCTCTAAAAGCGCACCAGAAATACGGGTTGCAACTCTGCTCAATCGCTTTCAGCAAGGCTACAGGTGAACCGTGATGGTGAGTACATTTGATAGGTGTGCTTCCGGGACCGGAACAAGGATAAAGTGTCTCCGATGTGATGGCTCCTTGCTCCAGACATACCAATGCCTGAATAGTCTTGAATGTGGAACCCGGAGGATAGGTGGCTTGCGTAGCACGGTTGAGTAGAGGTTTAGTAGGGTCGTTGAGCAACAGATTATAGTTCTTACTGCGTTCTTTGCCTACCAATACTTTAGGATTCCATGTAGGACTGGAAGCTAATGCTAATATCTCACCGGTCTTAGGCTCAATAGCTACCACACTGCCTATTTTTCCGTTTAGTAATTCCTCTGCTAACATCTGCAATTGGATATCCAGCGTGGTATATAAATCTGTGCCTGCCTGTGCAGCGCTATCTTGTTTGCCTTCTTGATATTTGCCTTGAATACGTCCGCGTGAGTCACGCAAAAGAATCTCCACACCTTTTTCTCCTCTCAGTGCCGATTCATAAGTGCGCTCCAAACCGTCCCGACCGGAATAATCTCCGCGTGCATAATACGAATCACGATCAATATCGTTTTGATTCACTTCTCCTACGGATCCTAAAACCTGTGCTGCGGCGTTGTAAGTGTAGTCACGCAAGGTCCTTTTTTGAATCTGCACACCGGGAAACATAAACAATGCTTCTTGCAGCGTGGCAATATCTTCTTTCTTCAATTGACTAATGAAGACCTGCGGTGTCCAAGGTGAATAACCGCGGTTTTTGCGTCTGTCTTTTATTTCGCTCAAACGTTCGTCAAAATCGGCTTTAGTGATCTGCAGGCATTGGCAAAAACGTGTGGTATCCCAGTCATCTTTCATCTCACGCATCACCAGTGTTACTTCGTAAATCGGTTGATTGAATACCAATAATTCTCCGTTCCTATCGTAAATCAAACCGCGGGAGGGATAGATGGTCTGTTTCACCAATGCATTTCCTTCTGCCTGGTCTTGCGTCGATTGGTCTATGACTTGCAGGTAGAATAAACGGATAATATATATCAATACAATACCAATGGCAATGCCACTGATGATATACCTACGCCTATAGAATTGGTCGTTAATCATTTGTATTTCAATGCGTTATATCCGAATATAACGGAAATAGTGACAATACTACTAACGACTGTAGAGAGAAGTACGAAAACTAAATGGTGCCAATGCCAAGCACTGAGCATGAATACACAGAAGTGATGAATCAGAACCAGAACGATAACATATTTGATAAGTGCTTCCCATCCCAAAACACGCAAACTGATTTGCTCGTTCAAGCGGTCTTTATCATTAACAATGGTGCCTAAGAGGTACGGGCGAATAAGCATGATCAGTACACAAGCGCACATGTGAACGCCTAACGAATTGCAGAATACATCCATCACCAGCCCTAATGCCGCGCCAATCAGCAGGTCTATGCTATGAGGTAAAGTGATAGGCATCATCAAAAGGCAAAGGATATAGATATACGGATGGCAAACTCCTAACAAGTGCAACTGGTCAAAAAAGAGCACTTGCAGAAGCATCACAACGATGTATCGTCCTATTTGTCTAATCCAATCCATTCTCTAATTCATCCAATTCTGTCTGGTGGGCATTTTGGATAACCTCCACATATTTCAATCGTTTGAAATTAGTATATAGCCGTACACGGATAGTGTAGTAGGAATCGCCTGTTCCTAAGGTGCAATTTTCTACGATTCCAACGGGAATACCTTCCGGGAAAACGGGACTCAAACCACTGGTAATAATGGTATCCCCGATATTCACCACCATGTGCGATGCTACATCAGCCAATTGTGCGAAACGATTATCTTTGCCGTCCCATTGCAAGGTAGCGATATAATCATTTTTCAAGAAACGACAACTTAGATTAGTGTGAGTATTGATAATGGGCAGCACTACGCTGTAGTTCTGACCGACAGTACGTACAATACCTACTACTCCGTCTTCATTCCGCACTCCTTGACCTTTGCGGATGTCATCTGCTAATCCGCGATTGATAGTCAGATAGTTATGCACCTCATTGGTTGTCATCTGAACAACTTTTGCGGGCAGATATACTACTTCATTCTCCGGGTAAATGACTTCGCGGGAAAGAATAGAATCTTCCGTCAGACTCTCGTACCGTACCAACTCATTACGGAGTTTTGCATTCTCTGCTACTAATTCCTCGTTAATGCCCTTTAGTGCAAAATAACTACAGACAGACTCTACCTGGTCGTACTGCCATGCTATCAACCGATTGGCTGTGCTTAAGAAACTACTACGCGGATAGGCATCGTTATAGTACATCAACAAAACAGCCGCAACTTCCAGGATAATAAACACCAAGAAGTTGCTATAGCGTTGCAGTATTTTCAGCAGAGTCTGCATGCGACAGGCTTAAATCGCTGTTTAGCGAATCAAGAAACCGAAGTTATTGACGTTTTTCAGAGCAATGCCTGTTCCACGAGCTACAGAGTGCAACGGGTCATCTGCTACATGGAAAGGAATAGTAATCTTATCGGTCAAACGTTTAGCCAAACCATGGAGCAAAGCACCACCACCGGCCAGATAGATACCACGTTTAACGATATCTGAATACAACTCAGGAGGAGTAGCCTCCAAGGCTTGAAGAATAGCGCCTTCAATCTTAGCCACACTCTTTTCCAGGCAGTGAGAAATCTCTTGATAACTTACCGGTACAGACATCGGAAGAGCTGTCACTTTATTAGGACCTACTACGATGAAATCTTCAGGAGCATCCTCCAATTCCGGCAGTGCGGAACCTACTTGAATCTTAATGCGCTCTGCTGTCGGTTCGTCGATACGCAGGTTGTGCATACGACCCATGTATTCGATGATATCCTGGTTGAAATCATCACCGGCTATCTTGATGGACTTATTACTTACGATACCACCCAACGAAATAACGGCAATCTCTGTTGTACCACCACCGATATCTACGATCATGCATCCTTCAGGACTCTCTACATCCAGACCGATACCAATAGCTGCGGCCATCGGTTCGTAAATCATATAGATGTCACGTCCTCCTGCATGTTCAGACGAGTCACGCACGGCACGAATCTCCACTTCGGTGGAACCGGAAGGAATACAAACCACCATTCGGATGGAAGGTGTGAACAGATGAGTTTGCTTAGGAATCATCTTAATCATTCCTCGAATCATCATCTCGCAAGCATAGAAGTCTGCGATGACACCGTCTCTTAACGGGCGAACGGTACGAATCATATTTCCGCCCTTACCAATCATTTGTTGAGCTTTGCGGCCAACGGCTACCATCTTGTTGTCGGCCATGGATATTGCCACAACGGAAGGTTCATCTACCACCACTTTATCATCGCACATGATAATCGTGTTGGCGGTTCCCAAGTCAATGGCAATCTCTTGCGTAAAAGAAAAAAGTCCCATAATTATTATATCATTTTATTATTTGTAATCTTCATTCCCAATAGGGCACACTACGGAAAATCGTGCAAAGATACAACTTTTTTTTGATATGCGCAAGCGCGCGCGTTTTTTTTTGAGAAGAGAAGAAAAAACGATGCGAGCGATTGAGAGGGGTTAACCCTGTAAGTTCTTTCGATTTCAACGAATATTTTCGAGGATTTACTTTTCTTCGCAAAAAATCAAAATATTTTTTCATTCGTCCGCCGGATAAATATTCTGATAACAAATTTGCATATATGCAAAAAAAGTGTTATCTTTGCAGCGTATTTGGCTTTTTGCGTACTAAAAGCAGAAAAAATGATACTTGAAAGTGTTTTTTTGTTAGGTAAGGGCAAAAAAGAAGCACCTACGACCTGCGTAAGTGCTTGCTGATGTTTCCGCGCTCCCTCTAGGACTTGAACCTAGGACCCCCTGATTAACAGTCAGATGCTCTAACCGACTGAGCTAAGGAAGCTCGACTTTCGAAGGAAGATTAACGTCCTCTTTTCAAAAGCGGGTGCAAAAGTACTGCTTTTTTTTGATATACGCAAATTTTTTGCAAAAAAAAATGCTAAAGGTGCAATATTTTTGAAAAATAATAAGTTTTCTTAATAAAAAACGACCGATGAAAAAGGTATTAGGTTTAGGTAATGCACTTACGGATGTCCTCTTGCAGGTTAGTGAAGATGACCTCAGAGAATTAGGATTTCCTAAAGGTAGTATGAACCTTATTTCTATGAAGCAGGCAGAGGAGATTCAGTTCCGTTTTGCTTCTGTGCGTAAAAGAATGGTAGCCGGCGGTTCGGCAAGTAATGCGGTTAACTGTATTGCTGCGCTGGGCGGCAAAGCTGCTTTCATAGGCAAGATAGGTAATGATGAAGTGGGTGACTTCTACCGGGAAGATATGATTAAGAATGGTGTGAAACCTATTCTTTTCCTTTCGCAAAACACGATGTCCGGTTGCTCTATCGTATTGATTACACCGGATGGAGAGCGTACTTTTGCTACGTATCTGGGCGCAGCAGCAGAATTATGTGCGGATGATATTCAGAAAGATGCTTTCAACGGGTACGATATTTTCCATATTGAAGGTTACTTGGTGCAGAACCACGACCTGATTGAGAAATCCATCCGTTTGGCTAAAGAAGCGGGATGTATGGTTTCGCTCGACCTGGCGTCTTACAATGTTGTGAATGAAAACCATGCTTTTCTCAAACAACTGGTGAAACAATATGTAGATATCGTCTTTGCCAACGAAGATGAGTCTTTTGCTTATACCCATCTCAATCCGCAAGAGGCGGTGCAGATGATTGCAGAGCAGTGTGATATAGCGGTGGTTAAAGTAGGTAAGAACGGTTCCTATGTTCAGCAAGGCAACACGCGTCATCATATAGGCGCTATCACAACCAGCTGTACTGATTCTACCGGTGCGGGAGACTTGTTTGCCGGAGGATTCCTGCATGCTCTCAGTGACGGTTTTGATATCCGTCGTTGCGCAGAGATAGGTACTATCGCTGCAGGACGTGTGGTAGAGATAGTGGGAACGAAATTGAGCGAGGAGACGTGGGAAGAGATAAGACGTATATGTGCAATGTACCGTGGTTTTCTGCAAAAATACACTACAGATTAATTGAAAAAAAAATCTAAACAATGAAATACATTATACAACCTTTTTATGTCTTGTATCAATATCTGATTGCCGTGCCGATTTTGACATTTTTGACTATCTTCACGGCGGTATTCACGATGTGTACGGTGAAATGGAAAAACGCAGAGTTCGTTCATCGGGTACAGCAGTTTTGGTCTAAGTCATATTTCTGGTTGATGTTCTTGCCTGTTTCCATAGACGGGACGGAGAATATTCAACCGGGACAGAGTTATGTCTTTGTGTCCAACCACCAGTCGATGTTCGATGTATGGCTTATCTACGGTTGGTTGCCGGTTATCTTCAAATGGTTGATGAAAGCGGAATTGCGCAAGGTGCCGTTTATCGGTTCCGGTTGCAAGGCTGCAGGACATATCTTCGTGGAACGCAACAGAGCCAAAGCATCCGTAGAGAGTCTTCGTCAGGTAGAGCAACAACTGACAGGTGGTGTCTGCACGGTTATTTTTCCGGAAGGAACACGAACGGAAGACGGACAGGTGGGACGTTTCAAAAGAGGTGCTTTTCAGATTGCACTGGATCTCGGTCTGCCGGTTATCCCGTTGTCTATCTCCGGTTGCTATGAGATTATGCCGAAAGGTGCATGGTTCGTTACCAATCATCCTGCACATATGCATATCGGCAAACCCATTGACCTCAAGCAGTTTGAAGAACCGAATGATGCTATTGAGGCAGTGCGGCAGGCTGTGATTGAAGGAATAAAAGAATAATAATTAAATCATACATACTATGTTTTCGGATCCTAAAAATTGTCTTTATTGTCAGAACAATGAGACTCTCCACAATTTAATGATAGAGATTACGCACCTCCGCGTGTCGCGTGCATTCTTATTTAAGGAGCAGACCTACCACGGCCGTTGTCTGGTGGCTTATGACGGTCATGTCAATGACCTCAATGAGTTATCCGACGAGCAACGTAATCTGTTCATGGCAGACGTGGCTCAGGTGACACGTGCTATGCAGAAATTATTCAACCCGGAGAAGATTAATTACGGTGCTTATTCCGATAAACTGAGTCATCTTCATTTCCATTTGGCTCCTAAATATGTGGATGGACCGGACTATGGAGGTACTTTTCAGATGAATCCGGGCAAAGTATATCTCTCGGATGCTGAGTATGCAGAGATGGTAGAGGCTTTGCGCAAAGAACTGGAGAAATAAATTTCATACGCACTTTGTTGTTTTCGGAAATCATAGGGCAAGAAGAGATTAAAAATCAACTCCGTACTTCGGTTCGAGAGGGACGTATTCCGCATGCACAATTGTTTGCCGGTATTAGCGGTATAGGCAAACTGCAATTGGCATTGGCGTATGCGCAGTATCTCAATTGTCCTCACCGAACGGATGAAGACAGTTGCGGAGTATGTCCTACTTGCCTGCAGTACAATAAACTGCAGCATCCGGATTTGCATTTCGCTTTTCCGATTGTCAAGACCGATGCGGGAGATACCTGTGACGCGTTCATGGAGGAATGGCGTGACATCATTTTGACGAATCATTATTTCGATTTGGATGATTGGTATAAAGCTCTCGGAGTGGAAACCAAACAAGGAATCATCTATGAGAAAGAGAGTGCTGAGATTCTCCGCAAACTGAGTCTTAAGTCCTACGGAGACGGATATAAAGTGATGATTATCTGGCAGCCGGAGAAGATGAATGCCGCTTGCGCCAATAAACTGCTCAAACTGTTGGAAGAACCACCGGTGCAAACCGTGTTTATCTTAGTCAGCGAGCATCAGGAATTACTGCTTTCCACTATCCAGTCGCGTACACAGTTGATTCGTATTCCTCGACTGCCGAACGAAGTGGTGGCACAAGCGTTACAGGAGAGACAAGCGTTCTCTGCTTCGGACGCAAAGGATATAGCACGGATAGCTAACGGCAGTTATCTGTTGGCACTGAAAAAAGCCGATGAAACCGAAGAAAATCAGCAAGAGTTACAGTATTTCAAGGACCTTTTCAGGAATGCTTATACGGTAGGAGTTCTCAAAGACCCGTATAAAAAATTTGAATCACTCAAACTCCTCCGCCAATGGAGTCTGGAGATGGCGGACGCTAAGGTGGGACGAGAGAAACAGAAACATTTTCTGCAGTATGCCCAACAGCAGGTAAGGGAGAACTATATTTATAATCTCTCTCAGCCGGAACTCAATTATCAAATGGCTGCAGAGCGTGAATTCTCTACGCATTTTGCGCCTTATATCCATAGCGGGAATGCGGAGTTGATCATGAAAGAATTAGAGAAAGCAGAACGGCAAATAGAACAAAACGGCAACGCAAAAGTAATCTTTTTTGACCTTTGCTTGCAGATGATAGTATTGATTAAAAAACCAAGAATATAATGAAAAAATATACCACCGGAAATGCTCATCAAGAGTTGAGTGCTGCGGCTACGAAACGTAATTCGGCGCATATGCTTCCTGTCTGTGACTGGTTAGCTGATCTACCGGAGAACACGCAGCTGACGGATTTGATTGAGGTACAGTTCAAACAGACGCGTAAGGGTTATTTCCATAACTCGCAACACCTGCCTTTGGAGAAAGGAACGAAGGTAGTGGTAGAGGCTACTACGGGTCAAGATCTCGGAGAAGTGGTGCTGACCGGTAAACTGGTGGAACTGCAGATCAAGAAGAACCGTATTGATGCTTCCCGTTATGAGATTCGCCAAGTTCTCCGAATAGCTACTCAAGAGGATTTAGAGCGTGCGGAGAAAGCGCATGCGCTGGAACAGCAGACTATGATTAAAGCCCGTCAGTTGGCTAAATCATTAGGTCTTGAGATGAAGATTGGCGATGTGGAGTATCAGGGTGACGGAACGAAAGCTATCTTCTATTATATTGCCGACGGACGTGTGGATTTCCGTCAGTTAATCAAGGTCTATGCCGAGACATTCCGCATCCGTGTGGAGATGAAACAAATCGGTGCCCGTCAGGAAGCAGGACGTATCGGAGGTACCGGTCCGTGCGGAAGAGAGTTATGCTGTTCCACGTGGATGATTAATTTCTCTTCAGTCGGTACAGGCGCAGCACGATTGCAGAATATTTCTCCCAATCCGCAGAAGATGGCAGGTATGTGTGCTAAACTCAAATGCTGTCTCAATTATGAGGTGCCTGTTTACGAAGATGCGTCGAAAGATATGCCGTCACGGAATATACCTCTGGAGACGAAAGATGCTACGTATTATTTCTTCTCCTCCGATCCGTTGGCAGGTAAAATCACTTATTCGTCCGACCAGCATATACCGGCTAATCTGCAGACCATCACTATTCAGCGTGCAAACGAGATAGTGGAGATGAATAAACGCGGTGAGAAGCCGACGAATTTAGAAGGTGCACATGCTTCGTTCGTGCAAGCCGAAGTAGGTTTCATGCACGGTGTGGACCAAGGCGATGTGACACGTTTTGACCGCAAACATAATAATAATCATCATCACGACCATCGGAGAGATAATCGTGACAGACGCCATAACGACAACAGAGATAAACAATGAAACGCAATATCTTCCTACTGACAGCAGTTGTGATAACCCTCTTCTCGTCTTGCCGGACGGATGTGGTTTATAATCAATTTTACCCGATTTCATCGGAGAAATGGGCTGCTGATTCCACTCTTCGTTTTGATTATCGGATTACGGATGCTGAAGCACAATATACGACGATAGTCTATTTCCGTCATACCGAGCGTTTCCCGTATCAGAACATGTGGCTTTTTGTCAGTGATTCGTCGCGTCGTGATACGATTGAGTTCTATCTGGCGGATGATAGGGGTCGTTGGTTAGGAAACAAACGCAATGGTTTTATAGAGATGCCGGTGTTGTTGGACGAACAGCGTGTCTATCCGGATACCGGTGCTTATTTTTTGGAGATTCAGCACGGCATGCGTGACAGTCTGCTGAGAGGCGTGACGGACGTAGGTGTCGAGATCATCAAGAATACGATTAATCAGGTGAACTGATGGGAAAGAATAAGTTGAAGAAGTTTGCCGAGATGGAGACATTCGACAATGTCTTCCAATGCGGAGCGCGCGATTTGGACTCTTTGCAGAAAGCGCAGAGAGAGTCTGAACCGCTGACTCATCCGTTGGCAGGCAAATGGAGAGAGACCTATTTTCATAATTCTAATCCTATCGTTTTGGAACTCGGTTGCGGTAGAGGTGAATATACCGTAGGTTTGGCACGTAAGTATCCGGAGAAAAATTTCATTGGTGTAGATATCAAAGGTGCGCGTATGTGGGCAGGAGCGAAAGAGGCACAGACAGAAGGACTGAAAAACGTAGCGTTTTTGAGAACGAACATAGAGATTATCACTGCTTTTTTTGCTCAGGGCGAAGTGGATGAGATCTGGCTTACGTTCTGTGACCCGCAGATGAAGAAAGCTACGAAACGTCTGACCAGTACGTATTTCATGCAGCGCTATCAGCAGATAGTCAAACCCGATGGGATTATTCATCTCAAGACCGATAGTCCTTTTCTCTATACTTATACGACGGAGATGCTGCGGCTGAATCCGTATCCTGTACTCTGTTCCACGGATGATTTATACGCAGAAAAGTCCGTTGAAATCGAACAAAATCAGCATTCTCTTCTTGTGGATGCGCGTGCACTGCAGACGCATTACGAGAAACAATGGTTAGACAGAGGTCTGACAATCAAATATATCGCTTTTCTACTTCGTCCGCTTAGTCAGTGGTCGGAACCGACTATCGAAATAGAAAAAGACACTTATCGTTCCTACGGACGGAATTATAACAGTCCGGAATAAAGAATAGCCTTTGAAACGCATCCTGTTCATATGTCACGGAAATATCTGCCGTTCCCCTATGGCGGAATGTGTGATGACTCATCTGGTGCATCAAGCCGGATTAGATGAGCATTTTGAGATTGCTTCAGCAGCTGTTTCTACGGAAGAGATAGGCAATGGTATTTATCCTCCTGCTCGCAGAACTTTGTCGGCACACGGTATACCTCTTCTGCCTCACGCAGCACGACAGATACGACCGACGGATTATGATTATTACGACTATATCTTTTGCGCTGACAGAAGTAACTTGCGTTGGTTGGAACGGATAGTAGGCGAAGATACGGACGGCAAGATTTCGCTCATGATGCCGTGGGCAGGTGAGGACAGAGATATCTCCGACCCGTGGTACACCGGCGATTTCGAGTCCGCTTATGAGGACATCCTTGTCTCCTGCCAAGCGATACTGAACGCCGTAAACGGCTATTGAAAATTGAAAATTGGCAATAGCCCTCCGGGCGACAAATAGGACTTTGTCCGTTAAATATTAAATATTAAATCTTAAATCACAAATATTCAATCGTGTATCCTCAACAAATCATAGATGCCTTACGGCATGTGCGTTATCCCGGCAGCGGTAAAGACCTGATAGAGAGCGGGATGTTGGAAGATGATATCCGCATCTCGGGTTTTGAAGTCTCTTTCTCGCTTATCTTTCCTAAGGAAAACGACCCGTTTCAAAAATCAGTTCTCAAGGCTGCTGAAGTAGCTTTACAGACTTATGTGGACCCGAATATATCGGTTCAGATCCATACGAAGTATAAGGTCGAGAGTCAAACGTCTAAAGCAGAAAAGCCAAAGATTAATGCCAAGCATATCATTGCTATTCATAGCGGTAAGGGCGGAGTAGGTAAGTCCACGGTGGCTGCTAATCTGGCGGTGGCATTGGCCAACAGAGGTTTTGCTGTAGGGTTATTAGATGCGGATATTCACGGTGCTTCCCAACCGAAGATGTTCCACTGTGAAGACTGTCGTCCGTATTCCGTGGAGGAGGATGGCCGGACACTCATTGAACCGATTGAGCAGTATGGTGTCAAGATGCTTTCCATCGGCTTCTTTGTCAATCCCGAGCAGGCTATTATCTGGCGTGGCGGAATGGCGTCTAATGCTATCAAGCAGTTGATAGAAGATGCGCATTGGGGTGAGCTCGATTATTTCCTGATTGACCTTCCTCCGGGCACGAGTGATATTCATCTGACGTTGATTAGCGAATTGCATCTGACGGGTGTTATTGTGGTCACTACACCTCAACCGGTGGCGCTGGCGGACGCACGGAGAGGTATCGAGATGTTCCGCAACGAGAAGGTGAATGTACCTATTCTCGGACTGATAGAGAATATGGCGTGGTTCACGCCTGCTGAACTGCCGGAGAATAAATATTATATTTTCGGCAAGGATGGCGGTAAGGCTTTGGCGGAGGAGTTGCATATTCCTCTTTTGGGTCAGGTTCCGTTGGTTCAGTCTATTCGTGAGGGTGGCGATGACGGCACACCCATTGCCCTTCAGACCGGTCATCCTGCAGCAGAAATCTTCGATTCCATCGTGGAAAAGATGAAAGTTGAAAGATAAATCTTAAATATTCAATCATGTCTCGTACAACGGAATTAGGAACGGAGCCTATTCATAAGTTGCTTTTCAAATATGCTCTACCTGCCATCATTGCCATGACGGCCAGTTCGTTGTATAATATTGTGGACTCGATTTATATCGGTCACGGTTGCGGTGCGTTGGCGTTTGGTGCTTTGACGGTGGCTAAACCGTTCATGGATATCTGTGCTGCTTTCGGCAGTCTGGTGGGTGTAGGTGCTTCATCGCTCTTGGCTATTTATTTAGGTGAACGCGATTACGACAAGGCCAACCGGGTGTTGGGGAATGTGATTGTGTTGAATATCATTCTCTCGGCTATTGTGATGGCGGTTGGTCTGGTGTGGTTGGACCCTATTCTGATGGCGTTCGGTGCCAGTGAGATGACGATAGGTTATGCGCGTGATTACATGGAGATTATCCTGTACGGCAATATCCTGACGCATATCTATTTCGGTCTGAATAGCATGCTTCGTTCAGCAGGTCATCCGCGGTTTTCCATGACGGCTACTATTGTTGCCGTGACGGTGAATATTGTGCTGGACCCAATCTTCATTTTCGGTCTGGATATGGGTGTCCGCGGAGCGGCATTGGCTACTGTCTTGAGTCAGTCCGTGGCGGTGGTTTGGCAGATAACAAAATTCTTGGATAAGGACGAATTAGTTCGATTTCATCGAGGAATTTGGGTGTTGGATAAGCATATCACGATGCGTGCTTTGGCGATAGGCATGGCTCCGTTTTTGTATAATATCGCGCACTGTTTGGTGGTCATCATCATCAACAACCAGTTGAAGCGTTACGGCGGAGATATGGCGATTGCTTCGTATGGTGTCATCAACCGTCTGACGTTTGTCTTTGCGATGATTGTGATGGGTCTCAATCAGGGTATGCAACCGATAGCGGGTTATAACTACGGTGCGAAACAGTACCATCGTATGCTGCAGTCGTTCTATCTGACGTGTCTGTATGCTACGGGTGTGATGGGCATTGTGTTCATTCTCGGTGAGTGTTTTCCTGCGTTGATGACGCGTATGTTCACGCATGACGAGGTCTTGGTGAGCGGAACGATAGGGCCGATGCGTATTATCTGTTCCACGATGCTGATTATCGGTTTTCAGATGGTTGCCGGCAACCTGTTTACGTCGATTGGTATGGCGGGCAAATCGATTTTCCTGAGTCTGACTCGTCAGGTCTTGTATCTGATACCTCTCACGCTTCTGTTGCCTTTGCTTTTCGACACGCCTCTCTTGGGTGTCTGGTGGTCTATACCTGTCAGCGATCTGTTGTCTGCGTTCACGGCTGCTATCATGCTGTGGATACAGATTGCTAAGTTCCAAAAACTGATGTCCGAGCAAGAGGCATGGAAATCCACCACTCCCCCCGAACCGGATTAATCATTTGCTCATTTGGAGTGTTAGAGTAACAGAGTAGCGTATAGGTTACATACAAAAAAAAGGAACAGGCTTGTGTGGCTTGTTCCCTTTTTTGATCCCTTTTAAAGTATAGAGATTAGGAGGAATTAAAAACTAACTTCTATTATTTTACTTCGAAGGCGTAGTAGAACTTAACACCGAAGTCAAGCGGGTGCATATTATTGACCCTTGCTTCACTAAGGGATTTGAACGACAGAGCCGTTCGTTGTATGGAACTGAAGGTGTTGGGCATCTGCTGCGGAGCGATAGATGACCCACACATCACCTTTGCACTGCTTATATTCCGTCATCCCGCGAGAGATGGACGAAGAACTCATCTCATGGTAATAGACGGTTGTTGTTCCGATACTCATTGAATGCGGCGGTTGCTCGCCCCAAAAAGGAACATCTGCCAATCGTGGCGTCAGCGGCAATAAAACCGCTAAACAACGCGCATAGCGCAATAACTGATAAAATTTTTCTCATGGGTTGTTGAGTTATTTCCTTCCATATTCTCAGACTATTGTCTGACTATACTAATGTATCGTGTATCTAACGTGTATCTATCGTATATGTATCGTGTTTACCTGCGGATTAATAGCAGTGATGTGGCAGATACATAACTGCAATAGTAGTAACACCAATAACAACAAAAAGCGTGAAGTTCGTCCATTCTTCACGCTAACTGAGGGCCTTCGCAATGCCCGTACCAAGTAGAAAAACAACCGAATTCCACGCCCGATATGCTAAACCCACCCCGCCATATAGCAGGGCGTGGGAAAATATAACATACCCACATGGACATTCATTGTGGATGTTTGAACTTGGTACAAAAAGTTGCGAAGTTTTTGGGAGTCGCAAACAACGTCAATAAACGCCTTTTATGTCCTTGCTGTTTTACGTCGGCAAGCGACGGCATTATTTATTATCTTCGTTATTTTTTTTGTCATTTTCTTCTGTAACATCTGTTTGCTCAATGGTCGGGATGGTTACATCTAATGCTAATTTATCATGTGCGTTAGTTGTCGATATTACAGATTGACCAATACGACTCTCGATATTTCTACGGGTATCTCTTGCTACAGAACCACCTTCTCTTGCTATTTGGCGACTTTCTTCAAAAGAGTTAGGTTTACGGCTGCGAGAAATAGAGGTGGTAGTTACTTCAGCCAACATATTGAGTACCAACTCTAAATTGGTCATATTGTCTCGTAGATTTTCTTTCTTTAGTCCTTTTAGTTCTTTATATTGCCGTACAGACATCCCGCTCCATGCGCGCGTCATATCGTTTGTAAGTATTGCGTATTCCAATTCCAATTCGATTCCACGCGCTTTCCATTCATCTGTTAATTCCTTGCGCATTTCAATGGATTGCAAACGTTGGTTAATCCATTGATCAGAATAACCTTTTGCGCGATAGTAATCGGCAGCTCGCATTATAGCTTTTTCCGGGTCTGCAATCTCATCTAATCGGTCACTTCCTACTTGCGCTAACCACATCTTTAAAGGCTCAGCTTTGGGACTCGGAATAGATTGCACCAAGCGTAAGATATCACGAGTAGAAAGGACATCCGTCATGTACTTTTTTCCGTCCGAAGCCTCCAATTTCAGTCCGTGACAATTTGTCACGATCTCGCTGCCCTCTGCTTTCAAGCGTTGTTTTAATTTGCGCCAGTAAGCATTAGGATCCTTTGCATGCGAACCGGATAGCACATTGCAAACATCTGCTACAGAGAAGTACCATTCTTCCATCTGACTATCCCAGACAGTGCGAATTGTAGTTCCTTCAAATAGTTGTAACTTATTGGTCATATGTTTATCCTTTCTTGTGTCACGCGTTTTTACACTGTCGGTACCAGCGATGGGTATGTTTGACCAGTCGGAGTATTCGGATGCACCAAACTTGTAGAACACGCCAGGGCTGTAGGACCGGTCGTCAAAAAATTTTGCATGGCAAAATTACACAAAAAAAATGACATACGCAAGAACGGATGCCATTTTTTCTGATTATTGAACAAAATTTGCACTTTTTAGGCAGATTTTGTTAGGGGGAGGGGGCCTACCCCGACTTTGGTCAGGTTGGAGCGACGCTCCCCGCTGCTCCTGCCGTTCGGGTTGCCAAGTCCAGGCAATCCTCCATCTAAAAGGAGGGATAATAGGGTTAGTGTTTAGCGGGCAGAGCCCTGTTTAATGTTTAGCGCGCTACGCGCTGTTTAGGGGTGCCACCGCAATCTCGAAGTCTATTTTTGTTATTTTTTTATATTTTTGTAAGTCGCAAAGCGACGCATTTTTCTATTTCAATTTCTTCCCGAATGCGATGCAAAATTACTGCTTTTTTTTGACATATGCAAATGTGTGCAAAAAGGGCAAAAAAATGAAAATGGCTATCTTGTTGATTATCAGCGAAATGCACTTAATTGATTGAAAATCAGCGCGTTAGAAATGGGCATTCTTATAAGTTGCTCATTATTAGGGCATAACGAAATCGAACATTTTGCTATGTATTTGACATGAATCCGCCTAAAATCGAGGAAGTCATTTTTTTTGAAATTTAGACAAACACAAAATAAAAAACGCCACCCCGAAAGGATGACGTTTTTGAGCAAAAAAGGGAGAATTGCTTTTCAATAATCGACAGAGTGCAACGGCGGAGAACAGGCTATTTATTTCCTTTCGCTCTGTTGTGTGTCTGGCAAAGCATTTGGCAATTAGAGATGTCCGTCGCACCGCCCTTAGACCAAGCGGTCACATGGTCTGCGTCCATTTCGGAGAGTTTCCAGATCTTTGATTTATGGGCGGTGTTTTCGAGCACGCAATGTGGGCAATTTGAGATACCTTTTGCTTGCGCAAAGGCCGTCTGACGGGCATAGACGGATTTCTTGGTCGGTTCATCGAAACAACGCACTTCGAGAAGTTTCGTATCTTGACAACCGCCGAGGATATATTCATAGATACCCTTTTTGTTCTTGACGTAGTAGTCTTCGTATAATTCACGCTGTTTGGTGGCTACTTTCGCCGGGTCGTAGGGTTGTTTGTAGTATTTCTCATAGAGTTCGCCCCAAGGCAGACCGCACATCTCTTTCTCGATATTCTGGAACACACCACTTGCCCAATCGATGACACTATCAAAATAGGTCTGCATCTCACGGATATTATCGTCATTACGATGCAGCGACATATATCCGCTCACGTTGCCTTTGCTGACCCATTCCAATGCGGTGTGCAGGTACGCTTGGCGTTTGACGTTACCGCGTAAGAAAGCTGCCCATTTGTTGATATTGGCGTTCTGCGAATTGGAGAACACTTCTTTGGCTTTTGTTACAAACGGTCCGCAATAGACGGCATTCAATATCTCCTGTTCCTCCAAAGGAAGACCCACAATATTGATGGTCTTGAACCATTCTTTGATTTCGCTCTCCGTCCCCTCACACTCATACACTAATAGTTCTGTTTTCAATATCTTCGCCTTTAGATCTTCCGCCATGTAATCAAAATACTGCTCCATGCCGTCAATGCGGATGGCGAACTTGCGCGTCAGGAAACGTCCCAAAGAGGTGATTCGCTGCTGTCCGTCCAATACTTCCAAATGATTGTCGTCCACACGGTTAAAGTATAGTAAACCAATCGGATAGCCTTTGAGCACAGACTCAATGACTGCTATCTCACGTGCGCCGTTTTGCTCGGCGTATAGATAATTACGCTGATACTCCGGCTGAATGGTAAGTTTGCCGGAAAGGCCAAACAAACCCTTTCCTTCTGCCTCGTTGTAAGTAAACCCTTTGCAGATTTCCTCAACGGTATATATTTTCCGTTCTGCTTTCATAAAACCATTTACAATTTAATCATTTACCATTTGTTCATTTATATAATCATTTGGCTATTTCTTGCGGATGAATACGCGTCCATAACATCTTTTTCCATTTACGTATCCTCTTCCTTTAGAAAGATTCAAGTCGTACTCATTTCCTATGATTTCAAATTGTTCAGGGCAATACTTATCAAGGAAAGAAATAGGTACACCCATTATTCCATCATAGTCATTAGGGATGACTTCTGTAAAAGGGATTTCTATTGCATCGTAATTATCGTAGTGTTGGTATTCAGTAAGACCCTTTAATTTCTTGTTAAACTTTAAATTATCAGCCATGCTCATGAGTTGTAACGGCTTATGGCGCATTCCATGGTCTATGTTTGTGAACCAACGAGAATGTGCTGCTTCATAAAGAGGGCTATCCGTGCTTTCTTGATAAAACCAACGTACATCTGTTGTGCCGAGCCATAATTTGTTATCCTTAATAAGAGGGAAGACTTCTTTGTACGTAATGGCATTCATATTTCCGATTACTGCAAATTGTTTCTTTCCTTCCATAACCCAAGCCATAAACTCACGAAAGAGCGAGAAAGGCGGGTTTGTGATAATAATATCTGCTTCGTCTCGGAGAGCTGTTACTTCGGCAGAGCGGAAGTCGCCGTCGCCTTCGAGGTAACTCCATTGCAGGTCGTCAATGTCAATCCGACCGCTATTGTTGGTATCGTGCGTAAGTGTAAATATTTTGCCTTTGATACGACTTTTCTCTACGTTGTACAGCGGATTCTCCGTTTCAAAGAGTGTCGGTTGCCAATCGGTTTTGTATTTCTTGCTTTCGATAGCATAGGACGTAGAAATAAGTTTCTTCAGACCGAAGAACTCAAAGTTTTGTGCAAAGAACTTGGTAAAGTTGCTCCATTCCGGATCATCGCAAGGCAACAAGATTGTCTTGCCCCGAAAAACATCGGGGTTGTATTCAATGTATGCGTTTACTTCTTTCTGTATGTCCGCATACTGCGTGTAGAACTCATCGTTTTTCGCATTCTTCGCAGCTCCTAAATTCGCGTTTTTTGCCATGGATAAAAGCATTTTGTCTTTGCTCTTACTCCATGTATGCAAATAGCGTGAAACTATCCCCGCATACTAGTCTATCTCGGTTCGGCAAAACCTTGGAACAGTAGTATACACGAAATAGTCCACGCTAAACGCGTGAACCTTCGCTTTTACTTTCCTGTTCCTTCTTAATTTTGCCGATTTAGATAGACAAGAATAAAAGCTAAAGCTCTGTTATTATTTTAATATGTCAATGCGCAACGCTTTGCGCTTGTCTTTCTCCTGTTTAACGTCTCGGAGAGGGACGTGTATTCTATCCTTTCAAAATATGTTTGCTTTCTACATTCTCCAACACGGTCATTTGTTGGATAGCTATTTGGTTGAGTTTCTGGAGACGCTCGCCTTGTGGTAAGCCTTCATTGATGAATACTGCATTCAGGTTCTCCATATTACTCAAACAAATCAACTGATTAATCGTTGCGTAGTCGCGTATATTGCCTTTATCCTCCGGATGAGCATCGCGCCATTCTTTCGCTGTCATCCCGAATAACGCCACATTGAGCACATCTGCCTCATTAGCATAAATGAGTGAGCGGTGGTAAGCATCTATCTCCTGCGGAATAAGGTGTTCCTTAATCGCGTCTGTGTGGATATGATAATTGATCTTTGCCAACTCACGCTTTGCTGACCAACCGAGCGCTTTTTGTTCTTCCTCCTTAAGACGTTGGAACTCCTTTATTAAATAGAGTTCAAACTCAACAGAAACCCAACTGGCAAACTTAAAGGCTATATCGCGCTGCGCAAATGTACCGCCATAACGCCCCGATTTAGCAATAAGTCCTATTGCATTAGTGGCTTCAATCCACCGACTGGGAGACAAAGTAAAAGCATTCAAACCGGCCTGACTTCTAAACCCCTCGAATTCGAGGGGGTTAAAATTAGGGTTGTTCAAAGCCTCCCAAATACCAAGATATTCAATAGTATTCCTATTGCGCATCCAGTTGCCCACCACAGCATTGGGATCTTCTATATTCTTTTGCCTTGCTATATCCGTGATACAGATGTAATCCCATCCATTCTGTAAAAACGAACGGATTGTGGTATCTTTGACGATTATTTCTTTCTGCTTGGCCATAAAAAAATTTTGCGTGGCAAAATTACACAAAAAAAATAACATACGCAAGAACGAATGCCATTTTTTCTGATTATTGAACAAAATTAGCACTTTTGAGGCAAATTTTGTTAGGGAGGGGGGGGCAAAGCCCTGTGAAAGGTGAAAGGAGATTATCGTTTATATTGGCGGAAGGGGGCAGCGCGGGAAGGGTCGTCTAACTGCATATAGAGATGCCAGGCGAGATTGCCCAAGTGCTGCACATACCGGTTATCTCTCGTTCGGAAATCAAGCGCCATAGGCCATGCTGTTTGGAAGACCGTCAACGCCTCGTCATAACGCTCAGCATTATAGAGTGTGACCGCTTCATTGCAGTAGAGTCTCAGTTCCTGCTCGGTAAGTTCGTCTTCCTCCATGCAATGCGTGAGCAGCAGTTTAGACGCGAGACGATGTGCCTGTTGATAGCGACCGGTAAAAGCCAAGCAGTGGTATAACCGCGATTGGTAGAAACAAGTGAGTCGGTTATCCTGTTCGTAAGGCAAGAGTCGCAGCGCTATATCGTCATAATGGGTGCTGTCATCGGCATAGAAACGCGCAGCGACAAGTGCCTGCTGGAAATCATCTTCAAAAGGTTCGAAACGGAGCGTGCCGTTGGAGACATAATAGAACCGCATTCTCTCCAAGACCGATTGTCCTAAGAGCAGCGGTGCGTCATGGATCTTATCCAATCCGACGGAAGCAACGACATTACGGAAAGTGTAACCTCCTAACCGCAGTTCCCTCAGCAGAAGCATCTTATTTGCCTTATATAGTTTGCCGTTTGCCAGCTGTGCATCTCCTGCGTCTTTGAGGTCCGAGAGCCGTACTTGACCTCGGTCAATGAGTTGCTGTAAGAGCGCGCGAGAGATAGACACATCGGAGCAACCGGTGTCGAAAGCAAAAAGTGCCGGCAGACCGTCAATATCCACTTCAACATAGACATTAGCGCTGGAAGCCGATTGGGTCAGCGGGACTTCATACACTTCAGCACGGAGGGGAAGGTGCGCCCAGAGGGCTAAGGTGAGAAGTGAAAGGATGAAAGGGTGAAGGGATGAAGGGTTAAAGAGTTTCATAGTTGTCCTGCTTCGACCAGATTGATGACGCGCTCGACAATCTTATCTTTATCCGAAGCGTCATATTCCTCTTTGAGGTCATTTTTGAATAGTTTGGCCACGAACTGCCACCAGTCGGCTGCGGCTTTGCTCTTATATTGCCTGATGAGTTCGTAACTGGTCTTATCGGTTTCGCGGTCCATGAGTTTCATCAACATCATACCTTGCGAAGCGTACATACCCCGGAAATCCTTTTCGTATTTCTTAAACAGATATTTCTCGTATGCTTTCCACCATTTCTTGCGGCTTTTTTTGTCCGGCAGTTTAGCCAGTTCCTGGTCGGCAAACTCCATATCCTTAGTAATCATCCGTGCGTACGGAAGACATTTCTTGACATCTCGAACGGTTCGCCAGTAGAATCTCTCCTGTCGTTTGTTTTTGAATTTCATTGGCGGATAGACCCAGACTTCATGGAGCCAAGCCATATAGACGGTGTCTCCGTTCTCGATTTTAACCATACATGAGTCCATGTACTGATTGGCAGCAAGCATATTGATGCCTACTGCCAAACCGAGTAATATATGCAGTAGTCGTTTCATCTCAAGAGGCTACTGACAAATACCATGCCAATTAATAATTCAGGGCAAAAACGACTCTTCCGGCTGATGGTTTTCCTGTGACCATACAGCGTCCGGGTTCACTCTTGTGTCCGGGCAGGTCAGCCAAAGGAATACAACGGATAGTTGCTTTTGTCTCGTCTTTGATACGTTGCTCCGTTTCCGCCGTTCCGTCCCAATGAGCGAGAATAAATCCGCCTTTCTTCACTTCCTCTTTGAACTCCTCGTACGAATTGACTTCTCGCGTGTTAGCGATGCGGAAATCAAGGGCTTTCTTGAGCAGGTTCTTTTGGATTTCTTCCAAGAGAGAAGTCACATTTTCCACGATTCCATCGAGAGAAACGGTCTCTTTGGTCTGTGTGTCACGTCGTGCAATCTCTATAGTGCCGTTCTCCAAATCGCGTCCACCCATAGCGAGACGCACAGGAACACCTTTCAGTTCATAATCGGCGAACTTATAGCCCGGTGTGTATTTATCATCGGTATCGACTTTGACTCTCACACCAAGTGCTTTGAGTTGGTCAGCGATAGGATTGAGTTTAGCCAGCAGTTCAGCCAATTGGTCTTCTTTCTTATAGATAGGTACGATGACGACTTGGATAGGTGCCAGATGCGGCGGAAGAACCAGTCCGTTATCATCAGAATGGGTCATGATAAGTGCTCCCATCAGACGTGTGGAAACGCCCCATGAAGTAGCCCATACATACTCATATTTATTTTCCTTGTTGAGGAACTGTACGTCAAAGGATTTAGCGAAGTTCTGGCCGAGGAAGTGTGAAGTACCGGCCTGTAGTGCTTTACCGTCCTGCATCATTGCTTCGATACAGTAGGTGTTCAGTGCTCCTGCGAAACGCTCGTTAGGCGATTTGACACCTTTGACCACCGGAATAGCCATGACATTCTCTGCAAAATCAGCATAGACATCCAACATCTGGCGT
This sequence comes from Paludibacteraceae bacterium, assembly GCA_017412245.1. Taxonomy (GTDB): domain Bacteria; phylum Bacteroidota; class Bacteroidia; order Bacteroidales; family Paludibacteraceae; genus Colicola. The sequence goes on along the minus strand of JAFPYI010000035.1, from coordinate 65,845 downwards.
GCGTAGTCTTCCGCTTCCTCTTTGGTAGCATGCGCAGTGTGACCTTCCTGCCAGAGGAACTCAGCTGTACGGAGGAAAAGACGTGTACGCATCTCCCAACGCATGACATTACACCATTGGTTGCAAAGGATAGGCAGGTCACGGTAAGAAGAGATCCAGTTCTTGTAGGTGGACCAGATAATCGTCTCGGACGTAGGACGGATGATGAGTTCTTCTTCGAGTCTTGCTTCCGGATCGACCACCACACCTTTTCCGTTGGGGTCATTCATCAGACGGTGGTGCGTAACGACAGCACACTCTTTAGCAAAACCCTCTACGTGTTCAGCCTCACGACTTAAGAAAGATTTCGGAATGAGGAGCGGGAAATACGCATTCTTCACACCTTTTTCCTTAAAGCGGCGGTCGAGTTCTGCCTGAATCGTTTCCCAGATAGCATAGCCGTACGGTTTGATAACCATACAACCACGAACAGCACTCTGCTCAGCCAAGTCCGCCTTGACCACTAATTCGTTATACCATTTAGAATAATCCTCACTGCGAGGAGTCAGTTTTTGATAGTTTGCCATATATCGTTATTTATCTTATCGACGTCTTTGATTGGGGTAGAGATGCTCCATCAATTCGTCAAAACTTGTTTCAAACTTAAAGGACCTGCGGAGTCTGAAATAGTTCTCCTGGTCCGCGCAATAATAATATGCGTATTCGAGGAACTCGAGTCGTTGGTCATCAAACGTGAAGAGGGTAGCAACACGTGCCAAATCCTCCGTGGTGAACGGACAAAGCGTAACCGCTAATTTAGCCACCTCCAGTTTCTTTTCATCAAAATCTTGTTTACGCAAAGTCTCCATCACTTTTTGCATCTGCTCCGGAGAAATGGTCTTTGGCTGGTGATGCTGTTGCGGTTGCTGTTGATGATGATGTTGTGGTTGCGGCTGTGGTTGATGTTGATGCTGCGGCTGTGGTTGATGTTGATGCTGTCCACCGGGGTGACCTTGTGCCGAGAGACTGATAGTCATAACTGCTGTTACGAAAAGGACGAAGAGTCTTTTCTGTGCCGCAATGGCGCGAGTGATAATAGTTTTCATATTGATAGTGGTTTTATTTGTAAAGAAAAATGCGCTGGCGCTTACAAAAATATCCAAAAATAACAAAAATATTAAAAATACCTGCGTTGTCAATTCACTCTGACGAGTTAATGCATCTATGCCGCTACCGGTATACTTATAAATAAATTTAACGTTGCCCGTTAGGGCATATCCGCACCTCCAAAGGAGGTAATTGCCGCCGCAGGCGAAAATATTAATTATAAATTTCTTTTCAATGTACAAGACAAGGAAACACGCTGCAAAGGTACTGCTTTTTTCGTAAATATGCAAATAAATATGCATATTTCCTTCGTTTTCCTATTTCTTTCGTGTTATGCGGCGGAAGGGTTTGATAGGTTCCGAGGAAGCGATCAGATCCTTGGTCTGCTTCTCCGTAAGGGTAGCAGAATCGGTGCCTTTAGGAATCTGATAATTGCCTTGCGGCGTGTGGATATAGTCTCCAAAACGTCCGTGTAATACTTGGATATCTCCCCATTCGTGAATAGGCAGACTCTCTTGGATAAGTGCAGTAGCTTGGTCCTGCGTTATTTTGAGCGGGTCCATATTTTTAGGCATACTGATGAACTTCCCGTCATAACGTATGTAGGCACCGTATTTGCCTTCTCCGATAATAATCTCTTTTCCTTCCAATTCGCCTAAGGTATAAGGCATAGCCGTACGGAAGAGATCCAGTGCTTCTTCCAGCGTGACGGTGAAGATAGATTTATCTTTCGGCAGTCCTACAAACCGGGGTTTTTCATCAGCTGAATCTCCGAGTTGGATACATGCACCAATCTTACTGATTTTAGCGATTACCGGTTGTCCGGATTTCGGGTCTGTACCTAACAAACGACCTGCGATTTTTCCCGATGGAATCGAAGAAATTAAGGGTTTGAAGGCTTTGTAGAAAGTGTCTACTGTTTCCACCCAATCGGCTTTTCCTTCAGCTATATGATCGAACTTTTCTTCCTCCTGTGCCGTGAAATCATAACTGAGTATTTGCGGGAAATATTGCACTAAGAAATCATTGGTGATAAATCCTAAATCTGTCGGCATTAATCGCTGTGTTTCGCTACCTACCATTTCTGCTTTTTGTTTCTCGGTGACCTGTCCGTTTTTGAGTGTCATGATAGTAGCATCTCGTTTGGTTCCTGCCACTGAACCTTTTTCTACATAATGCACATGCTGGATAGTATCTACGATAGCCGCCCAAGTGGAAGGACGACCGATACCTAAATCTTCCATTCGTTTCTGGAGCGTAGCTTCGGTGAAGCGATAGGGCGGTTTGGCGTAGGTCTGAATAGCCTGTGCTTCAGCGATTTGCAATAACTCGTGGAGGTTCATTGCCGGCAAGATCCGGGTCTCTTCTTCCGCTTCATCCGTAGCTTGTACATAGACGCGTGTGAAACCGTCAAAGAGATTGACTTCTCCGGTAGCGATGAAATGGTACGGGCAACCGGAAATAGAGACTTGGATAGTTGTCTTTTCGCTCTCAGCATCTGCCATTTGGCTGGCGATAGTCCGTTTCCAAATCAGTTCATACAGACGTTGCTCATCTTTATTGGCTCCCGCTTGCTGTACATTCATATACGTAGGACGGATGGCTTCGTGTGCCTCTTGTGCACCTTTGGTTTTGGTGTGGAACTGGCGTGTACGAACGTATTTATCTCCATATTCAGCGGCAATAACTTCCTTGCTGGTAGCTAAAGCGAGTGAAGATAGATTGACGGAGTCGGTACGCATGTATGTGATTCGTCCGCTTTCGTATAACGATTGCGCCAAACGCATGGTTTTGCTCAATGAGAACTTGAGTTTGCGTGCTGCTTCCTGTTGGAGTGTAGAAGTAGTGAAAGGCGGTGCCGGACTATGGGTAACCGGTTTGCGCTCGATGGTATTCACCATGAACCGTGCTTTGGTCAGACTTTCCAAGAAAGCCTGTGCATCATTTTTATGCGAGAACTTATGGTTCAGTTCGCATCTCAGCAGGTTCTTTTTATCGGTATTTTTCCCGATGAAATCGGCAATAATTCGATAGTTGGAGGTCGAACGGAAGGATTGTATCTCTCGCTCTTTTTCCACTACCAATCGTACAGCGACTGATTGCACACGTCCTGCGGAGAGACCTGTTGTTACTTTTTTCCAAAGGATAGGTGAGAGTTCAAAACCGACGATTCGGTCCAGGACGCGTCGTGCCTGTTGCGCATTGACCAGATTGGTATCAATACCACGCGGACGAAGAATAGCTTCCTGAATAGCAGTCTTGGTTATCTCATGAAAGACAATACGTTTGGTATCCTTGTTTTTCAAGTCCAACACCTCTTGCAAATGCCATGCAATAGCTTCTCCTTCACGGTCTTCATCGGAAGCGAGCCAAACGGTATCGGCTTTATTCACTTCTTTTTTGAGTTGCTCAACGAGTTTGGTTTTGGTAGGGTCAATGACATAATTAGGTTTATATCCGTGCTGGAAATCGATACCTAACGAGTTTTTGCCCAATGCTTCAATATCTCGAATATGGCCTTGACTGCTCAAAACATGATAATCCGCTCCCAGAAATTTCTCAATCGTCTTGGCTTTTGCGGGTGACTCAACTATAACTAAATTTTTACTCATATAATACAATAAGGAGTAGCCTCCAAAAAAATCGGCGCAAAAGTAGTATAAATAATTTATTTGTGCAAATTATTTTTTTTTGTTTGCATATATCAAAGATATTTAGTATCTTTGCAGCCGAATTGCAAAAAAATATTTTAAATTTTTTATAGAAAGGACTTGCATGAACATTTTTTTAGTTGTATTATTGGTGCTCGCGGGCGTCGCGTTATTATTAGCGGAGATGTTTCTTTTGCCGGGTTTCGGCATAGCGGGAATTAGCGGTTTCGGTTGTCTGATAGCCGCCGTCATTGTGGCCTATATTGTTTTGGGTCGTGTAGCCGGTTATATTACCTTAGGCGCTTGTGTGGTTCTTTCCGCTTTGGCTATCTGGGGCTTTTTGCGCAGCAGTGCTTTGGAGAAGATGGCGCTGGATACCAAGATTGACAGCCAAGTGAAGTTGGCGGATAATAATCTTAAGGAACGTGAAGGTTTGGAGGAGAAGAAGCCGAAAAAGACAACCAAAGCTACGAAGAAAGCTTGAATCACGCAATAATCACACAATAATCACGCAATAATCACCCAATGTTACCTCGTTGCAAGCCCGTATTTTCAAGGGTTCCGAGAGATTTTATGGTTGAAAAACAGAAACAATTAATATTTTTATTTACTTAAATTAACATTTTGCGATTATGGATGTATTAAGTATCGTACTGGTGGCGCTGTTATTTATCGCCCTGTGTATTTTCTTCTATTATGTACCATTCATGCTATGGATCAATGCCGTAGTGAGCGGTGTACATATCTCGTTAGTGCAATTATTCCTGATGCGTATACGTAAAGTTCCTCCTACCAAGATTGTGAACTGTATGATCGAGGCTCACAAGGCAGGATTGACAGATGTTAAACGTGACGGATTGGAGGCGCATTATCTGGCAGGCGGACATATCGAGCGTGTAGTACATGCTTTGGTCAGTGCCAGCAAAGCCGGAATTGAATTACCGTTCCAGATGGCTACAGCCATTGATTTGGCAGGTCGTGATGTATTCGAAGCCGTTCAGATGAGTGTTAATCCTCGCGTGATAGATACTCCTCCTGTAACAGCTGTAGCAAAAGACGGTATTCAGTTGATAGCTAAAGCCCGTGTGACAGTTCGTGCCAATATTCGTCAGTTGGTCGGAGGTGCCGGAGAGGATACTATTTTAGCCCGTGTAGGCGAAGGAATCGTTAGTTCTATCGGTAGCGCAGAAAGCCATAAACAAGTGCTTGAGAATCCGGATTCAATCAGTAAGTTAGTGTTGAGTAAAGGTCTGGATGACGGAACAGCATTTGAGATTTTGAGTATTGATATAGCTGATATCGATGTAGGTAAGAATATCGGAGCTCAGTTGCAGATGGACCAAGCCAATGCCGATAAGAATATCGCTCAGGCGAAAGCAGAGGAACGTCGCGCTATGGCTATTGCCAGCGAGCAAGAGATGAAAGCTAAAGCACAAGAGGCACGTGCCAAAGTGATTGAAGCAGAAGCATTGGTTCCGCAAGCTATGGCAGAAGCATTCCGCAATGGCAATTTAGGTATCATGGATTACTACAAGATGCAGAATATCCAAGCCGACACTTCTATGCGTGAGCAGATAGCAGGCGGTAGTACGAAGAAGAGGAGTTGAAAATAGCATTACTGCAATATTCCATTGCGTGGGCTGACCCACACGCTAATCTACGGCTGTTGGATGAACGTCTGGCAGCCGTTAGCGGGAAAGCCGAGATCGCTGTTGTGCCGGAGATGTTCAGCACGGGTTTCTGTACCGACAGGCCTGATTTAGCAGAGCCTTGGGGTGGAGAGACGTGTCAGGCATTGCAAGCGATGGCTGATAAATACCAATTGGCAATTATCGGTAGTCTTATCATTCGTGCAGACGACGGTTTGCGCAATAGAGGATTCATGTTTATACCACACGGCGAACCCAAATTTGTGGACAAGCGCCACTTGTACAGGAGCGGCGGAGAAGCAGAATTCTTCCTTCCGGGCAAGACACGAGAGGTTTGGGAATATATGGGTGTGAAGATTCGTCTGGTCATCTGTTATGACATTCGTTTCCCGGTGTGGTTAAGACAAGAGAAAGATAACCTGTATGACATCTTGCTTTGTGTAGCCTGCTGGCCGACGATTCGTATTCAGTACTGGGATGCTTTGTTAGCAGCACGCGCAGCGGAAAACCAATGTTATATGGTAGGCGTAAATATGGTGGGCACAGACGGATTGAAATTAGATTATAACGGTCATTCCGTAGCTTATGATACCCGTCTGGAGAATGTAGCGCCGTTTGAGGATTATGAAGAGAGTACAAGGATAGTGAACTTGTCCATAGAGAAACTTCATCATTACAGAGAAGTGCTGCCTTTATGGCAAGATGCAGATGATTACAAGGTAAAAGAAGAATAGTGGAAAATTGTTGGAAAATACGAGAGTTAAGTGTTGAAGAACAGGAAGCCGCTGAACGACTGAGTGCCGAATTGGATATCAGTCCTTTAGCCGGTCGTATCTTAGCTACACGTGGTTTGCGTACAGCAGTAGAAGCGCGCGCGTATATAAGGCCTACGTTAGAGAGTTTGCACGACCCGTTTTTGATGCGAGACATGGGTGCTGCGGTGGACAGACTGGAGAAAGCAATAGCGGACCATGAACGCATCATGGTTTACGGAGATTATGATGTGGACGGGACAACGGCTGTAGCACTGATGTATTCGTTTTTGCGGACGCAGACCGATAACCTGATTTACTATATACCGGACCGTTACAAAGAAGGTTACGGCATTTCGAAAGAAGGTATAGACACAGCGAAAGAAAAAGGTTGCAGTCTGGTGATTGCGTTGGATTGCGGTATCAAATCCGTAGAAAAAATAGCATACGCCAATAGTATTGGAGTTGATTTCATTGTCTGTGACCATCACACGCCGGGAGATGTGATTCCTGATGCAGTAGCGGTGCTGAACATGAAACGCAAAGATTGTCTATATCCTTTTAAAGAGTTGAGCGGTTGCGGTGTGGGGTTCAAGTTAGTACAAGCCTATGCTCAACGTAAGGGTATTGACAAACAGGAGGTTTATCGTTTGTTGCCGCTGTTAGCGATGAGTATAGCAAGCGATATAGTGCCTGTTACAGGCGAGAACCGCGTCTTGGCTTTTTACGGTTTACGCGCTTTGAATGCTCGACCGTCCGTAGGTATAAAAGCTATCATGGAGGTAGCGGGAATAGGCGGAAAAACCGTCACTATCAGTGATCTGGTGTATAAGATTGGTCCGCGTATCAATGCCGCCGGACGTATTAAAAGCGGTGCTGAGGCTGTGCGATTGTTGATTACCGAAGATGAGAATGAAGCCGAGCGTTTTGCACAAGATATCAATACCTACAACCAAGACAGGCGAGATTATGACAGCCGTACCACCGATGAGGCATTGGAGATTTTAGCAGCGGACCCTAATAACGCACAGAAACATACTACAGTGGTCTATTCGCCGGATTGGCATAAAGGAGTGATAGGTATTGCTGCCAGTCGTCTGACGGAGACTTATTACAGACCGACGATAGTATTGACGAAAGGAGAAGACGATATCATCAGCGGCAGTGCGCGGTCGGTAAGTGATTTTGATATCTATACGGCTATCGACTCCTGCAGAGATTTGTTGACTAATTTCGGAGGCCATCGTTTTGCTGCCGGTTTGAGCATGCACGAGAAAGATCTGCCGGAGTTTCAGCAACGGTTTGAAGAATATGTATCGGCTCATATCACTCCTGAACAACAGACGCCGACATTAGAGGTGACGGCTGAAGTGGCATTGGGCGAATTGAACTGGAAACTATACAAGATACTGCAGTGCTTAGAACCTTTCGGTCCGGATAACGAGCGTCCGTTATTTGTCTGCCGTGGTTTGATTAATAACCGCAACACACGTGCAGTCAGTGACGGCAGACATCTGCATCTGGATTTGACGGATCGTGAAGTGGCAATGGAGGGTATAGCTTTCGGCGAAGGAGATAAAGCAACGCATTTGCAGAACGGCAATAGTATAGATATCTGTTTCTACCTGGAGGAGAACAGTTATAAAGGTCGTAGCAGTCTGCAGATGAATGCACAGGATATTAAGTTGAATTAAAATTCAACATTTGAGATTTTATATTTTATATTTGAAATTTTAATATAAAGAGATATGTTTTCCGAACGAGACACCAAAGGACCGAGTCTGAAAAGAGGTTCCATCGAAGTAGTATGCGGCTCCATGTTTAGCGGCAAGACGGAGGAGTTAATCCGTCGTATGAAACGTGCTAAGTTTGCCAAGCTGCGAGTGGAAATTTTCAAACCCGCTATTGATGTTCGTTATAGCGAAGAAGATGTGGTGAGTCATGACCGTAATGTCATTCAATCTACACCGGTTGACGGAAGTCAAAATATTCTTCTGTTGGCTAATGATATTGATGTAGTAGGTATCGATGAGGCGCAATTCTTCGACATGGGAATCGTCGATGTATGTCAGCAATTGGCAGACCGTGGCATCCGTGTTATTTGTGCCGGTCTAGATTTGGATTATCGTGGTGTTCCTTTCGGCCCTATGCCGGCACTGATGGCAATAGCAGAGGATGTATATAAGACACACGCTATCTGTGTTCATTGCGGCGATTTGGCATACGTGAGTCACCGATTGGTGCAGAGCGACAAACGTGTCTTACTCGGTGAGACGGAGAGTTATGAACCGCTTTGCCGTTCGTGCTACAAAAAAGCCATTGAATTAGAAGCGCAAGAAGAGAAGAGTTAGTGCAGTATATAGATGTAATATTACCTCTTGCCATCCGAGATACCTACACGTACAGTATCCCGGATGGTTTATCTTGTCCTTCTGCAGGCTGTTTAGTAGAGGTTCCCTTGCTACGCAAGACACTACGAGGCATCGTCTTACGAGAGCACACAAGTGCTCTGCCGGAAGAATGGAAACATAAGATTCGTCCGATTCAAAGCGTAGTGAATGAGCAACCATTGATTCCACGTGAGCAACTGGCATTATGGCAGTGGATGAGTGAGTATTACATGTGTACATTGGGTGAGGTTCTTTCGGCGGCATTACCCAATGGCATTCTGGAAGATAATTATTCTGAGCGAACAACAATATATATTTCCTTACCTTTAGGAGTAGATACCCAATCGGTATTGAGTTCTTTAGGTCGTGCCCGCAAACAACAAATACTGTATGAATGTGCAGTGAGGATGTGCGGTGCCACGGGAAGGATAGAACGCAGAGCATTATTGGAAGAGAGTTGTCAGGCTCCGGCAGTATTACGAGCTTTGGTGCAAAGAGGGGTGCTTATCCAAACAGAGGAAGGCGTTTCTCGTATTGCTCCGTATACCGGAACTATCGAATCCAGTCATGACTTGTCCCCTGCTCAAGCCAAGGCTACCAATGAAATCGAACAAAATTACGCCTCCGGCAAGCAAATCGTTTTACTTCACGGAGTGACCTCCAGCGGTAAAACCGATATATATATTCATCTCATTGAGAAACAATTACAGCAAGGCAAGAATGTGCTGTATTTAGTTCCCGAGATAGCGCTTACCACTCAACTGACGAGTCGTTTGCAACGCATCTTCGGCAACCGTTTGTTGGAATATCACAGTCGATTCAGCAGTGCCGAACGCATAGAGTTGTATTTTTCTGCAGCAGAGGATAAACCTCACGTGGTGATAGGTGCTCGTAGTGCTGTGTTCTTACCGCTGCCGAACGTAGGTTTGATTATTGTGGACGAAGAGCATGAACCGAGTTACAAACAAGTAGAACCTTCCCCACGTTACCATGCTCGTGCAGCGGCAATCATGTTAGCGAAAGAGCATCATGCGCATGTGCTTTTAGGATCTGCAACTCCGTCGATAGAGTCCTATTATTTAGCACAAAAAGGAGTATACGGATTAGTGACACTCAGCGAACGTTTCGGAGGTGTTGAGTTGCCGCAGATACGTTTAGTGGACCTGCGTCAGCAATATTTCACCAAAGAGATGTATGACCATTTCAGCGATCCTTTGGTAGCACGAATTCGTGAGGTCTTAGCAGAGAAAAAACAGGTCATCTTATTTCAAAACCGACGTGGTTATGCTCCCCAATTACAATGTACGCAATGCGGCAAACCTCCTCGCTGTGTGCAATGCGATGTGCCGTTGGCATTGCATAAACAAGCAAACGAGTTACGTTGCCATTATTGCGGTTATCATATACCTGTTCCTACTGTTTGCCCGTCTTGCGGAGGAGCATTAAAAACCATAGGATTCGGTACTGAACGCATAGAAGACGAATTGTCTAAATTATTCCCGGAGGCTCGAGTGCTGCGCATGGATTTAGATACCACGCGTAGTAAAACAGCATACCAAGATATCATCAATAGTTTCTCTCGTCATGAATGCGATATCTTAGTAGGAACTCAGATGGTCACTAAAGGTTTGCATTTTGACGAGGTTCGTTTGGTAGCCGTCTTGAACGCTGATCCGTTATTTAACCAACCGGATTTCAGGGCCTATGAACGTGCTTTTCAACTCTTGGAACAAGTAGCAGGTCGCGCGGGACGAAAAGGTACGCAAGGGGAAGTATGGATACAGACTTTTGATACAGATAATGCTGTGTTGTCGTTTGTGCAAGGGCATAACTATACCGCTTTCTTTGAGCAACAACTAAAGGAACGTAAGACATTCAAATATCCTCCATTTTATCGAGTTATCAGTTTGCAATTACGCCATCAGAATGCTGTTCGTGTACAGACGACGGCAGAGATATTACAGAAGCAGTTAGCAGAGTTTTTCGGCATGCGTGTCTCGCCGGTGATCGTTCCCAGTGTAGAACGTATGCATGCCTATTATCTGCGCGAACTGACCATCCGATTGGAGAATAACAATTCGGTAACAGAGGCTAAAAGACGACTCAGGGATATCACGGACCGCGTGTTGACTTCATCGTCCTGTAAAGGAGTACAAATTATTACGGATGTAGATCCGATGTAACACATATATTTATGGAACCTGAATTTATTGAATATCATTATCCTACTCTCGAGGAAAAAGAGCGCCACATAGTGGCATATATCAATGAGAAGATAGAGAGCGGTAAGGCTGCAGAATTGGTAGCAGAAGGAGAAGCATACCACGCACAACAGATTGAACGGATAGCTGCGGAAATCAGTAGTCGTTATCCTATTCGCGTAGTGCTTTTAGCCGGTCCGTCTTCCAGTGGCAAGACGACCAGTTCATGTCGTTTGTGTTTATCGCTGTTGGAGCATGGCAAAAAACCGGTTGCATTGTCATTGGATAATTGGTTTTTAGAGGCAGACAAAGCACCTTTGGATGCTGAAGGCAAGCAAGATTACGAGAGTGTGTATGCATTGGATTTGCCCCAATTAGACGAAGATTTACGTCGTATGATTGCAGGCGAGGAAGTGGAATTGCCTGTGTTCAATTTTCTGACCGGCAAGCGGGAATACAACGGTGATAAGGTTAAGTTACACAGGGATAATATTTTGGTGATGGAAGGCATTCATGCCCTTAATCCGATTTTGACAGAACATATCAAGCCGGAGAATAAATATAAGATTTATGCGGCTCCGATGAGTCCTGTTTCTTTAGATGGCGAACACTGGATACCAACCTACATTCACCGTTTACTGCGTCGCATGAGTCGTGATTTGCGCACGCGTGGCAAGTCTCCTCAAGACACCATCGCATTATGGCAATCCGTTCGTGACGGAGAGGCAAAATGGATAGAACCATTTAAGGCGGAAGCAGATGCATTATTTGATACCTCTATGGTTTATGAATTGCCTGCAATACGTTTGACGGTAGAAACAGCATTGCAGACAGTACCTGCGGCATCTGCAGAATATGAAGCAGCTGAGCGGTTGCTGTTTTACCTTAGTTTTTTTGAACCTCTCCAATCGTCATTTATTCCCCGGACCTCCATTCTACGCGAATTCATCGGTGGTTCTCAGTTTAATGTAGGATAAAAGAAAAGCGCCTTTTCTTTATTCATGTGTGATGGATGGAGCATATTGTCTTAAGTACTGCTCCGGAAGCGGAAGTCTGTTAGGACTGCAACTGCCTCCATAAGGATTGCGTTTGAATTGTCCGTTTTCTTCTTTGCGTTCTTGTCCGTCCAAGAATTTGGTAAAGAGATAGAACGCCAGTCTTTGCCAGTCTGCCACTACATTTTGTGCCTGTGCACAAGAATAATTTGTGAGGAATTGTTTTGCATCCTCGTCATTTAACTCCGCAGCTTGTGCTTCCACTCCCGCAATCTGGAGATTAAATTTATCATCCCAAATCTGCTGCAACTCATGGATATGCGGATACATACGACTGTATTTGGTGTATGCCCAGTTAGCCACGATATTGAAAGTCCACCATGCGGATGTAGGCGAGAAAGTGTACGAATCTCCGTTCCCTTCTTCAAAGCACTCCGGCACATGGTTGATACAGGAGAACATAGGCACATAGCAACTGCAAGCAGCGTCATCCACTCCGAACCAGAAGATACCATTTGTGCTGTTGTTTCTCATCTGCGCCACATAAGACCAAGCTGTCTGTTGTGTAGCAGTCGGGCGACTGTACCAATATTGAACAGAGTCCAGTTTGAATCCTAATCCACCGTAACGCAGTTTGCTATTCCATGGTCCTGCGTCCGGACCTTGGGTGATATCAATCGGTGTATTTTGATACTCATCACGCATGCATTCTTTGATATCCTGTGCACTTACTTTGCGGTTAGGAATAATCCACAGCGGCATAGGTTCTCCGGCATCTTTTCCATTCGTCTCTCGGAAGGTTTTTCCTGTTGCGTAATCGAAATAACGGTCCATATCAGCGGAGAAATGGCGGAAGAACGACCACACCCGTGCTTCACACACAAAGAGACCGCTGAAATCAAATGGAGCATAGGCGGCTTGATAATTGAAATCCTTATCTGCTCCCGAGAAATAACCTTTCTGTTTAGCAAAAGAGATTAGGTTTTTATCCCACATCCAATCACCATTGCAGACGCAGTTCAGTTTCTTCTCAAGACGTTTCTGCTCTTTGGTTAGTTTGGTCTTCCCTTGCGGCAGTTTGGTAATTCTCGCTTGGTTAGCGTGTGCGGAGATAGCATTGTCAGGAATACGAACTGCTACCCAATTGGCACCTTTCTTGCCGGGATCTTTTCCGATAAGATCCATAATCCATACTTCATTCGGGTCACCGATAGAGAATGATTCTCCTTCCGAAGCATATCCATGCTCATTAACCAAGGTGATTATCCATTCGATTGCCTCTCGAGCGGTCTTACTACGCTCCAAAGCGATATAAATAAGGCTGCCATAGTCAATGCCGACAGTATCCCATAATTCTTCTCGTCCGCCCCAAGTGGTTTCACCGATAGTTACCTGGTTTTCGTTCATATTTCCGACGACCTTATAGGTATGGGCTATTTGCGGAATTGAACCTAAAGGTCTTCCTGTATCCCAGTCTTTAATCTCGCGCATAGCACCTTCCGGATAATCTGCGGCCGGAGAGAAATGTAAATATCCGTACATACCATATGAATCGGCAGCGTAAGAGATGATCGTTGAACCATCAGTAGAAGCCTGCTGACCTACAAGAAAATTAGTGCAGGCAAGCACTAAGAAGAGTAGAGTTTTCATTGTCTGGATTGTGATTTTTTAAGTGCAATACTATATGCTTGTCGATAATATTTGAAGAAGTGCTTCCAATCTGCTTTAGCCGCAATGTCAGCAGCGGATTTGCGTGCTTGTGCTATTTGTTCCGGCGTGTAATGAGCGAAGGTAAGCAAATGATTTGCAATAGCATTTACCACATCATTGAAATTAGAATCGTTGCGATCAATAGTCACTACGCCTTGTGTCATTTGCTGCGCACCGAAATGGCGTTGTGCCCATTCTCCGAATCCTGCCAATGAAGTGGTGATAGTCGGTACATGGAAAGCAGCGGATTCAAGCGGTGTGTATCCCCAAGGTTCATAATACGAAGGGAAGACAGAGACATCCATGCCGATAAGCAAGTCGTAGTATGTCTTCTTGCAAAGCGGATCATGTCCGTCCAGATAATAAGGAATGAAGACAATCGACACTTTGCCTTTTCTTACCGGCGCCCGGTCTAAATAAGGAATCATAACAAAAGCAATAACCTCTTTCTCCGTTTGTGAGCTATGGTAAATCTTCTGTGCGAGATTATCCAATACGGCAGCAAAGACATCAATACCTTTGTTTTTCCATTCCTGCCGTCCGGCAATACAAATGAGCATTGCATCTTCCGGCACTGTACCTCCGAGTTGTTTTCCGGCAACAGTTCTTAAGACTTGACGTGCTTCTTCACGATGTGTATTAAAGGCTTTGCCTTTTGGTACAAAATCCGGTTCAAATCCATTAGGTGTAACTATATCCGGTTGTTTGTCAAGCAGTTGCGTGCATTCACGAGCCGTAATATCACTGACAGTGGTGAAGCAATCGGCAAAATGAGCAGCCTGTTTTTCAACAGAGTGCTTGGAAACCATGTTCAGTTCAGCTGCCATCTGGTCTCCGTTATATCCCTCAAAATAATCGTATAACGGTTTTCCGTTTCCGGCAATGGACCGTCCTATACCTGTGGCATGCGTTGTGAACAGAGTGGCTATTTGCGGACAATAGTCGCGTAAGTAAAAAAGCGAGAATGCTGTTTGCCATTCATTGGCATGCGCGCATACTTTTGGAGCCTTTTTGTCTGTTTTGCAGAGATAGTCATACAGACTTTTCATAACCATTCCTGCAGCATAACCGAAAAGGCAAGACTCGTCATAATCTCCGTAAGCAGCGTGACTTTGAACACCGAATTTCTCCCATCCCCAAGCGTATATGGAGTCTTTGTTAAGATTGAAGACTTCGGATTTTAGGAGAATAGCAATAGGTTGTCCCGGTATATCCCACCGACCGATGCGAATCGGGTATTTGAGGCGCGAATGCCACGCTTTGAGCAGACGTTTGTCTTCTCTAAACCAAGTATCGCTATGTTTGCCGAAATCGGGACCGAAAAAGATGACTTTATCAGGATGTTCCTCTTGCATGGAAGCGGCACGTGTGCTGAGCACAGCGTAGATGCCTCCCACGCGATTGCAGACTTCCCAAGAGGTTTCAAAAATATAATCAGGAGACATTGGAAATGATTAATGATTAGTATAATCTGCCGCTAATTTAGTTACGCCAGTTAAGTTGTTAATTTGTGTGGGTACGGATACATAACGATTGTTGTCCGAGCCGATGAACGGCATATACCAGACGCCCTTTTCATTCGCCCAATAGATACGATTATCAATCATATCCAGTACCATTGCCGGACAATCCAGAGAGTCAATTTGGACTTGGTATGCTCCATCGATATTGGCCACCCATAAACCGTTAGCACGGTAATAAATTTTTCGGTTGGCGATGTGAAATCCTTGAAGCGTGCTAAATACCGTTTTCAATTCAGAGAGCGTGAAATTATATCCGTTGTAAGTTTGTGCCGTGTCTTGCTCTGCGTCCAGCAATGGTGTTGCTTCGCTGTCAATCACAGGTTGTGCAGCCCGCGGAACAAAGATACGTTGACGATAGTCATTTTCAGTAGTTCGAATGAGAAGCGAATTCGTTAACTTATCCTGTACGGTGAAAGTTTTCCGGATGGAAGTTGTATCTCCGTTAATCACTACACGCAACTCTACCGGTGCTTCCTCCAACGGACGCGTGAAATAGACTTTAATGGAAGAACTGTTGATATTGGTGTCGGTCAATTGGACATACTCGTCATCCAATGGGAAAGACCACTCCAGTTCAATCGGATAATTATAAGGATTATAGACGAGTGCTGTGAAAGTGTAATCCTTGTAGATACTCAAGACAGAGTCCGAGCAGGTAAATGTAGGAATGGTATCATAAACCGTCAATTCTTTGCTGCGTGTCCATGTACGTTTGTTGTCCACTTTAAGCGTGACGAGGTATGTTCCGGGTTGTTTGAACGTGTGCGTAGGTGATTTGAGCGTAGAGGTTACTCCATCTCCGAATGTCCAAGCCCAATCTTCTCCAGATGAAGACAGATTGGTGAATGTAACCGGTTGTCCTGCACGTGGTGCTTCCGGTGAAATCGAGAAATCAACGCTATTTCTCTTGCACGCTACCAGTGCGCAACAAAGTAATAATAGTATGTATGTTCGTTTCATAATCATTCTGTGCGTTTAACCAATGTATATCAGGATCTCGTCTAAACCATGTAAGTTGTCTTTTTGCGTAATGACGTGTGTTCTGCTGTATCAGTGCGATGGCTCTATCTAAGTCGTATGCTCCTGAAAAATAATCGAATAACTCTCTGTAGCCCACTGTTTGCAGCGATGTCAAGTGACGTTTGGCATACACCTTTTGTGCCTCTTCGAGCAAGCCCTGATTCATCATCTCTACAACTCGTTGATTGATTCGTTCATAGAGCTCTGCACGCGGTCTATTAAGACCTATTTTGAGGATGTTGAAGGGTCGCTCTCTTTTTGTATTCGTACGCAGCGACGAGTATGTTTTTCCGGTTGTCAGACAAATCTCAATGCAATGAATGAGTCGTGCTGGATTATTGCGATCCACTATCTTCCAATAGTCGGAATCAAGCGTCAGCACTTGGTTTTGCAACCATTCTATGCCGTTTGTCCGATAGTGCTCATTGACTTGGGTTCGTATCTCTTCCGGTACGTGCGGTAATTCGTCCAGTCCATTACAGATAGCATCGGCATACAACATCGAGCCGCCTGTCATAAGGAGTGTATCATGTTGTTCAAAGAGCGTTTGTAACAGGGGTATGCACTCTCTTTCGTATTCTCCGGCACTATAATCTTCTTCTATGCTTCGGCTTCCGATGAAATAGTGTTTTACCCTCGATAACTCTTCTGCTGTAGGTGCCGCAGTGCCGATAGGAATCTCCCGAAAGACTTGGCGACTGTCACAACTGATGATTGGCGACTGAAGTGTTTGGGCTAATTGTAGTGCCAATTCAGTTTTTCCTACTCCCGTCGGGCCTACGAGTAAGACTAATGTCTTAGCAGTGCCTATTTGTAGTTGGTCATTGTTCATTTAGAACATGGTGCCATCGTCAAAACTGAGGTCTTGGAAACCTTCTTCGTCGATATCGCTGAGGTCTAATTCCGAGCGGAACTCATCGTCCAAATCGAGATCGTCATTTCCGCCAGTTTTAATGCCTGCCAACGGGTCTTCTGTATGCAGTTGTTTCGGTGCTTTGCCTTTCGACTCCACACACTCTACGCCATTCATTGAACCGGAAAGAATTTCCTTGAGGCTTCCAAAGAAATAGCGCTCAAACATAGGATCGAAGACATAGATGAGTCTTTGTCCTTTCTCGATGATTAAGTCGCTGAGGCGTGTCTCATTCATCACCATGTTGTCGTATTCGAAATTGGAATCCATTTCGACGAGCGTTACCTCTTGTCCCTTCTCCCATTCTTCGTTGCAAAGATAGAAAGAAGTCATCTGGTCGTCCGGATAATTAACGGACTTCAGGATAGCATTGTGCAGGTCGAGAAATGTGGCATCAGCGTCTGCTTCAAACACTCGTTTGAAATCAGGACTGCCTTCTTCGCATGAAAATGTAAATCTGTAGATCATAATTTTCTTTAGATGTTTTCACAAAATTAGCGCGCAAAGGTACTAAATATTTCGCATATATGCAAGCGCGCGCGTTTTTTTTTGCAAAAAAGTGCTAAAAGAGGGCTAACAATGGTAATAAATTTTATAATATCAAATTTATTCTTTACCTTTGCACCGAATTTGCGGGATTATGCACTTATGTGTAATAAACCGACAGTTTTTTGTTCAGAACGGGTTCACTCTCGTAAATGGTTCGATATTCATTCGATATTCATTCGAGATAATCCCGATGAAGAAAGGAAAAAGTATTAATTAAAATTATTTTTTTATGATTTATTCGGAGTACAGAAACCCGATTTAGGGGCACAGAAACCGATTTAGTTGTTACAAAAATGGCAAAAGACCAGTTTATCATTGAGGTGAACCATGTATCGAAGCAATTCGAGGATGGTAAATTTGCACTCAACGACGTTAGCCTTCAAGTCAAAAAAGGCGAGTTCGTCACTATTCTTGGCCCTTCGGGCTGCGGAAAAACAACCCTGCTACGTTGTATAGCAGGATTCCAAGTTGCCAGTTCCGGCGAAATTTTACTTAAAGGCGAAGACGTAACTAAGACGCCTCCTTACAAACGCCCGGTGAACACTGTATTCCAGAAATACGCCTTGTTCCCGCATTTGAATGTGTTCAATAATGTGGCGTTTGGTCTTAAGTTGAAGAAAGAAGACCCGGAGGTCATCAAAAAGAAAGTGCGTCGTGCACTGAAGATGGCGAACATGACAGGTTATGAGGAACGTAAAGTAGATACCCTTTCCGGTGGTCAACAACAACGTGTAGCCATTGCGCGCGCTATTGTCAATGAGCCGGAAGTATTGCTACTCGATGAGCCGCTGTCAGCACTTGACCTGAAGATGCGACACGATATGCAAATTGAATTGAAAGAACTTCATGAGAAATTGGGAATCACCTTTATCTACGTCACACACGACCAGGAAGAAGCGCTTACACTCTCTGACCGCGTGGTGGTAATGAATGAAGGAAACATCAAACAAATCGGTACTCCGACAGATATATATAACGAACCACAAAACTGTTTCGTAGCGGATTTTATAGGTGAGAGCAATATATTGAGCGGCACGATGATTCGCGATAAACGAGTAGAGTTCTGTGGGCAGGAATTCGATTGTATTGATACGGGTTTTGGTGAGAACAATCCCGTTGATGTAGTTATTCGTCCGGAGGATATCTACCTCTGGAAAGTGCAAGGAGACAAGGTGCAAGGAGACAAAGGTCCGGATGCAGCATCTCAGGCTGATTTAGATGAGGAAGACCGTGTACCTAAAGGCAAATTCACTAAATGGTACGGAGAAGTGCAGAGTTGTATCTTCAAAGGCGTTCACTATGAGATGCGCGTGCTGACAGCGGATGGGTATGAATTCTTGATTCAAGACTATCATGAATACCTACCGGGAACGCAAGTAGGCATGTTAGTCCGCCCAGAGGATATCCAAATCATGAAGAAAGAGCACTATATCTACAATTATTTCGAAGGCGAAGTGCTCAAGAATGGCAAGGTATGGTTCTTAGATGCCGAATGGGAAGTGGAAGAGAAACAGTTGGAGGGCTTTGAAGCGGGCGACAAAGTACAAGTGCGCGTCAAATTCCGTGACATCGACCTGCAAGACTATGAGGAAGAAGGAACACTTTCCGGAGAGGTGCATTTCATCTTGTACAAAGGCAATCATTACCATTTGACCATCCGCACGGACGAAGGACATGACTTATATGTGAATACCAACGATGTGTGGGATGATGGTGATCGCGTAGGTATCGTTATTAAACCGAAAGCCATCAAAATAGACCGCTATGAATAAGTTGTTGCAAATAGTATCGTCCCGACGTACATGGGCATGGCCGTATATCTTATTTATGGCAATGTTTGTGGTGCTGCCGCTTATATTGGTGGGCGTATATGCATTTACGGACATAGAAGGTCATTTCACGCTCCGCAATTTTGCTAAGTTCTTCACGCATAGCGAAGCTATTCAGACCTTCCTGTACTCGCTGATGATCGCGGTTTTCAATACCGCTATCTGTCTGCTTATCGGTTATCCGGCAGCATATATCATGGCTCAAGAAGATTTCCGTACGCCGAAAGTGATGGCCATGTTGTTCATCCTACCGATGTGGATTAATTTCCTTTTGCGAACAGTTGCAACGGTTGAGTTATTTAATATGTGCGGTCTTCCGTTAGGCGAAGGTGCTCTGCTTTTCGGCCTTTGCTACGACTACCTGCCATTCATGATTTACCCGATTTACAACACGCTGCAAAAGATGGATAACTCATTGGTGGAAGCAGCACAAGATTTAGGGGCCAGCAAATGGCAGAGTTTCTGGAAAGTTATTGTGCCGTTGTCTATGCCGGGCGTGTATAGTGGAATCGTCATGGTGTTTATGCCTACAGTCTCTACGTTCGCCATCGCTGAACTTTTAACCCATAACAACATCAAATTATTCGGTAGTCTTATTCAGGATTATATCACCACAACCGATTTGCTCAATTATGGTGCTGTCCTGTCTTTGGTATTGCTGATTATCATTGGACTGACGTCCTTCTTTGGTGATGACGACTCCGCAGGAGGAGAGAAAGGAGGTCTGGTATGAGAGAGAGCTATGCTAAAATCATTTCAGTCTTTATTCTTTGCTCCTTGTTCCTTGCTCCTGCTTTGGCGCAGTCGAACCTGACGTACGGACTGAAAGTAGGTGCAACGGGTGAGAATAGTATTGTAAAGGAGTTCCCGGAAATCTATAATGGTGAAAAAATCAATATATCGCTTCGGTCACTTCCTTTGTCTGATACCTTGGATTTCGTGTTTGCAAGCGGGAAAGCGGATTTGCAGGACAAGTTTGACAGCATATACACTTATCAAGACGCAGCAGGCGTGTCTTGGACTGTTTGGAAAAACAAGAAAGAGATTAAGAACCGCAGTCAAAGAGTGCTTGTGGGGAATGCGTACAAGGTGTTTGAAGAATATGTTGTGTCTCACACAGCCGCAGCCAAACGTAGCACAGGTTGGATCTGGTGGCTGTTTGCCGGTCTCTTGCTTGTCGGGACAGCCGTCTATGGAGGCTATATTGTTTATAGTCGTCGCAAAGAGAAAGAGTTATCCAGTGTAGAGCAGGAGATGCTGCGTCGTAAACGAATGGGTATCAGACGTCATTACGGTTCACAATTATACCTATGGTTGCTGTTGCTGGTTTTATATGCACCGATTGCGCTCATCGCTGTCTTCTCTTTCACGAAGAGTAAGATTTTAGGCAACTGGACGGGTTTCTCGATGGATTTATATGTGAACTTGTTTACAGGCAAAGCCGATGCAGGACTTAATAGTGCTATCGGATATACCGTTATCATAGCGTTGATAGCCGCTGTCTGCTCAACGCTTTTAGGAACACTTGCGGCAATAGGTATTTATAACATGCGTGCCAGGTCTCGTAAAGCAGTAAGCCTGCTGAACTCTGTGCCGATGATTAACCCGGATATCATTACCGGTATTTCCCTTTTCCTGCTGTTTGTGGCACTCGGCATGAGTCAAGGTTTGGCTACCGTTTGTATAGCGCATGTGGTCTTCTGTACGCCTTATGTAGTGCTAAGTGTTTTGCCTCGTTTGAGTCGCATGAATCCCAACACCTATGAAGCAGCACTCGATTTAGGTGCTACACCTGCGCAAGCATTACGAATGGTGATGTTGCCGGAATTATGGCCGGGAATGTTATCGGGATTTATCTTAGCTCTGACGCTCTCCGTGGATGATTTCGGAGTCACTTTCTTTACCAAAGGTTCCGGAGGACTGGAGACACTGAGCACCTTTATCTATTCCGATGCACGCAAAGGAGGCTTGACACCGGAATTGCGACCGCTTTTCACCATCATACTATTGGTGATGCTGATTGCTTTGATAGTAATAAACTTTCGAAATAACAAACAAAAAGATTAATGCAATGAAGAAAATTCTTATTTCTCTCTTGGCTGTTACAGCCGTTTTGTTCAGTTCTTGCAACCGCGTCGACCGTGCGCACCAACTGAAAGTGTTAAACTGGGCGGACTATATCGATGAGAACGTCAAAACAAATTTTGAACAATGGTATTTTGAACAGACAGGCGAAAAGGTTCAACTGGTATATGAGACCTTTGATATCAACGAAACTGCACTGACAAAAATCGAAGTTGGTCACGAAGACTATGATGTTTTCTGTCCATCTGAGTATATCATCGAGCGTATGTTAAAGAAAGATTTAGTGCTTCCGATTCAAAAAGAACTGATTCCGGACTCTATCTATTATTTCGACAATATCGCTCCTTACGTATCAGATAAATTCCAACAAATGGCCCCATCGGCTGATGTGCAGGTAAAAGACTACACTGCCGGATATATGTGGGGAACCACAGGATTCATCTACAATCCGCAGTTCGTTAATGCAGAGGATCTTCAATCATGGGCTGCTATCCTCAATCCAAAATTCGAGAACCGTATCTTGATGAAAGATGCTTTCCGTGATGTCTATTCCGTTATCGTTCTGTACGCTTTCCGCGAGCAGATTGAGAAAGGCGAAGTGACTCGTGATGAGTTAGTACACAACATCACACCGGAACGTGTTGAGGCTGTTAAACAAGTGCTCTTGCAAGCTAAAAAACAAATCTGCGGATGGGAAGTTGATTTCGGTAAAGAGGAGATGACCAAAGGCAAAGCATGGCTCAACCTCAGTTGGTCCGGTGACGCGCAATTTGCAATTGAAGAAGCTGCCGAAGTTGATGTAATGCTGGACTATATAGTACCTCAAGAGGGTTCCAACGTATGGTTCGACGGATGGGTAATTCCTAAGTATGCCAAGAATATCAAAGCGGCTACATACTTCATCGATTATATGTGCCGTGCTGACAATGCGTTGGCTAATATGAGCGAGATTGGTTATGTCTCTTGTGCAGGTGGTGTAAACGCTGCGGCTACCATCTTAGCAGACCAAAACGATGCAGAAGCATGGCCGGAGACAGTAGATGCTTCCTATTTCTTCGGAGAAGAGCCAATCGAGGTTGACGGAGAAATGCTCGATCCTCATGCCCTTCACCTCAATCCTGTGTACTACGCAGATAAAGCCATCATCGACCGTTGTGCATTGATGCATGATGCAGGTGATGCTCAAGAGATGTTACTCGAAATGTGGAACGAGGTTAAACTCGCTCGCTAATACAAAATACATTAACACTAAACCGTTTACGCATGCGTAAATTACTGATTATTTTATTCTCTCTCGTGAGTCTTGGGCTTTATGCCCAAACCACCGAGATGGAAACGCGTTACAAAGCATTGTCTGCCCGTTTTGAAGGACGAGACAAACTCTTGCAACGGGACCTCAAGTCATACTTGCAGGCTTATCCCTATACCACCTATATGGATGAAGTGAAATTCATGCAGGGAGTGTTGCAGGTGGAGAAAGGACATTATAAACAAGGCTTGAAAATCCTTGAGCCGATTAATGTGAAGTCCCTCTCGCGAGACCATCAAACGGATTATTCTTTCTACCGTGGGTATGCCTATCTGATGTTG
This sequence comes from Paludibacteraceae bacterium, assembly GCA_017412245.1. Taxonomy (GTDB): domain Bacteria; phylum Bacteroidota; class Bacteroidia; order Bacteroidales; family Paludibacteraceae; genus Colicola. Next base: position 42,902 of record JAFPYI010000035.1, on the reverse strand, counting down.
CAGGAGTATCATCGGGCATCCATCTACTTCGGCCAACTCAGCAAGTCGGACAACCGATATGCCGAGCGCTCAACCTATTATTATGCCTACTGCATGTACAAACAAGAGAAGTATGACAAGGCTTTACCTGCCCTCCAACAATTAGAGGATAAACCGGAGTACATCAAGACTGTTCCGTACTTCCTTGTGCAAATCTATTACGCGCAAGGCGAATACGAAGAGGTTGAAAAACGCGCAGACACTCTTCTTCGCAATAATCCCGAGAGCCCGAACAATGGAGAATTGCATCGCTTATTGGGAGAGATGTATTATAATAAACAGGACTATGCGCAAGCAGCGGACCATCTTAAACAGTACCGCAAATCATTTACGGAACAAGGACTGGAATTAGTGCGCAATGACGTCTATATGTTGGGAACGGCGGAGTACCAGTTGGGCAAGTATGAAGAGGCAGTTGCCACACTCAAACAGCTCAAACAGGAATCTGATACCCTGTCGGAAGCAGCGTGCTTGACGATGGGAAATGCATACGTGAAATTAGGTATGCCGGAGCAGGCTAAACTCTCCTATCAAGCCGCAGCAGGATATGCACTCACACCTTCTGTGACGGAGGAAGCAAGTTATAACTACACACTCTGTACCTACCAGTCTTCCAGTGCTTTAGGCGAATCGGTTCGTGCTTTCAATGACTTCCTGCATCAGTTCCCGGATTCGAAATACGAGAGCAGTATCTATCGACTCCTCAGCGATGCACTCATGCAGAGCAAGAATTATGCAGCGGCTATCAGTACACTCGATTCGATTCCTAATCCGACACCGAAAATGTTGGAAACCAAGCAGTATCTGCGTTATCAGTTGGGTGCTGACTGTTTCTTACAGGGCAAAATGCAACAAGCGGTTGATTGGATGACGGAACTTATCAACCATAATGCCGAGTCGTCCAAATACACCTCCGAGGCTTATTATATTCGTGCTGAGGCTAACTACCGCTTGCGCGAGTATGCCGCATGCGAAAAGGACTTGCAGCAGTTCTTTGCTCGGCCTGATGCACGCCAGTCGGAGAACTATGTCATTGCTCGTTATCTGCAGGGATATTGTTATTTCTCGCAGAAGAAATACGACAATGCACGAGAGGCTTTCTCTGCTTACATCGATGGTGCTTTAGCCACGGAACCGACCTATGCCGACGCGCTCAATAGGATAGGTGACTGTTATTTCAACAACCGTGCTTTCCCGCAGGCTATCACCTATTACTCTCAGGTCAGCAATCTGCAGGCGGCAGGAGCCGATTATGCGCTCTTCCAACGTGGATATGCACTCGGTCTGCAGCATAAGTACAACGACAAGATCACGGTTCTGCGCCAACTTCTCAGTCGTTATCCTAAGTCAGATTATGCGGATGACGGAACATACGAGATTGCCAGAGCGCAGTTGCAATTAGAGGACGAACGTGCAGCCATCACGACTTACGAACAACTGCTCAGTAACTATCCGCATTCCACCTTGGCACGCAAGGCCTCACTCGAAAGAGCGATGCTCTATCGTAACCTCGGACAGACCAATCAGGCTATTGCTGCTTACCGACAGACCATCGAGAAATTCCCGGCTACTGAAGAAGCGTACACGGCGCTCGATGCTCTCCAAGCCTTGTATATCGAGCAAGGGAAAGTGGATGAGTACTTAGCGTACACCAAGACGTTGGCTAAGATGAATATGACCGTTACCACGCAGGAAGACTCACTGCTCTTTGCTGCGGCGGAATTGCAGTACATGCAAGCGGCTTATCAGAAGGCTACTCTCTCGCTCACAAACTATATCGCTCAGTACTGCGCAGGAGGACGTTATTGCACTACGGCCCGTTACTACCTTGCTGACTCGTATTACCGTCTGGGCAAGACTACCGAGGCTTTGGAGCAATACAGCGCACTCGCAGAATTAGCGGCTAACCCCTATCAGCAAGAAGCTGCCACACGCGTGGCGGAGATATGCTACGACAAAGGCGATTATCTCAAAGCGCTTGAGGCTTTCTATCGCATGAATGCCTTGGCTTCCGACAGAGAGACTACGGCTACGGCAAGGCTCGGGATCTTGCGTTGCTCGTATTATCTCGGACGCCATCAGGCTACCATCGACATCGCTGAGCAGATTCTCAATGACCAACCGCTGAGTGATGAACTGCGCCAGGAAGCTTTGTATAACCGTGCCAAAGCGTATATCGCCATGGGTCAATGGAGCAAGGCGCAGCCGGACCTCAAAGTCCTCTCCACTGAGGTGCGAACGGCACAAGGAGCGGAAGCCAAATACCTCCTCGCACAGAGTTACTACGAAGCTAATCAACTCGATAAAGCAGAAGCGGAAGTGATGGCATTCACGCAGATGAACACCCAGCAGCAATATTGGCTCGCAAGGGCACTCATACTACTCAGCGACATCAATCTGCGCAATGGGGATAACTTCCAGGCACGGCAGTACCTGCTCGTCCTGCAGCAGAACTACACCAACAAGTCGGACGATATCCAATCGCTCGTGCAAGCACGCTTGCAGGCTATTGACCAACTCGAGAAACCCGTCATAACTGAAGAACCAGAAGAAGAGGATTGATTATGAAATACTTGAATCCAATGGCAGAATTAAGCCGATACATGCTTATCTTTATCCTTGCTGCTGCGGCATGGAATCCCGTTGCTGCTCAGTCGGACGAACTCAACCGTAGCGTTACGGTCGAGCGGGATTTCCAGCCTACTATCCAGTCGGCAGGCAAGGTAGCTACTAAGCCGGCAGTGGTAGAGACAGATATCGAACCCGCACCTGTGGAGTATTCTGACTATACGGCAGATGTCACTCCCGGTACCAGTTTCAACCCTCTTCTCTCGCAACCCACACGTTTCAACGCAGGTCGCCCGTACAACGGTTATATCCGTGGTGCTGTAGGTCATCCGAACACCCTTTTCGATTTCGGATACCATCTCGATGACCATAGACAGTCTATCCTCGATGTGTATGCGCACCATAAAGCGCAATGGGGCTTAAAGGCTCTCAGTAGAACGAAGATAGGACTGAACTTCACGCACCAATACGAGAAATGCAACCTCTATTTTGGTGTCAATGGTGGTAATATCTACTACCATAAATACGGTCATTTCTATGACTACTCTCTGGTCAATCCGGGTGCATGGATAAAGGACAAGACGGCTTATCCCGAACCACGCACCATGGGACCTACCGACAAGACGAATCTATGGACGGCTGAGGCGTATTTAGGTGTCAAAGCCAATGCCAAGCAAGATGTGCAGTACCGTGTGCAGACAGGTTATATGCTGTTCGCTAAACCCGGAGCGGTGGCGGAGCACCAGATTCGTACACATGCCGATTTCGACTGGCATCGTGAGGCACACCATGTCGGAGCCGTGCTCTATGTGCAGAATAACTTCCTGCAACTCGGCTCACTCGCTGCGGATATTCCCGACTCGCTCTATAACAGCCGCCATAACATCCGCTTTGAGCCGTACTATGCTTATGATGGCAAACGCGTACAGCTCCATTTAGGTCTTAACCTCGATATGAATATCGGCCGAGGCAAAAACAGTCTTTCAGGCATCCAGAACCTTACGTTCGCACCCTCGCCACACTTACATCTTGAGGCACAGATTGCGAAACAATGGATGACGCTCTACCTTGATGCGAAGGGCAACCATGGTACCGGTTCGTTGCAAAGCTTTATGGAGAATAACCGTTACCGTCTTATCCATCCGGGTATCATCTCTCACCACCCATCGCCATACACGCCTATCGATGCGGAACTCGGATTCCATATCCGCCCGTACAAAGACCTTCTCATCGAACTCCACGGAGGCTATGCTTATATGCTTGACCAGATGACGCTTATCGCCACTACCGATTCCGCCAACTACAAGCATGTCAATATACCGCTGCGGGCAGGTGACTTCAGCTATATCTATAGCGATTACGGACGAGGAATGATTGGTGCGCAAATCAACTACCATTTCCAGGACATCGTCAGAGTACATGTTTACACCGATTATTTCTTCTGGACTGCTTTCCACCATGAGACGAATGCTTATGGTTATAAGAACCCGTCAGAAGCGCTCACGGCTACGCTCAACGATAGTGTCCGCCACGTCTATGACCGTATCAAATGGAGACTCGGACTGCGCATAGACGGAAAGATTGATAAACACTGGTCGCTCTATTCCGATAACTATTTTGCAGGCGGACGTACAGCGCTTGCTACCGATGGTGAGCATAAACTCCAACCTACTATCCAACTGGATCTCGGTGTGCAATACGACATGTGGGTAGGAAAAGCTAAGGCGCCTAATAACAGGCATAAGGCAGATAAAGGCCCGGCCAATTCAACACTGCCGCTGGCTCCCGAGCCGCAGCCAAACTTGTCACTCTTCTTCCAACTCAATAACTTCATCAACCGGAAGAACGACATCTACTACGGCTACCAATCGCAAGGTATCAACTTCCTCATGGGACTAACCTTCCGTTTCTAAAAGCAATAGAAGACGCAGAACAAAAGAAAAGAGACCTCAACGGGTCTCTTTTTGTTATGCTATGTCGTAAATCATTCTATACTTACTCGCAAGCAGTTACATTCATTGCCGGCAGCAGCCTTCGGCGGATATGCCCGCTCATACTCCACTGCTGCCATCAAAAAGGCACCAAGAACTTTGCCCTCTGAATCATTTTGGATAGGAACATCTTTTCCTATTAGATAATAAGCTGCAGTTCCATTGCGATCACTGCCGAGTCCTGCAGATTGGCAACTGGAAGTCAATTCATAGGAGCCTGCTGAACCTGACAGAAAAGTATTTATAATTCCTTCATAACCTTTCTTGCCGGCGGCCGCTTGGTTGATATAACCTAATCGGGTCCCTTTGAGTAATGCCGCTGTTATCAAGCATGAACCGGACGATTCCAAATAGTTACATTGTGGATTATTATTCTTATATGTGCTGGAACCTGTTGCATCTTCACCACGAGTAGCGCATTTATCAGCACCATATTGTAACAATTGATACCAACACCCTGTAGTGGCGTCTTGGCGAGCAACTAAACCGGCAGCTAATTGTGTTAAATAACCTTGCAATAGGGTGAAATCAGAATCATTCTTTTTACCTGCTTTTTCCATTGCCTCCAGTACATCTACCAATGCCATAATATACCAACCATCTGCTCGACCCCAATATTCTGCAGAGTGATATCCTCCGCCTTGCTTTGCTAATCCATCTGCATAATACCATCCACCCGCACCGCCTGTGGATTTATCGGTCGAGAAACAATGCCATAATAATTTAGCATCGGAATCCCATAAACCATTCCAAGAAGCAGTAAATTGTGTCACTACATCACTCCAACTTAAACTGGTTTCTCCTGTTGCCCCGTAAGCTAATAGTTGTGCCAATAATGCCGGACCCATATATGCACCATCGCACCACATCTGGTTACCATAATTACTTTTATGATACCATCCTCCATCAGCACTACTGCTTGTTCCTGAGATACTATATTTGTTCTTATGGTCCGCGATTCCCGCTGCCCCACGTTCCATTTGTGTCATAAAGTAGGTAGCATTACTGCTATTCTCATACTTTCCGCCTGGCTTTGCGCCGTCATATAAACCGAAAAAGACCTTTGTGCAATTCAAATCATCCAAACTACCACCTTCATTCTCTGCAGTCTTATCCAGTCCCCAGTCACGTAAACCTTCATACCACGCATTGGCCCAAGCGGAATCTTGATAATACTCCCAACAATCCAATATGCCCTTTGCAACCACTCCGGGGACATAATCCCATGTAGCTGCCTTATTGACAGGTGTAGTGCTTCCATTGGTACTATTGGCATTAGGGAAACCGACACGCGTATCTTTGTTTTTCCAACTTGTCATACGTGCATTAATGACCTCACGGCTATACCTTACATTCGGGTCGAAAGTAACGGCTTGGGCGGGCTGAGAGGTACAGGCTGCGCATAGCACAGCGAATAGAACTAATACCAGATTCTTTTTCATCTTTTGTTGGTTATTTAGTGATTGATGTGCGTTGACGGCGATATATACTTACCGCAAACGTGATAGCCAATAGTAATAACGGTAATACCGCATCCCCTATAGGAGTAGGAACTTGCTGGTCATCTGGATTAGGAATATCTCCCGGTGTTCCAGGACCTCCTGTTCCTGCTTTTCTCGGTCCTGAAGGAGCACCGAAATGAGCTCCAATTGCCACAGAGCCATCTCCATTTACGAGCGGTGTAGCAGCATCGGAACGAGTACCACCTGACATGGTGCTGGTGGATTGGAATCCCATAGTAGGCAATCCTCCTGCTTCTTTAGCCGCCTCAGCGGTACTATAGATACCTCCGTGAGTACGACGGGGCTTTCCTTTGTATGGCGAATAGTCCACAGCTAACACTTGTCCTAACCCGAAGGTGAGAAGCAAGGCAGCGATAAATATTCTATGAATTGCAGTACGTGTCATGTTCTTTTTTGTGTCTCTCATCTCTTAATCCTCCCTATCCTTAACGTACTACTTTTCCTGTAGCGTCATACAATATTCCGTTGACGAAGATATACATCTTGCCATTATTGATGAATTTCTTGGCTTTTCCCTTTACGGAGGAATCAGAGGTCTCTCCCACACCTGTTGCTACTTCCGGAGCATCACTACGTGTCAAGATGAACCGCATATGTTCTGCTTTGTCCGATGTGGTGAACGTATAAGTATTACCTGTCAGTACACGTGTGTATATTTTCGTGTCGGTATCCAATAAGTAGATTATATCTGCATCACCCGGATAGTTGAAACGGAAGGTATATTCATCATCTTCACCTGCTTGGAATCCTATAATAGTTCCTTCCAAATCCGGAATAGCGGAGACTGCATCATATGTATTATCTTCACGGAATGTCCATACAGATGGAGAAGCGGTGTTTCCACTCCATTTATCTCCATCCCATCCGTTGTCAAACCCATATGTAAAATCTTCACGCTCAAGCAATACGAGACGATCATCATAGCGATTTCCACCTACGAAGAGTTTCATTACATTCGGTTCTCCATCTGCAAATGCCATGCGACGTGGTGCATGCATTTCTCCTGATACGATATTTTGCCCTGTCTTTTGCGGACGAACTAAGCGGTCATAGTCCAAATGGAGTGTTCCGTCAGAGCCTCCACCTACTACATAGAATCCTTGCATAGCCGGGATAGTTGCATCACCTGTGTATGGAGCTGAATTAATAGGTACAGGTACGTAAGTTCCTGCTGCCCATCGGTTTTCATCTGATACGCCTTCATCTTGGATAGCACCTTGACCACTCGGATCACTGCCGGTATTGAAGAAATAGACTGTGCTAGATGCTAAGTTCTTCATGTCGTCTTCCGTGAAATTGTCTATCTGGATAGGAGCAGTCCAAGAGTTGCCTACTACCATGTATGCACCCGCAGGAACATTAATAGTTTGGTCTGCTGTAGTAGCTAGTGTTCCGCTCATGTTGTATGTACGAGCGCCATCCGGGTGCGTGATACAATAGCCCGTAAATGGTTCTAATGCACCGCCCTTTGGAACAGCATTCCAACCATTATCCCATTTATATATCCAACTACCGAGGTATTGATCCATTGCACAAGATACATCATTAAATGGTGTTCCTATATATTGCCAACGCCAGTTAGCAAGGGTAGTTGAGCCATCTGTTGAAGCCTTGCTATACATCTGTACAGACGCACGTGTATCTTCAGTAGTGTTATTGAGAATAAGAGTTCCGGAGCCAGTTGCATTAGCCGCAATGGATATTTCACTGGCGGATGGCGCGGACAAAATTCTACCTTCCATGTGGCGGATTGAACTCTCTACCGTCAATGCACTGGTTGCCGGGATAGTTAGCTTACCGTTCTCCTCTATTTTGATACTCAGAGCGATTGCATCCGTCCTATCTACGGTACATGGTTTAATAATCTTTGCACCTATGTCTGCATTGGGGATCTGATTGTAACGCGGAGCCCAGTTGCCCGGAGTGGACCATTTACCGTCACCGGTCTTATCATCGAATGTTAAACTACAATCAGCCACCTTGAGAGGGTCAGTTTCCAAAAGGTATTGCAGCGTACTATCCACCATGGCGATACCGGCTTCTGTCAATTTGCAGAGAGCATCGGCATTGATGGAGAGCAGAATCATACGTGCCTCTATGTTTGTCTGACGCTCGCAAGCAGAAATTAGTTTGCGGTCATCACTCTCTGTAGTCCACGTCACTGTTCCATCAGCACCCGGAGCGCTAGCAGTAGCATGATAGTGAGTGAAAGCAATAGTCACAAAGTTACCGGCATCGCTCAATTCAAAGCCTTGAAGACCCTTGCTGCTATCATAACCGCCACCTGATAACATTTTGTAAACCATTTGTCCTTCTTCGTCATGGTCAGGGTTAACCTCATCCGTCTCCAAGTGTGAAAGTGCATTGAACATCGGGTGCGCATAACAAACGATATTCATGTGGGTTTGCGTATTCTTTGGCACTTCAGGCGCTGTGGTAAATCCTTTCACAGCCCAGCTGGAAGGTTGTTTAGCAACCATGTGAGTCTTGAACGACAACATCGGACGATAATCAACAAGTACATACATGGAGTCTAATTTATTCCTCGTTAGATCGTTGATAGTTGCTTTAGGATAGTCAGTTAGCAACAATAAGTCAAACGGCTCATAGTTGAGTATGTTGAATGGCGCATAACCATTGACAGGAGTAATCAGGTAGTGCTCTTTCAGTCCGGTATAAAGTGGTAATTCTTGGTCTGGGTCGAAAGCAGTACCACCCGTTTGCAAGCAAAGGTCAGCCTTGTTGTAGCCTGTCAAGAAATCGCCATTGTATTTGAAATTAGCCTTCTTGCGAGTACCATCACCGTCTGCACCGGAGCAGATGAAAGCAAGTGTCGGTGTCTGGTCAATAACTTTTAGGGTGATGTTGTCATTAACCGGGCTAACTCCTCCACAAGCGATAGCCGAACAAACGAATTCGACCTCATCGCCAGCGCTGAGACCCTGATCAACCAGTAAGTTTAAGTCTATCATAACGGTATCTACACCACTCAAACCTCCACTCTTAACCCATAATGCATCTTCCACTAACGACAGCACATCTACGCCGCTACGAGTAGCCGTCATGCTATAAGGTTTGCCGTCTAAGGTTCCTTGTGACTGAACGGCAAACAGGTGACGGTCTTTCATCTGTGCGGTGTAGGTCTTGTCTTCGTGGTAGTATTGGAATGGTACCAATCGCTCAACCGTAGGTTCTGTTACCGTATTGGTTACGGTGGCAGAGTTTGTACTTGTTTGTACGCATGCACCTGTGTGCGTTACCGTATAAATACCCGCGCGCGCAACTACATACGAAGCATATGTCGCGCCATCAATTTCCTCTCCGTCACGATACCATTGATAAGAACCTGAAGCAAAATCAGAAGTACCATTTTGCATCTTGGCACGCAATGTAATAGTAGTGTTACAACCATCTAAATTAGTCCCCGCGTCAGCAACAATCTTCGGAGCCTCTTCACTACCGCAGTTAATGCTGATGGTATAGCTGGCTGTAGAAGCGCAGTAGGTACCATCTCCGGCAAACGAAGCCGTGATAGTCACGCTACCTGTTATGCCGTTGAAAGTCACAGCACCAGTTGTCTCATTAACAGTAGCAATAGCCGTGTTGGATGAAGTGTAAGACAATGCCGGTTGCGGGTCAAAAGCAACACCACTATGTTTAACTGTGAAAGTCGGTTCTGTGAAATCGCCACCTACGGATAAGTCATAACTTGGAGTAGCATTGCTGACCGTAATATCTGATGGATCACATGATGTGCAGACTTTGACTGCCATACCGCAAAGCACCCAACTTCCGTCAGCAGATAGTGTCCATGTTCCTTCGGAGATATCTGTTATTTCGAATGCAGCATAACTGCTGTTATTGCTGACTAATATTTGTGGTGTGCCTGAAGAGTGAGTCAAATATACCGGTTTACTGCTTGAACCCTTACAGTTAATACCTAATGTACCTGTCTTACCCGCTGGAATTGTAAAATTGATAGACATACTGCTACTACCTGTATTCTTTGTGGCAGTCAAATTTTCTCCGTCCACTGAGAATTCGTATGTACTTGTGTTATTCGTTCCGCTGGTTACACCTGAGAAGAAACTATCTTCATTGTTGGTAACATCATTGGTGGTAGCATCAGTAGCATATGGGAACCAGTAATAGGTTTTACATTGTTCCGGAATAGCTACTTCTACTTGATAGATAAATTCGGCAGTGCCGCAAGTGTGTGTGCCATCACCTGTTGCAACAACTTTGTAGTAGTATGAGCCAACGGCCAGAGCTGCAGTTGTGTACGAAGCACCGGACCCTACATTAACAGGGTTGGCACCTGCGGCATTATCACATCTATACCAAGCGAAAGTAGCACCTTCAGAACTGGTAGCCTCAAGAGTTACAGCGCTACCAGGAACAGCTGTACTCGGAGTCATTGTAACCATTGGAGTGGCAGTGGCTTTCACGGTCAGTGTGACTTCTGCAGAAGCAGTAGCATCACTATATCCCGTCTTGGAGACAGTAGCTGTTACTACATATATCCCACCATCAGCCGCAGTTACATCGGTCGGGGTATATGAAGCGGTAGTAGCCAGTACCACATCGCTACCTTTCTTCTTCCATTCATAAGACACACTCTCACCGGTATCCAAACTACCTTCATTGGTAATGGTGGCATTCCAAGCCGTTCCATCATTGCCTGCACAGACCTCTTGGTCGCTCAGCGACGGCAATGTAGGAGTCGTACAAGATGGCAGGATATCACAAGTTTTGATAATTGCAGAAACGAAGAATCCGTTTGAACCATTAGATGATTCACGTTCTATCTTTACATTACCTCCAACAATATCTTCGGCAAGTAGTTCTTGGCGGAATGTATAGTTTGACTGAGCTGGGATGGAAGCTGTGTAATCAGTGCCGGCTAACTTAAAACCGGTTGTTTTTGCGCTCGTTGACTGATTATATATAGTCACTATCAAACTGTCTCCAGCACTAAAAGAACTTCCTGTTTTAGGGCTTAGTGTAATATAACCGCTACTATTCAGTTTGATAGCTCCGCTATACGATTGGCTACTTGGACTGGTTACTGTTGCTGTTCCCACAGTTGTATTAAGTGTGGTAGCCGAATTTGCTACGGTATTTAGCAAATCTTCGCAGTCGCGTTCGAATACTTCTTCCCACTGGGCATAGAGAGTAAGGTTGGAGGAAACTGTCGCGCCTACTGCATAGGCAGTGCCTGTGCCATCAGCGGCAGTATTCCAACCAGTAAATGAATGTCCACTATACGAGAACGGATTAGAAGCCACTTCACTTGCAGCGTCGTCCACAACATCTGCTCCTGTACCACCATTGGCTTTATAAGTGACGGTGTAAACATCTTTCCATTGTGCAAAGAGGGTAATGTCGCTTGAAATCGTTGCTCCTACTGCATAGTCGGTACCGCTACCATCCGCAGCGGTATTCCAACCATCAAAAGCTTTACCAGTTGGCGCAGTGAACGGATTATCTCTTGCTGTCAAATCATTGACCACCAAATCGCTACCGGTTGCGCCATTCGGTTTGTAGGTAACTGTTGCCGCGCATGTTAATTGGAGACCATATACCGCGGTGCTTGTATTTTTGGCAAATATATAGTATGTTCCTGCGGTTACCGGCTTCTCTACCTTGACATCTTTATCACTGGAGCCAAGACTAACTTCTGAGCCTCCTTCTTTAATTAGATACAAACGATCACTACGTTTCACATACATCGTCAATGTTCCTGCTGTACCTACAATAAACTTGACTGCATTTGACGTTGGGAGTGAACCTGACATAGCAGCCGCACGCTTGAGATACATCGCTGCATCAAAACCTACTCCGTCTATAGTAACAGTACTAATCGTTTTCATTTCAGGTGTTCCGCCTGCTTGGTCTTCCTTGGACGGATCTCCAATTACTTCAAATTTGTTATTAGAAGACAAACCTGCTGCATATTGCCCTGTTCCAGACAAGGTTATCGAAGCAGGAACCATATCTGCCACTTTATATAGCGTTCCGCAGACAAGTGGAGAAAGTCCTGCTGCTTCTTCCCATTTAGCATAGAGAGTTTCATTTTCTGCTCCGGTAGTGAAGGAGTCGCCCGGTTCGAAGCAACCATTCGTACCTGCTGCATTACGAGACCAGCAGAGGAAGGTATATCCTGCACGGGTAGGAACTAATGAAGACAGAGTATATGTGCCGGGAGTATGTACTTCCGGAGCCGGAAGGTTACTTACTGCGTCTCCACCGGCATTGGCGTCATACGTAAGAGTATAAGAACCAGCAGGTATATTGATTGAAACGGATGTTGAGCCGACACCGCTACAATCTCCGCCATTAGACATTACACAGTAGTAAACAGCAGCGTCAGAGACCTCTGCAGATGAGATTGTGTATGTATTGGACGTTGAGGTGGCCTGAATAGCGCCGGCAGCGATAGCCGCAGCCTCACCGGAATTGCCTCTATACCAAGTGTATGTAGTTGTTCCAGCAGCGATTCCGGTCGCGCTGGCAGTAAGTGTGATGTTATCTCCCACGTCATACGTTCCGCCGCCGGTTGCAATAGGTTCAACGATAGGGGTACACGGAGTATCGTCACAAATCTTCACAGCTAACATACACCATCCCATATTACCAGATGAGGTTATCGTGTATGTTCCTGCTGGTACTTCATCAAAATCATGTCCTGCACAACTATTTTCCCATACAATAGATTGAATAGTCGTACTTCCTTGCTTAAGAATAACGGACCTACCACTACTTCCATTAACTATTGCGTATAATTTACCTGTTTTGTTAGTAGGTACTGTGAACGTGATATTAGGAGTTGTATTACTGGTTCTTGTTGTAACATTATAAGTAGTTCCATCTATAGTGATAGAGCCAGTCAAAGAATTATTCGATGAACTCGGAACAGATCCAAAGAACCCTTCTGGATTATTATCTACTCCTGCTGTAGTAGCATCTGCGGTTGCATTAAACCAGAAATATATGTCACAATCACCGCTACTACCGGATTCTGTCCATTTAGCCTTTAGAGCGTAGTCGCCAGAGAATGCACCGGTATAAGTGCCTTCAATACCAGTAACGTTAGAGCCTGCGCCGTTTTCTGTATACCAACCATCGAAAGTATAGCCGGATTTAGTTACATTGGTAGGTAATACGGCTGTTACTGTTTCATCACCGGTATAGATATAATGGTCAGGATAAGACACATCATTGATGGTTCCTCCGTCCGTATTATAGGCAATTGGAAATCCCCAAGCGGCATAAAGAGTGGTGTTCGCCGTGATGGAGAATGTTGCTCCTGCGTCATAGTGGGTACCGCCAAAACCTTTGCTATTGGTATCCCAGCCATAGAACGTTGCCGCAGCATCTTCTATAGTGCGGGTCAAAGAGCCCGTATTACCTGATACGGTTACACTTGCACCACTTGCGTAGGCTGTTCCATCCACCGGAACCGAGCCTCCACCTGCATTATTGCCATTATAGGTGACGGAATAGGTTGTAGTATTAAATTCAAACGCTCCGGAGATAATTGTTTCTGCTGTATTTCCACACGCATCGGTTACAACACAGAAATAATAATATGTACCGGCAGAAGCAGGATTGGGGACAAAAGAGGCTGTCGTTGCACCTGTTCCGACGGCATTTACTGCGCCATCTTTTGAACCTATTGTGTTTTGTTTCCACTGGTAAGTTACACTTGTTCCGGTTGCAGTACATGTAAGTGGCTCTAAAACTGTTCCTAATACCACTCCACCGGCAGGGGTTGCTTCGGTTTCTCCACGAGTGGCAGTGGGGTCTGTTGGACAAGAGGCGGAAGAAGCGGAAAACTCGAGTTTTGATATTTGGACTTCACTACCGGCAGGGTTTATATAATACGTTGTTCCACCTGTCAACTCCACATTAGAACAACTTGTTGTGTAAGCTGTTCCTGTACTACCGCCTTTAGTTGTGTTAATATAATATGTTTTGCCTGTTGTGACTGTAGTAACACTTAATTTACAATTGGCAGGCGGAGTAAACTTCACATAGTTAGTTCCGCTTGTTTTAATTTTAAGACACGTACTTGACGCGGCAGTATAATCTCCGTTGGGGAACACCTCTATCCCATCAATTAAACCTAATGTGCCACTTTTAACACTTAATCTACCTTTATTTAAATCAAGAACGTAACCATTGGATGCACCGGTACCAATTGCTGTTCCGCTTTCTGTAGCTTCAACTTGGCAGAAACGGACATCGCCAACACTTGAAGGAACTGTTATGTATATAGTTGAATTAGTAGTGTTTGTCGCATTGTAAATAATGGTATCAGTAGCAGATTTGCCAATTGTTTTGGTGCGAATTGTTTCACCACTACCCTTTCCTTCTTTAAATTCGCCGATGTTAACATTTCGAGTAGAAGTGGAATTATTTTTAACATACACAACAATTCTCGTTGATGTTGTTTTAACATCATATTGAATGTATCTGTCAATATTTGCCACCCCCGGAGCTCCAGTGCCAGCAAGAATTACATATTTTGCAAACGTTTTACCTGCAATAGTATAGCTTTCGGAAGCGATATTACTTTCCGCCCTACCTGTATAAAAGTAGCCAGTATACTTGCCAGTCGATTGGTTAATAAATTCATACGTGGTCTGTCCCCACAGGTTAATGCTTCCCATTGTGAGGAAGGCGAAGAGGGTGAGGAGAGGCAGGAGAATGGTGTGATGTCCCGATAAAAGTAGGTTAAAACCACGACAAGACCACGTTTTAGTAGTGTTGTTGGTTGTACTAAAAGAATTGGAATTAGATGAATTACGGTAAACGTTTTCCATGTTATGTTGTGTTTTATATGTTACGAGATATGGTGTGTTTTTATGGTAGTCGCTCTAAAATCACGGAATATATATTATATAAATAATATATATAGGGTGCACCGGGATACGTTATAGTTTCGATAAGCCTCCGATATTAGTCCATTATTACGTGCGTGCGCACACCTATCGAAAGTAAATCGGGCGCAAAATTACTGCTTTTATCTATAAACTTTGTGCAAATATTGACAAAATGTGTGCATTCTGTAAAATCAATGTTGCAAAAATTGCCATATGACGCAAAAAAAAGTATGTAGACAAAAGCAGCGCGACCATTGGTCGCGCCGTTCTATGCTTATGCTTATCCTTGGAGTGAGGACTCCTCGGGCATTTCGCTTGACATGCGGTTTATTGCACGTCTTTACATTTCCGGATCAACAAGAATACGTCCGCAGAACTCGCAAACGATGATTTTTTTGCGGGTGCGGATATCAATCTGTTGCTGTGCAGGAATCTTAGCGTGGCAACCACCACAAGAATCGCGCTCAACCTTAACGACTGCAAGACCATTATGCGCATTCTTACGAATACGTTTGAAGGCCGACAACAGACGCTCGTCAATCTTCTTCTCCAAATCGCTTGCTTTGAGCATCAGCGCTTCAGTTTCAGCTTTGGTCTCAGCCAAAATCTGGTCCAATTCAGAGCGTTTTTGATTCAAATCAACCGTGCGCTCCTCGATATCCTTGGTGGTTTTAGCTTTGTCTTGCAGGCGTTGCTCCAACTCAGCCGAGAAGTGTTTGATCTTGCGTTGGCTGGCTTCAATCTCCAGTTCCTGATACTCAATCTCTTTGTTGAGATTGTCGAACTCGCGGTTGTTGCGAACGGTGTTCTGTTGCTCTTTGTAACGAGCGATAGAAGCGTTAGCGTTCTCTGTACGTACACGATGGTCGCTAATCTGTGTTTCGCACTCCTTGATGTCATTTTCGATGTTTGCCAGACGGGTCTTGAGACCTTCTACCTCGTCTGCCATGTCTTTTACTTCTTGCGGCAGTTCACCTGCAAGAATACGTAACTCGTCGATTTTGGAATCAACTTGTTGTAAGTCGTAGAGCGCCTTGAGGCGTTGTTCTACAGTTAGTTCTTTTGCCATTTGTGTTCGGCAATCGGAAGAAGATATACTATATAACCGAAAACTCGCCTGCGGCTCTAAAAAACGCGCTCCGCGAGAAAACGACGAAAACATTAAATAGAAAAATGCGCTGCGCTTACAAAAATAGAAAAGAATAACAAAAATAGACTTCGAGATTTTGGTCATCCGTGCTTGGCGCACTTGCGAGTTGCATCCATTCGTACTCCCTTATAAATAAAATTTAACGGTAGCCCTTGTGGCTACACCTCACATCCAAAGGATGTATATGACCTTAATCTCTACGTCCGATTATATTAAAAATATTTTTTTTCGGCGCTATTGTTCTACCCCTACTGAAAGGGAAATGAGTTCGACTCGTCGGTCAATACAGTATGTCAAAGATCTTCCGAAAACCCTCTATGCCGTGAGAGGGAAATATTGGTTATTAATTGTTAAATATTAAATTTTCAATCTGCAATTTTATAAAACCTGTATCGGTGTGCGGTCGTGTTGACTCACGAAACATTTCACGCCAAGCGGTTCTAAGATATCCTTAAAGATGATGCGTGCGTGATTTTCACTTACCCAATGGTCAATATCCACCAGACCGATTAAACCTTCTGCATCCTGGAACTCATGATACTTGCAATCAGCCGTCAGGTACACATCCGCACCTTGTTCGATAGCTTGAGGAATAAATTCCGCTCCGCTTCCTCCGCACAGCGCCACAGTTCGAATCTCTTCGTGCGCAGGCGTTGTGTAACGCACGTACGTAGTAGATAATGTATCGCGCACGTGAGCGAGAAAAGCATCATAACTCATCGTTTTCTCCAACTGACCGATAACACCCAGACCTATATTCGGATTAGTCTCGCTCGGGCATAAAACACGATAATTCTTAATGCCTAACATATCCGCCAGACGCGTATTAATGCCCCCTGCGACCGAATCGAGATTAGTGTGTGCAGAATAGATAGCTATCTGATTTCGGATAGCTTTCTCCACGACACGTGCTTGCGGATTTTGTCCGCAGACTTGTTTCAAACCGTGAAAAAGTAAAGGGTGATGAGAGATGATGAGTTGGCAACCAAGTTCCATAGCCTCATCAACAACAGACTCTGTTACATCTGTCGTCAAGAGAACGGACTGAATGTCTCGTTCTGTGTCACCTACCTGCATTCCCGAGTTATCCCATTCTTCCTGGGCACTCCGTGGCGCTACAGATTCTATGCTATTGATGATCTCCCTTAGGAGCACGTATTCTATTTCTCGTCAGCCTCGTCTTCTACCACAAACTCAGTGATTCCGGCCTTGATAAGAATATTGTACCACTGAATCAATTTGCGGATATCCGACGGACGTACGCGGTCTTTGTCCCAATCCGGCAAAACAGCATCAAACCACGTGTTTAACTGCTCTGTCTCTGCTTTTTTAGGGTCAAAACCAACCGGTTGCAGTTTCTCTACTTTCCCGCAATTAGTCAGCACTTCGTTCAAGCGCACGTCGTCCGCATTGGTAAACATCGAGATGTCGCTGAGCGCAACAATCTTATCGCGTGCATAAGTCGGCATACGTTTACCGTCCACCAGCGATTCGACAATCAGCATATTGTTACCGCGGCTTACTAATTTATACAAACCCGGTTTGCCTGTAATAGCGAGAATATCAGTTAATTTAGTCATTTCTAAATGCTATTTTTTCAAAATCGGCTGCAAAGGTACTACAAATTTTTGAAATGGGCAAATTTTGTTCGCTTTTTTGTCCAAAATCTTGTATATTTGAAAAAAAAGTAGTATCTTTGCACGCTAATTTGGATAAGTGCGCCTTAGGGCGAAAGAATATGACAATACTTTTATTATTTTTATTTGGTGCGATGGGCGTCAGTTTCCTGTGCTCAGTATTGGAATCGGTACTGATGTCCACATCAATCAGTTACATCAATCTACGTGAGGAAGAAGGTTATGCTCCGGCAAAACTGATGGGGAAATACAAAGACGATACCAGTCGTCCGCTTGCGGCTATTCTTTCTCTCAATACTATTGCAAATACTATCGGTGCGGCCGGAGTCGGTATGCAGGCTACTGCAGTTTTCGGCTCTAAATGGTTTGGCCTTGTTTCGGCTATCACGACTATCCTGATTCTTTTCTTCGGAGAGATTATACCGAAGGTAATCGGAACCACTTATTGGCGGGAACTGATGGGTGTTACAGCCCGTATAATTCGTTTTTTGATTATCATTCTCTATCCGTTGGTATGGTTGGTAGAGTTGATCTCCCGAATGGTGCCGGACAATGAAGATGACCCTTCCGTCAGCCGTGAGGAAGTGCTGGCGATGGTCAATGTGGGCGAAGAAGAAGGCGTGGTGGACGAGGACGAGAATAAGATTTTCTCGAATCTCATGCGTTTGGATACTATCCATGCGTATGACGTGATGACACCTCGTTCCGTAGCGAAAATTGCTCCGGAGAATATGACACTTCGTGCGTATTACGACAGCGATGAATACGACCATTTTTCGCGTATTCCGCTTTACCGTCCTGAAGCTCCGGAATATATCACGGGTTATGTGCTGCGGAATGATGCATTGGAAGAACTGACTGAAGACCATTTCCGCAAGACACTTGGCGGAATCAAGCGTACATTGCCTGCTTTCGACCAAGACCTGACATTAGGAACTATCTTTGACTCGATGCTCAAGCAGAAAAGTCAAATTGCGCAAATCATCGATGAATACGGATGTTTCGTCGGTATCCTTACGCTTGAAGATATCATTGAGACAATCTTCGGTTTGGAAATTATTGACGAGAACGATACTGTAATCGATATGCAGCAGTACGCACGTGAACGTTGGGAACAGCGACAGAAGAAATACCAAAAACTCAATAGGCCTACCCCAACCCTCCCTGAAGGGAAGAAGATGGATGAGAATCGTCCTGAGACGAAAGAGGAAAGTGAGACAAAAAAGTAACGTACGCATAGAAAACAAACGAGCCAGATTCGAATATATCATTCTGGACCGATATACCGCCGGCATTCAACTCTTCGGAACGGAAATCAAATCCATTCGTGAGGGCAAAGCATCGCTGGCGGATAGTTGGTGTCAGGTTCAGAACGGAGAGATGTATATCAAACAGATGCATATCGCGGAATATCGCTTCGGTTCGTATGCCAATCACGAAGCTAAACGTGACCGCAAACTGTTGCTGCAACGACGTGAGATAAACAAACTCGAGAAAGCCACGAAAGATACGGGTAAAACGATTATCCCTCTTCTGCTTTTCATTAACGATAAAGGGTTGGCCAAAGTAGAAATAGCCCTTTGTCAAGGTAAACACAGCTACGACAAACGGCAGTCGCTACGTGAAGCAGACGACAAACGCGAAATGGCACAATTGCTAAAGCACATTTGATATTTGACGCCTGACGGCTATTGCAAATTTAAGATTTAATATAAGATTTAGATATGAGTAAAGCATTATTAATGATTCTTGACGGATGGGGAATCGGCAAAAAAGATACAGCTGATGCCATCCATTGCACTTCAACACCCCATTGGGACAAACTGTTGGAGACATATCCTAACTCCCAACTCCAAGCCAGCGGAGAAAACGTAGGTCTGCCTGACGGACAGATGGGAAACTCAGAAGTGGGACACTTGAATATCGGCGCAGGACGCGTGGTATATCAAGACCTGGTGAAGATTAACAGAGCCTGCAAAGACGGAAGTATTCTCGAAAATCCTGAAATCAAATCTGTCTTCAGTTATGTAAAGGAATCCGGTAAAAAACTGCATATCATGGGTTTGACCTCTGATGGCGGTGTGCATTCGAGCCTTGAGCATCTGTTCTACCTCTGCGATATAGCAGCCAAATATGAGTTGCAAGGTCGTACTTTCATCCATTGTTTCATGGACGGACGTGATACAGACCCGCATTCAGGAATAGGATTCATCGACCAACTGGAGAAACATTGCGCTAAATCCGCAGGAGAGATTGCAAGTATCATCGGTCGTTTCTATTCGATGGACCGTGATAAACGCTGGGAACGTGTGAAAGTAGGATATGATTTGTTGGTAAAAGGTCAAGGCCAAGCATTTGAGAATATGCATGAAGCCATGCAGGCAAGTTATGATGCCGATGTAACGGATGAGTTTATCAAACCTATCGTACATGTGCGTGACGGAAAACCGTTAGCAACGATAGAACAAGGGGATGCTGTTATCTTCTTTAACTACCGTAACGACCGTGCAAAAGAAATCACGATTGCTTTGACGCAACAAGACATGCCTGAGCAAGGAATGCAAACGATTCCTAATCTCCATTACTGCTGTATGACTCCGTACGACTCATCGTTCCAAGGTCTGCATATCCTCTTCCCGAAAGAGAATGTAACCAATACATTAGGCGAAGTGGTAAGTCGTTTGGGAATGAAGCAACTTCGTATTGCCGAAACAGAGAAATTTGCACACGTCACTTTCTTCTTTAATGGCGGACGTGAAGCAGAGTTTGAGAACGAAGACCGTATATTGATTCCGAGTCCGAAAGTAGCAACTTATGACTTGCAACCGATGATGTCTGCACCGGAAGTGACTATCGCTTTGCGTGATGCACTCAACTCGCAGAAATACGATTGTATCATTCTCAATTATGCTAACGGAGATATGGTAGGTCATACAGGCGTGTATAACTCTATCCAACAAGCAATCACCGCAATTGACATCTGTGTGAACGAGACAGTGGAGACGGCTTTGCGCAATGATTACGAGATAATCATCATTGCCGATCACGGAAACTGCGATAATGCTATCAATGCAGACGGGACACCGAATACCGCACACTCGTTGAATCCTGTTCCGTTTGTGTATGTCAGCAAAAATCACACATCCGCACGCGTGGAGAATGGTATTTTAGCAGACGTAGCACCGTCTATTTGCCATATTCTGGGAATAGAGCAACCGCAGGAAATGACCGGCCATAACTTAATCAAGGCATAAGTCATTTCCCATCGACCATAAAAAAAGAAAGCGACCCGTGGGTCGCTTCTTTTTCAGGTTGAACCTAAAATGAACAACAAGATTACTCAGCGATAGTGTCGTTAACAACCTCAGCAGCCTCAACTACCTCTACGGTGTCGTTGCAGCAAGTATCGTTGCAGCATTTTTTCTCGCAGCACTTGTTGCCGCAGCTCATTGCACAGAAAGCAACAGCTACGATAAGAAGCATTTTCTTCATGTTAATACGAATTTGTTAGTTAATAAAGCTTTAAAAACAATTTAAATTTCGCCTTTTTGCGAAAATCGACGGCAAAAGTACTACTTTTTTTGGACATGTGCAAAAAAAAATGTAATTTTGCGCAATAAATTTATCAATTTTATGAAAAGGAAGGATTTAGTGGACAAGTCTGACATAAAATTTGTCGGATGGAATGTTGCAGCAGCAGTCTTAGTCGGCATTATTGTTTTGGTTGTCTTGATTTTCTGGCTCAAAGCGTACACTCAACACGGAGTGGAGATAGAAGTGGCGGATGTGACGGGAATGCATCTTGTAGAAGCAGAGACCATTTTAGGTGCACAAGGATTAACTATGGAAGTAGTGGACTCGACTTATAGTGACAAAGTACCGTTTGGCACGATTGTTGACCAGAATCCGAAAGGAAACAGTCATGCTAAAAATGGACGTATTGTATATGTTACCATCAATGCAACCACTCGTCCGCTAATCACTATGCCAAACCTGCAAGATATGAGTTATCGTCAGGCTGAGGCTACGCTGAAAAGTCTTGGTTTGAGAGTGGATAGTACATATGATTATGAGCCATCCGCTTTCCGTGATTTGGTTTTGGATGTCAAGTCAGGAGGACAAAGTGTCACACCCGGAACCAAGTTAACACAAGGTACACGCGTGCGTTTGGTGGTAGGCTACGGACGTGGAACAGAGCAAGTGGAGGTGCCAAGCGTACTGGGAATGACGATGCAGGAAGCTCGACGTGTATTGCTTAACCATCGTTTGATAGTAGGAGCTGTCAGCTATGATGAAGAACCGCAGGAAGGAGTGCAACAGGTGGTATATCGTCAGTCTCCTTTCCCTGGTGAAAAACTGATAGAAGGCGAGACAGTGTCTTTGCGACTCTCAAGTGATGTGGAGAAAGTAGTACTGCATAGCGGAAGTAAAGAAGAGGAAGAAAGTTGGTTTTAGAGCAAGAAGACATATGGGAACGTTGGCGGTGTGAGGTTGATAAGGGGCAAGCGCCTACTCGAGTAGATAAATATCTCGCAGAGCACATGACCAATACCAGTCGCAACCGCATACAGACGGCTGCGGATGCAGGCAATGTATGGGCGAACGGAAAACCTGTGGCATCGAACTATAAGGTCAAACCGGGAGATATTATTCAAGTTCTGCTTGACCATGAACCGCATGATTATACCATCACTCCGGAGAATATTCCGCTCGATATAGTCTATGAGGACGAAGATGTTTTGGTGGTAAATAAACCTGCAGGACTTGTGGTTCACCCCGGTCACGGCAACTACGAACACACATTATTAAATGCTTTGGCGTTCTATTTCGGTGAAAAAATAGACATGAACGATCCTTCCATTGGACTGGTTCATCGTATTGATAAAGACACAAGCGGATTATTACTGATTGCCAAAACACCGGAAGCCAAAGCAAACTTGGGCAAACAATTCTTTGACCATACCACAGAGCGCACATACAATGCGTTGGTTTGGGGAACATTCAAAGAAGAGAGCGGCACTATCGAAGGAGCGCTGGCACGCGATAACAGAGATAGAACGATTTATAAAGTGTGGTCTTTGGAGGACTGTCCGCAAGCGAAAGAAGCCATCACGCATTGGCGCGTATTGGAACGTTTTCCGTATGTCACACTCGTGGAATGTGTTTTGGAGACAGGCCGCACACACCAGATTCGTGTGCATATGAAACATATAGGTCATCCGCTTTTCTGCGATGAGAAATATGGCGGAAAAGAGATACTGAAAGGACTTCGTACGCAAAAATACAAGCAATATATAGAAAACTGTTTTGCTTTGTGTCCACGCCAAGTATTGCACGCGCGTACATTAGGATTTACTCATCCGCGGACAGGCGAAAGAATGCATTTTGACAGCCAATGGCCGCAAGATATGACAATGTTAATCAATAAATGGAGGAACTATGAGACAAATACTTTGGGTTGATGATGAGATAGATTTGCTGCAACCATATATCATCTATCTTAGCAATAAGGACTATGAAGTGATAACCGCCTCCAACGGTGAGGACGCTTTAGATATCATCGAAGAGACAAGTCCGGACATCGTTTTCCTGGACGAGAATATGCCGGGATTGTCAGGTTTGGAAACGCTGCAGGAGATAAAACGTCTGCGGCCGGAAGTGCCTGTTGTCATGATTACCAAAAGCGAAGAAGAGCATATCATGGAACAAGCGATTGGTGAAAAAATAGCCGATTACCTGATCAAACCAGTTAATCCCAGTCAAATACTGCTTTGCCTGAAAAAACATATCCACCAACAAACGATAGTCAGCGAACACACGCAGGAAAATTACCGTCAGGAATGGAGTGATATCTCCTATATGATTGATACTGCCAGTACGCTTGACGAGTGGAAAGCAGTGGAACGTACACTCAGCCATTGGGATATGGAACTGGAGCAATCGCCTATGCGCGGAATGATTGAGGACCAGCGAATACAGGCGAACGCAGCCTTCAGCAAGTGGATTCAGAAAAACTATGAAACGATGATGGAGAATACCGTCATGTCGCACCATGTGATGAAGCATTCTGTATTCCCATTATTGGACAAAGGTGAAAAAGTGCTCTTCTGCGTCATTGATAATTTCCGTTATGACCAGTGGAAAACGATTCAACCTCTCCTGTCGGAATTCTATACGCTCCAAGACGAAGAGCAATATATAAGTATCTTGCCTACCGCAACGCAGTATGCAAGAAATGCTATCTTTTCCGGTTTGCTGCCCTTGCAAATTCAGGAGATGTACCCCTCGCTTTGGGTAGAAGAAGGAGATGAAGATAGCAAGAATGCACATGAGAAAGAGCTGGTACAAACGCTTCTTGACCGCTATCGCAGACGGGAGAGTTTCAACTATTGGAAAATTAACGAGAGTGATTTCTGCGAACGTGTCATCGGCCAGCTGAAAGGAGCCAATGCACCATTGAATATCGTTGTGCTTAATTTTATAGATATGTTGTCCCACTCGCGAACGGAGAGCAAGATGATGCGTGAACTAGCCAACGATGAATCGGCTTACCGAAGCCTGACTTTGAGTTGGTTTAGACACTCGCCTACGTACACTTTGCTCAAACGCGCTGCCGAATTAGGATTTACTTTAGTTCTGACGACCGATCATGGCACAACACGAGTAAAGAATGCGGTGCAAATCATTGCTGATAAAAATACCAACACAAATATTCGCTACAAAGTAGGCAAAGCGCTCAATTGTTCTTCAAAAAATGTGATGGTTGTGGAGCAACCGAAGAAAATTGGATTACCTTGTCCGAATGTCAGCAGTAGTTATATGTTCTGTACGGGAAATGATTTCTTTGCCTATCCGAACCAATTTAATTATTACGCGCAGTATTACCGCAACACGTTCCAGCATGGCGGAATATCCCTTGAAGAGATGATTATTCCGTTAGTGACGCTCACTCCTAAGCATTAAAATCATTCATTTTGGCACAAAAAAGACGACATATTTTTCGCTATCTGTTGTTATTGGCATTAATCATTGTAGCGGCAATCTGTTTTTGGTTGCTGGTTAGTCATGGCTCGGGACCAAATGAACATACACTGGCACAACATCCGAATCGACTTACTGTTTTAACGTGGAACACGCACCAAATGGGGCAATTCAAAAAAGCAGACCAAAACGAAGTATTGCAGTACTTGAGTTCACAAGACGCAGATATCATTTGCTTGCAGGAAGTGGATGTCTATAAAACGGACGAATTTCTTACACTCCCTGAGGTAAAAGAAGTGTTGGGACGAAAATATGCTTACTCGTACCTGGATTTTTCGGTGTATAACAAGCGTCGCCAGTTCGGAAATATGGTCTGGTCGAAATATCCGCTCGTCAACAAACATACGGTCGAATATGAGATTCGTTCTAACCTCAGCAGTCGTTGCGATGTGGTGGTAAATACAACGGACACATTACGACTGATTGTTAATCATCTTGAGTCCAACCGTATTGACCAAAATGACACCACTGCAGAGAGTATTGGTCGAAAATGGGGAAAAGCCGGTCTGCGTCGTCATGCGCAAGCACAAGTGGTGCGCCACGAGATAGACAGAAGTCCGCACCCGGTAATCGTTGTTGGCGATTTTAACGATATTGCTCTCAGCCCGACTTATTATATCATCAGTCGCGGATTGCACGACGCATGGTTGGAAACCAGTTGGTTTGGTTGGGGCGCAACATGCGAGAAATGGGGTGTTGGCTTACGAATTGACTATATTCTCTGTTCAAAATCGCTCCTCCCTGTTGATTGTCAGGTGATTTCGACCACAGGTTCTGACCATAAACCGCTTGTCGCCACCCTCGCTTGGTAAAAATGCACGAAAGTTACCTACCGCTATCGTGGTAGTATCGAACCAATCTCGAATCAATTTCGAACCAATCTCGAGTCTGTTACGAGGGATAAGAAAATTTTATTCCGCAATTATATCCGTTTGTGATAGTGATAGTCGTTAAAACGATCATCATCTTTGCTATCTAACCGCGAATGTTTGTTAAAACGCTCTTTGAGTCTTTGGAACCAATTACTGAGCAGAGGCTCTTGCCAATTGCGCTTCTTCCAATAGAGGATAAGCAACCAACCGAAAACCAAACCTCCGAGGTGTGCGAAATGGGCTACGTGGTCTGACGTCAGTCCGGCTATCGAACCCAAACCGGCAAAAAGTTCTATAAACGCATATATAATAACGAACGTACGCGCGCGTATAGGGAACGGAATAAACAGAATGAACATCGGAATATCCGGGAATAACCATCCGAAGGCAAACAAAATGCCAAACACGGCTCCTGAAGCACCGACGGTATTCAGCATAGAGGCAAGATAAGCAAGTGCTTCAGCATTATATGTACCGCTCAAATTATTGAGCATCAGCATCCATACTATTTCCTGCACAAATCCGGCGCCCAATCCACAAACAAGGTAATAAATCAGGAATCTTCGTTCGCCCCATTCACGTTCGATAATCGGACCAAACATCCATACAGCAAACATGTTGCAGAAGATATGCCAAAAATTGGCATGAAGGAACATATAAGTGAATGGTTGCCACCAATGGAAAGTGGAGGCAGTAACAAAATGAAGCCCACAAAGTTGATTGAGGTCAATGTTGTATCGGAGCAGCACGGCTCCTAATAAATAGATCAAAAAATTAGCTATCAACAGATAGCGAGTAACTGTAGGTATATTACGCATAGCGACTGCAAAAGTACTAAAATTCTTGGAAAAATACCACAAAATACGCGCCATTTTACCAAAAAAGCAGTATTTTTTAAGAAAAATAGCATTTTTTTGCAAAAAATATTTGCAGAATAAAGAAAAAGTTGTAACTTTGCAAGCGTATTCCGAATGTGGAACCCCTAATTAACATTATTAATAATTCAAAAAATCCAAAATTATGAACAAGACAGGACTTATTGAAGCAGTTGCAGCAAAGGCTCAAGTATCTAAAGCAGAGGCAGCAAAAGTTATCGACGCAGCTCTCGAGGCAGCAGTTGAGGCAGTTAAGAAAGGTGAAAACGTACAACTCGTTGGTTATGCAAGCATCAACATCGTTAAGAAAGCTGCTCGCAAAGCTAAAAATCCTCGCACAGGTGCTGTGCTCAACATCCCTGCTCGCAAGGTTGTTAAAATCAAAGCTGGTTCTAAATTTGCTCTCTAATCAGGCAATCTAGCTAAGCAAACGAGTTGCCCACTTTCGAGGGGCAACTCGTTTTGCGTCTGTTTATAAATTAAGGTATATGCTGAATATTATTTTAAGTGGTGCTCCCGGAAGCGGAAAAGGCACACAATCACAGTTTATTGTTGAGAAATACGGACTCCAGCACCTGTCAACAGGAGATGTGCTCCGTGCGGAAATAAAGACCGGCAGTGAGTTAGGTAAAGAAATTGACGCCATAATCTCGAAAGGTAATTTAGTGCCGGACGACAAGATGTACGGAGTTATCAAAAATTATATCTCTTCGCTGCCGAAAGACTGCAAAGGCATGATTTTCGATGGATATCCTCGTACGGTCGCTCAAGCAGAATCGCTCACACAATTACTGAAGGAATATAAGATGGAGGCGATAATGATTGATTTGTTGGTTGACGAACAATTACTGATCCAACGTCTTATTGAACGCGGAAAAATCAGCGGTCGTGCTGATGATAACTTAAATACAATCCGTCATCGCATCGCTGTTTATCATAATCAAACAGAACCCATTACAGAGTATTATCTGCACCAAGGCAATTATTTTGCAGTTAACGGAAACCATACTGTGGAAGATGTTTTCATGCAAATCGAACGAATCATTTCCTTGGCAAATAAGATTTGACTCTAATCTAATAAAACGCATAAATGACTAATTTTATCGACTATGTAAAAATATACTGCCGATCCGGCAAAGGCGGACCGGGCTGTATGCACTTGCATCGTGCCAAATATCTGCCGAAAGGCGGACCTGATGGAGGCGATGGAGGCAAAGGTGGGTCGATAATTCTGCAAGGAAACCGTAATCTGTGGACGCTCCTGCATCTCAAATATCAAAAGCATATCATTGCTACGGACGGAGGAAAAGGAGGTCAGAGTCGCTCATTCGGAAAAGATGGCGAGGATAAGATTATAGAAGTTCCTTGCGGTACAGTCGTTTATGATGGCGAGACAGGAGAATTTATCTGCGAAGTCAAAGAGCATAAAGAGCGTGTGGTATTGCTCAAAGGCGGTAGAGGAGGATTGGGAAACTGGCATTTCCGTACTGCCACCAATCAAGCACCGCGTTATGCTCAACCCGGAGAACCCTCTCAGGAGCGCACTATCATCATGCAACTGAAGGTTCTTGCGGACGTAGGACTGGTTGGATTCCCGAATGCAGGCAAATCAACCTTACTCAGTGTTCTCTCAGCTGCCAAACCGGAAATAGCAGATTATCCGTTCACTACGCTTACTCCGCAATTAGGTATTGTCTCGTATCGTGATGAACGCTCGTTCTGTATGGCTGATATTCCGGGAATTATTGAAGGTGCGAGCGAAGGCAAAGGACTCGGACTTCGTTTCTTGAGACATATAGAACGAAATGCCGTCCTGCTCTTCATGGTTCCTGCTACTACTGAGAATATCAAAGCGGAATATGATATTTTGCTGCATGAATTGGAGCAATACAATCCGGAATTATTAACCAAAGCACGTATTTTGGCTATCAGCAAATGCGATGCTATCACGGCGGAAGACTTGAAAAAACTGAAGCTTGACCGTCTTGCGTCTAAACTCAATATTCCTGTTCTGCCTATCTCTTCTGTAGCAGGCACAGGGCTTGACGAACTCAAAGATGCGCTGTGGGTAGAATTGAATAAGGAGCAGAACCAAGTCATCGAAATCTCGCATGCTCCGATAGATGTCACGTTCATTGAGAAAGAAGAATCGGATGCCGATGACCCAACAGAAGGAGAACAAACCATCTATCTCAATGAAGTGGAAGAAGAGTGGGATTTGGAGAAATATAAAGGAATAGGATGGGATACAGGCGATGATGACCATCAATAAAATTCATGCAGAGAAATTTTTACGATAGAATGATAGAATGGCGGGAACGCCATATCAGCGAGAAGCAGTTAGTGCTGCTCTTGTCTTTCTTCGTAGGTGTTTTCTGTTCGTTGGCGGCAACGCTTCTGAAATCATTCATCCATCTTATTCAGCAGTTTGTAGAAGTTCATCTCATCGCTGATTCGCATACTTGGTGGTATTTAATCACTCCGATTATCGGTATTACTTTAGCCGCTCTCTTTGTACGTTATATCGTTCGTGATGACATCTCACACGGTATAACGAAAATTTTGTATGCTATCTCCCAGCGTAAATCAATCATCAAGTCCCACAACATGTGGTCTTCAGTTGTTGGTTCAGGATTGACGATTGGTTTTGGTGGTTCGGTAGGAGCTGAGGCTCCTATTGTGCTCACAGGAGCCGCTATTGGTAGCAATCTGGCAAAAGCATTTCGCTTGGACCAAAAAACAATGATGCTCATGATCGGCTGCGGCGCCGCAGGAGCCATTGGCGGAATCTTCAAAGCTCCCATAGCCGGATTGGTATTCACACTGGAGGTCCTGATGTTGGATTTAACAATGACCTCTGTCGCACCATTACTCATCTCTTCTGTCACTGCTACTGTTTTCTCGTATATTGCCACAGGAGCAGAACCGATGTTCCCTCTCAGCAACTATGAAGCCTTTAGTATGAACCGAATTCCGTGGTACCTTATCTTAGGTGTCGTTTGCGGATTTACGAGTTTGTATTTCACACGCGGAATGAACAGTATGGAGCAGTGGATGAAGCATAAGATTCATAGCATTGGTATGAAACTGCTTGTGGGAGGAGTGGTCTTAAGCGTTCTGATTTTCCTTTTCCCGCCTTTGTATGGAGAGGGATATGATGTCATTCGCCAACTCATCAACGGAGATAGTCTCAGTGCTATTGAGAATAGTCCGTTCTCTTCATTAGGTTCGGCGGATTATGTCATCGTTGGTTATCTGGTACTCGTCATACTGTTTAAGATTGTAGCCTCTGTTGCAACGAACGGAGCAGGAGGAGTCGGAGGAATATTTGCTCCTTCACTATTCATGGGTGCTATCGTTGGTTTTGTCACAGCGCGCTTGTTGAATATGAGCGGAATAGTGGTTCCGGAATCGAACTTTGCTTTAGTCGGTATGGCCGGTTTGATGTCCGGAGTCATGCATGCGCCGTTGACAGGAATCTTCCTCATTGCAGAATTAACAGGTGGCTATCACCTCTTTATGCCTTTGATGATTGTCAGTGTGGTTTCTTATTTGACCATCATGCTTTTTGAACCTCACTCCTTGTATGCAATGCGTCTGGCGCAGAAAGGAGAACTGCTCACCCATAACAAAGACCGAAACGTACTCACATTACTCAAAATGGATAGTGTGCTTGAGACGGATTTGACGGTTGTCTTCCCGGAAATGACATTAGGCGAATTGGTAAAAGTAATCAGTGAGAGCAAACGCAATATATTCCCGGTTATCGACCATGACGGACGCTTGCGTGGCATCTTGTTGTTGGATGAAGTAAGAAATATCATGTTCCAACCGCGTTTATATAAACGCTTCACAGTCAACCAGTTAATGACTTCTCCTCCGGCTATCTTGCGCTTTGACTTGCCGATGGATAAGGTTATGGAGATTTTTGAAGATACAGGAGCATGGAATCTGCCCGTAGTGGACCAAGACAGAAGATATCTCGGTTTTGTTTCCAAGTCCAAGATCTTTAACTCCTATCGCCATGTGTTAGTGCATTTCAGCGAAGAGTAATAAAAGCAAAGAATAAGATTTTTTTCAAAAAAATGCATAAAGTATTTGCAGAATTAGAAAAAATGTATTACCTTTGCACCGAAATTTGAAAGAAACGGAAATGATGACAGTCAGCCTCTTTAATATATGTTGTTGTACCACGCCTCTATGGGGTGTTGCTTAACGTATATGATATAGGCACGATATATCAAAGTTAACGGCTTACCCCATACGAGGTGAGTCGTTTTTATTTAACAATCATAGTCGTATGGAGTAGGCATATTATCAACACATTTAATAATAATTCGTATGGTTTACAATCAACTAACTGAATTGATCGGTCGCACACCGATGCTAGAAATCAAAAATTTTGAAGGACAACAAGCACGTATCATTGTCAAGTTGGAGTATTTTAACCCCGGTGGCAGTGTCAAAGACCGCATTGCTTTGGCTATGGTAGAAGATGCAGAGCAAAAAGGTTTGCTTCAAAAAGGTGCTACTATCATTGAACCCACAAGCGGAAACACAGGTGTTGGTCTGGCGTGGGTTGGAGCGGCAAAAGAGTATAAAGTTATTCTCACCATGCCGGACACGATGAGTGTTGAACGTCGTAACCTCCTCAAAGCATATGGAGCGACATTGGAACTCACTCCGGGTGCAGAAGGCATGAAAGGAGCTATCCGTCGTGCAGAAGAATTGCGTGAGTCTATCCCGGGTTCAGTTATCTTAGGCCAGTTCATCAATCCTGCCAACCCTGCTATCCACGAACGGACAACAGGTGAGGAGATCTGGGCAGATACAAATGGGAAAGTGGATATTTTTGTTGCCGGAGTAGGTACAGGAGGTACTGTTTCCGGAGCAGGGAAAGCCATTAAAAAACATAATCCTGCTGCACAAATAGTGGCTGTAGAACCGGCCTCTTCTCCTGTTTTGTCAACCGGCACACCGGGCAAACATCGCATTCAGGGAATAGGCGCAGGATTTGTGCCTCAGACCTATGATGGCAATATTGTAGACCGTATCATCACTATCGAAGACGAGACAGCTTTTGAAGGTGTCCGTACGTTAGCTCGAACACAAGGATTACTGGTCGGAATCTCTTCCGGTGCAGCGTTTTCTGCTGCTCTGAAACTGGCTCGTGAAGAGGCAAATAAAGGAAAAACGATTGTAGCTGTACTGCCGGATACAGGCGAGCGCTATCTGTCAATGAACTTGTTCGACTAAACCGTCAAGTTCCTGTTTGCAACGATTCAAAAGGCTGGTGGCTTCGGCGGCCAGCTTTTTGTATTCTTCCATACTAATAGCTTCCGCGCCCTCCAAATAGGAAACAATCTCCTCTACGCGTTTTAACGATTCGTCGTATGACAAGTTCTCTTGCATAATTATTTTCCTTTGCCTAAGAATACAACACCTATCGTGAAAAAGAGTACTTTCAAATCAAGAAGTAAACTCATATTTTCCACATACACTATATCGCAATTAAGACGTTCAATCATCTTATCGACGGTCTCTGCATAGCCGACACGGATCATTCCCCAACCTGTCAAACCCGGGCGCACTTTATACAGCAGGCAGTAATAGGGTGCTTTTTCCATGATTTTCTCTGCGAAATAAGGTCGTTCAGGACGAGGACCAACCAACGACATATCACCACGCAAGATATTCCATAACTGCGGCAGTTCATCCAAACGATATTTCCGCAACCAATGACCCAAAGCCGTTATTCGTGGATCATTGTCGTGGGTCACTTGTGGTACACCATCTGCCTCTGCATCGTCAATCATCGTGCGGAATTTATATATCTGGAACGGCAAACGGTATTGCTTGATGCGTTCCTGACTGTAGATAATTGGTCCTTTGGATGTGCAACGGATAGCAATACTGACGGCAAGCATTAACGGCGAGAGAATGACCAATCCTAAAAACGACAGCACAACATCCGATGCGCGTTTGATACATAGTTCCGCATCACTCATATACTGGTCCGTGATACGAATGAGAGACGGCCTGTCCACTTGTCCGATGCGGGCTGCACCTGTCAACATATCATACACGCGCGGAACCATACTTATCTCGCACGACAGAGGATAGAGACACGCAATCAACGAATAGAGTTGCGCATCTGAATAACCTTCCGGCATATCGATGACTACTTCATCTTGCTCGCCGGCCACTAACTGTTGCGCTTCTTCCAACGAATGCACATAACGCGTGCGAGGAATAAATCTGTTTCGTGAGAGAAGGGAAATAATCAAACGCGGGATATAACTCAGTGTGAACTGCAACCCGAACAAAACAGCCAACGAAACCAAATAGCGTTCATAGCTGTCCACTTCGTCATCAATCACAATCACAAAGAAGAATAAAAGTGAAATAATAACAGCGGAGAAGAAAGTCTGCAGAAACTCCCGACCGAGAGGTTTTTGGAACGGTCTGAGATAATATCCGGATAAGTAATAAATCGACAAACAAACAATCGGATAGATAATCATCGGTCGCCATAAACTGAATGCCGGAATAAGCACATCCGCCATCAACTCGACACGTCCTTCATACACCATCCATCGGAAACCTAAGAAGCACAACCACACCAATATACTGCTGATGAGGTCGGCTATCACGTACCATAATTGTTGTTTACGCCTTAAATTCATTCTCGTATAATCATAAATGTGCCATCCGCATTGAGTTTGATAATACTACTCGGCTCATACGGAGTTTCATCTTCTCTTCTGAATTGGCAGACATAATCTGCACCATCCAAAATCTCTTTTTCTATCTCGTGAAAGAAATGTGCTGTCGGCCTTCCGCTTATATTCGCAGAAGTGGACACAAGAGGATGTCGTAATTGTGCACAAAGAGCCTTGCTGAAAGCCTCATGCGTGATGCGTATTCCTATTGACCCATCCTCTGCTATCAGGTTGTGCGCCATATGTTTAGCATTAGGATAAATCAGTGTCAACGGCTTTGCTTCATCCGCTTCTGTCTCTTCGTCCTCGTCTTGTATGTTCAGCAGCGTTTCTGCCGTTTCCGGCACGTCCACATAATAATCTAATTTCGCTGCGGAATCCAACAGAACAAGCATCGATTTGCTGTCTTCTCGTTGCTTGAGAGCAAAGATCTTTTTCACGGCCTCCGCATTGGTCGCATCACAACCTATTCCCCACACAGTATCAGTCGGATAAACTATTATTCCGCCTTGCCGAAGCACCTCTAATGCCTGCCGCAAATCTTCCTTGTCGTAGCGCTCGTTATACATAATTCGGCCACAAAGGTACTACTTTTTATTGGTTTTGGCAAATCGATTGCACAATTTTTAAGTTTTTTACAGAAAAACACGCGCGCAATTTGCATAATTGCAAATTTTGTTGTAATTTTGTACCCGATTCAGTATGCAATTAATAATTTCAAATAAAATAACTATACAATGAAAAATTTAGATCTTACTAAGTACGGCATTACGGGCGCAACCGTAATCGCTCACAACCCTTCCTACGAGTATCTGTTCGCTGAGGAGACAAAACCGGAATTAACAGGTTATGCCAAAGGTCAGAACACAGAACTCAATGCTGTTAATGTCATGACCGGTATTTATACCGGACGTTCGCCTAAGGACAAATACATCGTGATGGACAAAAACTCGAAAGACACTGTTTGGTGGACTTCCGAAGGTTACAAAAACGATAACCATCCGATGAGTGAAGAAGTTTGGGCAAAGGTAAAAGCATTGGCTATCAAAGAGCTCTGCAACAAAGACCTCTACGTAGTAGATGCTTTCTGTGGCGCAAACAAAGACACACGCATGGCTGTTCGTTTCATCGTTGAGGTCGCTTGGCAGGCACACTTCGTTAAGAACATGTTCATCCAACCGACAGACGAAGAATTGGCTAACTTCGAGCCGGATTTCGTTATCTACAATGCTTCGCTTGCTAAGGTGGAGAACTACAAAGAACTTGGTCTCAATAGCGAGACTTGTGTCGCATTCAACACTACCAGCCGTGAGCAGGTTATCCTCAACACTTGGTACGGTGGCGAGATGAAAAAAGGTATGTTCTCTATGATGAACTACTACTTGCCTTTGAAAGGTATCGCTTCTATGCACTGCTCGGCTAACACCGATATGGAGGGCAAAAATACAGCTATCTTCTTTGGTCTCTCCGGCACAGGTAAAACCACTCTTTCTACCGACCCGAAACGTCTGCTTATCGGTGATGATGAGCACGGATGGGATGACCAAGGTGTCTTCAATTTCGAAGGTGGTTGTTACGCAAAAGTTATCAATCTTGACAAAGAGTCTGAGCCGGACATCTACAACGCTATCCGCCGCAACGCACTCCTCGAGAACGTAACTGTTGACGCCAACGGAAAGATTGATTTCGCTGACAAGTCTGTCACAGAGAACACACGTGTTTCATATCCTATCAACCATATTGAGAAGATTGTTCGTCCTGTCTCTGCAGGTCCTGCAGCTAAGAATGTTATCTTCCTTTCTGCAGATGCTTTCGGTGTTCTGCCTCCTGTTTCTATCCTTACTCCGGAGCAAACGAAGTACTACTTCCTCTCTGGTTTCACAGCTAAACTGGCAGGTACAGAGCGTGGTATCACAGAGCCGACTCCTACTTTCTCCGCTTGCTTCGGACAAGCATTCTTGGAGCTCCATCCTACGAAATATGCAGAGGAACTCGTTAAGAAAATGGAGAAATCCGGCGCTAAGGCTTATCTCGTAAACACGGGTTGGAACGGAACTGGCAAACGTATCTCTATTCGTGACACACGTGGTATTATCGACGCTATTCTCGGTGGAGATATACTTACTGCTCCGACGAAGAAGATTCCGTTCTTCAACTTCGAAGTACCGACAGCTCTTCCGGGTGTAGATCCTGCTATCCTTGATCCGCGTGACACATACAAAGACGCTGCTGAATGGGATGCAAAAGCAAAAGACCTTGCTGCTCGCTTCATCAAGAACTTCGATAAATACACATCGAACGATGCAGGTAAAGCATTGGTTGCTGCCGGCCCGCAGTTATAATCATGCCCTTTAGGGCTAAGAACCCTAATAGTCTGCAGCTAAGAGCAAATAGCAAGAACAAGCACTCTCAGGTGCTTGTTTTTTGTTATTTCGCCTGCAAATTGTGCATATATGCAATTTTTTTTGTATAAACCTTGCACATGTCATTTATTTTTTGTACCTTTGCCGCAGATTTGAAAAAGTAAGGTTACTATGTGGCTGTGCGACAACCATATATTGCGAATTACCCCCCCCTACGGGCGTAAATCATATTCGCAAATAAAACCGACCAATAGCGGTGCTTGACGCATGTCAAGTGCCGTTTATTGTTGTATTATTACACACTATTATATCTTTGAACAATAAAATATATACTAATATGAAACGGTTATGTACTTTTTTACTCGCATTGGCGAGCGTGGCTAACATTTCTTCAGCCGCCGACAGGTATTTGATTGATGGTATTGAATATGAGTTAGAATACCCGGCTCATGCTTATGTGACTTGGAAAAACAACTTCAATTATGGAGCCAGTTATACCGAGGATACTATCATCATTCCGGAAGCAGTAATATACGGTGAAAGCGCCAACGTAGTAGAACGTATCTTGGCTGATGCCTTCCGAAACAGCGAAAATTTGAAATATGTGTCCATTCCGGAGACCGTCACGCAAATCGGAGAACGGGCATTCGAAAATGCAAGTGCGCTGCCTTCAATAACCCTTCCCAGCGGCCTAACGGTGCTGAGTACACATACATTCAATTTTTGCTCCTCGCTCAAATCCGTCACATTGCCGCAAAACTTGAATACGATTGGAGAAGGCGCGTTTATGCGATGTACGGTGTTGGACTCCATAACCCTTCCTGCCTCTCTTTTATACATCGGCAGTTGGGCATTTTACCTGTGCGACAGCCTTTCGTACATCGTTATTCCGGATAAAACATTAGCAATAGGCGAATATGCTTTTTATCAATGCGGCAATTTAAAATCAGTCACTTTTGGTCAGAAACTAAAGGCGCTGCCAACGAGTTCTTTTGCACAGTGTGATTTAAGAGCCATTAACATTCCGGATAATATCACAAGTCTTGGCGAAGGCGTATTTGAAAACAATGGAAAGCTGCGCAGCGTGCGCTTCAGTTCAGCGCTCACGGAAATTCCCGAGAATGCCTTCTATTACTGCCGGTCTTTGGATTCTGTGTATCTTCCTTCGGGCGTAACCTCCATCGGCAAATGGGCTTTTGCGTATTGTGATTCATTGCATGTGATCAGTATTCCGCAATCCATGACATCTATTAATTCCGAGGCATTCAAGGGTTCTAAATCCTTGTATAACGTGCTTCTTAATGCGCCGCAGCTGTTTAATGTAGAAGGCGGTCTGTCTTCCAGTTTCGGCAAGCAGGTAAAACGTTATGTGCTTGGAGATGCCTTCACAACTATCAACGATGATGCTTTTGCCGGCTGTGATAGCCTGCAGGAAGTGGAATTCGGGCCGAATGTAACGACTATAGGGAAACGTGCTTTTGCTAATCTGCCCAATTTGCGAACAATCATCCTTCCTGATGCTATAACAACAATAGATGAAGGTACATTCGCTAATTCGAACTTGGAGAGTATTACCATCGGTCCGAATATAACCAGCATTGCTGCGGATGCTTTTTCCGGTTGTACGAACTTGAAAACCGTTATCATTAACTCTACAGCCATCTTCAACCAGACGTTTACGGAAAGTCGTTCACTCAAAGACATCTTCGGTGAGCAAGTGACAACCTATGTGCTCGGTGATTCCATCACAACAATTGGCGGTTATACCTTTGCCGGTTGCGCAAATTTGACTAATGTTATTATTGGCAAAAACGTCAAGACCATTCAGAACTATGCCTTCCGTAATTGGACAGGCTGTACGTCTATCACTATTCCTGAGCAAATTGAGAAAATTGGCGGTTACGTATTTTATGGTTGCACGAATCTCAGAACAGTATATTGGAATGCTATCAACTGCCGCGAACAATATACATCAGATTACATGTTTCAGGGCATTGCTACACAAATAGACACTATTTATTTGGGTGAAAATGTAGAATATATTACTGAAACCCTATTTGCAGGTATGACCCAATTGACCTCATTTACCCTGCCTGCACATATCAAAGGTATCCGGGATAATGCATTCAAGGATTGTACTTTTACGAAAGTATATATTTCTGATTTGTCCGCATGGTGCCAATTGGAATTGGGACACAACCCATTAGATATAGCGAATGAATTATATCTGAATGGCCAGCTGGTGGAAGGAGAATTAACCCTTCCGAGCAATATTACCACGGTGGCTTTGCGTGTCTTTGATGGTTATCAGCATATAACATCGCTCATTATTCCGGATAATATTACGACTATCAATTACTACGCCTTCCGCGGAACACCGCTTCGCACTGTAACCGTTGGAAGTGGAGTGGTCGATATGAATTCTGCATGTTATCAATGCGATTCCCTAACCACCGTTTATCTGAATGCACCATCGTTTAAAACCTCGTGCAGCTACGCCTTCGGACCGCAAGTGACCGATTATATTTTGAGCGAAAATATTACTGTCATAGGAGCGGGATGGTTCAGGGACTGTACCAATATGCGCGCCATTACTATTCCGGAGAATGTAACCGCAATAGAGACAAGTGCCTTTAGTGGATGTACGGGATTGAAAGAAATAGTCGTTCCTGACAGAGTAACCTCAATTGGCTCTGGCGCTTTTAGCAATTGCCATTTGAACAAAATTACCTTGGGAGAAAGTATTGATAGCATCGCTGATGGTGCTTTCATGTATTGTGGTATCGACACAGTAGTCTGGAACGTAAAAAACTACCATGATTGTGTAAAGGACGACACGCCATTCAAGCAAAATGTGATGCGCCCTGTAACTGGTCCGATTAAGTGGGATATCACAGGCGGTATAACCTCATTCATATTTGGGGATAAGGTGGAATATGTTCCGGCATACTTATGTCAAAATATGTATCAATTAACTTCCCTCATATTCCCTAAAGGTGTAACAAGCATTGGAGATCACGTCTTTTATGGTTGTTATAATGTTACATTCGTAGATTTGCCATCAACTCTAACATCTATTGGAGCTGGTGCATTTGAATCTTGCGGCCTGTTGGACACCTTGTATTGTCACGCCCAAACACCTCCGACTATTGATGAATATACGTTCAATAGTTCCTGTACCCACAATTGCAAAGTGTTTGTTCAGCAATCGTCTTTGGACAAATACAAGAGTGCGATTGGTTGGAAAAATTTTTACAATTACGTAACTATTCCGGACGAAGATCAAGGTATTGAAGAAGTGATAGCTAATGGCAAATTGGCTGACAAACAGAAAGTGCTCATTGACGGCCAATTATACATCCTCCGCGGGGAGAAGATATATACTATGCAAGGACAAGAGGTGAAGTAGTCTTTACCGAATATCCTCAACTCCAATGTCAAAACCGAAAAAGCGCATTTTAGGTGCGCTTTTTCTTCTTTTTCTTGCATATATCAAAATTTTTCACTACCTTTGCATCGTATTTTGAGTAGGTGATTAGTAGGTTATAAGTAGGTGATTAGTATGTGATAAGTAGGAGATAATTCAATTCAATATTAAAATTTTAGGATTATGGGAACGAAAGAAAAGAATTTAGTTTATCAATTAGTAGATGTATGTTTTACTGAAGTTCCGGATACGTACATAGAGGACGAACAAGTCAGTAAGTTTGAAGAGTTTATTGCAGATAATTTTGATTTATCAAAATGCACGGACAAAACAATATATCTAAAGAATAATTGGTTTGATAGGCAGATATGTGATACTATTGAAGTTTATTTTAGAACGGCAGATTATTATGAAGGCGAAGAGCAAATAATTGCATATATAGTATTAGATATGACATTTCATAAAGAACAAACAAATGATAAATAAATTCAATAATAAATTATAAATTCACATTCATCTTATGGCAAAAATTAAGTATTCTCCGGGCATCGAATATGTCACAGGAGCCTTTAGTAAACAAGGCATTGTGCAGCGGCAAAAACATTTTCACGGACCAAAAGGAGAGGTAACAAAAACCGCCAGAGTCGAAGCGTATATCATTCAAAATCCGCGAGATTTCAAACGCAAACCCGCTTCTGGAGCAGAACTTAAACACCAAACCGCCTTTGGCGAAGCATCCAGACAAGCCAATGCACTTCTCAAAGCTGCAAAAAATGGTTCGGCCACTCCGGAACAAATGACTATTTACGATCAAATGGTCAAACGTTTCTATGCTCAGAAAGAAGGAAAGCCGGATGCTTCTATCCCCGTTGACGCACACGGGAATGCCAAAATTTATGGCGCATTCAACTGTTTTGTGCGCTCAGTTTTCTACTACGACCTTCTTGCACAACAATCCTGAAAACTCTCAAAATAACCGAAAAACACCAAAAATACTAAAAATATTTGCATAATTCAAAAAAAAGCAGTACCTTTGCACGCTTTTTCTGTAGCGTGCACGGACATACACGCGCGACGCACAAGAAACGGCTAAAGAGAAAACTCAAAAAAACTATAAAATAAACAAAAACTATTATGCAAAACAAAGGACTTGTTAGAATTCTGGCTGTCTGCCTTGCACTCGTGTGCGCTTTCTATCTCTCGTTCTCGCTCGTTACGAGCCATTACGACAAGAAAGCTAAAGAATATGCAGCCGGTGATGATGTAAAAGAGTATCAGTATCTGGACTCTATTGCAGCTAAGAAAGTGTGGTTCGGCTACACATTGAAAGAATGCCGTGAGAAAGAAATCAACCTTGGTCTTGACCTCAAGGGAGGTATGAACGTTACCATGGAAGTTAGCGTGCCTGATATTCTCGACGCGCTCTCCGGACATAACGAGACACCGAACTACAAAGAGGCTATGGCGCGCGCTCGCCAGAAACAAAAATCCAGCGGTGCTGACTTCGTTACACTCTTCATCGAGTCGTACAAAGAGGTTGATCCCGACGGACAATTAGCTTCTATCTTCTCTACTTTCGAACTCAAAGACAAAATCACACTCACTTCTACCAATGAAGAAGTAGAACGTGTTATCCGTGAAGAGGTAGATGGAGCTATCCAAAACTCCTTCAACGTGCTCCGTACACGTATTGACCGTTTCGGTGTTGTTCAACCGAACATCCAAAAACTCGCGCAACCGGGACGTATCCTTATCGAGTTGCCGGGTATCAAGGAACCGGAACGTGTTCGTAAACTCCTCCAAGGTTCCGCTAACCTTGAGTTCTGGGAGACTTACGAGGCTTCGGAATTGCTGCCTATGCTCGCACAAATCAACCGCGAGTTCGCTGCTGCTGCTCCGCAAGAGGAAGCAGAAGAAGCTCCGGCTGCTGAAGAAGTAGCTAAACCGGCTGAGGAAGAGAAACCGGCACAAACCGATGACTTGGCAGAATTGGTGGACAACCTCAATACTGATAGCGCTGCGCTCGAGGCTGACCAAGAAGCACAACTGCTTGAGTATAAGAAGAATAACCCGTTGTTCGCTGTCCTGAACCCGTCTGTAAATCAGTCTGGTCAAGCTTACCGTGGACCGGTGATTGGTACCGTTCACTATGTAGATACAGCGAAAGTAAACGCAATGCTCAATTCGCAAATTGCGAAAGCTGTTCTCCCGCGTGACGCACGTTTCTTCTGGACAGTAAAAGCTATTGACGAAGCAGGAAGTTATTTCCAACTCGTAGCACTCAAAGCACAACGTGATGGTCGTGCAAGTCTCGAAGGAGACGTGATCACAGATGCACGTGCTGACTTCTCGCAGACAAGCGCATATGCTAATGTGTCTATGTCTATGAATGCAGAAGGTGCTAAGACTTGGCAACGCTTGACAAAAGATAATATTGGCAAATCAGTTGCTATCGTTCTTGACGGATATGTATATTCATTCCCGACAGTACAAAACGAAATCGCAGGTGGTAACAGCCAAATCACTGGTAACTTCACCGTTGAAGAAGCAAAAGACTTGGCAAACACTTTGAAATCCGGTAAAATGCCGGCTCCTGCTCGTATCATCGAGGAGAGTGTGGTTGGTCCGTCTCTCGGTCGTGAAGCTATTCAATCCGGTTTATGGTCATTCGTTCTGGGCTTCTGCTTGATCCTCCTCTACATGATCTTCTACTATGGTTGGATTCCGGGCTTGATTGCAGATGCTGCATTGGTTTGCAACGTATTCCTCTTGGTAGGTATCCTTGCTTCCTTCTCTGCTGTCCTCACCCTTCCGGGTATCGCCGGTATCGTCCTGACAATGGGTACCGCTGTGGATGCTAACGTGCTTATCTACGAGCGTATCCGTGAAGAGTTACGCGGCGGCAAGGGTATGCGTAAGGCTATAGAAGACGGTTTCAAAGGAGCTATCACCGCTATTATTGACGCGAACGTGACTTCGTTCTTGACTGGTGCCATCTTGGCTATCT
The DNA here is from genome assembly GCA_017412245.1 of Paludibacteraceae bacterium. GTDB lineage: Bacteria > Bacteroidota > Bacteroidia > Bacteroidales > Paludibacteraceae > Colicola. The sequence goes on along the minus strand of JAFPYI010000035.1, from coordinate 799 downwards.
TCGGTACAGGTCCTATCAAGGGCTTCGCCGTTACATACATGATTGGTATCGTTTCTTCGTTCTTGACCGCAGTGTTCATCACTCGTCTCTTGCTCGAGGATTATGCTAAGCGTGACAACGCTAAAGAACTCAGCTTCACCACAGCGTTGATGAAGAACTTCCTCCAGAATGTACACTTTGATTTCGTCAATGCACGCAAATGGGCTTACTGCCTCTCCGGCGCGCTCGTCATCTTTGCTATCCTCGGTCTCGAACCGCATATCTTCGGTAAACTGAACCTCGGTATCGACTTCTCAGGAGGTCGTAACTATGTAGTTCGTTTTGACAATAATATCAACACACAAGAGGTTCGTGAGAGTTTGGATAACGTCTTCAAAGCTACTCTGGAAGAGGACGAGACCTTCGGTCTGAATGTCATCACTTTCGGTAACGACGCTAACCAGGTTCGTATCTCTACCAACTATCGTATCCACGAGGAGACCGCTGAGGCTGACGAGGCTATCGAGGCACTGCTCTATGAGGGGTGCAAACCGTTCTTGGGCGAGAATATCACCTTCAATGATTTCCGTTCGACCGAGTCCAACGCGGCTGTAGGTATCATGCAGAGCCAGAAAGTAGGTCCGGCTATCGCGGATGATATTACTACCAGTGCTATCTGGGCTGTGCTCGCAGCACTTGTTGTAATCTTCTTGTATATCTTGCTCCGCTTCCGTAACTTCGCATACTCGGTAGGCGCCCTGACAGCTCTTGCGCACGATACCGTTATCGTGCTCGGTCTGTACGCTATCCTCTGGAAGAT
>JAFPYI010000034.1 GCA_017412245.1 Paludibacteraceae bacterium | reverse complement strand
TGTCTTTTTTGTGTTAAAATGACTTCTTTGATCTTTGATTTGTCCTTTTTTTGATTTGTCCCCCTTTTTTTCTTTTTCTTTCAACTTTCGACTAAAAATCGCATTTTTTTTGCGCAATTCAAAAAAAAGTACTACCTTTGCACTCACTTTTAACTTGCTGTCTCCAACACAGCATTAACACAGGATTAACATAGCATTAACACAACATATGCGGTACGTCTCTATGCGACCTCCGCAAAAATAACGCATAAACAGCTTAATTTAACGATTTAACAGTTTAACCCTTTAACGTCGCGCAAGCGACCCCAAAATTATGTCCCGAACCAAGTACCAAGACCCCATCCGAACCGTTAGCGGCAAGATTTTCGGCAAGCAGTCCAACATCTCCCAACGCCGCCTTTTCGGCATCTACGACTCTACCTATTGCTATCAGAACAAGCCCGACCACTGGTCCGATGCCCAGACGCTCCATCGTCAAAAGATGGGAGCAGCTTCACTTTATGCCAAACTCCTGTTGCAAGACCCTGATTTTGCCGCACAAGCCACCGCCTACCGCCTTGGCCTTCTCCGCCGTGTGACCAACCCACGCTCCGCAGCCGACAAGCACCTCAAGCCCTATCTCCGCAATCAGCAGATGCTCACGTCCCTCATTTACAACCGTCTCTCCGTGGATGAAACGTCAGCCGCATCCTCCGCTTCCACCGCTGCGTTCCCTGCCGCCCTCATCCTCGATGGCTATGCCCGCTATCGCACCTGCCGTGACTTTGACCGTCCCGCTGTCCTCGCTCAACTCGCCGCCGAACTCTCTGCTCAACCCGAACTCTCCACCGTCCTCAAATCCATCCTCCTGCAATAATCCTCGCTCACCAAACGCCCCAAACACCAACAAAACGCATAAATTCCACAAATAAAACCTTAAAAACTTGCACATGTGCAAAAAAAGTAGTACCTTTGCACGCTAGATGCGTGCAGAACAATCGATATGGCAAATAACATCGTTATGGCAGATATAGAAAAATTAGATCCGAGACAAGAAATTGAACGTGCTCGTTCAAAATCACAAGTACCGTTTGCGGTAGAACCATTAGTGCAGCAGTTGCGGAAACTCATAGAGAACACCCGCAAACACGTGGCGTCTGTCGTCAGCGATGAGATGTCCCAACTCTATTGGAATGTGGGCAATGCGATCAACACATTTGTGCTTCAAGGCAACCGAGCAGAGTACGGAAAACAAATTGTCGCAACGGTGTCGCGACAATTGGCGGAGGAATATGGAAGCGGATTTGAAGAGAAGAATGTTCGCCGGATGATGCAGTTTGCCTCAGAATATCCCGACTTTGAAATTGTCGCAACACTGATGCGACAATTGCCTTGGTCGCATTTCACGCTCCTTATTCCCATCCATGAGCCGCTCAAACGCTCGTTCTACGAGCAGATGGCAATAACAGAGCATTGGAGTGTTCGCACGTTGCGCAAGAAAATTGATTCTCAACTCTACGAGCGCACAGCGATTAGCCGTCAGCCGGAAGAAACGATCAAGCACGATCTTGCACTCCTGCGCGAAGAAAACAAGATGACACCCAACATGGTCTTCCGCGACCCGTATCTGCTACATCTGTTTGGTCTGAAAGACACCTATTCGGAGAAAGACTTGGAAAGCGCAATAGTAGCAGAGATGCAACGGTTTATTGAGGAATTGGGAACCGATTTTGCTTTCTTGGCACGCCAGAAACGCATCACCATCGACGACGAAGATTACTATATCGACTTGCTTTTCTACCACCGTCGCCTGCATTGTTTGGTGGCGATAGACTTGAAGATTGATTCATTCAAAGCCGCGTACAAAGGACAGATGGAGTTATACCTGCGTTGGCTGGAGAAATACGAGCGCGTAGAAGGCGAGAATGCGCCAATTGGATTGATTCTTTGTGCAGGCAAGAATGATGAGCACGTAGAGCTAATGCACTTGGAGGAAAGTAATATCCGCGTGGCAGAATACATGACCATGTTGCCAGACAAGAAAGTACTTGAGCAGAAACTACAAAAGGCGATTGCCTATGCCCGTGAGCGCATAGCTACCCAAGAGCAGCAGAAAACGTAGAGTGAGAACATGTCAAAACTTAATTCTGCATTACTATTTCGCTGCTATATTTGGTTGACTGAAACCATCTATTCGGCAGGATACATCACTCGCAACGAGATTGATGCCAAGTGGGCGCGTAACACCTCGCTCAATCATCATAATGAGAGTCGAATCCCCGAACGGACTTTTCACAACTGGAAGAACGCGATAGAAGACATGTTCCAGATCGTTATTGGCTGTGATCGTTCCCGTGGACGCGCATATTATATTGAGAACGTGGACGATTTGAAGCGCGACGACATCCGCGCGTGGATGCTCAACACCTTTGCTGTTAACACGCTCATCAATGATAGTCAAGACCTCAAACGACAAATCCTTTTCGAGAAGATTCCTTCCGGTCAACGTTTCCTCACGCCTATCATTGAGGCGATGCGGGAGAAAGTCGTATTGAAGATGACATATCAGAGTTTCAACAAATCGCATCCTTCTACTTTTACCGTCAAACCCTACTGCGTCAAGGTGTATCGGCAACGTTGGTATATGTTAGCCAAGTCCGAGGTTACCGTGCTCAGGATGTACTCGCTGGATCGTATAGTCGAACTAATGCCCACCGACAAACACTACCGCTTACCAGCAAACTTCGATGCAGAGACATATTTCGCACACTTGGTGGGAGTGAGTGACGTAAAGAACCAACCGGAAGAAATTATCGTTCGCGTCAACCATCAGCAAGCCAACTATCTACGTACGCTGCCCATCCATGATTCCCAGCAAGAAGAGGAACAGACGAAAGACTATTCCATCTTCAGGTATTTTGTAGTCCCTAATTATGAGTTCATACAAGAACTTCGCGCACAAGGAGCAGCCTTGCAAGTATTGGAACCTAAGTGGCTTGCCAACAAAATGAGTAAAGAAAGCAAAAAAGTTACCGCGCTATATGAAGAAAGCGAATGATGAATTATTGTGCTTAGATCATGATCCTCATTTAGAGAAAATTCAAGACCTAAAATGGTTACCATGGATAGGCATAGATTATTTTAATAGCGAACCCCGCATACTTATTGTAGGCGAGTCGCACTATCTGCTCCCAGAAGATAATCCATATTATGAGAAAAACAAGGATGAAGTGAACTCCCCCGAAAAGGACTTTACCCGTAATGTGGTTCAGACCTTTTGTATTGATCACAAGAAAGTCCAGCCAATGTTTGACAATCTCAATCGCTGCTTGTTCGGGAAGCGGGACATGAAGAAAATAACACTTGATATGCGCAAGGCGAAATGGCAACAACTTGCGTTTTACAACTTCGTTCAGCGTCCCATGGAGAACAACCAAAAACGTCCGACTGGAGAGGATCTAGAGAACGGATGGAAAGTCTTTGCGGAACTAATCAAAATTCTACAGCCAACTGAATGCATCTTTATTGGCGTTGCAGCAGCAGATAGTAGTTATAATCCCTATAAATGCCGGCATGGCAAAGAGAAAGTCGGAAATGTTGTGCCACGACTCTTTTCTGTCAAAATAGAAGAGCAGACCTGTCAATGTATTGCCATTAAACACACCTCACATCATTTTTCATGGAAAAAGTGGCGTGAATACTTAAAAAACAATAATTTTCTTTTCTGACTGCAATAATTTGGCAGTTTGGAATAGTAATTTTGCAGCGTGATTGAGAAAGTCACGCTGTAATTTTTATTGTATTATGAGTAAATTAGAAAGAATCGGGAACAAGATTTGTGAACTTTTTGACGTTAAGGAAGACCTATCCCGAGAGTCTTCTTCGTCGGAAACAGAAGAAACGAAAGTATAACGTATTAACACATTAACATTATGGAGACTCCTTTTAAAAATGCTGACATTAAGAATGTCGAGCAAGAGATTCTAAGATCAAGTAATAGTAAGATGCCAAATGACAAAGAGCAAGTAAAGACATTGCTTCATCTGCGCAAGTCAATGCTTGACGGCTGGGCGCGTGCACATGAGAAAGAATTCCTGCCCGTAATCAAAGAGTTTAACTTCGCTACAGAACGTGCGCTCAAAGATTTATATGACCTCGCTCATCGTTATTACGAATATATGGCAACTTTTGACAGCGGTATTCAATTAGTAGCAAGTCTGCGATTTACCAAAACTTACCCTCGCCATCTTCCCTTTCAATCGGCCGATAGAGCATACCTTTGGAATGTCTTGCTTGAGCACGGATGGAATCCCTTGTTTCAGCCGGGATTAACTGAAGTTCCTTTGTATTTCCCTTACGATAGCAAGAAGTCATTCCCGCTATTTGTAGGCTCGTTTGAAGAGACCGGACTTCTACGCTGGAGAGGTGGAGGATTCTTCGAAGACGCGCAAGACGATGAGCTGGAAGGCTATCACTTTGGAAGCGTGTTCTATCATTTGGCAGAGCATACTTGTTTTGCATTGACTGATTTTATCTATGTACGCGATTTTGAGACATCTATTGATATCCATTGGGACGAACAAAAATCCTATTCTCGTCTCAAGAATGAGTAACCATGCATGATACCTGCGCTCCTAATTCCACGCGCGGAGCCTCTTTTGAAGCCCCGCGCGTGTTTTCTACTTTCTTCTTTGTATTCCAGGCGTCTAGTTGACGCCGCTCCTTCTCACACCCGTATTCGCCGTTAATCCACTCGGCAATTTGATTGCCGCTACGTTCTTCTTGGCAGTTGCGTCGTCTTGCAGACGACTTGCCGTTTCGTCCGTTTCGCCGTAATACTATTCGTGCTTCTTCCATACATCGGCTCTGCCGACAAAGGGTTTTATCGGTTTTTGTCTCTCAAAACACAAGAAAAACTTGCGTATGTGTGAAAAAAGTATTATCTTTGCAGCAAATTTTGATGTTATGTCAGCCATTAAACAACCTATTTTTGACCATCGCGTGGAGGATGTAGCGGCTCAGAAACAGCAGCACGGCGATGAGCAGTTTC
>JAFPYI010000004.1 GCA_017412245.1 Paludibacteraceae bacterium | reverse complement strand
GGTCGCGGTAAGCATATTGCAAACCTTTCTCCCATGTGTTCTTTGCTACGGTCCATACATTAGCACGGCCACCAAAGTTACCACGAGTGAGAGACAAAATCTTTTTACGACGGTTGCGCGAAGCAACGTGATTTACTGATCTTGGCATTTCTCTTTCCTTTCAGTTTGGTGGTTAATACTTAACGAAGCAACAACATCTCGCGGATGGAGCGTGTGTTCGATTGATCTACAATAGCAACGTGGGTGAGGTTGCGTTTTTGCTTTTTAGTCTTCTTCGTTAGAATGTGACTTTTGTAAGCGTGCTTACGCTTAATTTTACCTGTTCCGGTAAGCGTGAAGCGCTTTTTAGCACCGGAATTAGTTTTTACCTTTGGCATTTTGTAATAAATTTAATTGTTAATACTAAAAGTCTCGGGCAGCCGTTTTGGTAAGGTAGGCCCTACGACTTTGTTTATAATTTTTATACAGACTCGAGAATGGTTCGATATTGGCTCGAGATTGACTCGATATTGACCCGTTCACTCTTCGTAATCGAGGAGTAATTATTTTTGACTTTTCGGGCTCAAATTGAGAATCATTCGTTTTCCTTCCAGATTGGGTACATTATCCGGTTTCCCGTACTCTACCAAATCATTGGCAAAACGCGCTAAAAGCAATTCTCCCTGTTCCTTGAAGACGATAGATCTTCCGCGGAAGAACACATATGCCTTCACTTTATTGCCATCCTTGAGAAACTCAATCGCATGTTTGAGTTTGAAGTTGTAATCATGGTCGTCGGTTTGCGGTCCGAAACGAATCTCCTTGATTTCTTGCTTCTTTTGGTTGGCTTTAGCCTCTTTCTGTTTTTTCTTCTGCGCGTAGAGGAACTTCTGGTAATCTATAATTCGGCACACTGGCGGATCAGCCGTAGGTGCTATTTCGACCAAATCAAGATTTTGGTCGTCAGCCATTTTCATGGCTTGTTGGAACGAGTAGATACCTTGTTCTACATTGTCGCCGACAAGGCGCACTTGGAGGACACCACGAATCTTGTCGTTGATGCGATGCGGGTCCTCTTTGATAACACGACCGCCACGCGGTCTGTTGGGGAGTGTTGCTATAGTTTTATCCTCCTAAAGTAAATAAATATTACACTTTTTCGTGTGGGCACATTTTGCCCTACCCACAAAAAAGCGGACAAAGGTACTACATTTTTTTGAAACACGCAAGAAAAATGCATTTTTTTTCACTTTTTTTTATAATTATTTGCGCGCGTGAAATATTTTTTGTAATTTTGTGCGCTTTTTATGGAAACTGCCCTATATGGGCAAATGCTAATCTTAAATCGTAATATCATAAATACAATTAAGGCAATGAAAAAATACATTTTTGTCCCGGCCCTGTTGATGGCCTTTGTAATGTTTAGCTGCAAAGAACGCGCGTATATAGACGGTCCCGGCGACAACTCGCACAATTTGGATTCTATTCCTGTAACCATTCCTGACACAAGCGGAATAGAAATAAGCGTAGATAGCGCTGTAGCTATTTGCAACGCACTTGCAGATGGAGCTAAGACCGGCGAACGCTACAAGATTTCAGGTGTAGTAACTGCAAACTCTACATCTCCAATACTCGTTCCGAATCCGTACAACAACATCAACTTTATTATCAAAGATGAGTCCGGTACGAAAGAACTAACCTGCTACTACACGAATAACGTCAATAATCGTCCTTTCCGTCGTAGCAACGATGTTCCGCGCGTAGGTTCAAAACTAACCGTTCTCGGCACATTGACTAAATACGTAAACTCATCCGGTAGAGTAACTCCGGAATTGACTGACGGATTTATTGTTCGTATCGACAAGATGGTTGCTCCCGGACCATTCCCGGGTTGTCCTGAACCGGCAGAAGACGAGATAAGTGTAAGTCAGGCCGTAGAAATAGCAATGAGTTTGGCGAACAGAACTCCAAGTAGCACCACCTATAACATTATGGGTGTTGTAACGGAAATTCTGGAGTTCAACAAAGCCAACGGAAATGCAACATATATTATTTCCGACGGTAAAAAATATTTCGAAGTTTATCGTGGCAAAGGTATTAACAATGCTAACTTTACCGATGCAAGCCAAATTCTGCCTAACGACACCGTAACCATCAAAGCCAAAGTGCAGAACTACAATAGTCTTCCGGAAACATCCGGAGATGCTCCTTTGCTTAAGACAACCAATCCAAACTAAAGTAGAAATTACTGATTAAAAATTAAAAGATAAAATAAAAAATGGCAAGTTTACAAAGAATTAGAAATCATGGCGCATTGTTGATCGCAATTGTGGGTCTCGCCATGTTGGCATTTATCCTCGGAGACTTCTTAAACTCGGGTAGCAGTTTCTTCAACCGCAGTCGTGAGAATGTCGGCGTTATCGAGGGACAGAAGATTCACTACACCGAGTACGAAGCTGCAAAAGAGCAGTTGACCGAAGTCTACAAAATTGAGACCGGTCGTTCCGATTTTGACGAAGACTTGAGTGCACAAATTCGTAATCAAGTATGGAATAACTTCGTGACGGATTACATTCTCCGCGCACAAGCAAAGGAAATCGGTATGGATATTACCACAGACGAGTTGACAGAACTCTGCATTGGCGAAAATCCTCATCAACTTATTCGTGGTCGTCGTGTGTTCTTCGACGAGACAGGACAATTCAATCGCGAATCAGTTAAAAACCTCTTGCAAGCAATCAACGAGGACGAAGATGGCGACAATGCTAATCTGAAGCAAGTAAAAACTTACTGGTTGTTCTGGGAGAATGCTGTTCGCATGAGTTATATGCAAGAGAAATACACCAACTTGATGCAACATCTACTGAAAGCTAACTCTCTTGATGCTGAGTACGCTTACAACGCTCGCATTAATGGTGTTTCCGCAGAATATGTATCGCAACCTTATTATGCTGTTGCAGATAGTTTGGTAAGTGTAAAAGAAAGTGATATCAAAAAACTCTATAATAAGCATAAAGCACTTTACAAACAAACGCCAAACCGCGCTATTGAATACGTAGTCTTTGATATCGTTCCTTCGGAGGACGACTTCAAAGCTGCACAGACTTTGTTGGAGAACTTACAAGAAGAATTCCGTACAGCAGAAGACGTGAGCCTTGTTGTAAACACCAATTCGGACATCATGTACGATGGTCGTGACTACTCTGCAGAGACTGTTCCTGCTCAGTTCAAAGACTTTGCTTTCGGTAAGGGTGCAAAAACAGGCAACTGCACAGAAATTCTCTTTGAGAACAACACCTATGCAATGGCTCGTATTATGCAAGCCGGTTATTCATTGCCGGATTCTGTAGAACTGAAAGCTATCGTTGAAGACGGAGAAGACCAAGAACTCGGTTGGTTCCGTGCAAGTGATCTGCCGAAGAATATTGCAGAACCTGCTTTCGCTGGCAAACGCGGCACACGCTTTACCGTAGCACAAGGTATGGGCGAACAGACTTACGAGATCTTGGACATCAGCGCTGCTACGCCAAAAGTAAAATTGGCAATCTTAGCACGCGAAGTAACTCCTTCCAGCAAGACCTATTCAATCATCTATAACCAAGCTAAGCAATTTATCGTTGCTAACTCTACTGCTGAAGCATTGGAAGAATCGGCAAAAGAAGCCGGATTGGCTGTTATTCCGCAATACAACCTTACAGCAACAACTGACAAAGTAGGACAATTGAAATCTAGTCGTCCTATCGTTCGTTGGGCATTTGAAGCTAAAGAAGGTCGAGTATCAGACGTATTTGAATGTGGTCAGCAATTTGTAGTGGCTGCTCTTAAAGAGGTTAACGATGGCGAATATCGTCCTTTGGAAGCTGTTCGTGCTGAGCTGACTTACGAAGCAACCAATAATGCTAAAGCTGAGAACATCAAGAACGAACTGAAAGGTGTTGAGACATTAGAAGCAGCTGCAGAGAAACTCAATCAGCCTATCCAAACCGTTGATCGCGTAAGCTTGGCAGACAGTCGTTTCGGCAACGCAGGAATGGAGAATTCCGTTATTGGAAAAGCGCTTGCTTTAGGCGAGAACAAATTGAGCGAGCCGATTCAAGGAAACATGGGTGTATATGTTATTAGAACTGGTGGCGCATTAAACCTCGACGAAGAGTTCAATGCAGACACAGAGAAAGCACAATTAGCTACTCGCTACACCTATCTACCTTATCAAGCTATCCAATTAGCAGAGGACAAAGCAGAAATTAAAGACAATCGCGCTAACTTCCAATAAGCGCGCGTGCGTACGTGATACTATAAGGAACGAAACGAAAATATCGCCTTGGGTGTGGGTACCCACATTGTATTTCACAGAAGGTATCCCCTATTTTCTTGTAAACAGCATCTCCGTGATGCTGTTTGCTAAAATGGGCGTACCGAATGATCAGTTGGCATTCTTCACTACCCTGCTCTATTTCCCTTGGTTTCTAAAAGGATTATGGAGTCCGTTTGTAGATATTATCCGCACTAAACGATGGTGGATAATTGCGATGCAAGTGCTACTGACCGTACTCTGTCTGCTGTTAACAATCAGTCTTCCCCACCCGTCCGAAGAGATGATTGCGGCAAAAGGCACATCTGTCAGTCTGTTCACTTTCACGCTGATTCTCTTTATCATCGCCGCCTTTGCATCCGCCACACATGATATTGCTGCAGACGGCTATTACATGTTGGCGCATGACGAACAGAGCCAAGCTGCTTTTGTTGGCATTCGCTCCACTTTCTATCGAATTGCGGCGGTGTTTGCACAAGGCGTACTGGTTTATATCGCAGGTAGAATAGAAGATGCAACGGGAAACATTCCTTTGTCATGGCAAATAACATTAGGCGCCACAAGTGCAATAATGCTATTAGTGACTTTGTATCACTCATTTGCTTTACCACGCGTGGAGAAAGAAGAGGATAGCAAAACTGACAATAAACCACAGGCAACAGAAATCGCCAAAGAGTTAAAGGAAGCATTTGCAACCTTCTTTACCAAACCCGGAGTGATTTTAGCAATCGTCTTTATGCTCTTGTACAGACTAAGCGAAGGTTTTTTGGTCAAATTATGCCAACCTTTCTTAGTGGATGCCAGAGAAGTTATCTTACGTGATGGAAAAATTTTCGGCGGAGGATTAGGTTTGACTACCGATACCGTAGGACTGATTTATGGCACGTTAGGCGTCGCGTTCTTATTACTCGGTGGCATCTTAGGCGGAATATTTATTGCTCGTCATGGCTTAAAACGCTCTATATGGCTTATGGCCGCTGCCTTGACTTTGCCGAGTTTCGTTTACTGTTATTTGAGCATGGCACAACCTGAATCATTATGGTTGATTGGCACCGCGGTTTGTTTTGAGCAATTCGGTTATGGCTTTGGTTTTACGGCGTATATGATGTATATGATGCATTTCTCGGAAGGGCAATACAAGACATCTCATTACGCTATCTGCACGGCCTTCATGGCTTTATCCATGATGATTCCCGGTTTTATTGCCGGTTCCATTGAATTAGCCGTAGGATATTCCACTTTCTTCTGGATTGCCAATGCTTGCAGCATTACAACATTTATCATTACTTATTTTGTATACAAACAATTAGAAAAATAATTCTATGAACGCAAAACGAATTATACCGGACGCTATCACTTCGTGCAACTTACTCTGCGGAAGTATTGCTGTCTTCTTGGCCACGCAAGGTGCATTTATATGGGCATTCGTATTCATTTTAGCCGGTGCTTTCTTCGATTTCTTTGACGGATTAAGCGCACGTTTACTAAAAGCCCCGAGTCCTATTGGCGTACAATTAGATTCTTTAGCGGATGATATCACGTTTGGTTTGGCTCCGGCAATGATGTTATTCTGCTATCTTCGTCCTATTCTCGGATGGTGGGCCGGATTGGCATTGCTGATGGCAGCGTTCTCTGCTTTAAGACTGGCAAAATTCAATGTGGACGAACGTCAGCACGATTCATTTATCGGTTTGGCTACTCCAGCAAATGCTATTTTCTGGGGAGGTATATGCTGTCTGCCTATTTCTGTGCTGGCATACGACTGGATGGGTTGGTGCCTCATCGGAATTTCTCTGCTCAGTTGCTGGCTCTTGAACGCAGAAATTCCGTTCTTCAGTTTCAAAGGATTCAAAAGAGAAAAAACTATAATCATCTGTTTCATAGTAGGTTGTGCCATCTTGATTGTTTTTTGTGTAGCAAAAGCAATCATGGTTAAACACATTGAGTTTGCTCTCTTCAGCGGTTCTGCTTGTATCATCTGGTACGTAGCGTTGAATATCCTGTTGGCATGCACTCAGAAAAAGAAATAAGACATACACAATTATTAAGATTTAGTGTTCGCAAAAGTGAACGAGACTTAATCGGGGTTTTAACGTGGTTTTAACGTAGTTTTAACCTACTTTTAACCTACTTATATAAAATCAAAATATACACGATTATTAAGATTTCATTACCATGAAAAAACTGTTTCTTCTACTCGCAGCAATTATCTTCCATCTCTGCATAATGGCCGAGACATATACGATTGTCTTCAAAAGTAACGAAGGAGGAGGCGATTCTTCCGCTAAAAAAACTGCTTTGGCGGATATAGTTCTCTCCTCCACATACAACTGCATAGACAAAGTCGTTTCCGCCACAAACATCTACCAAGCGAAAGACGGATTTGGCATCAAAGGTGGTACATCAACCGCTAAAGGAGAACTGGTTCTTGGTTTGGATGACACGTACAACATCTCAACGATGACCGTCTATACGGCGTCATTTGCCGCGGACTCTTCCAAAAACAACACACTAATCGTTTGCGGAGAGAATATCAACTGGGCCAACGGCAAAAAAGGTCAAATCAATCCCTACACCATAAATCTCAACAAAAATACAACGGAAATATCCATCTCTATCAACGCAGAGAAAAACAGTCGTTGGTACGTGCAAAAGATAGAGTTCGAAGCAGAAAATCCGCACCCGTTAAGAGGAATTGTGGAAATGCCTGCAGTCTTAGATTTCGGAAGTGTTAACACGCACCAAGACGAACTGCCGGCAGAGGATGTTGCAAGTGTAGAGATTGTAGGAAAAAACATCTCCGGCTCTTTAGTAATAAACTTGCAAAACAGCACTTATTTCTCAGTCTTGCCGACTACGCTTCCTGCCGAAGGAGGAGAAATCAACATCTCCTATTACGTCAATTCTTCCGGTTATGATAAGATTACGGATACTCTTTTCGTACAAGGTGTAGGAAAAGACAATAATCCGGTTAAACAAGCTATGCCGGTCAAAATGAGCAAGTATATTCCTACAAATCCTCATTCTTTCGACGTTGACTCTTCTTGCATGGCGATCGGTCCGATGCCCGGAGATTATTACAAAGCCGCACAAGGACAAAAAGACTCTGTTCTCAAATCCAAATTGGGCGAAATAATCTTCTGCGGAGTAAGATATAAGTATGGAAGTGGCAACCACAAAACATGGGACGGATTTTTCTATACCGATAGAGACACTACGACCAATCAAGTTCTGGATATGTATTCCAACTCCGTGCGGTATTTTAATCCTGCAACCCCGACTGCAAGTGTAGCGGAATTTGATATTGAACATATGCTGCCTAAGAGTTGGTGGGGAGGAACAGTCAACGAAGCCTATTGCGACTTATACCATTTAGTGCCGGGCGATTATTCAGCAAATAGAAGTAAATCAAACCATGCGCCTGGGATTCCGAGTGATACCACTTTCTGGAACGGTAGCTTTGCTACCGGAAGTGGAGAGAACTATGGTTTGCAAAAAGTCTTCTGTCCGGCAGACGAATACAAAGGAGATTTCGCACGAGCGTATTTCTATATTGCTACGTGCTATGGAGATACACTCAAATGGGTTACAACCGGAGAACCGGGCGTAGCCATGACAAATGATAGTTGGCAGGAATTCAAACCTTGGCTACGTGATGTATTGTTAGCATGGCACAGAATGGATCCCGTAAGCGACAAAGAGAAAACTCGAGCTATTGAAGTAAATAAAATTCAGGGCAATCGAAATCCGTTTATCGACTATCCTGAATTGGTCGAATTCATCTGGGGAAATCGACAAGGAGAAGCAGTCGACTTCCAACTTCTGGAACAGTCCTACGGAGACGAATATAACGAAAATCCCGCCGAATCGATCAATACTCCTAACGATGTAGAAAATGCCTCTGCACGCAAACTCTTGCGTGACGGACAACTACTCATTCTACGCAATGCGTCAATTTACAGCACTCTCGGTCAACGCATAAAATAAGTGCGTCAATTTTTACACACTTTTCGCGGGAATGTGCACGCGCGCACGAGAAAATATATGTAATTTTGCAGTCGTAAAATAATGCATATATCAAACAATAAAATTCATATGAAAAAACAACTATTTAACGTCCTGCTTTGTGGTCTGCTTTTAGTACCATTCATCGGCACTAAAGCGGATACCGTTGTGGATGGACAATCAACAGAAGGAAAAGACTTCTGGGTTACTTTCATGCAAGCAGATCAAGATGACAACAACTCGCTCAAACTGGAGTTGTCTATCTCATCGCGTGAAAACTGCCAAGCCACTATCGAAAATCCGTTTACAGGCTATTCGCAGACTGTGGATGTCGTAGCCGGAGAAATGAAATTAGTCACTTTGTATTCCGGCTCTGTTATTGCTAATACAGCTCGCGAGAACATGACTACTTCCGGTAAAGTTTGTTATGCAGTTAATTCGGAGAGCGTGGATACTTGTGCCTTACACGTTACTTCTACTGCAAACATTGCATTATTTGCCACAAACTACAAGAAAGCTACTTTTGACGCAACGAATGTATTGCCAACGGCGTCTCTCTTGAACGAATATGTAATTCAAACCTATACTCCTTCCGATCACGGAGGTACTGGTTCTACGCAAGGTAGCCACTTTGCTGTAATTGCTGCAGAGGACAACACCATTATCGATTATTGTCCTTCTGTTCCTACCAAAGTTATTACGGATGCTCAAAAAAGAATTGATTGGGATCCGGAAGGTGCAACTCCTGAAGATTACGCTATTGCTAACTATCAATACGGTCGTGATACACTCCATTCCCCGGTTTTGAAGAAAGGACAGGTTTGGTACGTATGGACCGGCAAGAAAGATGGCGAACCCGGAGATTTGTCCGGTACATATGTTGGTGCACAAGGAGGCAAAAAAATTGCTGTATTCCAAGGTTGCCCGCACACCAATATTCCTTACCAAAAGAAAGAGCGTGACCACATCTTCTCACAGGCTATGCCTACTCGTTATTGGGGAAATACTTTTGCTTTAACCGCCTCCAAAGAACGTAAAATAGATATCGTTCGCGTAATGGCATTAAATGATGAAACGGAAGTACGCATCAATGGCGAACTTGTTCATACCATCAATTTTGCTTCCGACAAAAAACACTATTGGGAGTTTGAAATCGGTGCTAATGCTAAGACTATAGACGGTTATTCCGGCAATGCTAATAAAAACAACAGTTGTATTGTCACAACCTCTTGCCCTTGCGCTGTACACTTGTTCTTAGTTTCCCGCAAATATGACGACGTTACCAATGGTGACCCTGCTATGTTGTGGATTAACCCGATTGAGCAACAAATCGACCAAGTCACCTTTGCTACATACGCCAGTTCAAACGGAACCACCTACCACTACACAAATGTGGTAACAGACAAACCGGCGCTAATGACTTTGGATGGAACATCCATCGCTGACCAATTCAACCCGGTTAGTGGTTCTTCCAATTATTACTACGCACAAATCAGTCTCGGTAATGAGGCCGCTTCTCACACACTCAAAAGTTCCGGCAGTAACTTCATTGCACACGTATACGGATTTACGGAAAATGAGTCTTACGGTTACTCTGCAGGTGGCGCAACAAAACCGCTGACACAGTATATTACCATCAATGGTGAAATCTTCTCTCCTGACACGGAAAATACTCTTTGTGGAGAAGATACAGTTAAGTTTGCTTGCCATCCGGATTACGTGTTCAATAAGATAAAATGGAACTTCGGAGATGGTGTTTCGCAAGAATTCACCTATGAGCAAGTACAAGGTGCCGACTCCGTAGTTCCTCACTACTATCAAACTTCAGGAGTGTACCAAGCATACGTACTCATCTATCGTGAGAGTAGTAACGTCTGCGTGGGACAAAATGCTGTTGATAGTATTCCTATCACGGTTACTATCGGTAAATATGTCTTCGAGATTAAAGACGTTGAAGTTCCGTGTCCGGAAGACAGCGAACAGAGGATTGGTAAGATTTATTACTCCAATGCAGGAAAAGTGGACCTGCACGGAGATAATGTTTCCATTACCTTTAATGACGCTGCAAAAGCTGCAGGTTTTAAGGATGAAGACCTCACCATCACTGATTCCTACTTCCAAATTCTGATTCCGGAAACGGCTGAAACAGCCACTCTGTACGGTATTGACTTAGTCATCACATCCGATTGCGGTGGAGCGGATACCACACTTACTTTCATGCTCAACTTTGACAAAGATGTGATTTCCCAGCGCTACAATAATGTGCTCGGTCTGTTGGCGGAACCATTTGAAGGAATGACGCTCAGCAATTTCCAATGGTATAGCACCAAAGACAGTCTTGCTATACCCGGACAAGTTTCTGCGAACCTCAATTTTGAGGATGTTCCTTATGGTGGCGACACGACAACGCTCTACTATGTTTGCTTTACTATCAACGCCGGAAAGCCAGACTCTGTACGTACATGCGCTTGCGGTAAAACATTCAAAACTAATAGTGACCAAAAAAGTTTCGACAACCCGGATAGTTTGAGCATTTCTGCAACCTATACTATCAATGGTGACAGAGTGTTTGTCAATGCCGACTGGGGAGACAAAACAGATATCGACTGCTATGCACAATGGATTAATGCCAGTGGACGTGTGTATGAAGAGAAGAAATTTACCATCCCTAATGGCGGATGCACTATTCCTGCTCCAAAAGCACAAAACGAACTCTACCTGCTGCGTGTCGTAACTGGCAAGAAATCACGTAGTTTCAAATTTATCATCAACAACTAATCAAACATAGGAGAACACAGATATGAGAAAGTTTTGGATTAACATACTAATTTGTAGTGTTGTTCTAAGTTTGAACTGCGAACCGATTATTGCTGCCGCTATGCCGGAACCAACTCCGGCTACTCAAACGGATAAGCAAAAAGCAGCCGCTGCTAAGAAAAAAGAGGCAGAGAGAAAGAAAAAAGAGGCGGAGAAGAAAAAGAAAGACGCCGAAAGAGCTAAAGCTGCTAAAGAAAAACAAAAAGCTGCTGACGCTCGTAAAAAAGAAACAGAGAAAAAGAGAGCAGACGCTGCCAAAGAAAACGAGAAAAAACAAGCTGAACGCGATAAGGCTGCTGCTGAGCGTGCTAAAGTAGCAGAAGAACGCGAAGAAGCTAAAGCTAAAAAAGAAGCGGAAACAAAAGCTAAAGAAGAAAAAGCTGTTCGCGATTACGAGAAATACCAAGAGAACTTGGCTAATCCGAAGACCGAAGTTGTTTCGTACTTCAATCTTGGACTTCGTGCTGGATACGCTGCTATGATGGATAAAATCAGTCCTGCTGCCAATGGTAGTCTTTGGGGCGCGGGAACACTCAACCAAAAGAATGCTTTGCAACAACTCAAAGGTGGTCCTGGCGTAGGATTAGACTTCACGTATAATCTCGAATACGGACACTTCCTCTTTGAGGTGGGATTGGATGTTCGCTTCCTGAATTCTACATCGGCTTACGGATTTACGGCAACACGTATCGACCAGACCTACAACGCAACATACAACTACCTTTTCAACAACATGCGTGAGACACGTAATATGTTAGGTCTTGGTGTTCCGGTTATGTTTGGTGCGCAATTCAGTCGTTATTATTTCCTCTTGGGAGCAAAGATCCATTATGGACTGCCAATGGGATATTCGCAAAAAGGTCAATACGATATTATCGTTGACGACCCTGCCCTATTGGAACCATAC
Organism: Paludibacteraceae bacterium; assembly: GCA_017412245.1. Taxonomy (GTDB): domain Bacteria; phylum Bacteroidota; class Bacteroidia; order Bacteroidales; family Paludibacteraceae; genus Colicola. The sequence continues at coordinate 14,158 of JAFPYI010000004.1, read as the reverse complement.
GGATTAGGCATTCATAGTCTGAACGGACAAACAAATCAACCGATAAAATTCAAACAACCGGAGATCAGTTTGGCTGCTGAAATTGGTATTGATTTGGATGAATGGTTGCAAGCACAACCGGATCCGAAGAAGAAAAAGGCAAAAATCAAACCCGGACAACGACTGCCGTTTGGACGCGAACACGTGCATTATCGCGTAGGTCTGTTTGCTGAATACGGAGTTCTCAATACCAACAATACTCCTGCGGCTTTACCGCTTGGATTTAACACTACGGATGTTGAGCCGCAGAACTCGAACACAATGCTGGCAATGAATGGAGACACAAAGTTGAATAACCTCTTTGTGGGTGCAAAATTCACCATCCAGTTTGAAGTACCGGGCAAGAAAGCTCGTCCTGTTCCACCACCTGCTTCATACGTATTCTACAATGTTGTAAACGAAGAAACCGAGCAACCGGTAGAAGTGGCATTTATAGAGACACGTGGTGTAGAGACAGACAAGATTGCTATGCGTGAGCGCCAAATTGGTCCTAAGGGAATCAAACAACGCCACGCTGTGGGTGCTTTCAAAGTTAGAGCTACCGCTAATGGTTACTACGAGAAGACCGAAGAGTTCCAGATTGAGAAATGGGGAAGCACTTCTTATGTCACTATTAAACTCAAACCGTGTCCTGTCTTCCGCGTGCGAGTTACTAATAAGGAGACAGGAATTGCTATTCCGGCTACGGTACAAATCCGTCAATCCGGACTGGAAGAACCGGCATATAGCATACAAACGGATTCAACCAATGGTGCAGGACGTCAGATGTTAGCAGAAGGCACATACTCGCTCCATATAGAGCAAATGGGTTATGAGGCAATCGATATGCCTATCGCAAGCATTGGAGACTCTATGAACGTAGCACTTACGCCTGTCAAGAAAGGTGAGGTATTCATAGTTAAGAACCTCTTCTTCGCTACCAATAAGACACGTATCCTCTCACGTTCGGAAGAAGCACTTAACGACTTGTACATGTACTTGTCGCGCAACCCGGAGGTACGCATTAAGATTATTGGTCACACCGATAGCGTAGGTAAAGACGCAGCGAACCAGAAACTGTCTGACGGACGTGCAAATGCTGTCATGAACGATCTTATCGAACGTGGTATTGCTGCTGACCGTCTCGAAGCAGAAGGACGAGGTGAGACACAACCGATTGACACTAACGATACAGACGAAGGACGTCAGAATAACCGTCGTGTAGAGATCGAAATATTGTAATATCCTACTCGTCACGGACGAATATCGTGGTTATAACGTATCCCACCCACACCTATAATATACATAGTATATTATCCCGTGATTTTTGAAAACATAAAAAAACAACTAATATGAGAAACATTTGTAAATCAGTATTGTTGATCACAGTTTTAGTAGCAACTCTTATTCCGGAGCGTCTCCACGCCCAGGCATCCACACAGGGTAAAGAGTTCTGGGTAAGTTCTACTATTGTTTGCTCACCTGGCGGTTCCGGCAACAAGGCTACGCCTTATCTTGCTATTTCTGCAGAGAAAGCTTGTACTGTTACTATCACAGGTAATGGCATCAACATCACGCAAAACGTGCGCGCCGGTTCATGGAACGAGTTTGGTAACGCAAATGCCGATTACAACGATGATGAAACTCAAGGACCACTAAACATTCAAATGGATGCCTCTAAATGGTATCCGGTGGCCATGAGTGACGCCGATAATGTACGTTCATTAGCGGGACAGAAAAACATGTATGGTTTGCATGTGACGGCAACGGAGAATATCTCTGTGTATGTAATCCTCAGCTCGCTGAACTCTATGGATGCAAGTAATATCTTGCCTGTTACAGCGCTCGGCTCTGAATACTATACACAAGATTACTCGTCCATTGTCAAGAGTGATTTCAGCAATACGATTTCTATGATTACCATCTTGGCGATAGAAGATAACACGCAGGTGGATATTACTCCGAACGGCAACACGTACGATGGTCATACCAGCGGGCAAACCTACCAGATTTCGCTCAACAAAGGTCAGACATATTATGTGATGAGTGAAGTAAAAAAGCAATTGACAGGTACACATATTCAAGCAAAAGGAGGCAAAAAAATTGCAATCTTCAATGGTATTCCTTTGACGAATATTCCTACAAATATTGCGGCTCGTGACTGTTTGTTTGAGCAATCAATGCCTATTGACTATTGGGGAACACAATTCATCGTTGCTCGTTCTTTAGGCAAAAACGGTAACTTAATCGGTATTACCGCTACACAACGTGGTACAGAGATTAAGATTGACGGATATACACAAGCGTATATCAACGAAGGCGAGACATATTATATCATGCTCCAAGACGCCAGCGATCCTAACGCGCGTGACGCAGGTACAGGTCCTATTGATAAATTAATTACAGCAGATGTTGCGTATATCGAGACCAGTTGTCCTTGCGCTGTTTATAGTTACGATGTAGGTAATGGCTATAGAGGAAAAGATATGCCGGAAACATTAGGTGACCCTTCGTCTGTATGGGTTTCACCGTTACAGCAGAAAATCAATAGGATTACTTTTGGTACTTGTTATACTACAAAAACCAAAGATCACTTCTTGAATATCATTACCGAAACAGCAACTTGCCAAAATACCACTTTGACGTCTATTTATGGAGCAAGAACCATCGATAAAACACCACTCCTTTCTTGGACTCCGGTTCCCGGCAATACCACCTATTCATATGCACGTGTGCAAATTGGTGACGCAGGAACAGCTGATTATAAAGTCTTCAGACTTGAGAACCCGAAAGGATTTATCGCAAATATCTATGGTAACGGTGACGATGAGTCGTATGCCTACTCTGCCGGTTCTGCGGCTGTAGAACAAGGTGTGAAGGTCAACGGAGAAACATTTACAAACTTCTTCCGTAGTGACTCTAAATTCTGCGTAGGAGACGATTTGGAATTTGATGCCAAAGTAGGTACAGACGAAATCGTCCGCGTAGATTGGGACTTTGGTGATGGTATTTCTGTTCAGAATGGCGACGTTCAAACAACCCACGCATACAATGTACCGGGTTGGTACGATGCTCGTGCACAAATCTATGGTCACCAAGTTTGTACAGACGAGGCGGACCAGTTCTTAGGTTCCGTGCAATTCTCCTTCCGCGTCGTTAGACCTACTTATAAGTTCGTCCCGACATTGGAATGTTTGGAAGAGGATGCACAACAACTGCCGAAGAACGATACCATCTGGCCGCAAGTAATTGAAGATTGTAGCGCTGAGGTAGAAATCCCTGTGAAAGTGTACGCTAAGAAATCTTCATACACCTACGATTTGGAAGAACGAGACCAAGCTTTCGTCAACGGGCAGTGGTATTATAGTTCACAAGAAATCACATGGACTACCATCAATAAAGCAGGTTGTGATTCTACAATCACCTGTAACCTCCGTGTGATCACATGCTTGGATTTGAGTATCACTAATGACTCGGCAAATCAACACATCTGTCCGGGAGAATCATTCAGTCTGCCATACACCAAGACAAAAGGAGATATAGGTGAAGTACGCTTCGTTTGTGGAAATGTCAACGAAGTAGTGGATATGTCGAATGACAACACACAGAGCGGTATTGTCTATCTGCCTACAGAGCAATTGACTCAACCGGGTATTTACAAGGCAAAACTGCTTATCGAAGACCAATATTGCGACAACAAAGAAGTTAATCTCGACTTAGCAGTTTATTATCCAAGTGACATCTTCAAATACAAATACAACAATGTATTAGCCGTTTACAAGAACGGATTTGGAGGAAATACCGGTTATGATTTCGTTGCTTATCAGTGGTACCGCAATGGAGAACCTATTGACGGAGCAATTGAGTCTATTTATCATACTGAAGCACCATATACTGCAGGAGATGAGTATTATGTTGTCCTCACTGACACTAAGGGAGTAACACTTCCTTCTTGTCCGCAAACTATTGAAGAAGTGCCGGACTTCACACCACAACAAGCTCCGCAGAAAATGCTGATTAACCAACGTATGTATATCAAGTTCGGTCAGCAGATGTATGATATTTTCGGTCAGAAAGTAAAATAATGCACTTTGCTAATGAAGCAACTCTTTAAACAAAATGCAGTCTTTATATCGCTAAGCCTAATGCTCCTGGTAGCATTGGGCTTAGCCTTAGTATGCATACCAAAAGGTGAACTGCATTGGTGGCTTTGTAATCATCATACGCCCGCGTGCGATATATTTTATAGGTATTACACCCAAACGGCGGAGTGGTTACCATACGTCATTTGTGTTGCTCTTCTGTTGTTTGGTCGCGTCGGAAATGGTTTATTGGCTACCTCTTGCGTGGTGATGGCAGGACTTACTACACAAATCGTAAAGCACATCGTTAATGCTCCTCGTCCGCTTACATGGTTTGCAGAGAACATGCCGGAAATCCAATTGCCTATGGTGGATGGAGTACGAATGAGTCATTATTTCTCTTTCCCTTCCGGACATACGACTACGTTCTTCTCGCTGTTCTTTGTCTTGAGCATTATTGCTACAAATTATTTGATGACCAACAAACAATTAACCGGACGAAAAACAATAAGCATTCTATTACAAATCGTATTATTTTCGCTGGCACTTCTTGGAGCGTATAGTCGTATCTATTTAAGTCAACACTTTGCGCTTGACGTATTTGGAGGAATAGTTGTAGGATTGCTCATTTCCATGATTTGCTATGCTATTTTCATGCATTTCACGGGTCAAAAATGGTATAATTACCACATTTTGCGAAAAAATAAAGCTTAAGGTGCATTTTTTTTCAAAAAAATTTGGTCATATCAAAAAAAAGCAGTACCTTTGCACCCGCTTTTGAAAAAAAGGGCGTTTAGCTCAGCTGGTTTAGAGCATCTGCCTTACAAGCAGAGGGTCTGCGGTTCGAATCCGTAAACGCCCACAAGAAAAGGAGACTGAAAGGTCTCCTTTTTTCGTATCATTTACTTGTCCTTACGGCACTAACCTTGATTCGTCAAAGCGATTATTTGGTCTGCCAATTCTTCTATCGATTTAGAACCATCATTATTGAGAACAATCGCCTCTTCCCGGAAATCATCACGCTGTGTCTCTATGCGCGCGCGTACCTTATTAATATTCTCCGGCGTTGCTTGACCATTGTAATCACGCGCAATAGTTCGCGCTATACAAAGTTCATCAGGTGCGTCAATGACAATAACACTGCTACAAAGGGAAACCAGATTAGACTCATACAGAATAGCTGACTCCACAAAGAAAGGTTGCTCTTTCCCTACTCTCTCTAACAATTGCGCTTGCTGTTTTATGTCTTTTGCTACCGCCGGATGAATAATAGCATTAAGCGACGCAAGCATTTCCTTTTCCTTAAACACTCGGCTGCTTACGTAAACGGTATTATATTTCCCGTTCATAAACGATTCCTTACCAAGCAAAGCAATAATAGATTTTTGCAGTTCAATATCTTCTGCAATCAGTCTTTTTGCCTCTTTATCACAATCATAAACAGTGTATCCACGACGGGCGAGTTCGTGTGCAACGGTCGATTTCCCGCTTCCTATTCTGCCTGTGATACCTATGATTTTCATGACTGAAAGATATTAACTTTAGAATTGGAAATATATAAACGGTTGCATATCTGCCGTTACAAACTGGTAAATGACGACAATAGCAATAGCTACCACACACACAATGACCCACATTGGCATTGCAGCAAACCATAACCGATAACGACGTTTCCAATTAGTCGGCAACCAGTGAATAAGCATTCCTGCCACAAACATGGCCACTACCCATCTGTATTCCCACAAGAAGTCCGGTATAATAGCATTATTCCATGCCCCACCAATCTGATTGACCATATTTTTTGCAGTTGCCCAGGCTACCTCATTCGCCGTCGCAGGATCGAGATTACTACTACTGCGGAAGAACAGACGTGTAAAGGTAATGAATGCAAAGGTTTGCAGGATTGCCCATGTTTGTCCAATGCGGTTAGATATTTGTGTTTGACGGGCAGAGATTGTCTTATCTCTAATAATCAACCAGTAAACATATCGAATGGCTGTTCCTACCCATATAATAGCCGTCCAGACTGCAAATAATCGCCACACCGGTAAGTTATAGATATAATCGCAAAGGATACAACCAAACGTAAGAATCGTCATAGATGCAAAACGTATATGCCAACTCATCTCGCGCCAAATCTTATTGACGATCATTCCTATTCCGTTAATACCACCCCATATAATAAAATTCCAACTGGCGCCATGCCAAAGTCCACCGAGAACCTGTGTTATGAATGAGTTCAGATTGGAATAAAGCAGTTTGCGTTGATTTTCTGCTATTTTCTCTCTCACCGGTGCAGAGTTAAAGATTGCCACTCCTACCATAAAGAGACAGAAAGGAATCAGTATCCACCACCAACTTGTCAAAGCGGCTGTAACAACAGCTATCAATCCCCACCAGAAATAAGTGCCGAAACCTATACTGCGGTTACCACCCAACGGAATATAGAGATATGTCTTTAGCCATCGGCCGAGCGACATATGCCAACGCCTCCAGAACTCTTGCGGGTTTTGCGACTTATACGGCGAATTGAAGTTCATCGGCAGATAGAAACCCATCAGCATTGCTACGCCTATTGCTATATCCGTATATCCGGAAAAATCGGCATATACTTGCAATGAATAAGCAAAGAGAGCAAACAGATTTTCGAAACCGGAGAACAGTAACGGATTATCAAATACTCGGTCAATAATATTCACCGCCAAGTAGTCGGACATGATAATCTTTTTTGCCAAACCGTTAAGAATCCAGAAGACTGCTATTCCAAAGAGCCTGCGACTAAGACGGAAAGGTTTATATAACTGCGGAATAAATTCTTCTGCTCTTACAATAGGTCCTGCTACTAATTGCGGGAAGAAAGAGACGTAAAAACCGAAGTCAAGTATGTTCCTCACCGGTTGAATACGCCCGCGATAGACGTCTGCCGTGTAAGAAATCACTTGGAAGATATAGAACGATATTCCTACCGGCAGTACAATCGTATCTACACTAAATCGACCGGCCTCACTAAATCCGTTTCCTATGTAGGCAAAAATATCAAATACGCGGAAACTTGTACTAAACAAGTCGTTAATCATGTTCGTGAAGAAATACGCATATTTGAAATACGCCAGCAGACCTAAATCTATTGCCACTGAAAGACAAAGGAAGAATTTCGCCAGCCCACGTCCTTCATTGGCTTTCACTCTGCCGGCAATCAACCAATCCGAGAGTGTAACAAAGGCAAGGATGAGTAAGAATAAACCGCTTGTCTTGTAGTAGAAGAACCAACTGACAAAGAGCAAGTACACATTTCGCATGTGCAATCGACCTCTACTCTCTCCGCCTTTTCCGCTTTTCGCTAAGAGCAAAGCAAAGAAGGCATAGACCAATGCAAAGAACGCCCAGAAATAAAACTGGGTGAACAGCAACGGCGAGTTGGAGTCAAATGCTAATATGTGATGTAAAAAACTCACTTCCACTAACCACTAACCACTAACCACTAACCACTAATCACTAAACACTATACTCTCCCCTTCTAATATCCAATCAGCCACGGCATTACCGGCTTTGCGTGCACCGCTGCGCATGAAATGCACACCATCACTACCGGCTAATCCCACTTCCTGCCAGCGTTTCATACTTCCGCTGCCACCCATCCATTGGAATAGACTGAAATACGCAATCTGTTCCTCTTTCGCCATCTTGCGCAGCAAACGGTCCATATACGGCACCATAGGATAAGTCTGCAGTTCCCCGTCGATGGTCGTCAACATATCACTCGGACCGATAAACAATATACTTGCCTCCGGTGCACAGCGGTGCAGATAACGTACCTGTTCGCGTAAACCGGCAACAATAGCTTGTATGGTAGTTGCTTTCTCGTTAGAAGGAATAGCATTGCCGCCGAATTGCATGATTATCAGCCGTACATTCTCGTCGGCATAGAAACGTTGCAATTGCGAAGCACTGATGCGTGTGAATACATTTCCCATGCAACCGCGCATCGGTATATTATCCACAATGACTCCCGTAGCACTCTCTTGCGAAAGACCATACACGGCTCCACGACCGTTAAGGAATATTGTGTCGCCACTGCGGGTATAATGAATACCGGTGTCGGCAAAAACCTTCACACAACTATAACGAGGACCTGCATCCAGAGGCGTACAGATAGTAGTTATCGACTCGCTGCCTTTCACTAAACTGTCGTTCATGATAGCCACTTGTCCCATCACACCGTAAAGACCGTCAGAACGCTGGTCGCGCTTAGGGCCGTACACTAAATTACGTTTCACGGCTCTTTGCGGCGAAACAGTACGACCATCCATAATCAACTCCTGCTTAACCGTCCTGCTGGGAATCGTTTGTGCCAACGGCATTAATCCTACGCCTGCACCTCCATAACGTGCCTGCATTTTCTCACGTATTTGCTGACTCATTCGGTCTTCCTCTATCTGACTGTCTCCATAATGAATAATACGCACTTTGCGTTCGGAGGTCTGTTGTAAGGAAGCATAGAAAGCACGAAGGAAAATACGACTGTCGGACGTAGTGTCCACTTGTACAACCGGTATAGGTTCGCAAATCGTTTTGGGCGTAGGTGTAGTATCTACAGGAGTTATAGTATCGACTACCACGGTTAACTCTTCTGTCTCATCGAAATCAGCAATAGTGTCTGTTGTAGCAACCGAAGCAGGTTTGTTTACTTCGAATACTTCCGCCAACGTAGGCCAATGCAGCGTGCGGCTGCCTATGACGAGTCTATGCGGCAATGCCACACAGAGGATTGCCAATACACACAAACAGGCTGCTATGAACAGAAGAACTTTATACGGCCGCATAGATTTCTTTCCCTCTTATTTCTTCCAAAGCGCCTTACTGAAGAGCAATAGCACCGTGAAAATCTCCAAACGACCGATAAGCATGACAGCCGTTGCCGTCCATTTAGCTACTGTCGGATAATCGGCATAGGTACCTGAAGGGCCGAACTGACCGATAGAGACACCCACATTGCCGATAGCTGAAACGGCTGTTCCTATGGCCTCGTCGAAGGCCACGCCCGAGGCACAGAACACCAACACGGCAAAAACGATAATGACAATATAGAAGAACATAAATGCCATAATATTACTGGTTGTCTGTTCCCGCAATGTACGTCCGTTGAAGCGCACCGGGATAACAGCATTCGGATGAATACGACGTTTCAATTCTGCTACGGCAGATTTAGCGAAGATAGCTATACGCACCCATTTAATACCTCCGGCTGTGGAACCTGACGATGCACCTGTGAACATCAGGAAGAACACAAACACACATAGTAATTTGGGCCATAGCATATAATCGCTGGCTGCAAAACCGGTAGAGGTCATAGCCGAGCACGCCATAAAGAAACCTTTCCGCAAGGCACGTTCCGTAGTCGCAAAGAAATTTTCTAATTCCATTATCTTGCTTACGTCGTGCTCAATACCGTAATGGATGAACAGACCTACAGAAAGGAAGACGGATGCACAAAGAACACCTATGGAATACCAACGTGTTTCTTCATCATGGAAGAGTCGTTGCGGTTTACCACGGAAGAGGTAAATCAATTGCGTGAAATTTAATCCCGAGAGGAACATAAACACCGCTGTGGTCCATTGAATAGCAGGATTATCACTAATCATACTGTCATTACGGGTAGAGAAACCACCGGTAGAAATGGTACTGAGCGAATGGCAGATGGAATCAAAGAAGTGCATTCCTTCCAAGTTCAGCAATGCGGTTTGAACGATGGTCAGACCGATATAGGTGATCCACATATGTTTCGCTGTGTCGGCAATACGAGGACTTAGTTTCTCGTAGCTCACGCCTGTCACTTCGGCGCTGTATAACTGCATGCCTCCCAAACCGAACATCGGCAGAATAGCTACACTCAACACGATGATACCCATACCACCGACCCATTGCATCAAGGACCGCCAGAGGAGAATCGAATGTGTCATAACCGTCACATCGCGTATGACGGTTGCACCTGTAGTAGTGAATCCTGCCATGGTCTCGAACCATGCATTGGTCAATTCCGGCAGAGCGCCACTGAGCCAGAAGGGCAACATTCCGAAGATTGAATAGACAACCCAGACGGTAGCCACGATAACGTAGCCTTCCCGCTCACCTACTCTCTTCTCTGCTTTCCGCCCTGCAATGAGCATCCACCAGCTGCTGAACCAGGTGATGGCAGTGGAGACGAACCACGCACCTAAATCGGGCTCGTCGTACCACCAAGCAGTGATGGTAGGAATAAGCATGAATAATGCCTCAAGAGTGGTTAACACTCCCATGGTCTTGAAGACCAACCGCCAATTGAACATCCTTGTCATTTGAAGAATCGCTCTAAATCTCGTATAACGTGACTCTTGCAGAAGACTACTACTAAGTCTCCGGCAACAATCTGTGTTTCACCATTGACCAATATACCCTCTCCTGCACGCACTATTCCGCCTATATTGGCTTCATTCGGCAGGTTCATCTCACGTACCTTATGTTTGGTAATCGGGCTGCCTGCTTTGGCGTAGAACTCGACTATCTCTGCGTCGGCGCTGGTGAGGTTATGCACACCTCTCACGCTGGCATCCAGGAGCATTTGGTAGATATAAGAGGCAGCGATGGTCTTTTTATTGAGGACAGTACCTATATCGAGACCTTCTGCCATCGGGATATAATCCAGGTTTTCTATTTCTGCAATGGTCTTACGGACGCCGAAACGCTTAGCCGCCAAGCAAGCAAAGATATTCGCTTCACTGCTATCGGTCACGGCTACAAACGCATCTGCATCTTGTATGCCTTCTTCTTTGAGGATCTCCATATCCGAACCGTCGGCATTGATAATCAGTGCGTCCGGCACTTTCTCGCTGAGAATCTTACATAATTCCTTGTCCCGCTCGATAATTTTAATATCCATCTCTCCGATGAGTTCCGTGGCTGCCTTACGGGCAATACGTCCGCCACCGAAGAAGATAACATTTTTTATCTCGCGTTTGTTTTTGCCTAACTCGTCACGCATGAATTCCATATTTTCCTTCGTGCAGACGCAGAAGACTATATCTCCTTCCAAGACTACGTCTTGTCCGCGAGGAATCAGTGTCAGCTGGTCTCGTTTGATAGCCACAATACGGTATTTGCCGTGGCTGTAGGCACCGGAAGCGAATGTCTGGCCGATTATCTTAGCGGTATTACGAACCTTGATGATACAGAGTTCCAATGCTCCTTGACATAGTTGGAGATGGTACCTCATCCAGTTGGTACGCAGGCTCTCTTCTATCTCGTTGGCAGCTAAGACCTCCGGATAGATAAGATGGTTAAGACCCATCTGCTCGAAGAATTTCTTATTCTCCGGCAGTAGGTATTCGTAGTTATCTATACGTGCGAGTGTTCTTTTGGCGCCTAAGGAGTTGGCAATAAGGCACGCCGTCATGTTTTCCGTCTCGTGGGGAGTAACGGAGATGAACAGATCGCAATCTTTTACGCCTATTTCCTTCAAGTCATGAATAGAGGTCGGGTTTCCTGCCTTGGTGAGCATATCGTAGTTAGCGCTGAGGTCACCTAAGCGTTCGGGATTCTCATCCAGGAGACTAATCTCCATATTTTCACGGCTCAATAGTTTTGCCAAGTGTGTACCTACATCACCGGCACCTGCAATAATGATTCGCATAAACCTTCTTTATCTAATTTCAACATATGGTATAATTCCTTAGTGGAACCATGTTCTACAAATTGGTCATTCACACCGAGTCTTATGACTCGCGGTGTGTATCCGTGGTCGGAGAACCATTCAATGACCGCTGACCCGAAACCGCCTGACAGCATTCCGTCTTCGGCGGTGACGACAGTCTTGAATTGTTTTCCTATCTCGTGCAACATCTCTTCGTCCAAGGGTTTCAGCCATCGCATGTCATAATGCGCAATGCCTCCTTTGTACTTTGTACTTTGTCCCTTTGTCACTTCTTCAATGGCTTCTATCATCGGGTTACCGATGGCACCGATGGTAAGGACGGCAATATCTTTTCCGTCCCGGAGTTTGACGCCTTTACCGTACTCTACTCCCTTCCTTTCAGAGAGGGGTTGGGGGTAGGCTGCTCTCCCTCTCGGGTAACGAATAGCTACCGGTCCTTGCAGTTGTTCGGCGAGACGGAGCATTTGCTCTAAGTCTTCTGCCGTTCGCGGGGCACAGATCTGCATGTTCGGGATAGGTCGCAGATAGGTCAAGTCCAAGAGACCGTGGTGTGTAGCACCGTCGTTTCCTACTATTCCTGCCCGGTCCACACAGAAGACTACGTGGAGGTTCTGCAGCGCCACATCGTGAACGATATTATCGTACGCGCGCTGGAGGAATGTGGAGTAAATATTACAATACGGCAGGAGTCCTGCTTTGGCGAGTCCTGCGCTGAAAGTGACTGCATGTCCTTCGGCTATGCCTACGTCGAAGACTCTGTCCGGCAGTTCTTTTTGCATGATACTCATTGAACATCCGCTTGGCATAGCAGGTGTGACGCCTACTATCTTCTCGTTCTCTTTCGCCAATGCCAAGAGTGTGTTTCCAAAGACCTCCTGCCAGAGAGGAGTCTGTTCGCCGCTCACCGCTAACCGTTCACCGCTATTCACGTTAAACTCTCCCGGAGCGTGCCAGACGGTCTGGTCGTTTTCTGCCGGGGCGTAACCTTTGCCTTTTTTGGTGATTATATGCAGGACCTTTGGTCCTCGGTGGTTCTTTATCTCGCTCAGAATACGTACGAGTGATTCTACATCATGTCCGTCAGTAGGTCCGAAATAACGGATGTTCAGACCGGTGAAGATATTACTGCTTTGCTTGGAGAAGACGGCTTTGAGGCTATTGTTTCTCCTGAGCATTGCTCGTCTTTTTCGTTCATCGACGAGGTGCAGTTTGGCGGCCAAGAGATAGAGTCTCCATCGCCATTTGTTATAGGTTGCGGAGGTAGTCAGATCTACGAGGTACTGTGTGAATCCACCTTTGAGCGGGTCGATAGCCATGTGGTTATCGTTGAGGACAATCAGCAGATTGTTCTTGTCCATGGAGGTGTTGTTGAGTCCTTCGAATGCGAGTCCTCCTGTCATCGCTCCGTCACCGATGATAGCTACTACGTTGTGGTTTCGCTCACCGTTCGCCGCTAACCGCTCATCCGCAATCTCTATTCCTAATGCTGCAGAGATAGAGTTGGATGCGTGTCCTGCTATGAATGCATCGTATTCACTTTCTGCAGGATTGGTGAAAGGTGCCAGTCCTTTGAACTGTCTATTGGTATGAAATCGGTCTCGTCTTCCTGTCAGGATCTTATGCGCGTAAGCTTGGTGTCCGACGTCCCAGACGAGTTTATCGTCCGGTGTATCGAATACGTAATGCAGTGCCACGGTCAGTTCGATGGTTCCTAATGAGGAAGCCAGGTGTCCGGGGTTTTTACTGAGTGCTTCGATGATGAATTGTCTCAGTTCGTTGCAAACCTGCGGCAGTTGTTCGACGGGAATCTTTTTTAGGTCCTTCGGCGAGTCGATATGGTTGATAAATTTATAGTCCATTATAATCTTTTCTGTGTGCGTGCGTTACCTATACGCGCACACTTACGCAATTTACGCCGCAAAGGTACTGCTTTTTTTTGAAACGTGCAAGAAAATCGTAAAAAAAAAGCACCCACAACACTTTGTGAGTGCTCCTCAAAACACGAACGGTCTTAGCCTTGATACTCGGCTAATTCGAGTGACCAAACGTAAGACAAGAATGTCTTCTTGCCTCCGGGCTCGTCTTTTTGAGCCTTGAACGCAACGAGGTCTTGTGCCTTTTGCGTCAAGTTTGCCATACGAGTAGCCACAGCACGTGACACGGCTGCAAACTTCTCGCGTGCAGCGGAAGCCGCAGCAGTTTGACTGATGTTTACACCGTAGGTGTCAGCCTTACGGATGTACAGACGAGTACAATCCGGGTTGAGGGTCGGTGCTGTACGGTGTGTACCGATGAGGTAATCACCGTGATTGTGACCGTCAATTTTCTTTGGTTTTGCCAGGGAACCTTGTACATACTGGATACCTGG
>JAFPYI010000003.1 GCA_017412245.1 Paludibacteraceae bacterium | reverse complement strand
GAGAACTTACCGGATTTCATCAATGCTTCCAACATTGGGACAGCCGTATGAGGTTCTTCGTGCCTCCGTTGGTGAGCATATTCCACCGTGTAGAGACATTCCCTGTCGAAACTTGGTGTTTGTTCTGTCATCAGTTTCAGATAGCGTTCATTCTCTTCCATGTTGCTTTCCAAATAATTGGAAAATATTTATTGTTTATTAACTGTTTAATATCAAATAGTTACATTAATTCACGAGAGTACGATGACTTTCGAGGAAGCCGTTAGTTTCTACCCATCACTCCAGTGACGGGTTTCGTATAACTATCAGAAACAGACCTACCAGACAAACTTCCATTAGTAGAAACGGACTGTCCGCACCACAAATTACTTCTTCAGAATATATAGTAAGACGCAACAATCTTCTGATGGAGAGGACACCATGTTAGGCACCTCAGAAATGAACAGGAGTTGTCTTGTGAAGTTGTCTGATAATCTGTATGTCTTTATTTATCCCATTGGTATGGTTCATATGCCTTATCATTCTTCAGGACGGAATAGATGATGTTAGACATTCTCCGCGCCACCCTGACAATTGCTTTCTGCGGGTTCCTCCTCTGTTTGTGGTAAGCGTAGCAGGCTCCGAGCCCCAAGTCCTTGTGGATTGCTATCCAGCAGGCCTCGATGACCATCGGCCCGAGATGTTTGTTCCCGCGGAAGGTCTTCTCGCCATTGGATTTGTGAGGTCCGCTGTCATGGCTGCTTGGTACAAGTCCCAGATAATGTGCGAATGCTTTTTCGTTAGGAAACCTATTCATGTCCCAAACTTCCGTCAATATGCACATTGCTACATGCTGGCCAATGCCAGGAATTGTCAGTAACAAATCGAAACGATGTTTGTACCTCGCCGTTTGGCTCATCTTGCGAAGCTCTCGGTTTGCTTGCAATAAAGAACTCCGTATTACCTCCACCTGTCTTACCAGCAGGTCAAGCGACAGTCTTGTAGATGACAGTAACTTAACATCCTGCATCAGCCAGGTGATAAAAGCCCTTGACCAGTGGGATCCCGGCTTTTCAAAACGTATAGGCAACTCTACACCGTTGTTGTGCAGCATGTGCTTTACACGCGACTTGTAACAGGATAGCTCTTTCTGGATGGTCTTACGGATGCGGATGACACCTCGGTCATCTATGTTGTCCTTTTCGCGGATATAGACAGGACGCTTGATCTCTCCGTTTTTCAGGGCACGAGCTAACTTCTCAGCATCAATCTTGTCCGTCTTCATCACCTCTTCATACTGCGTCGTGGGGACATCGGCGGCGTGAGTGATTACGCACTCTATGCCGAGTTCCTTTAGAGCATAGTACGTAGCAAAGCCACTGAAACCGGATTCATAAACCGCATGGTACTCACCATCGGGATAATGCTTCCTCAAAAAGTCAAAGAGCACTTTTGCGGAGGATTCCTGCGAATGGCGCTTCAAAAAGCCCGATTCTGTCAGTACTGCTACCTCCCATGTCAACTTGTGGACATCAATTCCTACGAAAATCTTTTGTCCTTTGAAAGAATTTTTGTTTCTTTGCATCTCGGTACGGTTTTTAATTGTTTATATATCTTGTTTACTTAGCAGTTACAAAGATACTATCCAATTATTATCGTACCAACTTTTTGCTCTGAAAACTATGAAAAACACCGAGGGGGTGCCTCGCGGCAGGGGGCTCGCAGCCCCCGAGAGCGGTGTCTCACTCGTCTTACTTTATCGTTAGCGTCTGCAAACATAGTAACTTCTGACTGTTTCTTTCGTAGGTTATAGATGGAGTCATAGTTAGGGATGAACTGCTCTATATCCATATACTTCTGAACGTCCTTCTCCGT
>JAFPYI010000033.1 GCA_017412245.1 Paludibacteraceae bacterium | reverse complement strand
GGAGAGTTTGAAGATAACCGGCTTGGCGCAGTTGTCCGGCAGGTTGTTCGCCGCCATATCGACGAACGAACGCACGTCGTTAACCGCCTCGTCCATGTTACTACCCCACTCCAACTCCAACGTCACGACGGAGATATTATCCTTGGACTGCGAAGTGATGTGTTTGAGGTGATCGACGGAGGTCAGGGCATTCTCCATGATCTTCGTCACGTTTGTCTCCATCTCACTCGCCGATGCACCCGGGTAGGTGGTCATGACCGTGATATACGGCGGGTCCATCTCCGGGAACTGGTCAATCGGCAGATTCAAGAAACTATATATACCGATGATGATGACCGCAATGAAGATTAATACTGTCGTCACCGGTTTTTGTATCGCTGATTTATAAATTGCCATTCGCTGCTGGCTATCCTCGTAAACGCATTAAAATTCTATTTTAATGATAGTTACTCGGATGCCCTCGCTCTTCGTTCCACACGCACTACGTTGGCGTGCGTCACGAGGTGAGGACCCTCTTAGCCAGAAAAGAGGATTTATTATTCTACAACATTAATTTTTACGCCATCCACCAGTTTGTGCTGGCCGGTAGTGACAACTTCTACACCTGCTTGAATCTCAGGCGCGATAATCTCTATATCCTGGTCGAAACGTTGTCCCAGCTCCACAGCCACACGTTTGGCGCGACCGTTTTCGTTGATGAATACATAACGATCGTTAGCACCCACCAGTTTTTCTACCGCTTGATAAGGGATAACCAAAGCATTAGCTTTTCCCAAACCGATAGTGGTGGTGACGTACATTCCCGGACGAAGTAATTGCTTGCCGTTAGGCACTACAATCTTGCATTGGAAAGTGTGGCTCGATGCATCAATCGTCGGATAAACGACTTCTACCGTAGCAGGGAAAACCTGGTCAGGATAGATATCCGTGGTGAGCGACAGTTTCATACCTGCTTTGAATTGCGGGAAATAAGTCTCAGGAATAGCGACCAGAGCTTTGAGTTTGTCGATTTGGGTCAGTATCAAAATCGGTTGTCCGCCGTAGAGTTCTCCATCCTCGTAATTCTTAGCAGAGATGACTCCTGCAAACGGAGCTTTGACATAGGTATTGATGCGCAAGAAATCCAGTTGCTCTTTCGTGGAGTTATACTGCGCTGTGAGTTGGTCTAACTGTTGCTGGGTAGCTGATCCTGACTTGAGCAACATCTCCACACGATTTTTCTCAATCTCAAGGTTACCGAGACTGATTTTCGTTGTTTTGTACTGCGTTTGGTCCATACGAACGAGGTCAGTTCCTTTGCCCACTTTGTCACCTACTTCACGATAGATATGCTCAATCTTTCCCGTGAGGGACGGAGCTACATTTTGTGTCAAATAACCTTGCAGGTTGGTAGAAACACTTATTTCGCGTTCAATCTCTCGCGGTTGCAGGACAGTAGTACGCACCTGCTCCACGCGTTCCTGTTCTTCGCTCTCAGTCTGAGCGGTTTTCTTTCCGCAGCTCATCAATGCTAATGCTGCGAGTGCATAAATAAAAATCTTTTTCATATTAATTGTTCAAAAATTTCTCGAGTTCTACTTGCGCATTGACGAGTGAAAGCATAGCTTGCACATAAGACGACTGCGCGTTAATCAAGTCATTTGAGGCGTTGGTCAGCTCCATATTACTGCTTGCGCCCCATTTGAATTTCTCGGTAGCGGAAGCAAAAACACGTTTGGCTACCTCGATATTATCTTTCTCGTTCAGATAGGTCTCATAAGCGTTGGTGAGGTTGAAGCACAACTGGTGGTACTGAATAGCCAGATTATCCGTTGTCTCCGAAAGAGTATTCTTTGCCTCCTCCAGAGCAATCTTTTTCTCTACCACTCCTGCAGCACGTTTTCCTGAGGACCAGAGCGGCATTTTCACGCTCAGCTGGACAACATTCGGCGGCGTCATACGCATACCTCCTTCGCCGTAATAGCGTTGGTTGGTGTAGTTATACGCCACCGCCAGAGTAGGACCATATGCCCATCCGGCCATGTGCACATTGCGTTTGGCTAATTCAACTTGCTTTTGGAGCAGTTGGTAGTTGAGATTATTCTCAATGGCAAAATTCTCGCTCAGAAGAGTCAGCACTCGGTCCGGAGAAAGCAGATCATCTATGTTCTCCGTCAGTTGCAGTTCCGTCTCTGCCGGCACATCCAACAGCACTTTCAGGCTATTGGTAGCTAACTCGATATTCCGTTTTTGGGAATTGATTGAGTTCTTCAATGTGTTCACGCGGACGCGAATCTGGTCTGCAGTCGTTTGCTCTGCCGCGCCTGCATCAACTGCGTGTTGGGTCATTTCTTCCAGACCTTGGATATTGACGAGACTGGAATCCAAGAGTTCCGAGATACTCTGCAACGCCAAGACGCTTACATAACTGCTCATGACACTTCCGCGGAGTTCCGACTCAGATTTCTCGAGGGAAATCTTCTTCATGTCGATAGCAATATTATTGAGCAAGGCGCCTACGATTCCTTGTCCGTTCAGGCCCATCGAAGCGGTCACGCCGAGCGCACCCACATTAGGCATGTTGATTTGTACTTCGCTGCCCATCATTCCCAGTGTAGCGGAATAGCCCAGATAGTTGCTGTAGGTGTAACTACCGTCCACTTGCGGCAACATAGCAGCAATGGTCTGCCAGCGCTGTGCATAAGCTTCCTGAACGGCCAGCGAAGCATTTTTCAAACTACGGTTTTGTTTGATAGCATGGTCTTGTGCCTCTTTGAGGCTGAGCGTCAGGACCGTTTCTTGTTGTTCGGAAGAATCGGATTTCTTTCCGCTCTTAGTGGCCGCCATCACATGGTCTTCCGCCATCATTGTAGCGCTTATCGCAAGCGCCGTCATTAAAAATAAGAACTTTCTCATATATTGTTTTTGTATCATTTATACAACTCCATTCCTTTTTCGCTCAGGACACCACGCACAAAAATCTCCATGGCCGTATGTCCTAACTGATGCATATTATGTCCGTGAGCTTCAATGAGTTCAAAATCACGGATGGCATCGCTATGAATCTTCGCAAAAAGGGTTGCCGTTAATTCTATATTAAGGTTCGCGCGCACGTAACCTTCTTCACGTCCCTGCTCCAGATAACGCTTGATATATTTTTTCTGCGTCTGGAAACATTCATGCTGAAAATCGGCAAACTGGCGCGGATAATATTTCTTGAGGTCATAAACCAATTGCGGCACACGGCGCACATCGTTTTTCTCCGCCTCCTGATGTTTGAGAAATTTAGAGACTAACTGCCTGAAATCTTGCAGTTTAGCTAAATCCTCCATCTTCTGGGAGATATACTCTACATTGGCATGCAAGAGTTGTGCCACCAATGCATCTTTCGACTCAAAATAGACGTAGAAAGTCTTTTTAGACATGCCTAATTCGTGACAGATATCATCTATCGAGACACTACGAATTCCCAAGCGAAAGAACATCTCGCCTGCCGTCTTAATGATATTACATTTCTGGTCTTCTGCCATAAATTATAATGCGTACACGCAAAACGGCTGCAAAAGTAGTATTTTTTTTTGAAATACGCAAGAAAAATGGAAACTTTTTTCACTTTTGTAGTTTCCAGATTACAATCAGGGATATCGAATCACGCAATAATCACACAATAATCACGCAATAATCACCCAATGTTACCCCGTTGCAAGTACGTATTTTCAAGGTTTCCGAAAGGTTTCCTGGTTGACTTTTAGTAAAGAAAAGAAAAAACAAAACAGCCCTGCATTGCTGCAGAGCTGTTTTAGGGTTAGTAGAGTTAATCGAATTAACGAACTTGTACACCTTGTGCGTTGTACATCTTATTGTCGCGGATGATATAGAGAACACCGTCAACAATGATTTTTTGTACTTTCTCGGTCAGTTGTACCTCTTCAATTCCTTGAGCGCTGGAGAGGATAGTAACTTTACTTCCTTCAGCCATCTCAACGCCATAAGAGCTCTTGGAGATGAAACCAACAACGAGTACTTGATCACCAACGCCACAAGCTTTTTCGTCTAACATTTTGCCACGATAAACTTGCAGGTCTCCATAGGTTGCGCCCTCTGTGTCTGTCATGAAGAATGTCTCATTCTTGTATTCTTCACTATACGGGGTAGTAACTTTTGCTACATAACCTGTAACAGCAAAGATTTCAGTAGTTGTACCTTCGGTCATATCTTCTACAGCAGCCATTGCTCCGGCTACGTTAACCTGAACTGTATCAATCTTCGGAGCTGTGCCGTGAACGGCAGTACCTTTACTGATTTCGATAGTAACCTTGGTATCCTTAACATACTTCATAATGTATCCGCGAACGAGCATGTAGTCACCTTTGGCAACGTGTTCATCCGGCTCGCATTGGAAAGCTTGGAATGTTGCATATGCATCAGGATCTGTGTCGTGCATAAACCATGTTTGATCGGTATAACCTTCATTTGGCTCATAAGTGGTACAAGCGAAACCTTTTACAACATACTCAACCGTTGTTTTAGCATTGTCAGCAAGAGCAGTACCGATTTCGATAGCTTTTGCTACAGTAACTGTATCCGGGCCAAGGATTGCAGGAGGATTCG
Organism: Paludibacteraceae bacterium; assembly: GCA_017412245.1. Taxonomy (GTDB): domain Bacteria; phylum Bacteroidota; class Bacteroidia; order Bacteroidales; family Paludibacteraceae; genus Colicola. The sequence goes on along the minus strand of JAFPYI010000033.1, from coordinate 153,865 downwards.
GGTTTGCACCTAATTTCTGAGCATAGTAACCACCGGTAATCTCATTGAACGTGATATGAGTTGTTGCGTTGGTGTAAGAAGCTAAACCACCAGCATAAACCAAGATAGTATCACCAATACGCAATTCATTTTTAGCTGCGTCGAGTGATTCCCATTTTTGGTTATTCAAGCCCATACCATCATAGAACTCAATGGTATCATTAGCATTTGCAACATCTTTCATCCAGAAGCTTACTTTGTCCTTGAACGAAGCATAAGTAATGAACGGCTCGCACATTACAACACCTTTTACGAAGTGGTCATGAGCGTCAGAAGAAGCGATAAGGGCGTTAGCTTGGGAAACAGTAATTGTGTCCGGTTTCCAAACCACAGCAGCTTCACCTACAGTCAGAGTAGCTTTAGTAATTTTGCAAGTAGCGCTTGCGGTCAAAGTAACTGATTTAGCTTCGCCGGTCCAAGTCTTACCAGTAAATTCTGAGAAACTTACTGCACTTCCTTCAAATACAATAGCAGTAATGTTGTCAGTAGCAGTGAATGTAAGGGTACTTTTTGTATACGTACGATACTCACATGTTCCTCCGTTATTCCAAATTCGGTTAGCCGTAGTAGCTACTTTTGCTTGACTCATTACTACATCAGATACTGTAAATGTTTGAGCATCTGTCAAGTCAACACCGTTGCCTGCTTCAGCAGGAGCGGTAATAGCAGGATTAGCACCCAATGTAGCCGGTTTCGTGAAGTCGAACACGACTGTCGATGCATTCGCAGCAAGGACTGCTACCAATGCAATTACGATTGTAAAAAACTTTTTCATAAAATTTAATAATTATTAGATTTTAAAGTAAAATAAAAAAAATTGGTTATTCTATGTTGTAAAACACATTTTGAGACGAGGTCTCATTTTCGGTGCAAAGGTAGGTTATTTTTTTGACATGACCAAATTTATTTGCTTTTTTTTGCAAAAAAGACGTTTTTCTTGTATATATGAAAAAAAAGTACTATCTTTGTGCCAAATTTGATAATTATGGCAAAACTTCTTATCATTGATGATGAGCGCGGCATACGCAACACGCTGCGTGAGATATTAGCCGACGAGGGCCACGAAGTCGAGATAGCCGAGAATGGCAAACAGGGTTTAGAGATGGCACAACAAACCGCTTATGACCTTATTTTTTCGGATATCAAGATGCCTGAAATGGACGGAATGGAAGTGCTTAAAGCACTGAAAGAGCCTGCTGAAGGGAAGGAGATGGAGTCTGCAGAAACTCCTGTAGTAATGATTACTGGTCACGGCGATGTAGAAACGGCTGTTCAGGCGCTGAAAACAGGAGCCTACGATTTCTTGCTTAAGCCGCTGGATTTGAATCGTATTCTGATCACTACACGCAATGCGTTAGAGTCTAAAAATCTTCGCCAAGAGACCAAACAGTTGCGCAAAAAAGTAGCAGACAAAGGTCCTCAGATGATTGGTAACAGTACCGCTATTACGCATGTACGCGAAATAATAAATAAGGTTGCGCCGACGGAAGCACGTGTGCTCATCACCGGTCAGAACGGGACAGGAAAAGAAGTAGTTGCACATCTTATTCATCAAGGCTCAGCACGCGCTGCTGCTCCTATGGTGGAAGTGAACTGTGCGGCTATTCCGAGCGAACTGATTGAGAGTGAGTTATTCGGGCATATGAAAGGTTCGTTCACGGGAGCTGTAAAGGACAGAGCCGGTAAATTTGAGCAAGCCGACGGAGGAACACTTTTCCTGGACGAAGTAGGTGATATGAGTCTGGCTGCGCAAACGAAAGTGCTGCGCGCATTACAGGAAAACGAGATAACACGCGTCGGTTCGGACAAGACCATCAAAGTGAATGTTCGCGTCTTAGCCGCGACGAACAAAGATCTGCTCAAAGAGATTGAGAAAGGAACTTTCCGTGAAGACCTTTATCACCGTCTGAACGTCATTCCTATTCATGTGCCAGCGCTCAACGAGAGACTCGAAGATATTCCGTTGCTGGTAGATTTCTTCGGCACACAGATATGTTCCGAACAAGGCATAGCTCCGAAGACTTTTGACGCCTCAGCCATCAAAGCTTTGCAAGCCAGAGACTGGACGGGAAATATCCGTCAGTTGCGCAATGTAGTAGAACGGTTGATTATTCTGGCAGGAGCGACTATCACAGCAAGCGATGTAGAATCATACGCATGATACTAACCAAACTGAACATATTAAACTACCGCAATATACGCGAAGCAAGTTTAGAGTTTGCCGATAAACTCAATTGCTTTGTGGGACTTAACGGACAAGGAAAAACCAATATTCTGGACGCTATTTATCTGTTGAGTTTTGCCAAATCCGCCTACACCAATCAGGATAGTTTGAATATCACTCACGGCGAACAGATGGCTATGGTGCAAGGAAGTTATAAGCCCACCCCCATCCCCTCCCTAGAAGGAGGGGAGGAAATAGTTATCTCTTGCGGGTTGCGGAAAGGCGTCAAAAAACAATTCCGCAAAGATAAAAAAGACTATCAGCGACTCATTGACCACATAGGACTTATTCCTTTAGTCATGGTCAGTCCCGCAGACCAACAACTGATAGAAGATGGTTCCGACGAACGCAGGCGGTTCATGGATGCGGTTATCAGTCAGTTAGACAGGCATTATCTCGATTGCCTGACGCAATATAACAGTTTGCTCAAGCAACGAAATGCATTGCTCAAACAGTTTGCTGAAGCTACCGAGCCACCGCATGATTTATTGGAAGTGCTGGAATGGCAGATGACACCATTGGCAGAATATATATTCAAAGCCAGAACTGATTTTTTCGAGAAATTCGAACCATATTTTGCGGAAACTTACAAGCGTATCACGGCTCAAGATTCGCCGGAAAAACCTGTGCTGAGGTATATCTCACAGTTGCAAGACAGAGATTTGCGAGAAGCTTATGTCAAAACCCGACAACGCGATTTGATACTCGGCTGGACCTCACAAGGTATCCATAAAGACGAATTGGAAATGCGATTGGGAGAGTATCCTTTGAAGCAAGTCGGTTCACAAGGACAACAAAGGACATTTATCCTTTCGATGAAATTGGCACAGGCTTTGTACATATCCAAAATAGAAAGTGATCAGTCGAAAGGTCATAAGCCTATTTTGTTGTTAGACGATATATTTGACAGACTTGACTCACAACGCGTGGAGCATCTGGTAGAGATGGTGCAAAGTGATGATTTCGGACAGATTTTCATCACTGATACCGACCGCCAACACCTGACAGATATTCTTCGCCCGAACGAAAATGCAAAGATATTTCATGTAGAGAATGGTCAAATTGCGTAACATAATCATCGTTGTACTCTGTACCTTTTCTCTTTGTTCCTCACGAGCCGAAATAGGTTGGAGAGGAGCATGGATAGCTACGGTTGCGAATATCGACTGGCCATCTACAGATGCTGTGGGTAATACTGAACGGCAACAGGAAGAGATGATTTGGATACTCGATTCGCTCCAATCACTCGGTGTCAATGCCATCATTTTTCAAGTTCGCCCGACGGCAGATGCTCTGTATATCAGCGAATTAGAGCCTGTCAGTCATTGGCTTACCGGCACACAAGGTTCATGGAATGAACAAACGCCATGGGATCCGCTGCAATGGACTATAGAGCAAGCACACGCACGGAAGATGGAAGTGCATGTGTGGCTTAATCCTTATCGTGTGAATTTAGCAAAAACGGACACTTCCTTGCTGGCCGCCAATCATATCATGCGACAACATCCGGACTGGTTCTGGGAATATGCCAAACAATGGTATTTCAATCCGGGATTGGATGTGACCAGAGAGTGGATTTGCACTATTGTGCAAGATATCGTCACGAGGTATGATATTCAAGCCATCCATATGGATGATTATTTTTATCCGTACCCGTCAGGTAAACAGCAGCTTCCCGACTCGATCACTTTTGCTACTTACCCGCGTGGATTTGACAATATCCATGACTGGCGAAGGAACAATGTCAACTTAGCCATTCAGGACATTCGCCGTACCATCAAAGAATGCAAGGCGGATGTAGAATTCGGCATCTCACCATTCGGTGTTTGGCGCAATGCGAATGTAGATAGTACCGGCAGTCAGACACGGGCAGGAATCACTAATTATGACAACCTTTATGCCGATATTCGTCTCTGGATTCAAGAAGGATGGATTGATTATGTCTTGCCGCAACTGTATTGGGAAATAGGCAAGAAAGTAGCCGACTATGAGGTTTTAGCACATTGGTGGGCCAATGAGGTTCGCGGAACAAACTGCAAACTATATATCGGTTTGGCACCTTACCGATTGGAGAATGCCGGTCCCAAGACAGCTTGGGGACAAGGCAACGAGATTAGCAGACAAATGCAACTTAATCGCACCATACCGGAAATAACGGGAGAGTGTTTCTACTCTACCCGTCCTCTGCTACGCAATCCGCGCAATGTGTGCGATAGCATTATTCAGTACCCGCTTCCTCTTGCGGAGTAGGATATTCAAAAGTCAAAGGAATACTCTTAGGAATACTCATTGCAGCGCCTCCGACACGAATCACCGGGCGCAGATTAACTGTGATACGACTTGGCGAGTCGCCTCTACCTATCGCGTTCCATGCCAATTTACGGACACTGGCTTTGCTTTGACCGGAGAAGAGTTGGTTCAGGCTAAAACTAAGCGGCAATGCTAAATCAGCAGAAGTTCCTCCTAAGACTGTGAAGTTCTCCGGCACAGAGCCGGCAGCGACTTGTAAGGAGTCGTCCAGGCAAACTGTGTAATACAATCTCTCCATCGAAGCGATTCCCTTATTAGGATTAGTCACTTTCATATGCAGCGTGAAACCCATTGTCACATCTTCATCCGAATTCTTTATAAACCGTGTTACACGCGCTATGCCTTGCAGACTAAGCAATTCACCACGGGTCATTTCCAAAAAGGTGACATCCGAAATGTGGCTGTATTCATACGTACAATCCTTCAGTTTGACAGCCTGCACGATAGAGCATCCGCACAGAACGACAGCGGTGCAAATCACAGAGAGGGGAAACCAAATAGTTCGCTTCATAATCGTTGCAATAATTAAAACGCTGCAAAATTACTATTTTTTGTTATATCTACCAAACAAAAAACACATTTTTTTATGAAACATTGCAAAACTTGCAAATAAATTTGCACATATCAAAAAAAAATCGTAATTTTGCGGCACTTATTGTGAAGTATTGTCATTAACTAACAAACAATTAAAATAAATTATTTTTACTACTATGTTTATTGAAAACGTACATGCTCGCGAGATTTTGGACTCGCGTGGAAATCCTACCGTGGAGGTAGAAGTTACTTTGGAGTGTGGTATCATGGGTCGTGCAAGCGTTCCGTCAGGTGCATCAACCGGCGAGAATGAGGCTCTCGAACTTCGTGACGGCGACAAAGGTCGTTATTTAGGAAAAGGTACATTGAAAGCCGTTAAAAATGTCAATGAGATTATCGCTCCTGAGTTGATTGGAATGTCTGTATTGGAGCAACGTGCTATTGACGAGAAGATGCTGGAGTTGGATGGAACAGCCACCAAATCTAAATTAGGTGCTAATGCTATCCTTGGTGTCAGCTTAGCTTGCGCTCATGCAGCAGCAGAGTATTTGGAGATTCCTCTCTATCGTTATATCGGTGGTGCAAACGGACACGTACTTCCTGTTCCGATGATGAATATCATCAATGGTGGTGCACACAGTGATGCTCCTATTGCTTTCCAAGAGTTTATGATTCGTCCGGTAGGTGCTCCTTGCGAGCGTGAAGCAATCCGTATGGGTGCAGAGGTATTCCACGCATTGGCTAAACTGCTGAAGAAACGCGGTTTGAGCACTGCAGTAGGTGACGAAGGTGGTTTTGCTCCTGCTTTGAATGGTATCGAAGATGCCTTGGATAGCATTATCCAAGCTATCAAAGATGCAGGTTACGAACCGGGCAAAGACGTTAAGATTGCTATGGACTGTGCAGCCAGCGAGTTCGCTACTTGCGAGAACGGACAATGGTTCTATGACTATCGTCAACTGAAGGACGGTAAGAAGAAAGATCCTAACGGCAAGAAACTGACCGCAGCAGAGCAAATCGACTATCTAGAGCAACTGATTACCAAATATCCTATCGACTCTATCGAGGACGGTCTGGACGAGAACGACTGGGACAACTGGGTACTGCTGACCAAACGTATCGGCGACCGCTGCCAGTTGGTAGGTGACTACCTGTTTGTAACGAACGTGAAGTTCCTCGAGAAGGGAATCAAGATGGGCGCAGCTAACTCTATCCTTATCAAGGTTAACCAAATCGGTTCTTTGACAGAAACTTTGGATGCTATCGAGATGGCTCATCGTCATGGTTACACCACTGTTACCAGCCACCGTTCAGGTGAGACAGAGGATACTACTATCGCAGATATCGCAGTAGCTACCAACAGCGGACAAATCAAGACCGGTTCACTCAGCCGTACAGATCGTATGGCTAAGTACAACCAATTGATTCGCATTGAGGAGCAACTCGGTGCACGCGCTCAATATGGTTACAAAAAACTGAAATAAAATAATCCTATTTATTCATTTTTTCTAATTTTAAAACAGACAATGAAAAAAATTTTATTTGCAGCCGTGCTTGCTTTTGCAAGTGTAATGGCTTACGCACAACCCCGTGCTATCGGTGTTCGTTTAGGTGAATTCGATGGTGTCAGCTATCAACATGGTTTTGGTGAAAGCAGCATGCTTGAAATTGAAGCAGGTTTCAACTGGGGTAACTATTGGGGCAACCGTATGGTAGGTTGGGAAGATGGCAATCAATGGCATATGTGGGGTCACAATGTTCAATTAGCAGCCACATATGATTGGATTGACCCGTTTGGTGCAACCTTCCCTTGGGAGCACAAAGGCGAATGGCACTGGTATCTCGGTGTTGGTGTTGCCGGTGGTTTTGGCTGGGCTGGTTATACACGAGTTGCCGGAGAAGCAGTTGGTGCTGACGGAAACTGGGGTTTTGTAGGCGGTGTAGGTCGTGCAGGTGTAGAGTATGATTTCTGGTTCCCTCTTCAACTCTCGATTGACTATCGTCCGACACTTGGTGCAGGTCTTGTAGACGCTGGCGCTTTAGGCACTCAAGCCGGTTTCTACTACGATGTTCTCGGTTTGTGTCTTAGTGCACGCTACAAATTTTAATCAATGAAACGTCGTTGGCTCATATTGCTATTATCGCTATGGGCTTTGACGCTTAGCGCAGAGTCCACACCGTTTGGGCGTGGACTCTTCCACTATGCACAGTTCGGGCATAGTCTTTACGCAGATATGCATCCGAATTTTGTAAGGATGGATATTCCTTACTGCACCAATAATCCTGTATATGATTATGGTTCACATGGCAATGCCTATCGTTGGCACACCATGGGATTATTTGGTATCAATCTACCTATTTGGACCGGCAATTTAGTGGACTCCACTTATGCGCTCACGGTCAATATGCATCTAAGTGCTAATCTCTGGATGGACTTCTACGACTTCAGCACGTCTCCTATCGTCGATACTGACTATCGTATTGGTCTGCCGACCATCACATTTCTACATCGACTCAATCGCGGTTTTGCGAAAAACTACTCCGTACAATGGAGTCCTTTCAAACATGAGTCAACACATTTAGGCGATGAGTTGCAGATTCGTTATCTCGACCGCGGGTATGCCATCCGTCGCGTGAATGTATCCTATAACTATACAGAATTTGTTTTCACTTTCAACGAAGCTGAGGACCGCTATGCTCAGAACCATTGTTTTCGTTTAGGTCTGATGTTACTATGGCATGGCGGATGGTTTAACATGGACCCGGATGCAGGCGATGCATCCATCTTAGATCCTAATGGGATGAAAGATGTACCTTATGTCAAACGTAACCCTTGGGAATTATATCTACAGTACCAATATCAATCGCCTACCAGCAAACACGGATTCCAAGGCATTGCCTCAGCAGAGATTCGCAACCGTGAATGTTACGGATTTGACCTTAGTGTATTGGCTACTGATGACCCGAAGAATCTAAAAAAAGAGAAACGCGTCTTCACCTATAATATTTTCGTGGGCGCGCGATATAATATTCCCGGTTATGACGGTTATTTCTCCCGCATTGCTTTAGGAGTTAGAGCCTATCACGGCAACTGTCCTTACGGACAATTCCGTTCTATCGACAACTACAGCCAAATAGGCGTCTGTATGATGTTCGAATAAAATTCAGGAGATGTGCTTGATAATATAATAAGGAATATCAAGCGCTTGAATTTCTTGCTCGTATCTTTCAAAAAGTCTTATTCGTTGTTCCGCACTACCGTTATACCGTGCGCCGTCTTGCGTCCATGGTAGATCCGGACAGGTCAGCAGATAAACATCCATGGGGTATTCACGGAGAGCTTGTTTTAGCCATTCAGGACTGGCACCGAAGACCTCCTCCAACCATACTTTCGTCACTATCAGTTCTGTATCGAAGAACAGCACTTTCTCGGTAGTGTTCGATTGTTGAGAGATTGTTTTCAATTCCGCTATTTGGTGGCGAGCAATAGTACAGACTTCCTCATACGACACATCCCTATCCCCTTTCTGCTCCACATAATGACGAGCATACTCTTCCACCAATTCGCCCTGATAACGTTTAGCCAGATAATGTGCAAGGGTCGTTTTTCCACTTGCCTCGGGACCTATGATTCCTACCTTAAACACTTTATCTCGTGAGCATCAATTTAATATTCAAACCTACGTTATCCGCCTTAACCGGATAGGAACTGCTGATGAGCGGAGTGGTTCCTTGATGGTCGTAGAAGAGTTGGAGATTGATCTTCTGACTCAGCACATAATCTGCCGAAATCTTGATAGCAAACACTTTATTACCACTCGATGCTTGGGTAATATCTTCTTCTATCTTTCGCAATAGCATCTTCACATCCTTATAGGACACATCTACCTGCAGTTTAAGATCGTTGCTTACCTTCTTTTGGCCACCATCTTTCTTCTTGGTAATAAAATTGAGATTCTTGATGGTATATCCTGCTCCTAAAACAAATTCGTTTGTATGGCCCTCCGTCAATTGCACACTCGTCACATTCAATGCCAAGTTGCGTTGCTTACGGTACTCTGCCTTGAAACTGAGAGAGTTCTTCATCGTCATATTCAATCCGATCAACGGAGCAAAAGCCTCAGTCAAAGTTACGTTGCTGATGTCATATGCGGACGATGGCATAGGAGAATCAGTAGTAACATCGCGCACAAAACCTATTTGCTTATTCGCACCATTGGCACCTACCCAAGTAGAATAACTGCCAAACGAACCAATGGCATATTTACAGGTATATGCGTGCGTCAGTGTTACCGACTTGAAATGATCACGCATCCAAGGCAATTTACCGAGTCCATCGTAGGTAACCGACCAGTTAGGCAGGATACGTAATATACCTAAGAACGGATTCATATCCATTTTGGTGGCATCACGTCCTGTATAAGCAGACAAGAATGCAGGCACTAATACATCCGCAGAATTACTGCTTACTCGTCCGTGTTTAGCAGGATTGTAAATAGTACCTTCCGGTATATTACTCATGAATCCTGTTGTAGGCAGCGTAATTCCGGTGTATTGGTCCTGTACACGATCAGTTAGAATCTCACGATTTGCTTTGAACTGATCGTAAGTAGAGTTAGCGAAGTTCTCCTCTTGTTTGCCCACACGACTGAACATTGTTCCAATAGCAACTTGCGTGATATTAAACGAACCCGTCATCGTCTCCTGCAGATGGTCATAACTATAGATGATAGACGACGAGTGCGCGTAATAGCGTTTACCATTCAATTGTATTTTCAGTCCCGGTAACGGTTCAAGAGTTAACTTAATATCGAAATCGCTGGTATGAGCACGCGTGGCCGGTTGAACAACAGTAGTATCACCGGATAACCATCCATGCTCTTTCGCGCGGTCAATCATATTATTAGGAATGAAACCGAAAGCGAAATCATATCCCGGAGCGTACATTCCATTTACCTTTCGTTGTCCCATGAATCCAGCTTCCGGTTCAAAGCCAGGAATAGTCATTGAATTCGTCTCACGATATGTTACCTGTAATCTACGGAACATGGTTCCCACATATGCAAACATATCACCCGCTATTTGTGCAGGCGTTCGCTGGTCCGGATCACGAGTAGTAATAGTGATTGTAGCCTGTTCGCAATCTGTCTTAGATGTCACTTTGGCTTTTGTATTACCAGCAGGAACAAAACTGAGAGGAACTGTTTTGCCATTTGCATCGGTAGCCGTGACAACAAGCAATTCACTATTCAATCGGTGAGTTATTTCTACAGCTTCGCCGCGTTTCAACGAAACCGTTTGTGTGTAAGTCTTCGGTTTGAAATTCCGTTTGCTGTTTCTACCGGAATAACGCTGCGTCATCTGTTTCCAGTATTTCGATTTATTGTACCACGTTTCGAAGTTAATACTTCCGTCTACCTGCCAGGACTGCAGACTGCTAACCGTATTACCGAGATTCTGTCCCGATGTAGTTGACGCGGTGCGATTCCAGTTATAAGTAGCATTATACGAAGCATTAGCGCTCAATGCATCCAAATACGGAACACGATTAAACGGCACATTCCAACTGGCAGTAAAGACTTGCTGGTAGGTATATGGAGAACCAAATCGTGCTAACGAACGTTGAATAGTATCACGCCATGCCTCATACTTATCGTGGTTGAACTGCTCGTCAAAATAACGTCCGTTCAAAATCTCCGGAGTATATTTTCCTTCGTCAATAATGGCATTAAAGGCAGATTGGAACGAGAACTTCATGTTCTTGGTCAAATCATATTTGATATCCACATTACGATCCCATGTGAAGTCTTTGCTATAGGTTAAATCCATAGCATTGACAGAAGCGCCTGCCAAATCCCGCATCTTCATATGACTGAAGGTACGATGCATGTTCATACTAAAGGCCCAAGACTGCGGCAAATAATACAAATTGAATTCCTTCAATATTTTTACTTTCTGCACAGATTTTACTTTATCAAACGGCAACCACGGTTTAGGATTGAAATTATATGCATATTGGAACGAACCTTTATGGTCGGTCGTATAATTTGTCTCCATCTCAGGCGAACGTTCAGACTGCTTGTTATACGATGTAGAGAGCGTAAAGTTAGCCGGATCATAGAACATATCACGCTTCTTGGAGTGGATATTGACTTTCATATTCGTCATGGAGAACGACGTTGACTCACGTACTGTATTGGACATTCGTTTGATAGAATCACGTTCTTCTTTCGTCTCGTACGTGTCTAAGGATTCTGATAGTTTCACATCCGTGTCCAACGGGTCATAATCCGGTGATATTGTCTCATTACTATACGATACATACAACGGCATTTGAATTTTAGCTTTCTCCGGGAACAGACGTCCTGCCTCTAATGCCGCACTGACAGACAACTGATAGAAATTATCGATGTTTCGGTCCAGCACATTCGATTCAATTGAACCATAACCGGCTGTCTCCATTCGTCCTGCCACATTCACCTGAGCAATATCACTGATAGCCAAAGCTGCATTAGCCATTGCAGCCACACCACCTTTTTCATTGAATTGACTTAGGCGTAATTCATTTACCCAAATCTCACCCGATGCCTCATGTTGACCGCTGTTACGCACACCTATCATGATAGTCTCTACATCCTCTAATGTCGGATTACCAAGTACTGTAATCTTGTTCTGCGGTTTGCCGGATTCGTCATCGTAGATGACATACGGGATTGTATTGCTTACTCCCTCATTACCTGCACGTTTGGCTTTATTACGTGCCAGCTTGGCTTTTGTGAGTACTTCGAGCGGGAAATCAAACATATTCACATCCGGCCAAACTTTCAAACGGTCTGCTTCGGAATTGTTGTTGTACTGTCCTGGCTCAGTTAGATGCAATGGTATCTCGTATTCGTAGTAGTTATTCCGCAAGTCTGAACCAATACGAATAAAGCAGCTTAAGTCTCCGTCTTTCAATTCAGGGTCGATAGAACTCATTTGTTCGGCATGAACAAACATCTGCAGATTCTTGTATTGCCGCATATCATAACCCGTATTCTTATACATTGCTCTTGCATCACGTGGACTTAAGTTAACTACTCTCATTACCATCGCTTGCTCATTTTGAGCTATCAGTTGCGCTTGACCAGGATCTGTTTGACGACTTACACCCGGAGGTAATACATAGTTAACAGGAGTACGGGTTGAGTTTTCTTCAATATTCACCGTTTGCACGTTCATCGATGCACCGGCATTAACAGCCACACCGACAGGTGCTAAATCGCGAGTATATTGACGCCATTCACCACGAACCAAATCCAATGTAGCCAAGCGAAGATGGGTCTCATGCTCAAAACCGGTCAGGTAAACACGCATGAAACGGATCGATTTCCAATTGCGTATCGAACCTATTTTTTGCACACTGGCACTATCGCCACGAAGAGGTATCTTGAACTGATACCATGCCACATCTTGTGTCTCACCATTACGAAGCGTTACTTTTCGAATCTTTTTCTCCGTGATGTTTTGTCGTCCGACTTCCATCATATCCGGACGAAGGATAACCTTGTATTGGTAGTATTTCTCGTACTCATTAAGTGTATTGTCTAGGTTTATATCCTCCACATCAGGGGTTAGCGTTGAAGCCGTTCCATAACTTTCCGTCTGCTGGTCTGTTTCCGGCGAGTTTCCTTCAGTACCATTGAAATGTTTATAACGACCTAAAATAGACACTTCTTCACTATCGAAATCCGATCCTCGGTAATAATGGAAATTATCGCCTGCAGGGTCATTACGAGGCGAGAAACGATCATTAGCCCACGCATTCCACACATCTGCGCTTACCTTACTTTCCAATTCCGACAAATAGGTACTATAAGCCGGCCATAATTTTTCTTGCTCACTATTCAATCCGTTTAGACCCACATCTTGCCGCACACGTGCTCCGGCCTCATTACTGAAGGCTACAACCGTGCTGGTAGTACGTGGCACATATCCCCATACTGTACTGTCCACACGTCCGCGATCGGCTTCAGAGATGGGCAGACCATGCTCAAAAGCTTTTTTGCCATCACGTAATATATCCTCGCTTATATCACCTAAGTTGATATACATCTCGCCGTCATAACCATCGGGGTTGGTCAATGCAGGATCCATCATCCAGAACTCAATATACTCAATATTGGCTTTCTCAAAATCAGTATTATCCAATCGTCTCATCATACCACCCCAACGTTTCTTTGGATTGGTCAAACGGCCATCGGCTCCTACTTCTCCCGCCGAGATATTATACTGACCACGTTCCTCCGGATAGAACGAGAGGTTGAGAATCGGCAATTTAGTATCGACATTGCTTGCTTCCTCGCGATTAGGATAAATCTCATCCTGATAAACGATACGTGTTCTATGGTCGCTCAATGCCGTTAAGTCATTCTTGATATGCGCAGGCGTATTGGTCTGAGGATAACCGAATATCGGGTCAACGGAATACCATGACAACAAAGCTCTGTTCTTATTATAACTCGGTTGATTTACATCCTTCGATTCATCCATCACCGAAGGAGTTGAAGCCAAGAACCAATAACTCGGATAATGCACATCAATATTGGTTGTCGTACTCTCAAAATCATCTATATAAGCCGTGCCCAACGCACCCACATCACGTGTGTGACCTGGAATTAAATGTGCGAATTCTGCACTGATTTGGAATGTAGAAGGAGCAGTTGCTGTAATCCATGGAATCTTATCAATAGCGTTAGTCAACCATTGCATTTCCGTCTTCCAGCTACCGTTAACACCCCAAATAGTGTTTGCCAAAGGTTCGGATCCCGTATTCACTTTCGTTGTCAACGGACGCTCACGGAGATGCATAATTGTTCCGCCTAACACTAAGTCTTTCGTAAACTCATACTCCAGATGGGCACCAAAAAGTGATTTGCGTTGCATCGAGAACGTGCTTTGGTTCTCCAACTTAACATCCACATTTGTTCCGCTCTCAAGAATAGAGGTATTGAGAATCGTTACCGTTCCCATGGTATAATCAACGGTATAATCCACATTCTCAATCAGCGTTGCACCACCTGCAGTAACCGTCACACTTCCACGAGGTACATTCATAGCACCTAAACGGATTTCGCTACCGTTAGTTCCTTTGTATTTACCGGTTAAGTGGAATTTATTTTTCTCACTCAATTCTTGGGCTACAATCAACGTACTATCATACAATTCCGGGAAACAATATTTACTTACCAATTGAGGATCGTTGCCTAAACTATTTGCTAAATGACTACCGAACGGTTCCAAGACCGGGAAGATAATTCTTCCGCTACTTGCATATACTGTCAAGCCTTCAATAAAGTCGAATTTACCATCCGGGCTTGCATTGTGTTTTTGGTCCAAACGGTCAAGATTCATTACGCGAATCAACTGTTTACCGCTTATCGGACCTTCATTCAAATATTGCACATCCGTGCCGACGGAATCATTACGGTAGGTTACATATAGTTCAAATTTATCTTGATTGATACTGGTTGCGCCCAACGAATAGATATTTTTCATCATCAAATCCCAAGTACCGCGTCCTTTGACTGTCGGAGAGTTGGCACTCGACTTCAACATCTTCAATGCCAAGGCATTCGGCGTTCGCAATTCCTCACTACCGTCGGTGGAAAACTCACCCACTTGGAATACTTGTCCGTTGTAGGTATATTCGTACGCGACTGCCAGCACTTCATCTTGATTAAGCGCCGATTTCAAAGTAATAAATCCGAGTGCGCTATTTAATGTATATTCACTGCTTGACAGCAATCGTGCCGACTCTATCTTCTCAAAATCCAAACCGCCTTCCATGCCATTTAAGCCTTCCAACACAGTGCTTGTCTGGTCTATATCACGGAATGCTGTTTCACGAACGGTCTCGTACAAAGTGTTTGTCTTATTATCCGGCGGCAGATTAGGTGCACTCGTCCATGAAGACAACTGGATGTGGTCGCTATTCTCTCCTAAATCGGCAAAAGCAACCAAGTTGCGCGCTTGTTCATAATTGGCACGTTTATTCGTTATCCATACTTCTATCTTGTTGATAGTAACTCCACTGGCAATATAGGGCACAGTTGCCATTGATTCTTCAAAATGGTCACGAAAGAAATGACTAAGGAAGAAATGTCGGTTTTCGTCATACGCATCTCCGGAAATATCAAAACGCGTCAACTGCGCTCCGCCTTGACTGCTAACCGTCTGAGCCTCACTATTTTGTTGGCTGATTAATGCTTGTATCTTCAGTTTGCCGAACTTCAGATTCGTCTTGATACCGAACAAAGCCTTACTTCCACGAATAAGTGAACTGGGTAAGTCCATTGTCACATTTCCGGCTTCAATGCTTTGGATGATATCATCCTCTTCGCCCTTGTAATTCAATTTTAGATTTTGTTGGTCAAACGAGAAACTGGCCTCTGTATTGTACGACAAATTGAAGTTTAATTTTTGACCCACTTTACCTTGTATGCTCGCCTGTATCTTCTCATCAAAATCAAAAATATTGTTGTTTCGCGCGCGTACGGTGAGTGACGGATTGGCAATGTATTGATGCTTAAAGCCAAACAATAATTCCGCACTTCCTTGCATCTTGAGTTGAACACCACCGGGACCAAACACTTTATCAGCCGGACCGATATTAAATTTCATATCTGTGATGTCAAACTTCTTTTCATTATTATGCTCCACTTCGCTGATTTTCTGCTGCCAGTATTGGTGCATTATCTGTCGTTCCGCATACTGATTATATTCATCTTGCGTCAGCATATACGGAGTGGTTACATCGGTATCACCGATTTTGGTACGAATGACATATGTACCCGTCTCAGGCTGATACTCAATACTTGTAACTACGTTACTTGGATCTCGCAAGTCTAAAGAAGAGTTCGGTTGCGTCAATTCTCCGTAGTTTTGCGCACCTAATTGTTTCACTCGTGTGGGAGCCCAGATAGCACTATCCGTCTCTGTTACGTAATCCGCCGCCTCTTCTGGAGTTTGCGCATCTGTATTTTGGTTATCCGCCGCTTTTTGTGTTTGAGCGGAACGCTCTTTTTTCTCCTCTTTCGCTGCTTTCTCAGCTTCTTTCTGTGCCTTCTCCTCTGCGATAAGTTCTTTCAATGTCTTGGGTTTGGAAGACTGTGCGTACACAGACATGGTTACCATTGGCAACCATAACAATATCAATATGTATGCAATATATCTTTTCAACGGATTTTGTCTTTCACTTTCGACATGAAAAGGGTTGGTTACAACATTGTCAACGCTTTGCGGATTACACTTTCTACGCTAGCATTCGGCTCAGCTTTCAGAATCTTGTCAACTGCTTTACCACTGGCTGCAGCAGGGAATCCAAGCATAGTCAATGCGCTTACGGCCTCACTCTTCACCGCATTATCGGTTCCTCCATCTTCAAATTCCATCGGCAACTCATTCGGATTAGCACCTAAATCCAACTTCAGCACTTTGTCTTTCAAGTCAACAATAATACGTTGCGCGGTTTTAGGACCCAAACCTTTCACTTTGGCCATCGCCTTGGAATTACCGGTTGCTATCAACATATGCAGATCCGTTGCGGAAAAAGCAGACATAATCATTCGTGCCGTCGCTGCGCCAACGCCGCTAACTGTCATCAGCATCTCAAATAACGCACGTTCTACGCGATTGACAAAACCGTATAACTCATGCGTGTCTTCACGAATAATTTCGGTCGTATAGAGTATTGCCTCTTTTCCTTCTTGGCCAACCAAGGCAGAGTATGTCGGCAACGTGATGGCAATGTTGTACCCTACTCCGGCTGCCTCTACTATCGCTACCGTAGGATTCAGTTCTGTTAATGTTCCGTGAATGTATTCTATCATAATTGTTTGTATTTGGCAACGTGTTCACATGATTGCACATTACGTGCAATTTAGCGGGCAAAGGTACTACTTTTTTCTCATATACGCAAACGCGCACGCGCATTTTCACAAAAAAGTGCACTTTTTCCGAAAAAAAAGAGGAACTTTGATGCCGAAACTTTCTATTATCAACTATTTTTACTACCTTTGCACGCTAAATTAGGATTATTATGGCTCGTACGGAAATTTCAACACTCGGTGAGTTCGGTCTCATCAGCAAACTGACAAAAGACATCAAACCGACTCAACCTTCTACAAAATACACGGTAGGAGATGATTGTGCCGTCATGGATTTCGGTTCAAAAAAGGTACTCATGACTACTGATTTGCTGCTCGAGGGCATTCATTTCAACCTTGAGTATGTGCCGCTTAAGCATCTTGGATACAAAGCGGCAGTAGTCAATTTCTCAGATATCTATGCTATGAACGGAACGCCCACACAGATTACTGTTTCACTCGGAATTAGCAGACGGTTCTCTGTCGAAGATATCGAAGCGCTCTATTCCGGCATACGTCTTGCGTGTGAGCACTATAACGTGGATATCGTCGGAGGTGACACTTCGGCTTCAATGACAGGGCTGACCATTTCCATCACTTGCCTCGGAGTAGCCGCAGCAAAAGATATTGTCTATCGCAACGGAGCTAAATTAAACGACCTTATCTGTGTCTCAGGAAATCTCGGGACAGCATATATGGGACTCCAATTGCTTGAACGCGAACGCCAAGTGGCACAATCGGATGATAAGACACAACTGGCCTTCGAAGGCAAAGAGTACTTGCTCCAACGTCAATTAAAGCCGGAAGCAAGAAAAGACATTATTGAAGCATTACGCAAAGCAGGCGTTAAACCGACTGCGATGATGGATATTTCCGATGGTCTCTCGTCTGAACTTATGCATATCTGTTCGCAATCAAAAGTAGGCTGTTGCATTTACGAAGACAAACTGCCTATCGACTTCCAAGCTGCAGCGCTGGCGGAAGAGATGAATCTCAATATTGTTACCTGTGCGCTCAATGGAGGAGAAGACTACGAACTGCTCTTCACTTGTTCCTTGGATGACTACGAAAAACTCATTCCTATCGAGGATTTGTACATCATCGGACATATCACTAAACCCGAATATGGTCTGAACCTCATCGGACGCAACGGAGAAGAAATAACCCTTAAAGCACAAGGCTGGCAAGCCTTCAATGGACAATGATAAAATTATTTTTGACAGATGTTGATGGCTGTCTAACTGATGGCGGAATGTATTATACGGCAGATGGCGATGCTATGAAACGCTTTTGCGTTTATGATGGTATGGGAATGGTTCGTCTGCAGCAAGCAGGCATTCCTTGCGGAATTCTTACTTCCGAAGACTCGCCTATCGTCAAAGCACGGGCAGAGAAATTGCACCTGCAATTCCTGTATTTAGGCGTCGGAAGTCGCATCAATCCGAAGACGCAAAGCAAATTACAGGCAGCGCAAGAGATTTGCAACCAGTTAGGAATCACATTTGCAGACGTTTGTTATGTGGGTGACGATATCAATGATATCGAACTCCTCTCTGCTGTTGGCTATCCTTGCTGTCCACCGAACGCGAGACCGGAAGTTTTGGCACTGCCGAACATACGAATCCTTAAAACTCCGGGAGGACAAGGTGCCGTTAGAGAAATGACAGATGCCATCCTTGCATCAGAATAACCAAATCAGACTAGCGAGACAGATGCGAGAGACTATCGGAACGGGGTTATCTCGAACCATTTACGAGCCATTTACGAATCTGATACGGAGATAAGAACAAAGAACACATATGCGCAACATAGTTTTTATATTAGCCGGAGGTATCGGCAGCAGAGTTGGAGAAAATACTCCTAAGCAGTTACTCCCTCTCGCGGACGGAAGAACAGTTCTCGAGCACGCTATCGACGCATTTGAGCAAGCACCATTTACTACAGAAATAGCGCTTGTCATGCACCCTGACTGGTTACAAGAGGCACAAATGATTATCAGTCAAAACGCATGGACGAAAGTGCGCAAACTGATTCCCGGAGGACAAGAACGATGGGAGAGTTCGTGGAATGCCATCAGCGCATATCTCAATGAGGACAAAACAGACCCGGATACCTTCTATTGGTTCCACGATGCGGCAAGACCTTTCGTCTCGCAAGAGATCATCGAACGTGTTGGAAATGCTCTCAAAACACATTGGGCTGTAGCTGTTGCAGTACCGGTTACGGACACACTCTATCAAGTGCAAAAAGACGAAGTGGCAGATATCAAAGATCGCAAACAATTCATGCGTGCCCAAACACCGCAAGCATTCCATTATGCGGTTATTGGAACGGCATACATGCGAGCCATTGAGAAAAAAAATATCCAAGCCACGGACGATGTAGGAATACTGATGACTTACAATCCTGAAGTATCCGTACATATCGTCGAAGGCGAAGAAAGCAACCGAAAAATAACGTATTTGACTGATTTACAATAACAAGAGAATGAAAATCATACTTCTTGGCACAGCATATCCTTTCAGAGGAGGATTAGCGACGTTCAACGAACGACTCGCTCGCCAGTTCATGGCTGAAGGGCATCAAGTGGAAGTATGGACTTTCACACTCCAATATCCGTCTTTCCTCTTCCCGGGCAAGACGCAATATTCCACCGAAACGGCGCCAATTGACTTACCTATCCATCGCATTCTCAATTCTTGCAATCCTTTCAACTGGATTCGCGTGGGACATGCTCTCCGTAAAGCAGCGCCGGACATGCTCATCTGTTGCTATTGGATGGCATTTTTTGCACCGGCATATAGTACCGTCTGTCGCATTGCCAAACGCAACAAGCGAACACGTTGTATTGCGCTGGTACACAATATGTTACCGCACGAACCTTCTATACTCGACAAACTTTTTGCTCCATCGTTCGTCCGTTCTCAAGATGCTTTCGTCGCACTCTCTGAAAGTGTAGTGAAAGACATTGAGTCGATTGAGCAAAAAATCACAAATCGCCCCAAAACATTCTCTCCTCATCCTATTTACGACCATTACGGAGATAAGATGCTAAAGGCAGAAGCTTGCAAAGCACTCAACCTGCCGACTGACAAGCAGTATATGCTTTTCTTCGGGCTCGTCCGTGCATACAAAGGATTGGACTTGCTTCTTGAGGCCTTTGCGCAAATCAAGGACCAACTTCCGAACTTGCAATTGATTGTAGCCGGAGAGTTCTATGAGGATGAAGAGAAATACCGCTCGCAGATTGAATTGTCCGGTCTCACAGACCGAGTAATCATTCGTAATGAATTCATTCCGGATGCAGACCTGCGAAAATATTTTGGAGCAGCGGATTTGATAGTACAGCCCTATAAGACGGCAACTCAATCAGGTGTGACTCAAGTGGCATTCCACTTCGAAAAACCAATGTTAGTTACCAATGTTGGTGGACTAGGAGAAATAGTGCATGACCATCAAATGGGATATGCCTCCAATCCGAATGCAGACGCTATTGCTACGGACATCTTGGATTATTTTACTAATAACCGCAAAGAGTCCTACACCGCGTACCTTATTAAGGAGAAAAACAAATATGCTTGGTCCTACCTCACTCAAGCATTTATAAATATGAAATAAATTAAAAAATATACAACAAATGAAAGCACCTATCATTGTAGCAGAAATCGGATGTAATCACAAAGGGGATATGGCGATTGCACGTGAAATGATACAAACCGCTGCCACCTATTGTAAAGCGGATGTCGTAAAATTTCAAAAACGATGCAATCGGGAATTATTAACCCCGGAAGAGTACAATGCTCCACATCCGCATCCAGAAAATTCCTACGGAGAAACATACGGACAGCATCGAGAGTTTTTGGAATTCACTCTCGACCAACATAGACAACTACAGCAATGGTGTCAAGAATTCGGAATTGAATATTCCACTTCTGTGTGGGATTTGACTTCAGCCAAAGAGATTACTTCTCTAAATCCAAAACTGATTAAGATTCCCTCTGCATGCAATCTTAATAAAGAATTACTGGGTTATCTTTGTGACAATTTTGAGGGAGAGATACATGTATCTTTCGGAATGACTACCAAAGCGGAAGAAGAACAAATCATTCGTTTCTTTGAGGAAAAGAAAAGAAATCAAGATCTTGTAATATATAATTGCACTTCTGGTTATCCTGTACCGTTTGAGGATATCTGTTTATTGGAACTCAAACGCATGCGTGAGCAATACCGGGATCGCGTCAAAGCCATCGGTTTCTCTGGACATCATTTAGGCATTGCGGTAGACTCAGCTGCTGTTGCATTAGGCGCAGAATGGATAGAACGCCATTATACTTTGGATAGAACATGGAAAGGAACCGATCATGCAGCGTCATTAGAACCGGATGGAGTTCGGAAACTGGCACGTGACTGTAGAGCCGTAGCAAAAGCACTTACCTATAAACGCGAAGAAATACTTCCTATTGAAGACGTTCAACGCAAAAAACTGAAACAAAACCAAATCAAGTGGTAGAATGGCGGTAATAGCATTTATACCGGTTAGAGGAGGTAGCAAGTCCATACCTCTCAAAAATATAAAACCCTTAGCAGGCAAACCATTGGTATGTTGGGCAATTGAAGCTTTGGAGCATTGCCCGAGTGTAGATAAAATCATCGTAGCTACCGACTCCGATGCTATTGAGCAAGTGGTGATGCAACGTTCTTACAGCAAGACAGAAATCTATCGTCGTGCAGCAGAAAACGCAACTGACACAGCATCTACGGAGAGCGTGATATTGGAGTATCTTAGTGTGTGCTCCTTGCATAACGAAGATATCTTTATGCTCGTGCAAGCCACCTCACCGCTTACACAGACACAACATTTCAGTGAAGCATTGCTGCAATATCGTTCGTCTAACGCGGACTCTTTGCTCTCTTGTGTACGAAACAAACGATTCTTCTGGCGAGAAAACGGGACACCAATCAACTACGATTACAAGCATCGCCCACGGCGGCAAGAATTCGATGGAATGATGATGGAGAATGGAGCATTTTATATCAATACAGTTGCAAATATTTTACGTGACAAGAACCGCTTAAGTGGCAAAATTGCGATATACGAAATGCCGGAATATACCGCTACCGAGATTGACGAACCTGAAGATTGGGAATATCTGGAAAATATAATCAAAAGACATTTATCATGAAACATGTCTTTTTTGTCTCAAGTAATCTAACTTTCTTCATTGCCAATAAGATTATTCAGTTAGATGGATTGAAGAAAGAAGAATGCTGTCTGTTGTTAGTACGCAACTATCAACTGCCAGTCTCCTACCGCGATGCCTTCCCTCAGCAGATAACTACGGATTATAACGTAGACAAACATACAGGGCGTGTCTTCGCAGGAATGAATGTGAGACGAACAAAGGCTAACATACTGGATTTTGATAGTAAAGTGGACCCCTTCCTACAAGGTGAACCCTTTATATGGTATTCTCCTGTCTGTTCCAATGACATATGCAGTTTGATGGTAAGCAAACCCAATTGCACTGGATATTACATCATTGAAGATGGATTGGCCTCATACCGGCAGTTTAATCCACAGACTTTCAATGGATGGAGATACATAGTATACAAGTGCGTGTTGAAACCACTATTCCCGCGTATCTTCTGTGTGAAAAATCATTTTATTACCACTAACCATCCTAAGTTCCGCGGATGTATTGCTACTTCCGATAAGTGTTTTCCTTTACACCAAAAGGCACTGCGAGTAATCGGTAACCCGTTTGATGAAAGAAAAACGACGGATAACTTACCGCAAGTTGTAATCTCTATTGACCCTTGGTATCAATTGCTTGACATAGATACGACGGAGCGGGTTTATCGCCAATTGAGCGAGAAAATCTGTACAAGAGAACAGAAAACTATCGCCTGCAAACTGCATCCACGGTTTGACGCGCCGCAGAACACAGCCATTAAAGAACAATATATTCATCTGTTGAAGCGTTGTTTTAAGGATTGCATCATCCTACCGAGGGACTCTATTTTAGAGCAGATACTCGTTGCTCCTTCTCAGGAGTTTTATTGCGGAATGTCGTCAGTGGCCTTGTATGTATCACAGCGCGGAGTTCAATGCTATTCTTTTATACCGATGGTGAAGAATACTCCGGCATGGGAACAGTTGCCTGCGATCATGCAAAGTATTGTTACACCTATCGGAGAACCGGTTATAGCCGAATAAAACGCCTATGCTAACTGCTATCATCTGTACATATAATCGCGCAAAATATATACGTCCGTTATTAGAAAGTATTGCAGCGAATGATTTTCCAAAAGAGGAATATGAAATCCTCTTGGTGGATAATAATTGTACAGACAACACACACGAAATCTGTGAAGAGTTTGCTACAAGCCATCCTGATGTTCAATTCCGTTACACTACTGAACCGGAACAAGGTCTTTCTGCCGCACGCAATCGCGGCATAAAAGAATCGCGCGGAGATATTATCGTCTATATTGACGACGATGCGTTAGTGGACTCAAATTATCTGCGAGATTATGCTGAATGGTTTGCTGCCCATCCGGAAACAATGGCATGCGGCGGGCCTATTCAACCGCTATATGAGACTTCCGAACCTTCTTGGATGACACCATATGCCAAAGCGCTTTTAACAGCATGGATGGACTATGGAAAGAATGTTCGGGAATATCCGCATGGGCGATATCCGGGAGGAGGAAATGCTGCTTATCGGAAAAGCGTTTTTGACCAAATAGGTCTCTTTAATACCAATCTTGGACGCAAGGGAAGAAATTTAATGGGATCGGAGGAAAAAGATATCTTTGATAAGATGCACGCCTTGGGAATGCAAGTATTATACTTACCTTCTCCCGTTCTCCATCATATCATCCCTCAATCTAAATTAGAACAGCACTATTTTGATCGCCTAACGCTACAAATAGGCATTAGTGAACGGCAACGAACTATCGCCATCAGCCAAACGAAATACATCCAGAGACTATTTTCTGAGTGTATCAAATGGATGGGAACCATTGTTTTACTCCTCATATATACAATTAGTTTCCAACCCGCAAAAGGCTGGAAACTAATCCGATTCCGTGCTAATGTATCTAAAGGTCTGCTCGGTCTAAGCAATCATTCTTAAGATGCCTTTTTTACTATCTTAGATTTCAATAACGGCCACCACAGCGATTCTGTCAGCAACAATCCCGATAGAATTAATAACAGTATGGATAGAGCATAGCACCATTTGTCCGCACGCAAAGCAGTAGGCTTAAAGAACATAGCCACCTCATGCTCACCAGCAGGAATAACAGTGGCGCGTAATACATAATCAGCACGACCAAGTTCTCTCTCTTCTCCGTCAATCGTCAAATGCCATCCCTCGGGATAATAGATCTCAGAGAATACTGCCACTCTATCGTGCGCTGAATTCGTATGATATACTAATCGATTCGGAGCATAACTGATTAACTCAATCTTATCATTTTCACCGGGTTGGGCCTCACAACTGAGTATAGGTCGAAACTTATTATCTGCCACCGCGGTGTGTCTCAAATCTAAACTATTCAATGCTGCACTTTCATCATCGGGTGTAGGTACAAATTGCACCTCATTGACGAACCATGCATTACCCATTGCATCCGGATTAGGGATAACTCCTCGTTGAGTTACGATATATTTGGTATTCAGCATGTTTATCACGCTCCAATTCATTTGACTGATATGTCTGTCTATCAAATCTTGATATCGACGCAATTTAACTGCGGAATAACCGCCAATAGACTTTAATCTATAACTTGTTCGTGCATCGTTGAAAGTATTGGTATTCAAGTTCAACACACGGTAATCAAGGCTCATGTCTTGTAGTATCTGCTCTTCCCATGGTTGCATCGCGAAATAAGAATCCGCCTCCTTTGCTTTCACAAAATTGTCATTATTGAAGAATCGCTTGTTCACTGGAACCATATCTGCCAATATCAAGGCTATCATTCCACCATAAAAGAGAAGTGTATAAACCTTTTTATCTTCTTTTGTGCGTTGCCATGCATACCAGAACGTTAACGCAAAGCCTAAAATCACAAACATCAAACTACGCAAAGCATCGGTTTTAACCATTGCAGCGCGCTGATCTAAGATAGCGTTATACAACCAGTCCGGCACTTGTCCCTTCCATTGTAAATCATAACTGCTTGTCATATCGAAACCACCGACAAAGAGGACAACCACCAGGCAAATTCCTGCCGTTACTCCGCTTGCGATGAATAAACTATTACGCAGTTTACTCCACTCTATTTCTCCATTCACGATGCGCTGCAGCCCCATAAATCCTAACAACGGCATTGTTACTTCCGCAACAATCAAAATCGATTCTACAGCGCGGAATTTATTGTACATCGGGAAGTAGTTAAAGAATAATTCCGTCAGCCACATCATATTTTTTCCCCATGCCAAGAAAATAGACATCAATGTAGCAGCTAACAATGCCCATTTATAGGGGCCCGGAACAATCAATAATCCTAAGAGAAAGAGAAAACATACTATAGCTCCGACATATACCGCACCGCTGGTAAATGCTTTTTCTCCATGGTAAGTAGGTGCGCTTTTACAGAACTGCTCTGCATCACGTTTGGGTACTCCTTGTTTACGCATGGCTTGACTTAACTGCGAATCTTTGCCTAAGTTATATCCGCTTGCTCCGCCTTCCCAGTTTGGAATAAGTAGCGTCATCGTTTCTGCTTTTCCGTAACTCCAATCGGTAGCATACTTCAAATCCAAACCTTCGGCTTTTTCGGCTGTATTAGTCTGCGTCAATTCACTATGACCTCCTCGCATTGTTTCCTTAAGATACGATTGGTTCATAGAATACCAACTATATTTGGTCCCGGCAATAAGAACTAAACAGAGTATAAGTACTCCAAGCGAAATTCCTAAATCTTTATATCTTTTTTCACGAATATGTATATAGACTTCAGCGCATCCCAATACACCAAGTAGCATAAATATGTAATATGTCATTTGAGGGTGAAGGCTAATTCCTAGAAGTCCGAAGAATAATACCAATGACGCACCCAGACAATATTTTTTCCTCATGATAGCATAAAAACCGCCTATCACAGGAGCAAGAAATCCTAAACCGGCAGCTTTGGTAATATGACCGGCAGGGATTATCAAGAAGAAATAACTGCTCATTCCTAATGCCAATGCCCCTACAATGCTCAACCACGGATTAACACCGAAACAAATTAGCATAAGGAAAAATCCCACAAAATAGGCAAAGATTAACCCGATAGGATTATTATCTACGAACCCCAAGTGTAAGCAATCTGCCACATCTGCACGCAATTTACCGGATGGCAGACTACCTGTAATCTGATAGGTCGGCATTCCGCCGAACATGGAGTTTGTCCACCATGGGCTATAACCTTCTTCCTGTAAAAACGTGCGTGCTTCGTTTGCGGCGCCTTTCCAGTTATTAACATCTCCCTGTAGCAAAACTTTTCCCTCTAAAGCAGGACTGCAATATATCAAGGCAAAACCTACAAACACCACCAACGCCACAAAATAGGGCACTATTTTCTTCCAATCAAATTTCTTCATTGTTTAATCATTTTGCGAATTTCACACAACTCTTCTTTCACGCGAAGCAAGATTTCCAAGGCTGCTTGACGTTCATCCGAGTGTTTCTCATTTTGATGCAATTCCTTACGAATAGCATCTATACGCGTTATCTTCAGTTCATCACGGATATACTTAATCCGTTTTATCAGTTCCTGGTCTTCACGTGTATAATAACGATTTCCGTGACCGTCTTTGCGCGGACTCAACTCATCAAATTGTTTCTCCCAGAAACGCAATGTAGAATCCGGAACACCGGTCGTTTCGGATGTTTCGCGCATAGAATAATATTTCTTCTCATCTGCCATTATTTGCAAATCTTAAGTTTCTTACCTGCACGAATATTATCGTTTTTCAAGCCATTCCATTGCTTAAGTTGTTTTACTGTGCAATGAAATTTCTTTGCAATTCCACCCAATGTATCGCCGTTCTTTATCGTATAATAAGTCACTCCATTCACACGATAACCGCCTGTAATTGATGTGATTTTAGCCATGTCAATTTCTGCACGGCGGTTATTAATCAGGCTATCGGCTTTATAAGCCATGATACTATCTTGCTGTTCAATAAATAGTCCGGTTTTTTCTGCAGGCAGACAAAGTGTATAAGCATTCCCACCCGGCAAAATATCTCTTGAATATTGCGGATTTAATCTACGCAACTCTTCCATATCTATTCCCAAATTGGCACTCACCTGCTCCAAATGAAGTCGTTGCGTAGTACAAATAGTATCCGTCAACATTGTTTTCTCCACCGGAGCCTTGCATATACCATGTTCTGCACCATAATTCATGGCATAATTCGCAGCAATGAAAATAGGCACATAATTTCGTGTTTCGGTGGGCAGATATGGATAAATTGACCAGAAATCGCGTTTCCCTCCGGCACGGCGAATGGCCTTATTCACATTTCCGCTACCGCAGTTATAAGCAGCTATCACTAAATTCCAATCTTGATAAATCGAATACATATTACTCAAGAATCGACAAGCCGCTTCCGTAGATTTAACCACGTCCATACGCTCATCCACCAATGAGTTTATCTCCAGACCAAAAAGTTTGCCTGTGGCCGGCATAAACTGCCATAATCCGGCAGCTCCGGCATGAGAACGAGCCATTGGATTGAGTGCCGACTCGATAATAGGAACATATTTTAATTCATACGGCAACTGATAACGTCCCAATGCATCTTCGAAAATCGGGAAATAATACTCACTCATTCGCATCAAACGAGCCACTTGTTTAGGACTGCGTTTGACGTAGCGAAGAATAAATCCTCTCACACGCTCGTTGTACGGCAACTCAATAACACACGGGAGTGCCTGTAAACGAGCCTTATATACGGAGTCCGGCAAAGTAGTTGTATCATGTACAGACACACAATCTGTGGTATCCAACCAACGAAGAGACCAATCCAAGGTACGGTACTCTATATCTGTTATCGAGGCGGTATCGAACCAACTTCGAGGCAATCTCGAACCAACTTCGAGAGATAAAGGTTCCAAGAGACTGTCGGCCACTTGCAGAGGTACCAATTCCAACGACTCCACATCCAGTGTGTCGGTTGTCAAAGTATCAGTAGTTACTTCCTCGGAATAAAGGGGCAATAGGGAACAAAAAGTTAATAGTATTAAAAATATCTTTTTCAAAATTGTATAGCTAATTTTAATTCAGCACTTTGTTTATACTGAGGGTCATAATTAATCTGCGGTTCCAAATTGATAGACAAATCAGGACTTATGTCATAATCAAATAATTGAGCATCAACGTATGCATCTATCAACGACAACGCATAAACAACAACGGTTGCTAAGATAGAGTAATCACGATAACGGCGATAGATACTTTGCTGATTTTTTAAGGTATTTTGCCATGTATTTTGCCCTCCTACTGCGTCTAATGTATATCCGTCTGGTAGCACAGCAATATAGGTTTTACTATCATCTTCCGTCACCGTTCCTGCCTGTATGTCGTTGTATAAATCCAAATAAGCGGTTTTGTAACTCAAATAGCGATTACTGGTCCAACTGATGGCATAGCCGCAACCCATGAAGGCACCGTAAACGATTGGCAATTTCCAGAATGAACGGTTGTACATTTGTCCCGCACCGGGGAAAATAGCACCTAACCAAACTGCTTTGATGGCATCCGGCTTTTTGGTCAAATCAATCACATATTTGTAATCCGCATCCGTAGCAACGGTATCCGGGATATAGTGAATGCTATCCTGCTGAGCTTTTGCAAGCACAGGAACCAACATCAATAATATAACCCAAAACCGTCTCAACGCAGTTTATCTACTATCTGTTGCAATTCGGCTTCATTCGAGAAACCGATCACCACTTTGTTGTCTTGTATCTTAACTTTCAAACCGGAAGCACGGCTCACTTCTTTCTGCAAAGCCTCATACGGATTGACTTTTTTCTCATTAGTACTCTTCCGTTCGCCTTTATCTTCTTGCGCCAACGCCTCTACTTTGCGTACGGACAAACCTTCTTTCAAGATACGTTGATACAATGCCAACTGCCGCTCTGCACTTGGAGTAGCTAAAATAGCACGGGCATGCCCCATATCAATCTTCTTCTCTTTGATGCCCACTTGTATCTCAGCCGGCAATTTCAGCAATCGCAGATAGTTTGCCACCGTGGCACGTTTTTTGCCCACACGCTCAGACATACGTTCTTGCGTCAAATGATAATCATCCATCAATCGTTGATAAGCAAGAGCAATCTCAATCGCATCCAAATCTTCCCGTTGAATATTCTCAATCAACGCCCACTCCATCACTTGCTCATCCTTGGCGGTGCGGATATATGCCGGTATTTGCTCCAATCCGGCTAATTTGCTTGCACGGAAACGACGTTCACCGGCTATAATCATATAACTTCCGTCCCCATTATCACGCAGCGTGATTGGAGAAATAACACCGTGCTCCCGTATAGAATCGGCTAATTCCTGCAATGCTTCCTCGTCAAAAGTTCTACGAGGTTGGTCCGGATTGGCAATTATCTTACTTAACTCGATTTCTGAAATCGAACTGCCGCCATTCGTATCCACGTGGCTTGTATCAATCAGCGCATCTAATCCGCGCCCGAGACCTGTCATCTTTTTCATAATCTCAAATAATTCTAATCATTAATTTTTATTTCTCGCAATAACCTCTTTTGCCAATGCTTTGTAGTTCTGCGCACCTTTCGACTGCGAGTCATACTCCAAAACGGACATCCCGTGAGAAGGTGCCTCACTCAAGCGAACATTACGAGCAATAACTGTATTGAACACCAAATCTCCGAAATGACGTTTGACCTCTTCGTACACTTGATTGCTCAAGCGCAAACGATTATCAAACATCGTCAGTAGGAAACCTTCTATCTTCAGATTTGGATTCAGTTTGCTTTTGATAATCTTTATCGTATTCAGCAATTTAGCGATACCTTCCAGCGCAAAGAACTCACATTGAACAGGGATAATCACGCTGTCGCTCGCTGTCAACGCATTTACGGTTATCAAACCTAACGAAGGACTGCAATCGATTAAAATATAATCATACTCGTCCCGCAATTGCTCCAAAAGATTCTTCAGCAGCAATTCGCGATTCTCCAAATGCAGCATTTCTATCTCTGCACCTACCAAATCAATATGGCTTGGTATCAGACTCAGATTCTTTGTCTTGGTCTCCAACACTGCGGTGTGAGGGTCAATACCATTGATTAAGCACTCATAAATAGTATTTTCCAACTCGCGAATCTCAACACCCAAACCGGACGAAGTATTCGCCTGTGGATCTGCATCAATCAGCAGAACTTTTTTACCCTCTGTCGCTAATGCAGCGGCTAAGTTAATCGACGTAGTAGTTTTTCCTACACCGCCTTTTTGATTTGCTAATGAAATAATTTTACTCATATCTGTTGTAATATTTTATCCACTCCTATTTCACGGCAGACAAAATTGCCGTATCTGCAATAATTTGTCCCGTGGCACGTACAAGGACGGCACGGTAAATCATCACGTTGAATAATATCTTCTGCTTTTTGTTTCCAGCCTGAGAAACCTATCATCGGATGAGTCGCACACCATATACTTACAGCACGCAGACCCACTAAACTGGACAAATGTTGATTAGCGCTATCCATACAAATCATCACATCCAATTGACGCATCAACTCTAATTCCTCCTCCAGTTTTAACTGTCCCGCTATGCTCTCTGTCCGTTCAAAAACACTTGCCCATTGTTCCAACATCTCACACTCGACCACACCTGCGCCAAACAAAAATACTCTTGTCGCTTTCGATTCTGACAACTGTTTTATCAATTCTTTTGTTACACTATAGGACAACATATTCGAGCGCGATTTGGCAAAAGGAGCCAATCCTATCCAACGACCTGTTTTCTTGCCAAATCGTTTCTGGACTATCGCTGCAGCATTCTCATTTTTCGGTAGAGCCGCAAAATCTGTATCTGTCTCCAATCCCGCTCTGCGGAAAGCATCACTGTATCGTTCAAACTCGCTCGGCAATTGCTTACGTCCCCAGCCCAACTGCGTGATGATGTGTTTTCGCCATCTCCCGTAACGTACACTCGTCACAGCTTTTCCGCTCAGAAAAAAGAGAAACCGCAATGCGCGTGTACGCAGTACATCTTGCAAATCAATCACACTATCCACACGTCCCCTCAAGTCTTTCCACAATTGCACTACGCCTCTCCAATCTAAATTATTATCTACCTCTACATACTCCACGTTCGGCATAGAGAAAAACATCGCGCCGAGATTCTTTTTACTCGCTATTAAAAATCGATCATTCGGATAACGACGACTCAATGAAGCCACAACAGGAACTGTCATTGCCACATTACCTAACGTCACAAACCGAATAATCAAATAAGTCATCTTTTACAAACCAATAGCGTCAAACCAATCTTCGTCTGTCGGAAAACTCTTCTCTCCATCTTTCCATTCGCTCCAACAAGCGCCGAAGAAATATGTCATTGTATCTCCTAAATTATAGGGTCGTACAGCATAGAGCACTCCTTTTTCTACTTTGCATGACGCTCCGTTTGGAACCATCACGGCTAAATAATTTCGCCCTTGACTAGTGCTCCCGTTGTATTCATAATTCAACTGTGCTGCCGTCTTGTCGCTCAATGCGTCCTCTGCGTAAGCTGCTATGCCGCAATGGTCGCATATATAAACATTATCCACGCTGTCGTGAATGCATATTCCGCCGCCTACCCACATAATTCCTTCATAGTCATCTTTGCCCGTCAGCACTACATCGGCACGGTTCAGCATCTTACCTGCTTCTGCAGTAATAGTGATACTTTCTTTTAGCAAATGACCATATACCATCAAACTGTCATATTCCAAACGGAAGACAAGTTTCTCCGGTGTCTGTTCTAAAATCTCCCAACGGTCATAGGCTCCGCCAACATAGATATTATCTTCCGGATCATCATCTAACATCACTACTAATCCTCCGGCTCCGCAAGTATGACCCACTTTATAGCAATCTAAACCTTTTCCGTAGTTGATATGATACGGTTTCCCCAACACATGCTCACGATAGTAAAAACTATCCACCACCAATTCCGGACTCGCTTTTAACCACAAATCCACACCGTTGCTCGGATTTTCCGGACGAAGCGCAGGACCGTACATACGAAATGCCGCATACTCGTTTTCCCACGCAAAATCATCTTTGCGCTCCGGCACATAGCGTCCGTACACTTTCGGCTGAATGGTTTCTTTGTGGCAACTGGTCAATGCCAACAACGCAATTAGGATATATATATACTTTTTCATTTCGGTTGTCTTCCTATATAAGCCAAAATACCTCCGTCAACATACAATATCTGTCCGTTTACTGCATCGCTCGCGTGACTTGCCAAGAATACTGCAGGAGCACCTAACTCGTCTGCTTCCAACCATCTTCCGGCAGGAGTCTTTGCGCAAATAAAGGCATCAAACGGATGTTTGCTTCCGTCGGCTTGCGGTTCTCGCAATGGAGCCGTCTGAGGCGTTGCTATATAGCCCGGACCGAGACCGTTACATTGAATATTATACTCGCCGTACTCAGAACAAATATTGCGTGTCAACATCTTCAAACCGCCTTTCGCTGCTGCATAAGCACTTACTGTCTCACGGCCTAACTCGCTCATCATTGAACAAATATTGATAATTTTGCCTTCACGACGTTCCATCATCTCCGGCAGCACTGCTGCACTGACAATATAAGGCGCTACAAGGTCAATATCTATCACTTGTTGGAACTCTTCACGTTTCATCTCATGCATCGGAATACGTTTGATAATGCCGGCATTGTTGACCAATATATCAATCTGTCCCACTTCTTTGTGAATCTGCTCGACCAATGCCTTTACAGCTTTCTCATCCGTCACATCGCATACATAACCATGCGCATTGCCAATGCCTTCCGCATGATATAACTCATATGCTTTATCTATCGCTTCTTGACTACGAGCGTTAAAGATGATATTACTTGCTCCGGCTTGCGCAAATGCTTTTGCAATCGCAAATCCTATACCATAGCATGCGCCTGTTACCCATGCGTTCTTGCCTTCAAGTGAAAATAAATTCTTCATTTCTTTTTTACCTGTTTTGAGTAGGTGATTAGTAGGTGATAAGTAGGTGATAAGTAGGTGATAAGTAGGTTATTTTGCTGCTTATCTTATTTCAAATCAGTAATCTTGCTAAAATCTTGATCTCCGTAATCGAGATTTTCGCCGCCCATACCCCAAATGAAAGTATAGTTATGCGTAGCCGCAGCAGAGTGAATCGACCACTCAGGACTCAGCACGGCTTGATTACCTTTCATCCAAATATGGCGTGTCTCTTCTACTTCGCCCATGAAATGACAGACAGCTTGGTCTTCCGGCACCTCAAAATAGAAATAGGCTTCCATACGACGACTATGCACATGCGCAGGCATAGTATTCCAAACACTACCGACATTCAACTCCGTCATACCCATTTGTAATTGACACGTTGGCAACACTTGATTCACTAACATCTTGTTAATATCACGTTCATTGCTCATCTCCAGACTGCCCATATGAGCTACCACAGCATCGGCTTTCGACACTTTCTTGTTTGGATAAGTTTGATGAGCGGTTGTGGAATTGAAATAGAATAACGCAGGCTTATTAGCATCCACGCTTTCAAACTTTACCTCTCTGTCTCCACGACCTAAATAAAGTGCCTCTTTGTAATCTAACTCAAAAATCTCATCTCCGGCAATCACTCTTCCTTTTCCGCCGACATTAAAAATACCTATCTCGCGGCGAGTGAGGAAATACGGTGCTTTCAATGGATCAATCGCTTCAAGTAATAACGTCTCGCCAACAGGCATTGCACCGCCGACAATCATACGGTCGTACATTGAGTAAACCATATTCACTTCGTTTTTCACAAACACGTTTTCAATCAAGAAATCTTTTCTCAATCGAGTGGTGTCATAACTCTTTGCATCAACCGGATTTGATGCATACCGCACTTCATAATTTGTTTTCATATCATTTTTTCTTTTTGAATTCCCACATATAAGCGATATTCAGACTCAGATCCATTGGGCTGGCCATATTAAAATGGTCAATCAATCCCGTTCCGAATATACCGCCGAAACTATAATTGAATCGCGCCTCGAATTGATACAATCCGGCATTACGGGAACGGTAATAAAAACCTAATCCTGCTGCCAATCCCCAATCGAACTTATGATCTATCAATTCGTATTGTACCGTCGTTGTACCAATCTGAGTTCCTTTTCCTCCATTATCTGCCACGCAATAACCGAGTTGAGGACCGAGATTGAAAATACCACGCCAACGTTCAGAACCGAAATTCACATTCATCAACAATGGCAACTCCACATAATGCAACTCACGGCTATAGGTTCCTGCGTCATTATGTTCACGCCAGCCGCGATGTTGATAATTCAGTTCCACTTGTAACGCGCAGTATTTATGTACGGCATACCTGAACACGAATCCTCCGTTTCCGCCAAGCACACATGCTTGAGTAATAGGTGTCATGTTCTCCACTGCCGGACTGAACATAATACTGCTCGCAGAAACACCCCCGTGCACGCCGAAATATATCTCAGGCACACGCAGTCTCGGTTGCGCATACATCATGCATGCGCATACCAACGAAAATCCTATGACTAATAATCTATTCCGCAATTACTCGAACATTTTTATTTTGCCAACCGCCGTTACCTACTTGCTGCCACTCGACATTGGATTGCAATCCTGCATGCGATTTTTCTCCTTGCAGATAATCCACCAACATATGCATCAAATCGTAGCCCAACAAATCATAACGAGGCAATTCTGACACATAGGCATTGCCAAAATATTTATTCCATAACTCGTCATATGCCGTTAAATCCGTCTTCTCTGTAAAAACGGAAGTATATAACATCGGAATACCTATTTTTTCTTTTTGCCATGAGTATTGACCTACCAAACGCATTTTATACCCGGCTTTCTGTAATGCTGTCAAATACGGAAGCACCAGTCGTACTTGTTGATACTTGTCACTATGTAGGATAATAAGATTCTCGCTTTCTTTATCTAACACTTGTATTGTAGAATCACTCATCAAATCTTTAAGCGGCAATAACTCAAACGGGAGACCCTTATTCTCCATCTTCTTGCGCAAAGTACGGGCAAACGCAGACATATCTGACTCACGGATATCAATCATCACGCAATGTACGCGTTTGTTCTGTCTCTCTATCCACGAACATAAACTGTCTGCTTCCAGTTCATCAGTCGAATTGAATTGAAATACATAAGGATAACCACCCAACTCTACATCATCGGCAAAAGGCACCAGCAATGGCACTTTATGTGTTGCACACCATGTAGACATACGCTCAACTTGTATGGGATAAGCCAAACCGAGTATACCACGAACGCTGTCTAATTCGTTGCTCTCGCACAAAGTTCCCACACGGCGTTCACTTCGTTCCGTGTCGTAAACACGCAAACGATAAAGTGTACTGTCGTTTTGTAAATCATGCAACGCCAATAAGGCTCCTTGATAGAAAGCCATCATTTTCTCTGCATTCGCACTACGTTTGGTCTGCTGACTCTCGAATGGCAGCATTAATGCCAACTCAACCACTTGTCTCTTTTGCCCTGATACGCTATCTATCTTTGTAGTATCCGCTATTTCTACTACTTTTAATGTATCCACTGGAGCAATGGTATCTTTTTGCGCCAAAGACTCCTCTGCTGCTTTTCGATTGATATAAGCATTCGGTCCCCATTCTTTGGCACTCTCTTTCATCTGCCGTTTTCTATCAACTTGTTTGCCCGTTGGAATATATATCGTCTCGCCGTAATGCAATCCGCGTTCCTTCAATTGCGGGTTCAAACGAATAATCTCACTCTGAGGAACCTTAAAATTAACACTTATACGATATAGGCCTATACTCTTCTCTACTTCATACTTATACACTTCTTCCCCCTCTATCGTATCTTTCGGATAGTTCAATTCTTGAGCACGCATCATTCCTGATAGCAGCACAAGCAACAACAAAGTATAGTATTTTTTCATACGCGTTGATATTTTCTTCTTCTGATTATCACCACAGCACCACCTATCAAAGCCAAGATGACAATCGGACTGATTGTACTTATTATTTGTATTTCCATGCGTTTCTCGTGCGCACGTTTGTCATTCAGCAATCGGAGTGCTACTTCTTTTCCTCTTAAACTGATTAATCCGTCGGCATCCGTCAACCACAGCACAGCATTTACTACCACATCACGGTTACTGAATTGCATACCACTGTAGCGGTCATAGCCCATTGGCAATGCTTGACCTTGTTGACTCTCATTACCTAAAATACTTCCGCTGCCTATCACCACTTGCCGTGTACGCGAACTTTCTTTCAGTATCTCACCTGCATTCGTCACTCCTTCAGGCACCATGCGATGCGCAAACACACTCGGGAAAACGCCTTCCATAGACACGCCTACTGGCACATACTGGTATTGGAATAACGACAAATCCGGATTCAAATCACTCAAATCCACTTCTGCCGGTGTTCCTATAACACGAGTGGCAGTACTGGTCGCAAGCAATACTCGTTTTTCTATTCCGTCTTCGCCACCTACTGCATCTATCGGGCTCACAAAAGTGCTGCTCACTTGACCTAAATTGCGCGTTATCGGGCTTCCTTGACTCGTGAGCAGCAATGGAGCATAAGTCCATGGTAGCGGTTGTAAATTCGGTTGACTCGGGTCCTCAGACACATTAACCGGAATAGGCAAACATTGAACATCTTGCACCAATGCAGGATTCACACGCACACCATATCGATACAACATATCCGTAATTCCCAAATCCAATGCCAGCACCGGAGTAAAACCCTCTTGTTGCAACACTTGTTTGCTGAATTGCACTCCGTTAACAGCCCATAACACAGCTCCGCCGCGCATGATATATTGGTCAATAATAAACTTTTCCGCATCGCTAAATGCCGTTTGCGGATTGGCAATGATAATCGCCTTATATCCATCCAATATATGAGCATCGGCACCTTCTGCTATCTGACCTCTGTCCAATTGAAAATAGCGACTCAAAGCACTCATCAAATCATACGTATGCTCTTCGTCCAACTCTCCGTGTCCTTCTAATAGTGCCACACGAGGTGTCTCTTTTTGTTGCAGCAATTGCAGAGCCTCAGCAAAAGCGAATTCCAGATTCTCTATACTGGCATTCAAATTCTCTTCTCCGCTCAATCCGCGTGTATTCTTCAAAAGAGCCACAATAGCTTTTTTGCCTTTGTATTGTAGCAAAGCATACGGATAAACTTTGACTTGAGCCGTCTTTCCGTCTTGTTCACGCTCATGAACGACTATCGGGTGCAATCCTAATTTTTCTGCAGCAGCAGGATCTTCCGATTGAGCAATTGAAAACGAACCTTCGGAATACACCTTCATCTCTTCAAGTGTTTCTTCGGTCGCCTTCTGCAATCTGCGGAAACCGGCATTCAAATCGCCCTGAAGGAAAAGGGTCACTTCAATCGGCTCGTCTGCCTTTCGTAAAAGTTCTTTGGTAGCATTACTGAGACTATAGTGTTTGTCGTCCGTCATATCCCAACGAACAACACACGTATAGGCGACTACATTCAGTATCGCCAACACGCCAAGCACTATAACCCACGTATATTTTTTCACCTTTATTTCTTTATGGCATTCCAGACGTCTTTGTCAAGCACTACTGCATATTTAGCACGCAGTTGTTTTACCCACTCTTGCTCTAAATAGTCTTGATACTCAGTCGTCACTTTACCTTTTTCATCGCTCCACTCTTCTGGTGCTTTCATCTTTTTGCCGACACATACAACTACCGGGAACTGCTCCGAAGGAGTGAACTCAGCTTTCTTATCTTTCATGCCGAATTTATCGACGATAGGATTCTTTCCTTGCTCCCACAAACCGTATTGTACTTTCACATACTGAATGCTATCGTTATTCAAACGTTGTTTGATATAACTATCTACAGAATCTTTCTCGGCACTCTTGATAATTGCTTGCGCAGCCTTTGCACTTGCTTGGTCTTTGCATTGCAGAATATAGCCTTTCCAGTGCGGTTTTTCCCATGTGTATTGTTTCTTATGGGCTTTGAAATAAGCCTCTAAACCTGTTGTATCTTTTGCGGCTTTGTCCCATACCTCACGAAGCGAAACCTCAAATAACAAGATACCGTCATGATATTCTTGCACCAAGTTACGCAATTCCGGATATTTCTCCTCAAGATGTGCATCGGCATAAGCTTTTACCTCTTCATCGCTCATGCTTTCTGGCAAATTATATTCTTTGCGAACTTTGCGAACGAAACTCTTGTCTGCCTCTTTGATGCGCTCGTCACGTTGTACTTGACGCAAAATCTGAGGACGCATACTATCCAACGGTTGAATACCGCGCTCACCTTGTTTATAAATGATATGCCAACCATAAGCAGAACGAATCGGTTCTCCGATAGTTCCTACCGCTTGACCAAAAGCCGCATCCTCAAATGGTTTTACCATCATACCTTTACCAAACCATCCTAATTCTCCGCCACGGGCACTACTGCCGCGGTCATCCGATTCCCACTTAGCCACTTCTGCAAAATTCTCAACAGTCACTATCTTGGCTATCGAATCAATCTCTGCTTTCTTGGCCGCTGTCAGACTATCGTTACGTTTTACCAGTTCCGGATCGGTCTCATTGTTACGAGGAACCATCTTCATGATATGACTGGCTTGTACTTCTACGTGGTCACGCTCTTCTTCCACCAGCACAATATGCCATCCGTATTGCGTACGGAACGGAGTACTGATTTGTCCGACTGGAGTCTCATAAACAGCTTTCTCCAACGGATAGACGTAACGGAACGGAGTAATCCATCCTAATTCGCCACCTGTCTCTTGTACGCCGGGATCGGTACTCAACTCACGCGCTACTTTTTCAAATGCCTCTGCCGGTTGACGAACGAGTTTGGCTTTTTTGCCCTTACCTTGTTTCACTTCCTTACCTATTGTCACGCGCTCATAAGCCTCATTGATTTTAGCCAATGCCTCTTCTTGCTGAGCTGCCTCTGCTCCGGCCGGACATTGAATAGCGATATGTGCTGCACGACGGTCTTTGGACAAATGACGCCAACTCAACTCAACAAGACTGTCAATTGCCTGTTCGTCTTGCAAGTACTTCGGAGTCGCTTGCGCACGATAACCTTTCAACTCCTTCTTGAAACTCTCCGTCGTGTCGATGCCTTGAGACTCTGCCTCAATAACTTTGAGTTTGAAATTGATGAACATATCCAAGTACTCATCCATCGACTTCGGATCAACGGCGCCTGCTTGATTGTTCTTCTCGTAAATGTACAAAAACTCCTCGGCGCTAATCGGATTACCGTCAATCGTCATTAACGTCTGGGCGCTGGACATCATGCTCATGCACAACGCAGCAATTAACACAAAATTCTTTTTCATATCTATTAATTATTCAGTTATAAATTAGCAATTATTTTGTATTCCATACAAAAAGCGTGCAAAGTTACATAAAAATTTTGATATATGCAAACAATTTTGTATCTTTGCACAAAATTTGTTAACTATGACACCCAAGTTAGACCAATCTAACATATCTAAAGCAGAGCAATTTCTCACCTCTGCAAATCGAATTGTTATCTTCACACACATGGCGCCGGATGGTGACGCTATGGGTTCTTCGCTCGCTATGTTTTTGTGGATTCAAAAACGTATAAACGAGCATTCGCTAAAGACTCAAAACGTGCATGTTATCACGCCTAACGCTTTTCCCGCTTTTCTCGCTTGGATGCCTGCGGCTGAGCAGATTCTCATTTATGAGAATAATGCCGAAAAAGCAGATGCTGTCATAGCCGAAGCAGACTTGCACATCTGCTTGGATTTCAACGAACCGAAACGAATTGGTGTCGTTGGTGATAAACTCCTGCAAAATCCGTGCCCGAAAATTTTGATTGACCATCATCTCAATCCGGCGGACTTTGCCACAGTCACTTTCTCGCATCCGGAATTATCGTCCACGTGCGAACTTACATACCGATTCTTCAACCATTTGGACACAAAAATCGACTTGAATATCGCCACCTGCCTTTATACAGGACTGATGACGGACACAGGCAATTTTGCGTTCAATTCCAACAATCCGGACATATATGAAATGATTGCGGAATTGGTGAGAATCGGTATTGATAAAGATGCCATTTATAATGCTGTCTTCAATCAATATTCCGCAGACCGAGTACGACTCATGGGATATGCATTATACAAAAAAATGCAACTCTTCCCCGAGTTTCATTTAGCGCTCATCACGCTCTCGGACAAAGAATTACAGCAATTCAACTATAAAATCGGAGATACCGAAGGACTCGTCAATATGCCGTTGCAAATAAGCGACGTCTATTATTCGGTTTTCATGCGGGAACAACCGCCTAAACCCGGAACTTTACATCCCGTCATCAAACTTTCCTTCCGTTCGCAAGGAGACAGACCGGTAAATATCTTTGCCAACGAAATCTTCGGAGGAGGAGGACACAAAAATGCTTCCGGAGGTGATTTTTACGGTTCGTTAGGACAAGCCGTCAGACGATTCCTAAAAGCAATGCCGAAATACCTTTTGAAAGAATAAACCGTAAAAGTTTGCGAAAGTTTTTTTCCACACTTGAACGTGGTTTTAACGTGGTTTTAAGGTATTCTTAAGGTGGTTTAAAGGTACTCTCAAATTCTCTTCACTCCAACTTTTTTTATCAAAGAGTGAACGGGTCATTATCGAGTCGATTTCGAACCGATTACGAACCATTTACGTGTCTGCTTCGTATCTAAACAAAGTCCGCTTGACCCAAGCGCAATTTCGTGTATTTTTAATGCGCTAATTCCGCAGAATCAAGAATGATAGTTACCGGACCATCATTCACAAAATCCACTTTCATATCCGCGCCAAATCGACCTGTCTCCACTTGTAAACCATACGTCTCACGCAAAACTTGATTGAAATAATCATACAACGGAGAAGCTATTTCTGGGCGGGCCGCACGAATAAAACTCGGCCTATTCCCTTTGCGGCAATCGGCATAAAGAGTAAATTGCGAGATTGATAAAACAGCGCCATCCACATCTTGCAAAGCAAGATTCATCTTGCCTTCCGCATCTTCAAAAACGCGCATTTGAGCCACTTTGCGTGCTAAAAGATCTGCATCCGATTTCTGGTCGCCGTCAACTACTCCGACCAACAACAAAAAACCTTTGCCGATTTTGCCGACAACCGCACCATCTATACGCACTTCAGCACGAGAACAACGTTGTAATACTACTCGCATAATTTAGATATCCCGATAAAATTAAATATACTTTCAACAAACAGTATAAAAAACAAAAATCGCAAGGTATTGGCAATCAATACTTTGCGGTTATTTTCTCGTGATCCATGCAGGATTCAAACCTGCAACCCCCACATCCGTAGTGTGGTACTCTATTCAGTTGAGCTAATGGACCCTCACTTTTGAAAAGCGAACCAGCTTGCGCTGGTTGGCGGTGCGGACGAGACTCGAACTCGCGACCTACGGCGTGACAGGCCGGTATTCTAACCAACTGAACTACCGCACCAAGTAGTCGTTTTTCAAAAGCGGGTGCAAAAGTACTGCTTTTTTTTGATATACGCAAATTATTTTGCACTTTTTTTTCAAAAAACTGCATTTTCCGCTTTGCGTACAGCTTTATGGGCCACTTTTTGACATACTTTACGTTCGCAACGACTCATCGTTTCTGGTTTGTAACGAAGACGACGAACATCTCTCTTCGTCAATATTTCAAACCATACTGCGGATGCCGTATAACGACCGTAACTATAATTCAAATGATAGCCGTCACGACAAAAACTATCGCCAAGTTTGGTTCCACGTCCTAACTGAATAGCATAACCACAAGGAATAATCAATAATTCTGCCGGATAATCGCGAAGCAGATTCTTTGTACATGCCACGATACTGTCATACATCAATTGCTGATTATTTCCGTAAGTTGGATACGCAGGATGTTTAGCATCTTTGCTGTATGCCCATGTTTGCAACCAGCACAACTGCG
This sequence comes from Paludibacteraceae bacterium, assembly GCA_017412245.1. Taxonomy (GTDB): domain Bacteria; phylum Bacteroidota; class Bacteroidia; order Bacteroidales; family Paludibacteraceae; genus Colicola. The sequence goes on along the minus strand of JAFPYI010000033.1, from coordinate 111,598 downwards.
CCTCAGATTGATAAACGCGAACTGTATCTATCAACATTCGCAACCATGGTGCATAAGTATCATACATTCCACTAAAATGGCTCGCTTGTTGCAAGGATATATAATCATATTTCCCTTCTCGTAATGCGTCACGCAAAGTGATGGTATCTTTTATCACGCGTCCTTCTTTATTCGTACACACGCGATGAGAATAAGCGGCCGTATCTTTCAGCAGAAACTGTGCATGTTGTTCTAATGAACAACCGCCATAATAGAGATTATGAATCTCTACTTCCACTCCCGCTTCGTTACACATCGGCACTAACTCTTGTTCTACCGCGTCCCAAGAGAAACTGTTACCGATACACAGCACACGAATTAATAATAAGACAACTAATTTTATCATTTCGCTTAATGTGCTTCCAACCAGTTCTTACCTACTCCGCATTCTGCAATCAGCGGAACTGACAAATGGACGGCATTTTGCATTTCGCCTACTACAATTTCACGAACTTTTTCCACTTCCTCTTGTGGCACATTAAAATTCAATTCGTCATGAACTTGCATAATCATCTGCGCCTTGAGATTTTCTGCCTTTAAGCGCTTATGAATAGATACCATCGCCATTTTGATAATATCTGCTGCCGTGCCTTGAATGGGTGCATTAACAGCATTACGCTCTGCAAAAGAACGAACTGTCGCATTATGAGATAAGATATCCGGCAAATACCGCTTGCGACCGAAAAGTGTTTCCGCATAACCGCGTTGACGTGCTATTTCTTTCTGCTGTTCAATATAACTAATCACGCGCGGGAATGCCGCAAAATAATCATCTATCAGTTGTTTGGCTTCTGTACGGGAGCAGTCTAATTGTTGTGCCAAACCAAATGCGGATATTCCGTAAATAATACCAAAATTAGCCGTTTTAGCACGCCTACGCTGGTCTTTTGAGATTTGCTCGATAGGCAAATTAAAAATTTTTGCTGCGGTCGCTGTGTGAATATCTTGTCCCGAGCGGAAAGCATTCAGCAAATGTTCGTCTTGACTGAAATGTGCTAACAGACGTAATTCAATTTGACTGTAATCCGCACTCAAGAACATACATCCTTCGTCCGGAATAACCGCCTCGCGAATCAGTTTGCCGCGCTCACTGCGAATAGGCAGATTCTGCAGATTGGGATTGCTGCTACTCAAACGACCTGTTGCAGTCACAGTCTGATTATACGTAGTATGAATTTTCCCGTCCTCCGCGATATATCCGGGCAACGTAGAAACATAGGTTGTGACCAGTTTCTTCAACTCGCGGTAATCCAATATCTTGCCAACTATAGGATGTTTCTCTTTCAGTGCCACCAGTACTTCTTCGGACGTGGAATACTGCCCGGTTTTCGATTTCTTCGCCTTCGCGTCCAGTTTGAGTTTGTCGAACAGCAATTCACCTACTTGGCGCGGACTGTTGATATTAAACTCCATTCCTGCCAAATCATAGATTCGCTTCTCCAAAACATTCAGTTCTGCCGTCAACTGAGTCTCCGCTTGATGTAATTTATCGATATCAAATCGAACACCTGCGGTTTCCATCTCACGCAAGACAGGTACCAAAGGCAACTCAACTTCTTGATATAAATTCCATAAATCCGCATCTGCTTTAAGTGCTTCCCAATCTGGTTCTTTATAAGGATTGTATGCTACTTCAGGATTAAGCAAATATTGGCACAATCGCGCTTCTGTTTCCTCTTGCTCCGTGCGTTGAGGAATACTATTCGACTCTGTATTTTCAGTTTGCTCTAACGGCTCTGTATCTCCAAAAAGATCAAGCATGCCTGTATCCGCTTTTGGCTTCTTTTTCGGAGCAACAGTTACTTCCTGTTTTGCGGGAGCAATCTTTTTCAAAAGCGTATTAAACTCCAACTCTTGATAGAGTTCAGTTAATGCCTCCACATTAGGCTCTTTCTTTGCCAACTGCTGTTCGTCTAATGAGATTGGCACATCGGTTCGAATAGTAGCCAAGAAACGCGAGAAGCGAATATCTTCAACTTGTGTCTCTACTTTCTGACGTAATGCGCCTTTTATCTCATCCGTATGAGAAAGCATATTTTCTATAGAACCAAATTGCTGTAAAAGAGCAACAGCAGTCTTCTCTCCTACTCCTTTGCAACCGGGAATATTATCGCTCGCATCACCCATCAATCCCAATAAATCAATCACTTGCGACTGATCCTTTAATCCGTATTTTGCGCATACTTCTTGCGGACCCATGATTTCAAAACCTCCGGTATGACGCGGACGATACATAAATATATGGTCACTCACTAATTGTCCGTAATCCTTATCCGGAGTGGCCATATATACTTCAAATCCCGCCTGCTCACCTTGTTTGGCAAGAGTTCCTATTACATCATCCGCTTCAAAACCTTGTACCTCCATGGAAGGAATATTCATCGCTTCCAACAATCGTTTAATGATTGGAACGGCACGGCGGATATCTTCCGGCGTTTCTTCTCTTTGTGCTTTATATTGCTCGTATGCTTCATGACGGAAGGTCGGACCATGAGGATCAAATGCGACACCCACATGCGTTGGATTGACCTTTTTAAGCAAATCATCCAAAGTAATGGCAAACCCGAAAATAGCAGAGGTATTTTCACCTTTACTATTCATTCTCGGCGCACGTATAAAAGCATAATACGCACGGAATATCATTGCATAAGCATCTATCAATAGAAGTGTTTTCATACTTACCAATTTATGGGTTGCTCACCGTGTTGTACAAGATATTTATTTGCTTTTCCGAAATGTCCGCAACCGTCAAATCCACGATAGACAGATAACGGAGAAGGATGAGAAGTTTGCAACACTAAGTGTTTGTGACGATCGATGAACTGGCCTTTGCGTTGGGCGTATGAGCCCCAGAGCATAAAGACGAGGTGTTCTCGTTCTTTATTAAGCGCAGCGATTGCAGCGTCCGTCAGTTCTTCCCATCCTTTGCCTTGATGACTTCCGGCGCGATGTGCTTCTACTGTCAATGTAGCATTTAGCAACAGCACGCCTTGTTCCGCCCAACGATGCAAATCTCCACTGGTAGGAATAGGAGTTCCCAAATCACGGTGAATCTCTTTATAAATATTCATTAACGAAGGAGGAATTATCACACCATCAGGAACAGAAAAACTCAATCCCATTGCCTGACCTTCTTCATGATAAGGATCTTGACCGATGATAACAACACGCACTTTATCGAAAGGACAAGCGTCAAATGCATTAAAAATCAGACCTGCCGGAGGAAAACACCGACGGGTCTGATATTGTTGACGCACATATTGAGTCAGCAGTTCGAAATAAGGCTTATCGAATTCCGACTGCAACACACGCTGCCATGATGGATCTATACGTACTTGCATTAATCAACAATCAACATAGCATCGCCATAATCGCCAAAGCGATAACCTTCACGCACCGCCTCTTCGTATGCATGCATGGTGGCTTCAAAACCTCCAAACGCAGCCACCATCAACAATTGACTGGATTGAGGCATATACAAGTTAACGAAGAAACTTTCTGCAGACATAAAGCGATAAGGCGGATAGATAAATTTGTTAGTCCAACCATCATATGGTTTCAACAAACCTGTCGTTCCTGCTACATGTTCCATGGCACGCATCACTTCCGTTCCAACTGCACAAACACGATGCTGGGACTCATGAGTTTTATTAACTGCATTCGTCATTTCCTCCGGTAAGATGATTTGCTCGGATTCCATCTTGTTCTTTGTCAAATCTTCCACATCAATATCTTTGAACACGCCCAAAGAAACATGGCTCGTCATGAAAGTAGTCTCTATACCGTGGATTTCCATTCGCTTGAGTAATTGCTTTGAGAAATGCAAACCGGCTGCAGGCGCTGCCACAGCACCAACTTTCTCTGCATAGATAGTTTGATAGCGCTCTGCATCCATCTCGCGCACAGGTTGATCACGGAATATTTTTTCATATTCCTCTTGCGTTGCGCTATCCATCGGACGTTGGATATAACGTGGTAGAGGAGCACTACCCAATGCATATAAACGAGGAACAAATTCTTCGTTATTATAATCCGTCAAGAAGCGGAATGTACGTCCGCGACTCGTCGTATTGTCTATCACTTCTGCCACAATAGATGGATCTCCATCAAAAGTCAACTTATTGCCAATACGAATCTTACGTGCAGGATCAACCAAAACATCCCAATAACGGAGAGAATGATTTAACTCTCTCAGCAAGAACACTTCAATCAGAGCATTGGTTTTCTCTTTATGACCATATAAACGCGCCGGGAACACCTTTGTGTTGTTTAGAACAAACAAATCGCCCTCGTCGAAATACTGAACCAAATCGTTCACTTGCTTATGCTCTATTTCTCCGGTCTTACGATGCAACACCAACAAACGTGATTCATCGCGGTAAGACGCAGGAAATTGAGCAATTTGTGTCTCAGGGAGTTTAAACTTAAACTGACTGAGCTTCATATCATTTGTCTTGTACATATTCGTAATCTTTCAACGTATTCAAAAATTGTTCTATCGTTAAGCAATCCTCTACATGGATCTCCCCCACTCGAGTACGGCGTAAAGCTGTTAAATAAGCTCCTGAACCTAATCGTTCGCCTATATCACGAGCCAAAGCGCGAATATAAGTCCCTTTTGAGCATACCACGCGTATGGTAAGTTGCATTTGCTCTACATCAAAAGCTAACACTTCTAACTCGTCAATTACCAAAAGTCGCGGTTTGAGTTCCACCTCTTCTCCTTTACGAGCGAACTCATAGGCTCGTTTGCCATTAATCTGAATGGCGGAGAACATAGGTGGTGTTTGCCATTGTTCGCCTATAAACTGTGGCAATGTTTCATTTATCAATTGGCGCGTGATATGGTCGGTTGGATAAGTAGCATCTACCGGTTTTTCCATATCATAGGACGGAGTGGTTGCACCTAATTGCAGTGTCGCCACATATTCTTTGACGTCATATTGCAGTTTGTCAATAAGTTTAGTTTTCTTACCTGTACAAACCAGTACTACTCCTGTTGCCAAAGGATCCAAAGTTCCGCTATGCCCTACTTTCAGTTTTTTGCGCTCGAGTTTATGGCACAATGCATAACGCACTTTGGCTACCAAATCAAACGATGTCCAATGCAACGGCTTGTCAAAAGCCAACACTTCACCTTCAATAAAATCCCACATGGACTAACAGAGAGTAATTATGATAGTTGCCGTACCGACGATAGCACAATAAAGTGCAAACCATACTAAACGTTGACGACGAACAATCTCTATCATAAACTTACACGCAAAACAACCGGTACAAAAAGCCGCCACAAAACCTACAATTGCCGGCAAGATTGCTAAATTGCTAACAACCTCTCCTTGAAGCAATTTAATCAAATCCAAAAATGCTTCACCTAAAATCGGGATTAATACCATTAAGAAAGAAAACTGAGCAACACTTTCTTTCTTCACTCCGCAAAGCAGACCTGTTGCTATTGTTGTTCCCGAACGACTTAAACCGGGCAGAACGGCACACGCTTGGGCCAAACCGATAATTATTGCATCTTTATAACCCACTTCATGTCCTTCGCTTTGTTTTTTCTTCTGCAACCACTCACTGAGTGCCAATAATAAAGCAGTAATCAACAAGCAAACACCCACTAATAACAACCCGTTACCAAAAAACGACTCTACTTGTTCCTTGAAGAACATGCCAACGATGAACACAGGTATCATGGATACCAATATTTTCGCAACATAATCCTTTTCTGCATTCCACTTAATAGTAGTGAATGTTCCTTTGAGAAGTTGCGCTACTTCATGCCATAAAATAACAAGCGTGGACAATACAGTCGCCGTATGTACTATGATGGCGAAGGTCAAATTTTCCTCTCCTGTTGTTCCAAGCAATGCTTGACCTATCTCTAAATGGCCGGAAGAAGAAACAGGCAGAAACTCTGTTAACCCTTGTACTATTCCTAATATAAGTGCTTGAAGCCAGTTCATTTCTTTTTACGGAATAATATTGCAAATAGCATAAATACAAATCCGAATAGCGAAATCATCGGTCCGACAGTAATACGGCGGACTGAGAAAATATCCGGATTATATTCCTCGCCGGACGGAGCACCTGCCATTAAAAAGAAACCAACCAAGATGATTATAACGGATACTGCTATTAAAATCAGATTGAGCTTAGATAAATGCTTCATAATTTCTTAGATTTCATATAAACTATTATTGTCCATACGGATGTATCGTCCTGTAGCAATTAGCGAAGCAAACAGTGTTATAAGTAGACCAGAACCAAGTACCACTGCAGTCACAAAAGCTATATTCATCCATGTTAACGGGAATAATAATATACCTAATTTGATTTCTACGTAATAAATAACTCCGCTTAAGATAATCAAAGCAACGATTCCAGCCAACAAACCCATTAACATATTGCGACGCACGAAAGGACGTCTGGTTACCCAAGATGTAGCACCCACTAAAGTCATTGTATTGATAATGAATCGCTTTGAATAGATCTGCAAACGAATGGTATTCACTATCAAAGCCATTGACACCAATAGAAGTACCAATGCGACAACCAATAAGATAAGAGAGAATTCACTCACATTACTACTCATTAAGTCCGCCAAATCACGAGGATAGATTACTTCTGAGACATAAGGCAATGACCTCAATTTCTCAACAAACACATCCAAACTATCCGGACTACTATATAAATCCGTCGGGTGAATCTCAAAACTTGCTGACAACGGGTTATAACCTAAAAATGCGCTGGGATCCTCTCCTAATGATGCAATGTGTTCTTGCAATGCTTGTTCTTTAGACACATAGGCAAAACTACTACAACTGGGACTTGCCTCTAACATCTGCTCAAAACGAGCGCATTGAGTGCTATCGATCTCCTGAGACAAAACAGCAGTTATTGTCATGTTCTCGCGCATGCGCGTAACAAGAGCTCCTGCTGAAAGCAGGAGTACACACTCTAACCCCACTAAGCACAACACTAAAGAAACACTTACTGCGGCTGTCAGGTAGGAGTTCCTAAATCGATGTTTTTGCATATATTCTTACCGAAAATGCGCAAAAGGGGCAGGTATCCGCCTGCCCCCTTTTATATTGTCTTTTAATATTCCCAGAGGTCTTGCTCAAAATTCAGCAATTCATCTGCAATACGTTGTTGCTCTTTCTTCACTTCCTTTTCCGTCTTAGCGTAGTCAGGAATCCAGCGGTTATACATATTGCCTTCACCTACGATATAACTCGTATAAAGGTGTTTCTGGAAGAACTCGTCAAATGTAACACGTTTAACCTCATTGCGGCTTGGAATAGCATATTGCATTGCCAAATAAGGACGCAAATCATCAAACGCGATCCAGAACATAATCGACTCACGGAGTGAATTCATTATATTCGAACTATCACGAGTAGTAATCAGATCTGATTGCAGAGGAGCGATAGCCATAATCTTTGAATGCAAACGAGACGTGTGTTTGTCAAAGAATACAACTTCCTGAATCAAATATTTCAGTTGATTCTTAACCAAACTCTCAAACGGATAGAAGTGGAATGACAACTCGTCTGATACGCTGTCATAGTGAATCAACATAGCATCTGATGAACTAACATCAAAGTGTGTCGGATCGTCAGAATAGTCAGCCAACGGGTCGTCTGCCATAAACATATTCGGAAGCACATTACGCGGAATTGGTTCTTGATGCAAATCCGGCTTAATGGTTTCCATGTTTTTCTCGTAAATAGGCAATCCGTCAACAACTGCATCTGTAATCACTTTGAAAAGATTACGATAATCAGCATCGTCAGATTTAACAGGGAAGTACAATTGGTAGTTCTGTTTATAGCGCATATCGATTACGCGATAGACATAACGAGCCCATATAACATCGTCAATGCGGTGATCCACTTTAACGATTGTATCATGTGCTTGAGAGAACTCCTCTGTTTGGATTCGTGCACTACCTACCTCGTCAAAAAACGAGACTACTTTGTGTTGTGCTTGGGCGGTTAAGATTCCAAGCATCATACATGCGAGAATACTAATCTTCTTTATCATAACTTTTAGGTATTAATTCAGAGATAGTGGGATTGGTGACAGACGTGTCTCTTTGCCATCCGGACCTTTAGCACGGATATCGGTAATGACCACGATAGCACCCATTTTCAGTTTTTCCAAACGTTGACGTTGATCTGCCGTAAACTTATTGCCACGAGCTTCTGTCAACACACCATTAATATTTACTTTAAAACTGGTTACTTGGTAAGGTAAGTCGAGCAATCCATCCGGACCGTATGAAGCAATCACAGAGGCAGCACCATTCAGCAAAGCACCACGAGAGATGTTTCCATCTGAATACTCTTTCTCTCCTGAACGGAAATATGCACCCGGTTTCGGCAAAGCTTTCACACGGTAGTCTTTACGACCCATCGGTTGCATACGACCATCCAATTCTGCAGACACAGATATGGATACTGTTTTAGGACCGTCACCCGGTTTGATAATCCAAAAACCTCCGCTCTGATGAGCCGATGCGCCATCGACACTCACGCGAATCTTATCATTGGATACACCCGGAACAGAAATTGAGAACTTGTTATCGTAACCACGATACATGATGTTCAAGTCTGTATTGGAAATGGTCACTGCCGGTTCTCCAACGCTATACTCGCTTTGGAACGGCAAATTTTCCATTTGACCGGTTGATGGGTTTTGGTATGCAATCCAACCTGAATATTTTTTCAAACCGATACCTGTTGCCGGTACTTCATAGAGACCTTGATCGTTGATACGTTGACCTTCTACATAATATTCCGGACGTTGCGTAGAGTCGATAGCGGCCAAGATAATCTGTGCAGTATAACGACCGCCACGAATCACATAATTTGAATTAGGTATCACGTACGCGTTCAATTTATTTACGCGCAAGTCACCTGCATCAGTTTGGTCCATCAAATATTGAATTACTTCACTTTCTATTGAACGAACATCGTTTTGCATCTTTGTCAAGATGGTGATAGATGCACCTACCGGCATTCCTTCAAAGATTGCTATTTCCCAATCACAAGAGTCTTTCTCGTGTGAGTTGTATCCACGATCTGTAGCTAAATTCTGGCGAATAGAACTGCGCAACTCAAAATCGTTTTCTACAATACTATCTGTATAATCACGGAAGTAAGCAACCATCTCTTTCAAAATCTGGCCGTTACCTTCATTAATTGCATATTGTCCAGTTACATCCAAATTGGAATTACCTTCAATATGACGTGTAGGATCTTCTCCGTTTGCTTTACGAGCTTCTACTTTCTTTTTACCATCCGCTAAGATAGCGATATGCTCTTTGAAGTCCTGAATATAAGCATACAGGGAGTCCGCACGTTTTTGCACCTCTTTGGCTTTATCGAACCACTCTTGCGTTTTTTCAGGGTTATCCGCGTTTGCTGCTTGGAAATCCGTATAAAGTTTAGCGTTACGAGTGTTAGATGCAGCGATAGAGGAATGAAGACTATTGTCAACCAATGTAAAACCATTCAAGATATCTGTACTTACGTTCAATGCCAACATGGCTGTCAGCACCAAGTACATCATACCTATCATTTTTTGTCTCGGGGTTTCCGGACAGTTTTTTGCTCCACCCATTGCTGAAGTGTTTTAATGTTTTATACCTTAATGCGTTCTAATTGAATTATGCCAATGCATTCAGCATGTTGCCATATACTGCATTCAAATCTGTGATTTGTTTCTTCAAAGTCTTAGACTCTGCAACAAATGCAGCTTGAACCTCTGCAGCTTCGCGAGCAGAAGCTGCAATATTCTTTTGAGCATCTACTTGCTCTTTGACTGCTGCTACTTGTTCTTTAACTGCAGCAGCTTGCTCTTTACCAGCCTCTATTTGTGTTTGAACAGTTGCTGCTTGAGCCTTGATAGCCTCAATATGAGCATTCATTGCTTGCAGTTGCAATTCATATACAGAATTCAAAGAAGCCAATTTTTGACCTACCAAATCAACACTTGCTTTGTATGCTTCAGTACCGGCTACTACGTGCTTCATATCTTCCGTTACTTGAGCGTAAGTTCCGGACAGATCATTTGTTACTTGAGCGAAAGAGTCAGTTGCAGAACCTGCTGCAGACAACTTTGTTGTATATTCAGATGTAGCTACTTCAGCTGCTGCTAATTTCTCACCCAGTTTAACGCCAGTTTGAGCCACTTTGCCTAACTCGCTAAATTGCGATGCTGTTTTTGCCAAATCAGCTATACCGTCTTTCAAAGCTTGTAAGTCTTCATCTTTCAAAGCTGGCACTGCTGCACGGCCTTTTTCACCGGAAACAGGAGCACCTTCTTCACTACCTGCACCTAACAGGGTAGGACGAGGTTGATTAGCTTTTGCCTCTAACAACTCCGGTTTGGTTCCATATTCCAACAATTGCGGGAACACGTTCTCCCAGTGGAATTCAGGATGCGGATGCTCTAATGTACCTATCAAGAACAAGAAAGCCTCGGTAAACATACCCACCATCAGCACTTGACTTGCCAACGGCCAGTGAAGAATTTTAAACAACGCACCGACGATTACCACCGACGCACCTGCCGAATAAACGATGTTTACCACATTTTTACCTTGGTATGATTCATACCAATGCATAAACCTTGCACCAAAACCTTTTTTTGCAGCGTTTTCTGTAGCCATAGTTTCTTTATAACTTAAAAGTTAATGTATTTTGTTTTTAATTATTCTCCAATATATGAACGTACGCAACGGAAGCCAATGTAAGGACGGCTCTCATATTGATACTCGTACGTGCGCACACCGCATTGCATGAAGTAACTGATATCTTTCCAGCTACCACCTTTAACTATTTTACGTTTCAGGATGTCAGGATCCGCTTTACGAGCCATATAGCTATAATCCGGATTCAAGTCATGGATATGCGTATTTGCTGCGCTTTGATAAGCAGAGTTAGTCCACTCAGATACGTTACCAGCCATATCGAACAAACCGAAATCATTCGGACGATATTGAGCCACTTTCATAGTGGTAGTACCCGTATCATCGTTGTAAGCACCACGATAAGGTTTGAAGTTAGCAAAGAAACATCCCTTGCCGTCACGAGCATAATTGCCACCCCACGGATACATCGCCAATTTACGACCACCGCGTGCTGCATACTCCCATTGAGCCTCTGTCGGCAAACGATATTCATTAGCCTCTGCAGATGAATACTGGTTAAATAATTTGGTACGCCAGTTGCAGAATGCATGTGCTTGTTCCCATGTAACACCAACTACCGGATATTCAGCATAACCCGGGTGTTTGAAGTACATATGAAGCAACGGATCATTGTACGAGAATTGGAAGTCACGAGCCCATACCAATGTATCCGGATAGATACAAATTATCTTCTCGGTCAAAAGATCTTTCGGTTCTCTCAACGGACGATAAATAGTAGAGTCGTGGATTGCGCCAATCTCATCTACCCAGAAAGTATCTACACGAGCGGTAGCACCTTTAGGATAGGAACTTGTTGCAACGTCAAATTTATTACGTTGAGGAAGAGCCTCATCCATATTAACCCAGTTGTAACGATAGTGAAGATAATTGGTCTTCAGCGTTCCATCTGAATAATACATAGACGACAATGCGTCCACTACATCCTCTTCCTTGCTGTCCCAAGGCACTTTCTTACGCCAATCCAAACGGAAGTTCTCTTCGTCGAAATCCTCGTCTTTCGGTTGAATAGCATAATCTGTCATACCTGCTGCAACCAGATTAGTTAATGCAATCGAGTCACGTACCCAATGTACGAACTGAGTGTACTCGTTGTTGGTGATTTCGGTCTCGTCCATCCAGAACGCATCTACCGTAACCATCACAACATTGTCAGGTTGCTCAAATACAGCCGATTGAGTGTTTGCTCCCATCATGAAACTACCTTTCTTGATGAACAGCATACCATAAGGATTAGCCTCCTTAAAGTTACCGGAATTGCGAGCTCCTACTAACTCTCCCGCCGGCTTGTTGCAACTAGCCAAAGCAATCGCGAATACGACCAATGGCAAAATCTTTGTTACTTTCATATTGGTAATTAGTCGATTAATTTTCAACTTAATTTTATAAATACCTAACTGATTTATATTTGTTTGTCCGTTTTGGTTTCAGTATATCAAATCCGTATGACAGATATATCTCATGACTTCCGTAGCTCTCTAACAGCAGTTTGTTTGTCGGCAATTCGCAACTGTACCCCAATTGCAAACCTGAGATAATATCAACTCCTAATAATATATTCACACTTCCGGCTATTCTGTATCCCAATCCCCAACGATACCGATCTCTGTAATCGCACATCAACGTCAAGTTCACATCCCAGCTTGCGAAATCGCTCATGACCATTGCACTCGGAGTCAATACCCAATCTCGATTGTCTTTCAATCGGAAATGGTATCCACCGACTACATACATCGTTCCTGTCAATCGGACTTGTGAATACTCATCCCAGTCTATCGTCGGTCGAAGCAAATGGCTGTAACTTGCACCTACCCACCAAACCGGTGTAGCATAGTAGAGTCCCAATCCCATGTCAAACTTCATTCCTGACTTGCTGGCTGTTGGAATAGACGCATCTGATTCGTGATACTCATCGCCCATTTGGCTCAGATTGACCGAATCGCCTCGGAAACCAACATTTACAAAGCCCAAATCAACGCCGATACTCAAATAACCTTTACCCAAACGCTGGCGATAGGCATACTGCACATAAAACGATTGCGTCGTGAACAAGCCATAACGGTCATTCAGAAACCGCACACCAGCACCATGATGGGTTTTGCCTATTACAAACGGAGAACTGAATGAGAACCAAGTACTCATCGGTGCATTTGTGATATCCACATACTGCATGCGATGCACACCTGCAACCTTCATTAAATCTCCTTCTCCTGCCGCTGCAGGATTATAGGCGGCTGCTAAATACATATATTGTCCCAGCTGCGGATCAAACTGCGCACTCGCAGTAAGAATGCCTGTAAAGGCGAGCAGAAGAACTAAATATCTACGCACAGATATATTGCTTGACTTAATATTCGTCTTCAACGAAGAAGAAATCCTCATCCCGAGTAGGATAGTCCGGCCATATATCCAAGATGCTATCATAAACCTGCTCCTCGTCCTCTTCTTCCAACTCACTTAAGTTCTCTATAACCTCAGCCGGAGCCCCCGTACGATTGGCGTAATCCAATAATTCTTCCTTTGTAGCCGGCCAGGGTGCGTCATCCAACTTCGATGCTAATTCTAATGTCCAATACATACCAGTAACTAAACTTTTTGACGTCAAAACGCGCCACAATCATGCGACGATTAACCTACAAATGGGTACACTTCTTCAAAATTATCGTGCAAAAGTAGTAAAAAGTTTCGATACGTGCAAGTTTTTATCACAATAATTTACATTTTTTGATGATTTTTCAACATTTTACGCCATTTTTCTTCTTTTTGTGGGTTTTTATGCAGTCCAATTTTCTTCTTTTTGACCTGCCAAAAAATTCAAATAACGGCTCAACACAAACAAGTAATCGCTTAGTCGATTGACAAAACGAGCACTTACTTCCGGTATATCGATTCCTATCATCTTTCGTTCGGCACGACGGCATACCGTTCTGCATATCTGAGCACGGCAAGATGCCTCTGTTCCTGAAGGAAGGATAAATGATTTTTGCTTTGGCACTTCTGCTTGCATCTCATCAATCCACGCCTCGAGCTGTTTGACATCTGCGTCTTGAATCCACTCACCGTCAGCACAGCTCAATAATGCACCTAAGTTAAATAATTTGTCTTGCACCCATTTTAACTGCGCATCCGTTTTTTGTTGAGAAGATGCACATGACACGTGCAACCAACCGATGAAACTATTTAATTCATCTATTGTTCCGTACGCTTCCAACCGTGCATCGGCTTTAGAAACACGTTGACCATTGGCCAATGAAGTCTCGCCTTTGTCTCCTGTCTTTGTATAAATTGCCATATACAATATTATTTATAGTCTTAAACGATAATGCCGTTTAAGATAATGTTTATCCACAAACAACAATCCGATATGCCCCATATCCATACTACTCGTTACGCGCTCGTCCGCTTGCAGTACTTTCCAAGCGCGTTCCATCTCACGCGAATAATGGATATCGTCAATCGCTATTATGCCTTTCTCAGTCAATCTCGGCAGCAGATATTCCACATATTGTCGCGTAGCTTCGTAAGTATGGTTAGCATCCACATACGCTAAATCCAGTCTCTCGCGCGCGCGATTTAATAAGGTGTCCTCTATTCGGCCTTCTACACATTCAATATTGTTCAAACGCAACGCCTGCCATTGTTCCCGTGCCACCTTGGCAACCGCGCTGCTTCCTTCCATGGTCATCACCTTATTTTGACTATTGGGCATTGCCAGATATGCAGTCGTTATGCCTAATGACGTACCCAACTCCAATATCTCCAATGGACGTTTAGCATCTTGACTGAGAAAATTCACCAATCGAAAAAGCATCTGTCCTACTGCGGCACGCTCCAAATGTCCATGCGCTATATCACATACTTTTCGCTGTACATGCAATCCTTCTGGTGAACCGCCGGACCCATAATCAACGACCTCCAAAACACGCGTATCATTCAGCAAAGCCTCTCGACGACGCTCTATCTCGGAAAAACAGTAAAAACGATTCTTGTCGCACAGTACAAAACTAACCAGATGAAACAGATATGGAGAATGAATTCCCTCACCCGTTGTGTTCCATGCTGTCAGCATATGACGAACATACGCATAGATTCGATATAAGGCATCGTAATTCTGCATTTCGGCCACAAAATTACAATTTTTCTTGCACATATCCAAAAAAAAGTGTAATTTTGCACCATGATTTTGAATTATATTTGGATTTCGCTTATTCTTTTAGCAGTTATCATGGGGCTTATTCAAGCTCTGTGTTTTGGTAATATCAATATATTTTCCGATATACTAAATTCGACCTTCGATAGTGCCAAGACAGGTTTTGAACTCTCACTTGGTTTGACGGGTGTTCTTGCATTATGGATGGGTATTATGAAGATCGGCGAGAAAGCCGGAGCAGTAAATTCGCTTGGAAAAGCCATCAATCCGTTCTTCAGCCGTATCTTCCCGGATATTCCTAAAGGTCATCCTGTTTTCGGAACCATGCTCATGAATATTGCGGCCAATATGCTTGGTTTGGATAATGCCGCAACGCCGATGGGATTGAAAGCAATGGGAGAGTTGCAAGAACTCAACACCGACAAATCCAAAGCGTCCAATGCCATGATTATGTTCGTTGTACTCGGTGCAAGCGGACTGACACTGATTCCGACAACTATCATGGCCTACCGCGCACAATTAGGAGCCGCCAATCCTGCAGATGTTTTCCTGCCGATTTTGATTGCTACTTATGTTGCTACACTTGTTGGACTTCTTTGTGTGTGCGTGGCGCAAAAAATCAAGTTAAAAGACCCTGTTGTATTAGGAACCATCATCGGTTTAACCGCATTAGTCGGTTTGATGGTTTGGGGTGCTACTCTTCTCTCTCCACACGCATTATCAGTTGTATCTGCAGCTATTGCAGCCATACTTCTTTTAGGTGTTATCTGCTGGTTCGTCATTCAGGCGATGTGCAAGAAAATCAACGTCTATGATGCATTTATAGACGGCGCCAAAGGAGGTTTCCAAGTGGCTATCGGTATTATTCCTTACCTCATCGCCATTTTAGTTGCCGTAGGTATGTTCCGTGCTTGCGGAGCAATGGATTTGCTGGAACAAGGTATTGCATGGTGTTTTGGTGCTTGTGGTATTAATCCAGATCTCGCAGGAGCAGTTCCTACAGCACTTATGAAACCGCTTAGTGGTAGCGGCGCAAGAGGACTGATGCTCGAAGCTATGACCACTCATGGCGCAGATAGTCTTGTAGGACGATTGTGTTGTATCCTGCAAGGAACGACAGACACAACATTTTATGTCTTAGCAGTCTATTTCGGTTCGGTAAATATCAAGAACACACGACACGCAGTTGCTTGTTGTCTTTTGGCTGATTTAGCAGGCGCTATTGCGGCCTTTGCCATCGCGCCGATATTCTTCGGATAAGCGAATCACGCAATAATCACACAATAATCACGCAATAATCACCCAATGTTACCCCGTTGCAGGCCCGTATTTTCAAGGCTTCCGAGAGGTTTCCTGGTTGACAAGAGGCCTACCTCTGACTCCTCCCTAAAGGGAAAAGAGAGAAAGAAGTAAGATACATTGAAGAACATAGTCGATAAACGAGAACAAAATACGATAAGAAATGCTAAGATTTACTGCTGAGGATATAGAAATGCCTGCATTGGACGAGCGCATGATAAGCCGTTGGATTCGTGCTGTGGCTGCGGATTATGGTTTTTCCGTAGGAAACGTGAACTATATCTTTTGCAACGACGAGCGGGAATTAGAGGTCAACCGTCAGTTCCTCGGTCATGACTACTATACCGACGTCATCACGTTCGATTACTCCACTCCCTCTACCCTCAACGGAGACATTTTCATTTCGATAGACACCGTGCGTTCGAATGCAACGGCGGTAGGTGTGCCGTTTGAGGAAGAACTGCGGCGGATTATGATTCACGGCGTATTGCACCTGACAGGGCAAGGGGACAAAACCCCGGAGACGAAAGCGGAGATGACGGCAAAAGAAGAACACGCTTTGTCTCTATGGTAGTGTCAAAACGTGCAAAGCAAGCGTTAGGGAACCGGAAAGTGCTATAAATTGACAAAAAATGTGTATTTCGTACCTAAAATTTGGTACGGAATACTTTTTTTTGTACCTTTGCGCCGGATAATGTAATTAACACAATCGAATATATGAAACGTCTTTTCACTTTATTATCACTTGTCATTGGTCTCACTGTATCCGTGCAAGCAGTGACTTATTGTTCAACATCCGCTTTCGGTTACGGCAGGAGCGCAACGGGCGGTGGGGATGCTACGCCTACTCTGGTATCCACAGTGGACCAACTGTCAGCGGCATTGAATAAGGGCAAGAACAAGGTCATTATTATCACGCAAAGCCTGACCTTCACCTCCATGCTTTCGGTACAAGACGGTGCCAACGTCACGCTGCTGGGCCTGCCGGGCGTGACGCTGACCTCGCTTCAACAGACATCCGGCACATCCGGTATCCTATATATCAAACGCTTCGACAACCTGATAATCCGCAACCTGACCTTCGTCGGCCCCGGCGCCTACGACTGCGACGGTAACGACTTGCTCTGTTTCGAGAAGGTGACCAACGCATGGGTGGACCACTGCGATTTCCAGGACGGCTGCGACGGCAACTTCGACAACAAGAGCCTGACCGACAACGTCACCGTCAGCTGGTGCCGTTTCCGCTACCTCAAAGAGCCCAAAGCAGGCGGTAGTGGCGGTTCGGACGACCACCGCTACACCAATCTGCTGGGGGCGTCGTCGGATGATAAGCCTTCAGACGGGACGTATAACTTCACCTGGGCCTATTGCTGGTGGGACGATGGCTGCGTAGAGCGTATGGTACGTTGCCGCAACGCATCGCTCCACTTCCTCAACTGCTACTGGAACTCGTCGGTAGCCAATTATTATATAGGTCCGCAGAACGCGGACGCATACGTGGAAGGTTGCTACATCGAGGGAAAACCTGCCTCCAGCAAAATCTTCTACCAGAACTATGGCGGCACCAATGGTGTCAAGTTTGTCAATAGCTACGCCGCCAAAGGAATTCCATCCAACGTGACCAATCGTACCGTTGTTACGCCCGGCTACAGCTATACGGCGCTCAGTTACAGCGAAGCCAAATCGGCCGTGACCAACAGCACTTGCGGCGCAGGCGCCACGCTGATCGTCACCACCGCCGGCGCAGTCAGCAGCAACTGTGATGGCGGTTCCACTACTACATATACTGTTACTTGGGACGCCACCACCAACGGCGGCAGCTGCTCCACCGCTACGACCCAAGTGGTAGCGGGCAACGCTATCGGTACGCTGCCTACGGCCACCAAGAGCGGCTACACCTTCGACGGCTGGTTCACGGCTGCCACAGGCGGAACCCATATCTCGGCCAGCACCGTCATCACCGGCAACGTGACCTACTACGCACAGTTCACCGAGAGCCAAGGCAGCGACCCAACGCCGGAGGGCGACGTCACATGGAATTTCTCCAGAGACGAATTCAATGGCCTAGGAACGATAACGGCTACTACGACAATCCAGGGACTGACGATGGTTGCCACCAGCAGTGCCACGATGACCGTTGACGCCAATAACAAAACCATTGGAGACATCACTTTCACGCACCGCCTCAAAACAGGAGGTACAGGCAAGGCTGAGTCGAGAAATCTCAATTTCGCAGTTACCGGTCCGTGTACGATTGAGGTATATCTCGTCAGTGGAGGTTCGGCCGACCGCACCGTCAACGTCTATAGCGGCAGTTACGGAGGCACACTCCTGACTACCCTGGCAGCTCCGCAGACTACGCCGACCAAGCAGACATACGAATATACCGGCAATGCCACTACCATCTATATGGGTTCGGCCAACAGCGGCATCAACTTCTACGGTATCAACCTGATTTATCCGGAAGAAAGCAATGAGCCAGAAGAGTCTCCTGACCTGGAGGGACCTGACAATGCCAGCCAGACTGTTATCGAGGGCAATGCCATCACGCCTATCGTCTTCGTGGCGTCGGGTACGGCTGTCTCCATCTCCGTCAGCAACCTGCCTGCAGGACTGACCTACACCATCAGTGGTCTGACGCTCACCATCAGCGGTACACCTACCGAGAGCGGCTCGTACACCGTCACGGCAACCAACAGCGAGGGAACGACCGTAACCGATGGAGGATATATCACCGTGGAAGAGGCTCAGATTATCTCCGGCAACACCACCGACATCGTCAATGTCGGTACATGGTGGAATATCTCCGACGACGACTTCAAGGGACTGGCCGGTGACATCACAGCCGACACCGTCATCCGTCAGCTGCATATCTGCGCTACATCCGACAAGAAGATGGCTGTCGAGACCAACTCCAAATCGATTGACGGAATCAACTTCACCCACCGCCTCAAAACGAGCGGTACCGGCAATGCCGACAGCCGTCACCTCTGGTTCGATATCAAGGGCGACTGTACGATTGATTTCTACGTAATGAGCGCCAGCAGTTCCGACCGCGTGATGAATATAGCCATGGGCGAATTCGGCAACGTGAGTGCTACCATTCCTGTACTGAGATCCGATTCGGGTATCCGTAAGTACTCCTACAGCTACACCGGTAGTGAGGCTAAGATTCTTATCTATTCGGACGCTGGCGGTGGCATCAACTTCTACGGTATCAGACTGACCTACCCGGACGATCCTGTAGCCACCTACACCGTAACATGGGAAAATTACGATGGAACTGTGCTGGAAACCGATGCAGATGTGGAGGAAGGCACTACACCGGAATATAATGGTGCAGAACCGTTCCACGACGCTAACGAGCAATACTCCTACACCTTCGCAGGATGGAGTCCGGCTATCAGTCCGATAACAGCCGACATCAGCTACACCGCTCAATTTGATAGCACGGTCAATACGTATTTGGTTGAGTTCTACAACTGGAATAGCGTTCTCCTGCAGAGCAGCAAATGGGAATACGGCGCTACGCCTGTCTATTCCGGTCCCGCCATCACAAGAGAAGATGATCATCAATACACCTACACTTTCGCTGGCTGGGATCCGCAGATAGAGCCTGTCACCGAAGAGGCATTCTATTTCGCTACATTCAGCAGCCAACTGAGAACCTTCAGCGCAAACGATGTGGTTACCAGCAATGATCCGGATATGGGTTCCGTTGCTATCAGTCCACAGCAAAACGAGTATGAGTATGGCGAGCAAATCACCGTCACGGCTACGCCGCAGCAAGGTTATGAATTCAGCGGTTGGCAGAACGAGGATGACGAAATCATTTCTACCGATGCCACGACCACCATCTCTGTTACGGACTCCACCTTCACGGCAATCTTCGTACCAAGCACCCATACCAAGTACATTGTTTCCCATTGGATGGAGACATTAGACGGGAATTTTAACCGTGAACACTCAGATACTCTCTACGGCACGACGGGTGGTTGGACGCAAGCAAAAGCGAAAACACTTACCGGATTCTATGCACAATCTTTCGATCAAAAGAGAATTGGTGCAGATGGTATGACAGAAGTTGAGATATACTACTATCGCTACCAGTATGAGATCAAGTTTATAGTGGAAGGAGAAGTGCTGCAAGTTAGCAACTGGCGCTATGGCGCTACTCCGACATACAACGGAACACCAACCAAACAAAGTGACGCGCAATACACCTACGCCTTTACTGGTTGGGATCCACAGATAACGACTGTCACCGGAGAAGCCACCTATCGCGCTGTTTTTGAGCGGGCTATTAATAGTTACACCGTAACCTTCCATGCTAACGGGCATGGCGAAGATCCAAATAGTCAGACGATAGAGTATGGCAAGATGATCACTTGCACACCAATGTACGTCGAAGGATGGGAATTTGGAGGATGGTTCCGTGAAACTGCATGCCAGAACCAATGGAATTGCCAGCAGGACGTAGTAACCGCAAATATTGATCTCTATGCTAAGTGGACACCGAGTGAGAACATGTTCTATGAAGTCATTTATTGGCAGCAGAATATTAATGACGATGGATATACAGCGGTAGAGACTGAGTCGAAACGAGGTACTACAGGGCAGATGACAGAGGCGATTGCTAAAGACTATGTCGGTTTCGTGATGCTTCCGTTCAATCAAGAGCCGATAGACGTTAACACTACTATCAATATCTACTACAACCGTCTGTTATTCGAAGTACAGTTCATTGTAGAAGGTGTAGCCGTTCAAACCGACAGTGTACGCTACTACGGTAGTGCGGAATACAGAGGCGAAACGCCTACTAAGCCTGAGACGGATACGCATTACTACACCTTCTCCGATTGGGACAAAGCAACGAATATGCCTATTACCGCAGATGTCACCTTTACCGCATTGTTCTCTGAATGGACTAAAGAAGACCCGACTGATTTGAACGAGGCAAACGGAGCACCGACAGCCCGTAAAGTGATGATTGACAACCACGTTTACATCATCATAGGCGACCGGACATATGACATTCTCGGCAATAAACGTTAAGTGTTGACCGGAACAAAACAACCACCCCGCATGAGGTGGTTGTTTTTTGTTTATCTATTGCAAATGATTATAAGCGTTGGCCTGTGATGGTGTATCTCACGCCACCGCGTATAATCACCACGCGACCGTTTTCAATGATTTTAGTAGCCGGCACTTTGTCGGTTTGTATTTCTATGGCCTCGGTAGGAGATTTCTTCCCCAGTTGTAAAGTAATCAGGATTGGATCGTGGTCGGCATAACGCTCAAAAGACATGCCGGTGTCATATTTATATCCCATGCGATAATAGGCGTCCGCGTTGAAATGACATGGCTCGGCGGAAAGCACTTGGCTCTCCATAGAGGGATTGCAATAAGCATGATCCAGATAGCCTACTAATCCGTTATAGACATAACTATACTCCTGCGGTGCATATTTCATCAGCAAATCGGTATATCCCTTATCGCGAGTGAGTTTGAGATTTGACTCCTCCATCGTATATGCATTCAGATCTCCCACTACCAATATATCTTCGTCATTATTGGTGGCAGAATAGAATTTATTGATAAGAGAATTCATATTTTCTACACGATAGGAGTCCTCCTTGCTTGTCTTGGCATAGAAATGATTGAGTGCCAAGTTAAAGCGTTCGCCGGTACTGTTCTGCTCAAAGCATTGAATCGCCTCGCGGTATTTCATCGCAGCGGAAGTATATGGCATAATATAGTTCCCGTATGGTTGGACCTTATCCGTTCTATAGATATAGCAAATCATCAGTCCGTCATAATACGTAAAACCTTCATCAATCCAGTCATACTGCTCCTTTCCCGCCAAAGCATTCAACAGGCTCACCAGTTCCGTAGCCGCGCGAGGTCCCTGCTCCAGTTCACACAAGGCGTATATATCTGCATCTATGGCATAGAGTGCCTTGCTGATTTTCGTTTTCTGCCTCTCCAGTTGTGTTTCGTTCTCCGCTCCGGCATAACCTCCGAGAGTGACAAAGAAATTCTGCAGATTGGCAGCACATACCAACAGCGTATCGCCACCCTTTCTCTGAGGAGGACTTAAAAACAACCAATAGTTTACAGGTGGTGTATTGAGTGCTTGCAACTGATTGGCAGCCACCACTTTGGCTTGCAAACCGCTTTGTATCATTGCTCCCAGACGGCATCCTGACTCAAAGCTAAGGCCTGTTAACTGGCATTGCATATTAGCATTTCTTGTTACGGCATATTCATACGCTTTTGTTCCCTCTTCTCCATATTCCTCAGGCGCACGAAGACGGCTTGGTGCCACTATATTATTGTCTCTGTCGCAGAGATAAAAACCATTCATAAACGTCAGCGTCTTCCCTATCCAGTTGTCCCAACCACAGGCAAACGCCGTTTCAAAATCGACATATGTCTGGTTATAGTCAATGCCGCTACAGTCGATAGTGTCATCATCTTCCTCTTCTGTCGGGTGTTTTACCTCAATGATAGTAGGCGCTTTTATCTCATGCGTGGACCCCCATTTAGCATAAACGCCTTCAATCGTTATAGTATCTCCCACACCAAAAGTGAATGAAGCACGGTTGGAAGGATTATACATCAGAATCTCTCCCGATGCATCCGCAATGTAGTAACTGCCATAAGTAGCATTGTATTCACGGGTTATCCAACCGCGTAAACGATACGCAGTCTCCGTGTCGGCATAACTGATGAACTGCGCCACAGTGACCTGTGTCGCTGCTTCAATGGTCAGCGAGGCAGCCATACATACTAATAGAAATATCTTCTTCATAATTGTTTGTGTTTTTCGTTGCGTGTGTCTTTTTTGTGCCACGAGAGCGGGAATCAGCCGCTCTCGAGCTATTTTTTAGTCTTTGAATTTAGCAGCCAAGAACTCACGGTTCAAGCGTGCGATATTTGCCAGACTAACGGATTTCGGGCATTCAGCAGCACATGCACCTGTATTGGTACAGTTACCAAATCCGAGTTCATCCATCTTAGCAATCATGGCTTTTGCACGAGTGGCAGCCTCAATCTTTCCTTGCGGAAGAAGAGCGAGTTGCGATACTTTTGCAGCCACAAAGAGCATAGCTGAACCATTCTTACAAGCCGCAGCACATGCGCCACAACCGATGCAAGAAGCAGCATCCATTGCTTCGTCAGCAACCGGTTTTGGAATAGGAATTGCATTTGCGTCCGGAACACCACCGGTATTAACAGAAACAAATCCTCCGGCTTGCATGATCTTGTCATATGCGCCACGGTCCACCATCAAGTCTTTGATTACCGGGAACGCACGACTACGCCATGGTTCAACAGTAATAGTCTCTCCGTCTTTGAACTTACGCATATGGAGCTGACAGGTTGTGATAGCAGAGTCAGGTCCATGCGGATGACCGTTGACGTACATTGAACACATACCACAGATACCTTCACGGCAATCGTGATCATAGGTTACAGGGTCTTTGTGCTCTGCAATGAGTTGCTCGTTCAAGATATCAATCATCTCCAAGAACGAAGCACCTTGGAAAACATGTTTCAGCTCGTAGGTCTCGAAATGACCTTGTGCTTTAGGTCCTGCTTGTCTCCAAACACGAACCTTAATATCAATATATTGATCCATATTAAATGTTGAATGTTTAAAGTTGAATGTTTAAAGACTTAGTTCTTATAGTTACGGGTCTTACGTTCTGTAAACTCGTAATCGAGAGGCTCTTTGATGAGTTGCGGTTCTTTGTCATCGCCCATGTATTTCCAGCAGCCGACATAAGAGAATTTATCATCTTGACGGAGCGCTTCGCCTTCCGGTGTTTGGTATTCCTCACGGAAGTGACCACCGCAAGACTCTTCACGGTGGAGAGCATCCACAGCCATCAGACGACCGATTTCGATGAAGTCTGCCAGACGAAGAGCTTTCTCTAATTCATTATTCAAATGATTAGCGTCTCCCGGAATATAGACGTTGGTCCAGAATTCTTTCTTGATAGCATCAATCTTCTTGATACCTTCTTTCAATCCTTCAGCCGTACGTCCCATACCTACGAAGTCCCACATGATCAGTCCAAGTTCTTTATGGATGGAATCCACAGAACGTTTTCCTTGAATAGCCATCAAGCGGTCAATCTTGTCTTGAACAGCTTTCTCGGCCTCAGCAAATTCCGGCAGGTCAGTGGACATACGAGGCACACCAATCTGGTCGCTCAAATAGTTTTGGATTGTATAAGGCAGCACGAAATAACCATCAGCCAGACCTTGCATCAATGCCGAAGCGCCCAAACGGTTTGCTCCGTGGTCGGAGAAATTAGCCTCACCGATACAGAACAGACCTTTAACGGAAGTCTGAAGTTCATAATCAACCCAGATACCACCCATTGTATAGTGAATAGCCGGGAAAATCATCATCGGGTTCTCGTACGGGTTCTCATCCACAATCTTCTCGTACATCTGGAAGAGGTTTCCGTATTTCTGTGCCACTACATCTTTTCCGAGACGCTGGATAGCTTCGCTAAAATCGAGGAACACAGCGAGACCTGTATTGTTTACGCCGTAGCCCTTGTCGCAACGCTCTTTAGCAGCACGCGAAGCCACGTCACGCGGAACAAGGTTTCCGAATGCCGGATAACGACGCTCCAAGTAGTAATCACGGTCTTCTTCAGGAATATCACGTCCTTTGATTTCTCCTGCTTGCAGACGCTTAGCATCCTCCAATTTCTTCGGCACCCAGATACGACCATCGTTACGAAGTGATTCAGACATCAAAGTCAGCTTAGATTGGAAATCACCATGCTTTGGAATACAGGTTGGGTGAATCTGTGCGTAGCAAGGATTTGCAAAATATGCTCCGTGGCGATACATCTGCATAGCAGCAGAACCGTTGGAAGCCATTGCGTTGGTAGAGAGGAAGAAAGTGTTTCCGTAACCACCTGAACCAACAACCACTGCGTGCCCAAAGAAACGTTCGATACGACCGGTAACAAGGTTACGAGCGATGATACCACGTGCACGCGGTTCTCCATTCTCATCTTTAATCAAAACGATATCGAGCATCTCGTAACGGGTGTACATCTTCACTTTGCCTTTACCGATTTGGCGGCTCAAAGCGCTGTATGCACCCAGTAACAATTGTTGACCGGTTTGACCTTTAGCATAGAACGTACGGCTTACCTGTGCACCACCGAAGGAACGGTTGTCCAACAGACCTCCGTATTCACGTGCAAAAGGAACACCTTGTGCCACACATTGGTCGATGATATTATTTGACACTTCCGCCAAGCGGTATACGTTTGCCTCACGAGCGCGGTAATCACCACCTTTAATTGTATCATAATAGAGGCGATAAACAGAGTCGCCGTCGTTTTGGTAGTTCTTCGCAGCATTGATACCTCCTTGCGCAGCAATAGAGTGTGCGCGACGAGGAGAATCCTGAATACAGAAGTTGAGCACATTGAATCCCATCTCAGCAAGCGAAGCCGCAGCAGATGCTCCGGCAAGACCTGTACCGACTACAATAATATCAAGACGACGTTTATTAGCCGGGTTAACGAGTTTCTGATGGTTCTTATAGTTTGTCCATTTCAACTCGAGCGGTCCGGCAGGAATCTTTGCCATTTCCGGAGTAATAACCTTCGCGTTTTTCTCGCTTGGTGTACCCATTACTTCAGCCGCAGCTTTTGCTGCTTTTCCTGCTTTCTTGGCAGCGGCTTTAACAGCACTTACTGCTTCTTTAACCTCTGCTCTTTCGGAAGCTTTTTCAGCACGAGCTTGTAACTCTGCAGCTGCTCCAGCAGCTTTTTCAACAGCTACTTCAGCCAATTCTTGAGCTTTCTCAGCGGCTTTTTTTGCCACTTTCTTGGCAGTAGCCTTAACGGCGTTCTTTGCTGCCTCAATTATCTCTTCTTTCTTTGCCATAAATATAATGGTTATAGTTTAATAAATAGAAACAAAATATCCGTCTTCAAACCTTTGAAGATCATATGAGCCAGAGGGGGAGTTGACAAACGTGAATACATATGAGTTTCTACCTGCTCATAAGTTTTTGGTTCACTAGTGTCACAGGCAAACAGAAGTAAAGGGACTATTATAATTAGAATACTTTTTATAATTAGAATACTTTTTTTCATTTCTTTTTATACTATTGAGTTAATATAAAATGGAAAAAACCAAATCGGAATAGAGTACATCACATGTTTCCATGAAGCATCCTCTTCATTTCTTTTACCGATAGGTCGCCGACATACCATTTTGAAAAGTAGATAGGCAATTACTCCTACATTCGTCATTCCGCTTATTAAAATTAAAAACTCACCAACTTTCGTATATGTACAAATGACTAAACTTCCTCCAACAAGTGCAACAATACCACTAAGCAATAACGTATAACAAAGCGGCACTATCTGCTTGGTTTCAATCATTTTTCTTATATAATATGGAAAGTATAAGAGAAAAAGAAGAGACATAACGATAAACTCAACTATTTTTTTCTTGGGTACAATGATATCATGCAATATAATAAACATTGCAGATCCCATTAGTAACAATAACACAAGAAATAGTTGCTTACTATCGTTGAGAGAAAGTTTCATCTCGATGTAATTATCCTTATTGTTTAACACAGCATTCCGATGCCCATGCCGAAATAATACAATACAACAATTGCGAAAGGCAGTACTACTATTGTTGCTACAACGGTACTAATCACTTCCACGCGTTTTTGCCATTTGAGATTGTTGAGTCCCATAGAAGTCATGGCCGAACCCACACCGTGATTGAGGTGCAACCAGAGAACAACGAACCATAACAAATAGAGACAGCAGTATACTTGTCCCCAAACCGGTTCCGTGAAGAGCGCTTTGACATACGCAGCACCATTCTGCGGGGCGAAAGCTCCGGTTTCGATACCTGTTAATTCAGCAAACTGCATCTTAAACCAGAAATTGTAGAGGTGCAAGCAAAGGAAACCAAGAATGACGAATCCCAAGACAAGCATGTTCTCCGACTCCCATGTTACACCTTCCTTCTTAGCGGAGATAGCATAACGGTCATTACCACGCGCACGACGGTTTTGAATAGTCAGGTACAGTCCGTAGCAGAAATGTACCAGTACCAAGAATGCGATTCCCAGCGACCCGATGACAGCATACCAGTTTGCACCAAGCAAACGACAAATCGTGTTGTAGGCCTCTTCGCTAAATACGAGCGCTAAGTTCATGCAACCGTGGAACAGAAGGAAAAACACCAACGCTGCTCCACTCAAAGCCATCACAAACTTACGGCCAATAGATGAATCTTTTAACCACATAATGTGTGAAGTTTAATGTGTAATAATTGTTGATTTTATGTATAATTTTTGTGATTTCACTTTTCGGGTGCAAAGTTACAATATTTTTTTGGATTGTGCAAATATTTTATGTAAAAACATAAAAAAAGCATTGCTGCGGATAGCGAAATCTCGACAAAACCACGTGTATTGTCTAGGATTACCCCGTGACTGCCAGGTAATAACCCCATTGAAAGTTCGATCAACTCACATTGAGTTTTTGCGATTGT
This sequence comes from Paludibacteraceae bacterium, assembly GCA_017412245.1. Classification (GTDB taxonomy): domain Bacteria; phylum Bacteroidota; class Bacteroidia; order Bacteroidales; family Paludibacteraceae; genus Colicola. The sequence continues at coordinate 83,822 of JAFPYI010000033.1, read as the reverse complement.
AGACTGCAAAAAATATCACTTTTTAGTTGAGAAATGCACAAAAATTTGCACATATGCAAAAATTGTAGTAATTTTGCACGCTAATTATCATGCGGGAGTGTGTACTTTTCGTGAAGATTGACAGATACATAGTACTTTGTTTGCTGTTGTTGGGGCTTAGCGGCTCTACGATGGCGCAGGTGTCGAATGCAGGTCGTTCGGTATTCTCGTTTATGAGTCTGCCGACCAGCAGTCGTTTGAATGCGTTAGGCGGTTCAAACGTCAGTCTGAACGACGGAGACATATCGATGGGCATGTGCAATCCTGCGTTACTGCATTCCAATTCGCACATGGTTCTGCAACTCAACTACAGTTATTACTTACCGGGAACGATGTTCGGCTCTGTGCTGTATGGTCATAATTTCGGTCGGTCGAAATTAGAGCGTCCTTACGAAGGAGAGGGCGAGCCGGACAAACCGAATTATTTTGCCGTGGGTCTGCATTATCTGGACTACGGAAAAATGCGTTATGCTGATGAAGACGGCAATCTGACAGGCGGTTCATTTGGAGCACGAGATATTTTGATTGATATCATGTACGCTCGTCAGTTACACCCGTGTTGGAAAGTAGGTGTGACCTTGAAGCCCGTTTACAGTATCTACGAAGCCTATTCATCTTTCGCTATCGGAGCAGATGTAGGAGCCCATTATCAGACGCCCGATTCCTCGTTCCAAATGGGATTGGTGCTGCAGAATATCGGTTGGCAATTGAAAGGATTCTACTCCGACGAAGGCGGTTCAAATCACGAGATGTTGCCGCTGAATCTGCAATTGGGTTTAACCTACCGCGTGAAACACGCGCCATTGCGTTTCCATTTGCAGATACATAACATGCAGACTTGGTATCTGAATTACGAGTGGACGAGCATGGACAAGAGTCCGACAACCGGAGATTTTATTCCGCATGATGTCAAATGGTACGACATGATGTTCCGCCACACCATCTGGTCGCTGGAGATTGTGCCGAAGAGCGAACGATTCTATTTAGCGATTAGTTATAACCACCGTCGGCGTGCCGAATTGAACTTAACTGACCAACGTTCGATTGCCGGTTTTGCTTTCGGTGCCGGAGTGCGCATCAAACAAGCTCGAATCGATTTCGCATTAAGCCAAATGACCAAATCCAATTTCTCCTATCAGGTAGGTTTGACTTTGGATATAAACGCGCTAATGAGATAATCGTGCCCTATAGGGCTAAGAAATATAAAATAAATGGTAAATCGTAAATCGTCAAATCGTAAATTGATAGTCGCCATCGACGGATATTCATCCTGCGGCAAATCCACTATTGCCAAAGCCCTTGCCAAGTATGCAAATGCCACTTACGTGGACACGGGCGCCATGTATCGTGCTATTGCGTTATACGCGCTGCGCAACCGATTGGAAACAGACGAGGCTGTAGTTCATTCGTTAGACCGCATTCAAGTAGGTTTTGTTCGTGTTGACGGCGCTCAGCACGTCACCTTGAATGGAGAAGATGTAGAAGGCCAGATTCGAACCTTAGAGGTGGGTAATGCTGCCAGTCGCATCTCTGCTATTCGCGAAGTGCGGGCATTCTTGGTAGCACAGCAACGTGCCATGGGCGAACAAGGTTCGATAGTCATGGACGGACGAGATATAGGTACTGTTGTCTTCCCGAATGCCGATTTGAAACTCTTTCTTACCGCTCGTCCGGAGATACGCGCTCAGCGACGTTTTGATGAGTTGGTAGCAAAAGGTGAATCGCCGGTTTATGAGGATGTTTTAGCAGATGTCAACGACCGCGATTACCGTGACACACACCGCGCCGAGTCTCCTCTGCGCCAAGCAGAAGACGCTATCGTGGTAGATAATAGTGAGTTAACGCCGGAAGGACAGATGGAACTTATCATCCGTCTTTACGAAAAAACACTAAACACTAAACACTAAACACTAAACACTAAACACTCATCGATGACTATCACAATAGACAGTCATAGTGGATTCTGTTTTGGCGTCACGAGTGCTATTCGTGCGGCAGAAAAAGAATTGGAACACGGAGCCTTGTATTGTTTGGGCGATATTGTTCATAACGGTCAGGAGGTCAAACGATTGGAAGACAAAGGCCTGCGGACTATTGATTATGATGATTTCCGCACACTGCCTTCTCACTCCCGAGTCTTGCTTCGTGCGCACGGAGAACCGCCCAGCACCTATTGGATTGCGCGGCAACGCGGAATAGATATTGTTGATGCGACTTGTCCGGTTGTCAAGAAACTGCAGGAACGTATTCGCGCTTGCTACGAATTGCATAAGAATGACGAGTCACGTCCGCCGCAGATTGTCATCTATGGCCAACCGGGACATGCAGAAGTGATAGGTCTACAGGGCCAAACGAACGATACCGCTATTGTGATTGAGCGCTTGGAACAGATAGACCGAATCGATTACACACGCCCGATATACCTCTTCTCGCAAACCACCAAATCGGTCGAAGGTTTCAAACAATTGGTAGAAGCCATCAAAAATCGCCCTTCCCTTCAGGGAGGGGAGGGGGTAGGCTCCCCCATCATTCTGGAAGCGCACGACACTATCTGTCGTAATGTTGCCAACCGAGTAGCGGAACTGCAAAATTTCGCTCGCCAAAACGATATTGTTATTTTCGTCGGCGGCAGCAAATCTTCCAACGCCAAAGTGCTGTATAACCATTGCGTTGAGGCCAATCCCAACACCCTGTTCATCTCCTCTCCCGACGAAGTCGAAAATATCAAATCTGAAATAGCCCAACGGGCGTCAAATCTACAAACAACAAACCCCGACTGTCGGGTCGGGATTTGTGGTGCTACCAGCACACCTTTATGGTTAATGGAAAAAGTTAGCGAACGCTTGTCAGTTTCTTGATTTTAGCATTCAACTTATCTTTCTTCAGCAATTCTTCGATGGTCAAATGCATGCGGTAATTCCAGAAATGTCGCGGATTTGCCGGTACATTGATTCGTTCCGCTTGTGCATTCGGCAAGCGCACTTTGCCATCAATTGCAAGCCAGTCTTGGAGCGGAAGGATAACCCACATCGCGGGTGAATACATATGCTGGTTGATGATAAATTCTGCTATTTCAGGAGTCATCTCACGCGGCGCATCTCCCCATTGTCCCATCTGCTCGTGGTAGAACTGATTGGTAACATCATAGTCCTCTTCCCACCAAGCCCGCAACGGATTCATATCATGCGTACCTGTAGTGCACACACTCTGATAAGGCGCATCGGCAGGATGGGCAAACTTGATAGTCGGATCTTTCGGCATACGTTGAATCTCCAGACTGAGAATCTGCAGTTCATGCATGACATCAGGTACGCAAGCCGGAACCATTCCCAAATCTTCTCCACAGCAGAGCATATGCGTCGAATTGATGAGTGTCGGCAGTTTGCGCATAGCCGATTCACGCCAGAACTGTGTATGACGACGATAGAAATAATCGTTGTAAATACGCATCAGCACCTCTTTCTGGTCCGAATACAGTTCATCGAACGAATGGCTCTGATAGATAGAGATACGCGGATGCAAGAGTCCCGGATGGCGTTGGTCTTCTACCATCAGAACTTCGCAATGGAGATAAATCAGTCCGTTGCAGATATTCTTCACAGCCTCAGCACTTAATCCACTGGCTTTCAGTTGTTTAGCATCACCTAACAGTCTGTCTGCCCATGCTTGCACTTTGGCTTGCGTATCAAACTCCTCACGGAACCAATAGATATAATTATCGCGCGTATTGAGCGCATGAGCTTTCGCCCATTCCGTATCATATCCGAGCACATCTCCCAAGAAATTCGAACGGATATAAGGCTTCGTCATTCTGTCCCAATCGAGACATACTCCTTGTGCGCAGAGGTCGTCATAAGAATATGGCAGCGCCGGAACAAAATGTCCGCACAATCCCCACACATCCGTCTTACGCATTTGCCAGATACGGAAGAATCCGAGAATATGATCTACACGGTAAGCATCGAAATAATCCTGCATCTTACGGAAACGTGCCTGCCACCAAGCATAGCCGTCTTTTGCCATCTCGTCCCAGTTATACGTCGGGAATCCCCAGTTCTGGCCGCTGATAGAGAAATCATCAGGCGGAGCACCTGCAGAAGCATCCAAATTGAATAATTCCGGATATACCGCAGCATCCACACTGTCCGGAGATATACCAATAGGTATATCACCCTTCATAGCCACGCCTATCGAGTGAGCATAAGCTACTGCGTCTGCCAACTGTTTGTCGGCATGGAATTGCAGGAAATAATAGTACTCTTTCGGTTGTTTGTCGCGTTTATGTAGGAATGCCGCATAGGGTTCCAACCAAGCCTTGTTTTTCTCGAAGAAAGCCTTGTATTCTTCGCTGCTGAAAAGCGCATCTTTATCTTGTTTGAACAACGTCTTAAAGAACACCGTCTTGGCGTCATACACACATTGATAATCCGCAATATTCTTGGCATTGAATTCTGCTTTCTGCGCCTCGTATTTCTTCCGTTGTGCAGGAGTCAAACGGCCCATCTTTTCGATATTGATATATATCGGATGAAGAGCAAAAACAGAAACAGCGTTGTATGGATAACTATCGAGATTATTATGCCTGAGCGTAGTATCGTTGATTGGCAGTGTTTGTATCATTTTCTGCCCTGTCGCAGCTGCCCAATCGGCCATTTTTTTCAGGTCCTGGAACTCACCTATACCAAATCCTTCTTCCGTCCGCAGCGAGAAAACAGGCACAGCCACACCGGCTCCTTTCCAACGAGGTTGAGTACGACGGAAAGCACGGTCATTTTGCATGATGACACGATTCTTCTCAATGCCCCAAATCTTACGGTTCTCACCCCACTCCATATCTACGGTCGCACCGGTCTTGAGGTCATAAATAAGATACTTATACTCAACAATATCTTGTCCTTTCACCTCAATATCTGCTTTCCAAAGCGGGAACTCAGCATCGGACATAATCAGTTTATTGTCCGCTTGCCAATCGCCCAATTCCGGACAGTTACCAACAATAGCCACTCCTTGTGTCGGCAGTATCTGCGGCAGGTCAATAGAGAAAAGAATATTGCCTTTCGGCGCTTTGGCTTTGGCCGGCCTTCTGCTAAACAATGCCTTCAGGAATGCTGTAGTGTAGAACGAATCCTCGTAACTGCTTGCCTGCCAAGCGTCACGCACTACGATTTTGTCCTTCGTCCTTCGTACATCGTCAAATCGTAAATGTCTCGGCTCTCCTGCTTCGTAGATATACGCCCCATTCTGCAGGCGCACAGCATATTTATACTGAATCCTTCCCACAAAATCGCTCACAGGCACATTTACGGACCAGAAATCCACACCTTGGCATGTCAGCACAAGCGGTTCCCGTTGAGTCCAGCCTAAGATTGTCTCTGCAGGATCTTGAGTCTCAATCACGCAGAGTGTTTGCCCATACTCGGCACGATAATGAATTTGAAAATTAATGTTCATGGTATATAATTTTTGTGTTTTTTCGTTTCAAACCTTTGCGACTGCAAAATTACTACAAATTTTTCAAATGTACAAGATTTTTAATAGAAAAAAATCGTCTGTGCTTGCACAAGCGTATTTTTTTGATTAAAAAGATTGGCGTTCGTACAAAAGTGCGAACGAAATTTCGGAGGGAACCCTTTAGGGGCGTGCCGAAATTTGTGGTGTTTTTCGCATAAAAAACCACGAAATACATGGTAGCAGTGTATTTATTGCCCAGAGCAGCACTCCTGCCAATGCTGCATTCGGTGTTCCGAAAAGTAACATTGCCCATGCGCCACGAACACCTACTTCCACTATCGGCACATTGGGTGTAATGGTCACCAGCAGATAATAGATGAATGTATTCGTCACTAATCCGCTAATCCCCTCATCCCCTAATCCGTTAACTGCCCACAGCACCAATGCCAATTGCACGCACCAGCATAACAGGCGGACAAAACTCTGCGCCAGACTGACACAAACCAACCCGCTATTGATTTCTGCGTATTTGCGTAACCATTGCGGAGCAAAATACAAGCATATAATCAGCACCAAAATCACAGCCGCAACAGCATACAGATAACTGTCGTTCAACCAAACCAGCATAGTGGGACTAAAGACCAATCCCGCAACACCGGCAATCACTATCGCCAGAGTCATCGTCGCACTTCCCACAGCGCCCATCGAAAGCACCCGAGGCCAAATATCAGATTCTCTTCCCTTCAGAGAGGAGTCAGAGGTAGGCTTATCTTGCTCTATGAGCAACGCTCTCGCCGGATACTCTCCCAATCGCCACGGAGTAATCAGTCCCGCCAGTTTGCTGTAATATACTTGCCTCTGCGCCTCCTTGAGAGAAAGAGTATTTTCTCCCGTCCCTTTTAGGGGAAGGGCCGGGGAAGGGGCTTCCATCAACGTCCTCCATCTCCATGCCTCAATCAGCATATTTACGGGCATCAGCAGCACGCACACGGATAGTGCCGTCCATTGCTGCCAACCCATCGAACGCAAACTGGCTGCTACTAATTCGTAATCAGGATACGTAACCAACCGCCACACCAGATAAACCAGTGCCACTACAGCTATCGCCCACTCCAGAATATGTAGCCAAATCTTTTTCGTCATAAATCCGCTACAAAATTACTACTTTTTTTGCACACTTGCAAATTTTTGTGTACTTTTGCACCGCTTTTACCATGAACCGCTTTCTTATAATATTGTCTATACTATTGCTCCCTTCTCTCTTTGGAAGGGCCGAAGACTCATCTCCCCTCACCACTAACCCACTAACCACTAACCACTCACCACTAACCCACTCACCCCTAACCCGCTAACCACTCATCCCTCTCACCACTTCACTCCCTCATCCTCTCACCCTTTCACTCTTTCACCCTTTCATCACAGACTCGCCCTGAGCATCAGATGGACGTCCGTCCTTGTCGCCACGCCCCGTCCGCTCCAGCCGCTGTGATGCGCGGCGTACCAGTCACCGGCATAGAGGGTCTCACTCACGCGGGCGTAAAACGCCAGCTGCGGGATGATCTGCCATCGCAGGCACAGATACGCCCGTCCGCCCAGACCGTACACCGCCGGGATGGAGAAGGCGTAGAGCACGTCATGCTCGTAGCAATAAATCCGGTTCGCCCATTCGCGGGCATCGAAGAACTGCACTCTGGCACGTATCCCCAGGGGCACAGACCGCCAGTGGTAGGCAGCATCCTGATAAACCGTCACGCCATAGTTCGCCGCCCCGGACGAGTGTGTCAGGTTCGCCTCCGCCGTGGTGCGGAAAGACCAGCCACCGGTCGTCACATCCGCCTGACAGCGGGCGGAATGGGTAAACTGCACGCCTTTCTTCCTACTGCGCAGCCGGAACGTCATCCCCCATTTCTGCGAAGGCCTGTATTGCGCCTCCGCAAGAGCGTCATAGCCTATCGAAGGACTCTCCGGAAGCCCGTATTTGGGACCCGTAAAACGGAATATATCGGCATAACCCGTCAGCCGCCAATACCGCCAACCCGTGTATTCGACGCCTATGTACGCACCGTTCTCATCGCCCGTCCGCGATGTCTCGGAGAAAGCGTAACCCTGCGCGTTGTCAAACCACGGCGAGTAATAACGGTACAGCGCCAGAAGTGTCAGTCCCGACGTGGGATAGAAACGGCTGCCGGCTATCACGCCTGCGCCCCAATGACCGGTGTTCTGACTGGCGGCCACCTCGCCGAAGAGGTCGAACCAGCCGTGGTTATACCGCGCCGAGGCACCTATCACCGCTTGGCGGCGGCCGCGGAAATAATGCGCGTTGTACGCCGCGTCACGGAACGGATGAATACTGTCGGTGTAGATGTTCTCGATAGCCGTCAACTCCACTTGCAGCCGTTTGTGGCGAAGCGTCATGTTAGCACCGGCGAGGTGGTGCCACGTGGAGTCGTTATACCGTTTCATCGAGTAGAGCGCACTGATGTCCAGCCGCGTCTGTTTGCTCCACGCATGACGAAAAGTGACGCCTGCGCCGTGCAGGCCGCCGCCGTCAACGGACGAGTAACGCTTCAGACCCTCCGGCTGCAGCCCCACTCTGCCCGCGTAGGCCGTCTTGCCCGAGTGAAAAGGCGAGGCGAGTACCAGCCCCTGACCGAACGAGGCCTGGTAGTTGCCGCCCACGAGGGTGTGCATCACGCCTATGTCGCGCAGCTGCAGGTACGCGCCGTACTGCAACTCTTTGGCGTCGCCTCCGGCGGGACGGCGCAACTGCAGACCGAACTGCACGCGCCGATGATAATCGAACGTGTAGCGCCCCTGCACATACACGGGGTCGGAGCCTTCGAACGACTCTATATTCCGTGCATCCACGCGCGCAAGCGCTTCGTGTTGCGCCTGCGCCAGCACTTCGCGTGCGTACATTTTATTATTATTATTTGTCTCCGGCGCGCCGGCTGTGACGAACGGAAGGAGGTCGCGGATCTCATAATCCGTGAGCGAAACAATCATCCTCAACTCGTACAGCGACTCAAACGGATGGCGGTCGGCGTAGGAAAGGATATCGTCTATCTGGCGCGGGGAGAGAAAATAGAGTTGCGCCAGTTCTTCCTCGGTTGTGTGGTTCAGGTTTATCGGTGTTTCGTGAAGGGCGTAGAGGTCGCTCTGCAACTGCTCGTAATCGGTCTCGCCCAGTTCGGTGGCGGCGGAGTAGATATCCAAAATCACATCATCCAGACTGACTGTCTGTCCCGTCTCTCCGCCCGCTGTCTTTTCTCTGTTTTCCGGCTGCTCGGATGGCGTTCGGGAAACGGTCTCGGACGGCACTTCTGATGAATGGTCTGAAGGCTTTTCCTGTGCCATTAGCGGCATCGCCAAAACGGCAATTATCACCGCCATTGCCGCCCAACGTATAATGTTCGAGTAATTTATTATGAGACAAGAACGTAGTTTCGTGGGAATTGACGCCATAGGAGTGAGTTGCGAAAAAAATCGCAACGAAATTTTTCGCAATAACTTTTGCTATGAGTTTGTTACAAAGTTCGTCGTATTGGATTCTGCTTGATTTTTAACCATTCAGCAAAGAATGGGTCTTCAAGTATGTAATCTTCGGTGCGGACAACTACTCCACTTTTGACAAGACGCTTGAGCGAGCTGAACGTTGTACTGGTTGCTACATCTCTATTGCTTAGAGGCTTCTCGTTTCTTGACAGACGGAGCAGTGTTCCCTTGTCTGTATTATTGAAAGTCTCCCAAAGACGTTCATAATCAAGGTCATGGGCTTGTATAACAGCTTGTATGGCATACTTCACAACATCTTTGTGAATTTGGTTACTTTCAATTTGATTAGAAACCTCAAAGGCCAATTGCTGCGTATAATACGGATGGCAAGAGGAGAATGAAAGAATCTCACGAGTGACGGTTTCCTTGTTCGGTGTTTTCGGCAGACGGTCTATTACAAACTGATAGAAGTCATCGTAAGGAATCTTATTCAGTCGCATCAATCCTCCGAAGTGATAAAACGGAGATTTCTTGCGTTCGAAGATCTCAAGCATCATTCCTTCCTGGCTACCTAAAAAGATATAGTTTAGACCTTTTTGGAGTTGCATGATTGAGCGTAACTGTTTATCCAGGTGCTTGTCTATATTTCGAACCTCCTGAAATTCATCAAAAACAACAATCAATTTCTCTTTGGGCGTACTGAGGCGTTGCAGCATCTCCATGACATCTTCCAGCATTGTATTGTCCGCTGCTTCTGAGGTTTGAAAACTAAACTGATAGTCATTGGTAACAGGATTAAAAGTTGCGGTAGGCAATATACGAAAACGACGAAGCTCATATTTCAGTCTTTCCATTGGATACTGAGCTAATGTGGCTTTGAGTAACTGAGTGGTAAAAGAGGCAGTAGAAATAGCGTATTGCATATCCAACCAGACATACGGGCGCCCTAACTCCTCTACGCATTTTTTCACCAAACTGCTCTTCCCATAACGGCGAGGGCTGATGAGGATCAGATGGTTTTCACTATTTAAGAATTGCTTGATTTTAGCAAGTTCGTTAATGCGATCCGTGAAATAATCACCTTGAACGAGTGTCCCGTACGCAAATTTGTTTGCCATAATATACTGATTTTAGATGTGAATTACTCTACCCACACACATTGTGAAAAAAATCGCAACGAAATTTTTCGCAAAAGTACAACAATTATTTGAAATATGCAAATTCCTAAACATTTTTTTTTGCAAAAAGAGCGTTTATAAGCACCTTGGGTGCTGTGTATAGCCCTTTGGGCAGTTTATGTGCTCCTTCACCCCTTCACCCCCTCATCCCCTCACCCTTTCTCCCCATTTCTATTTGCAAACTAAAATTGGCAAAAGTACTTTTTCCGTTAACAAAAGTGGATTTTTTTGCACAAAACATTTGCACATGTCCAAAAAAAGCAGTACTTTTGCACGCTGGTATATATATTATATATATAAACTGTATGTTATAGAACATATTTCCACGCAAATACAACGCAAAAAGAATCGAAAGCAGAATAATCTAACATCCTAGAACTCTAGCAATCTATACATCTATACTTCTATACATCTATAAAGCCACAAGCGCAAACTTTGTTTGTTATTGCCTCCGGCACCAATAGAATTGAGCTCATGGACTTTCGTTCACCACTGGCGAACGAATTAACTGCTCAAAAATGTTCACCACTGGCGAACGAATTAACAGAACATGATTTGGAGTGTTTTCTGAGCATCGGTTTTACTCTACATTCAGATATTATTTTACAAACGAGAGAGATAGCAGAACGTCTGTTTTATATAAGAAAGGCAGCAAGCGAGTTTATCGGCAAACACCAATAGGCAATAGCCCAACGGGCGACAAATCTGCAATCACCCGCACCGACCTTCATCTGCTCTTGCGTGCTACTTTGTAAACAAAATTACCTTTTTGACAGAGATTGTTTGCAAAATAGCAAATTCTGCACAAAACATTTGCACATGTCAAAAAAAAGCAGTACCTTTGCGCCGTTGTATATATAAATATACAAAGTATCGAAACTTGCAACATTTAATGCGTAAAAAGCATAATAACGAGTGGCACATAACAACAACACAAATGACAAAAGTTTACAAAAATAATTTGGTGCCACTAAAATGGGGTTTTAACGGGGTTTTAAGGTAGTCTTGACATTCTTTTGACACAAAAATGTTCTCAACCTATTAACAACCCGCCCACAGATGCTTATCGGATGAACTACGTTATTATAACGTATCCCGGTGCACCCTATATATATTATGTATAATATATATTCCGTGATTTTTGAAAAATAGATTACTAAATATAAAATAAATAACAAACAAATATGAAATCATTACATTTAACTTTATCATCTAAAACCCATAAATGGCTCCTCTTGCCATTTATATTCCTTACCCTCGCCACCGGAAATGCGTGGGGAGCAACGGCATTTACAGAAACCTTCGCAGGTTGTACTGGAACTATGGGTTGGAGTGGAAGTGCTGCAAATGGTACTTTTACTGCAGATAATACAGGATGGACAGTATCAAATGCTTATGGAGCTGGTGGATCAGCTAAGTTTGGTACAAGTTCCAAATTAGGTACAGCGCAAACCCCTGCCATTAGTTGCGGAACTGCCACAACGGCAACACTTACGTTCAATGCTGGCGCATGGGATAGTGATACAGAAAATACAACTTTAAATTTGTCTTTTTCAAACTGCTCTGGTGACAAAACTAGCGTTACGTTAGCCAGAGGCTCTTGGACAACCTATACTGTAGCTCTTTCTAATATCACCAGCAGCATTACTATCACATTTACGGGAGGAGCCGCAAACAAAGGTCGTTTTTTCCTAGATGATGTTGTAGTCACGTATACTGCAAGTTGTACTTCTCCACTGACGGCATTGTCTATCACAAATGCAAATACTGTCGCGATGGGAAATACCCTATCATTGACGACCACTGGGGGTAATGGGGGAACTGTTACATGGTCCGTTGCTAATGGAACTGGTAGCGCAACCGTATCTGGATCGACACTGAATCCCGTCAGTGCTGGAACTGTAACTGTAACTGCAACGCAATCGGATGGTGTCACCTATTGTGGTGCTACAGTCAACCAAACCGTTACCATTTCCGCTGCACCGATTGATGTTACTTTGCATTACAAAGGTACATCTGAGACAAAAACCGGTCAAACCAGTCCATATGATTTAACAGCTCTCTCCTCTCCTTACACAGACGCTGCGTGTACCGAATGGGTGTTCGATGGTTGGTATGGCAGTACTTATACAAACACTTCAAAACCGACATACATCACAGAGTTGACTTCTACCGGTCACGCCTACGCTGTATACAAACATACAGAAGGTGGTAGCGGAGAAGGTTCCACTGAAACATTCGATTTCGCGAGCATTGCTTCTGATAATAGTTGGGAGAATGGTATTGCATATAAAAGTGTCGAACAAGGCAATGTAACAATAGAGGCGCAAGGTGGCGGCAACAACGGTAAATGGTATTCCTCTGGAGGTGGTTCTTGGCGTATGTATAGTGGGGGAACTGTTAGTATCAGTTCTCCTTCGGGCGACGTAACTGCTGTTACTTCTACGCCCTCATGCACTTTTACAATTGAAGACGGAGTCGCCACATTTAGTCCTAGTGCACGAACAGACTTTACAGAAATTGTTGTTACCATCGGCGGTGGTGGCGGAACTACATACTACAAAACAGAAGCAGAATGCGGACCGTCATTAAGTGCAAGTGATGCATACGTTGTAAGCACCAAAGGACAAAAAGTAAAAGTAGTTGTTCCCGTAACAGCACAGAACTTCAGTTCTAATGCTACATTGAGTTATAGTGGCGTCAGCGCACCATATTCTTTCGTCGAATGGACCAATGGTAATAGTATCACAGCAGGTTCAACTTTGGAAACAGGACTTATCCTGCAATACCAACCTTCTGCTTACAACACAACAAATGATTTGACCGTCACATTCTCTGCTACGGACGCGAGCAACAAAACAGCAACTGTTCATGGTCGCAGTCTGCCTGAGCAGTTTGCCATTGTAGCCACCAGCAGTACGAAAGACTGGACAATGCCGGCTAACACAGCCAATACGGCAGCAAGCCGTACGGGTTTGGAGGTTACAACTAGCGGCACACCTGAAACAGTAGAGGCACTGCCCGGCTCGTATGTTTATACATTAGTGAGCGTCGATAACAGTCGTTACGACGCCAATGGTTTTGCTGTCCGTCTGAAAGGTTACAACACCAACGGTTACTTAAAAGCGCAAGCCGCCAATCAAGCCGATGTAGCCAACCTGACAGATGCCGCGACTACTGACCAATACGAGTGGATTATCACTACCACAGATCATAATACCTACAACATTGCTTCTAACAACAGTGATATTGCCGCTATCCGCAATTTGCGCTATTATAGCAAATATTTCGGTATGTATGCGGCGGGGCAGGCAAGTATCCGTCTGCTACCCATTGGTTGTAGTACACAACCCGAACAAGTGGTAATGACTCCTACTCATAACAGCGTAACCATCACGTTTGTTGGCACAGCCGCCACACACACCTTGGTTATCAAACAGGGTAGTACTACTACATACAATGGCACTGTGACGAGCGGTCAAGAGATAACAGGTCTGTCGGAGAGCACCGACTACACCTACACGCTGACGCCCGCAGGCAGTGCTGCTTGTGCCGTAGAAGGCGAGTTCAGCACAACCGCTGCACCTATCGACATCACCCTCGTCCGGCATAATAGAGACGATGAAGTGCTGACCGACGTAGCCAACCCCTACACGCTGCCTACCGCAGCCGACGCTTGCGCCGAATGGGTGTTCGTAGGCTGGGCCACCAGTGCACAGAACAATGCCAGTAGCGCACCGACTTTGGTAACAGAGGCAACTGCCGATGGTACCTATTACGCTGTTTATCGTAAGAACGGCGGAGCTGGAAGTAGTAGTACTGTTACGGATGCCTTTACATATTTAGACTTTGAGGCCACCAGTACCTCGTACGAAGATTTCTCTGACGTTAGCAAGACTTCATCAGCCGTCTATGCAGGTAATAATGCGGCAGGCAATAGTGCCATTCAACTGCGCACGAAGAATAGTAATTCGGGGGTTGTGTCTACCACCTCTGGCGGTGTTGTTGAGAGCGTAAGCGTTACGTGGAACTCCAACACCACTTCGGGTAGATCCTTAAATATATATGGTAAAAATAGTGCCTATACCGATGCGTCGGAGTTATACGACTCAGACACCTACGGCACGCTGCTAGGAACCATTGCATATGGCAGTAGCACCTCTTTATCAATAAGTTCGATTGGCACATACACATATATAGGTATTCGCTCATCCTCTGATGCTCTGTACTTAGATGCATTAAATATTGCTTGGACCACGGGCGCAACTTATACCTATAGCACCGCTGGCTATACAGACTGCGTGGTTTGTACGGAATCCGGAGCTGCATTTAGTATGGGCAACAATGTAACGAAGAATACCGAAAGTGCGAACTTCACCAATACCGTTACCTATACCAACACCAATTCATCTACCAAGACATGGAATAGTAGCAACACCGCTGTGGCTACTGTAACTAGTTCAGGAGAAGTGACCATAGTGGGTGTCGGCGAGACGGTCATTTCTCTGACTCAGCCTGTAGATTACGGAGCAACCAGCAGCGATGACGATAATGTCTGCGCAGTTAGCATTAGTTACACGCTGACCGTCACGCCACCGACAGTAGAAGTGGTTGAAGTAACCTCCGATGACAAGATTATCATTGAGCACGATCTTGAGGGTGTTTCCAACGTTATAATTAACGAGGCGCAGACTAAATTGTCCGGTGAACTGGCAGAGGACATCTTCTTCTCCAAATACTACGAGGCAGCCAGTAACATGAAGTTGTTTGGTCTCTATAACGGAACGAACACATATATTGATTTGACCAAATTGCGCGTGCGTCAATCGAAAAATGCAGATGACGGATGGTATAACTCAACCGGCAGCCTAGGCTATGTGGAGTTGGCTAACGTCTCCAAATTAGGGGAAGACTTCCCAAGCTTTATGCTGCCACCGCTTACAGAAATCATCTTCTGGTCGAACAACTATGGTACATATGGAGAGAACTCATGGACAAATAATGAAGACCTGCGCGAGTGCGTATCCATGACCATCAATGATGTGACATACGACATCGACGACTTAGAGAAAGGTGATGTGCCCAACTGGTATTGCTTAGGAGACTACAAAAACTACAACACTGTGGATGCAGATGGCAATAATCAATTTAATTTCAATGGAGACGATGCCCTTATATTGGAGCGCAACAACAGCGGCACTTGGGAAGCTATTGACATCTTTGGAGCCGGAACCTCTGCCGCACCTAAGCTCCCCACATATGACACCAACAATGCAAAGCCAAGTATTACCTCTGCTTCTGATACTGAGAACGGAAAAATAAAAGTAGTTACCAACACTTCCGGTAGCAGTAATGACACTGAGACTTATACTATCAATGGAACAGCTAACACAAAACTGAACGATTCCCCAGGTGGCTGGTGGGCTTTGTCTACTGATGCAGAGGTAACCATACCGCTGAGTGCGAACCGCTACTATCTGCTGCGTAACAAAAATGTCAAGTCCGGTGCTAATGCAGTAGCCAGCAACACTACGCGCTTCGCTACGCTTGGTAGCGAGTGGCACGGTGAGCCGGTCGGCGGTGGTTCGGCGGCGATCTGTTACTCCGGTGAGTTATTCTCTGAGGTAGGTCAGTACGATTTCGCCAACTACTACACCGAATGGGTGGAAGTATCCTCCAGCGAAATTGAGTTCACAGAAGTGGGTGACGGAACAATGGCAGTGACCGTAGACAACTTGGCTTCCCACTCGTGTAATACACTGCGTATTCAGGTGGCAGACGCTGAAGATAATGTATTGGCACAAGTGGACTACAAAGTGCCGATTATGGTTAAGAGCGGAACAGTACAGACAACCAACACTATCTTTACCGGATTCGATGACGCAGCCAATGTATGTTCCACTTGCGATGTCGTCATTATGAACGGTGCTACACTCAAGAAAGTGACAGGCGATGTAAACGCAGTACGTGACATTGAGGTCTATGCCGGCGGAAACCTGTGGATTCCAAACGGACAGACCTTCACAGTCAACCAACTGATTATGCGTTCGAAAGAAGATGCCGTTTCTACCGCCGATATACAAGGAACGCTTTCAAGATACAACACCACTATTCTTCACGATAAGCGTATCCCTGGCACTCGTTGGTACTTCTTTACATTACCGTACGATTGCAATATCGCTGATATTACATTCCGCAATGGCGATCCTGCAGTACACGGAACTGACTACCTCATCAAATACTACGATGGCGCTGAACGTGCATCATCTGCGACTGCCGTTTACAATGGTTCCGCTCACTGGAAACAGTTCACAGGGGCCACATTGCTTGCCGGACAAGGATACATCGTGGCAGTAGAACCGCACTCTGAGCACACATACGCTGAACTGCGATTCCCAATGGCTGATCCTGATTTGACTAAAACGTCCACTGCTGTTACTGTTCATGCATGGGGAGGAGACAAAACTGATGAAGAATTGCGACCAAATCATAAAGGTTGGAACTTGGTTGGTAACCCATTCTTGAATACCTATCAAAGCAATTTCTCAAACGCTCCGTTGCGCCAAGGAACATTGGAATTGGATGCAGAAGGTAAATACGTTATCAACACAGAAGGAGCAAAGAATATCCGCTTTGTATATGTGCCGGTAGATGGCGGTTCTAACAACTACCGAACCGTTGCCATTGATGGTCAACCCCTCGATCCTTTCTTCGCTTACTTTGTACAGATTGGAACAGCAGCAAGCAAAGATGGTGGTGACGATCCAAACACTGACAGAGGCGTTGAGTTCACAAGTGCTAACGTACAGAAAGCAAACATAGTTCGTCGCGCACCTGCTGAAATCAATGACGATGAACCTATCTTGGTTGCTGTAGATTTGATTAACGATAAGCAAGAGTTAGATGAAACAACACTTCTCATCTCTAATCAATTCACAGATGACTTTGATATGATGGACGATGGTATCAAATGGCGTGGTGATAGATATACCAACTACACCAACCCGATTATCGCAACACGCAATAACGAAGGAGAAATGGCATTCAACGCCCTGCCTGATGAGTCCGCGGCTGTTACCGGTGTTCCGGTTAACTTCTATGCCGCATACAACGGACAATATACTATCTCATTGAACGGAAAGTATGGTATTGATGAAGTAAAAGATGTTCAGTTGTTCGATGCTACAACCAATAGTTATTACAACTTGCTGACTGATAATTATACATTCACAGCCAACAAAGGTAATAATACCGAACGCTTCCGTCTCTTCGTAACCGTTGAGCGTAATAAAGTTCCAACAGCTGTTGAGAACCCGACTCTTGCGAATGTAGCTATTACAACCTTCGACAAGACGCTTGTCTTAAGTGGATTGAATGACGCAGCAGATATCTTTGTTTACGATATGAGTGGCAAACTGATTCGCTCCGACCAAGCAAACGGAGGTGGCGCTATCTGGAGAACTGTCGTTCCCGCTACAGGCGTTTACTTCGTACGCGTCAACACCGCTAACGGACAACAAACACTTCGTGCCATCGTTAAATAAGGAGGACTGAGAAAATGAATTTAACACATAAGATATTTATCGGATTAATAGCTGTCTCCTTATTAAGCGCCACGCCTCAGGCGATGGCGCAACAAAAGCAGAAACAAGGAGTCCCTACTCTTAATGCTAACGCCCAAAAGTACACAGAGAAAAAACACGAATCGTCCAAACCGGTCCGCCCGGGACAATATACTTCTTCGCCAAAACAAGAAGCATTGGTCGGATTCCGTACTACCTCTTCCTTGTTAAACAAACAGACAGCTACTGTAGCTCCTGCTCCTTCCATGGAGTTCAAGAATAACCCTGCCACCAATGGTAGTGCTACTATGACTATTTTCCAAACCAGCAGCACACAAGGCCCGAAAACTGTCAATGGCACTTCGTGGAGCGGAGGAAATGCTGCTGAAGGACTGATGACTTCAGGCAGCCAGTATTCCTCTGCAGCTACTAATGGCGGTGGAACTACAACCGTTACTGCTGTTAGCGCACCTGCAGGACCAAGAAAATTCCCTGGTGATCCTGGAGACCCTGTTCCTGAACCTCTTGGAGATGTTCTCTGGCCGTTAGCACTCATGGCTCTTGCGTATTGCGGATTCCTTATCTGCAAAAAACGCAAGCACGCCTAACAAGAGAACGAGTTAGTAAGTTCGTGAATAGAAATGGCGCAAGAAGAAACGATAAAGTTATTCGAGGGATTAAAAATCCGCATCGTATGGGATGACGAGAAGGAAAAGTACTTCTTCTCTATTGTGGATGTAATCCAAGTGTTAACAGATAGTAATATTCCGCGCCGCTACTGGAGTGACCTTAAACGCAAACTAGCGGCGGAGGGAAGTGAGGTGTACGAAAAAATCGTACAACTGAAATTACAGGCCGCTGACGGCAAAAAATATCTTACCGATGTAGCCGATCCCGAACAATTATTGCGCATCATACAATCTATTCCAAGCAAGAAAGCAGAGCCCTTCAAACAATGGCTGGCGCAAGTAGGTGCAGAAAGGTTACAACAATTACATGATCCGGAAAAAAGCATCGAGCAAGCCATCAAAGATTATCGCCGATTGGGATATTCCGAGAACTGGATTAATCAGCGCGTCAAGACAATAGAAATACGAAAAGGTCTAACAGACGAATGGAAACGAAGCGGAGTAACGGAGGATAGTGACTTTGCACGATTGACAGACCTAATGAGTAAAGTTTGGAGCGGATTGACTACACGCGAATACAAGCAACACAAAGGACTAACCGACCAAAACTTGCGCGATAATATGACTAATATGGAACTGCTGCTCAATGCGTTAGCAGAACAAACTGCTACAGACCTCAGCAAAGAGCGCAATCCTGAAGGTATTATTGAAACAGCACACGTAGCCAAAGATGGCGCAGAAGTAGCACGCAATGCCCGTGCAGATATTGAGCAACGATTAGGACATTCGGTTATCAGCAACCAAAAAGCTATCGACCATATCACTCCGCAAGACGAATTACCGCTTGATAAAGATTAGCGGATGAGTGAATCAGCTGTAAAAAAGGAGAAACTATTTTTCGTAAAAAATTAGCATTTTGTCTCAACCCTTTGGCGGATTGCGGATTTTTTTTTACCTTTGCACGCTTTTTCCCCGCGCGCGCAGGTTCATTAATGAACACGCGCACGCGCGTAAGAAACCAAAAGCACACAACTTGAATACCGAAAAACACATATTTACAAAAAGACGCTTTTTCTTCATCGCCGTCTTTCTGATTATCACCTCTTTACTGCCCGCACGGGCTGTCAATACTGCATACTACTCCACTCTGAACAACAAAAGCGGCACAACTCTCGTGAGTGCTATTACTGCCATATCGCACGGCAAATACAGCGGAGTGCAATACGGTTCCGGCTCTTGCTCTCCGTGCGTATGGAGCGCTTATGAAACAACAGACGTCTATCCCTCCACTTCCCCTTATGCGGGAATGATTTGGGAGATTTATGCCGGATGTACGAGTTTTGAACCTCGCACCAACCAAGGTAGCAGCTGCGGCACGGTTTGTGGCACAACTTCCGGTTGCGGCTACAACCGTGAACACTCGCTGCCCAAGAGTTGGTTCGGTAACAGTAGTTCAGACCTCACCACCTCCTATCGCGGACCCGGAGTGGATATACATCATATCTACCCTACCGATGTGAATGTGAACACCAAGCGGAGCAACAACCCTTACGGAGAAGTGGCATCTCCTGAATACACGTCGCCTAATGGCAGCAAGAAAGGAACCTGCACCTGGCCTTCCGGTTTCACAGGAACGGTATTCGAGCCGGCGGATGAATACAAAGGAGACTTGGCGCGCGCGTACATGTACATGGTTGTGACATGGAACGCATACAACACCTCCACCTATAGTTTCACACAGGATGCGGCCGGGTACGGCGCCGTCACTTTCAATGACAGTATCACCTCTGCAGGAAACTACGGACTGACTGCCTACGGATTGGCGCTGCTGATGAAATGGCATCGGCAGGACCCTGTGAGCCAGAAGGAGATTGACCGTAATAATGCCGCGGAAGCAGTGCAGGGCAACCGCAACCCGTTTGTCGATTATCCCTGTCTGGCGGAATACCTCTGGGGCAACAAAAAAGACCAGACATTCAAGATAAGCGAAGTGCTCGGTTCATTCGAGGACGGTTTTATAGCCGGCAGCAGCGACGGCTGCAGCTGCAGTCCGCAAGTGACGATTACCTTCATGCCTAACGGCGGCACGGGCACGATGCCCAACCAGTCGGTGCCGGTCAGCACCTCCACCGCCTTGAATACGAACACCTACACGCGTGAGGGATACGACTTCGCCGGGTGGGCGGAGAGCACCAACGGAAACGTGGTATATGAAGACGGAGACATCATCAACACCGATGCGGACAAGACACTCTATGCCCAATGGACTCCCAAACCGACACTTACTATTACTTTCATGAACGGTGCTGCTGTCTTCGCCACCCAAAGCGGCTACAGCGGACAAGTCATCAGCATAGACACACCCGCTGCGTGCGAAGGATATACATTCGTCGGCTGGAGCACACATGAGTATGGCGCTACCAACACAACGACTCCTGTTATCGATTTTGACGGCACCGTTCCCGCCACAGCCACAACCTACCACGCCGTCTTCAGCCGCAACGAGGGCGATGGCACGTATGTGCTGACCAATAACTACAAACGCATCACCACGCTCAACGAACTGACAGACGGCAATTACATCGTAGCCGGATATTACAACAGCGGGTATTATGCCATGAAGAATGCCATACAAAGCAACTACTATATTGCCACTGCAACTGTCAGTCCGGATGCAAACAACGTCATCAGTAACCCTGACAACTCTTTGGTTTGGGCAGTAACGATGAATGGTACAACCGCCACGTTCTACAATGAGGCGGCAGCAAAATACCTCTACACTTACATTAGCGGCAATTATCGGAACATCGGCTTGACAGATACAAATTCAGACACAGGCTTCACTATGTCCGTCTCGGACGGTGCATGGACATTACAAGGAAATGCCACCTCATATTATGTGCAATATGACGGTTCCTATAACGACTACACTATCAAGAAAGCTACCGGCACAAATCCTATCTATCTATACAAACAACAATCCGAACTGACCGGCACCACTTATTACACCACCTCTACCACTTGCCAATGTACAGTGACAGCGGAGAGCAGCAATGAGGCACAAGGCACTACGGGTGTGCAGAGTTTATAATATGATTGATCGTGAAAAGAGTAAATGACATATTCGCGGGCAAACACAGACGAGGACTCCTTCTCGTTCTGATTTGCGGCATCTATACCCTCTCTGTGTGGGGAGTGGATGCCAGTTATTATTCTTCCGCTAACGGCAAATCAGATGCCAGTCTCCGCGATGCCCTATACTCTATCACTTCTTCAGGACCATCGGGAATGTCATATGCTGGTCTTTGGACTGCCTACAAGACAACCGATGTCTATCCAACCGGTCATGCTAACGCAGGCAAGATATGGGATATGTATAGTACATGTGTTTTTACGTACTCCACTGACCAATGCGGCAACTATAGCAACGAATGCGATTGCTACAACCGCGAACACTCTTTGCCGAAATCCTGGTTCAACGAAGCCACTCCGATGTATTATGACTTAGGTCACATTGTCCCCACTGATGGATATGTCAACAACAAGCGAAGCAATTATCCTTTTGGAGAAGTCAACTCTGCTTCCTATTCATACGGTGGCAGCAAATTAGGAACGGCGAAAAGTGTATCTGCATCCAATACAATTGTCAACACCTCGGGCTCTACTACGCAGACCTGTGCAAGCACCGTCTTTGAACCGGCAGACGACTACAAAGGCGATTTTGCGCGAATGTATATGTATATGCGCGTCCGGTATTACAACACCAATTTCACCCAAGACGGCTCCTACGGCAAATATCATTTCAGCACCACCTACACAAAGGCCGGTTATTACGGTCTGACTGCATATTCGGTAGCCCTACTGATGAAATGGCACCGGCAGGACCCTGTGTCGCAAAAAGAAATCGACCGCAACAATGCCATGCAGACTGTACAAGGCAACCGCAATCCGTTTATTGACTATCCTTGTCTGGCAGAATACCTATGGGGCGAGCATACAGGAGAGACTTTCAGCACTTCCACTTCCATCGGTTCTTTCGAGAGCAGTTTCACTCCTGGTAGCAGCGACGGGTGCTCTTCCGGCGGTGGTTCAAGCACTACGAACTACACGCTGACATGGAAAGTGAATGGCACAACGAGCAGCACTACTACAAGTAGCGGCAGTTCGGTTGGTTCCGTTCCGTCCGCACCCTCCGCACCAAGTGCATGCTCGGACAAAGTATTCGTAGGCTGGAGCACCACCAATATCGGCAGTACTGCTACCAATACGGCTCCGTCAGTTCTCTTCACTGACGCTTCGGGCGCACCGTCCATCAGCGCCAATACCACTTTCTATGCCGTCTTCGCCACCAGCAGCAGCGGAGGAGAAAGTAGTTCCACTATAACATTTACACCAGGCGCAGATACCGGTGCTACTTCTGTTACTAAGTCTGGAGTCACATGTACGATGAGTACAATGAACAATGCTAGTTATTACCAGATATATGCAAATACTTCTGGAACATTTAGTTGCTCCAGTGGAAATATCACGCAGATACAATTCACATGTACCGCTAGTGGCACTACCAAATATGGTCCGGGAAATGCTTCTGCTGATGTAGGATCCTATAGTTATAGTGGATCTACCGGTACATGGACAGGAAGTGCATCATCTGTATCAATCAGTTCAACCGCTCAAGTACGTATGACCACATTGAGCGTAACCATCTCTGGAGGTGCTACTTATTCCGCCTATGTAACCCAATGTAGTGGTTCCTCGTCTTGTTCCTCTGCGCCCACATTAGGTGCGGCTTCTACAAGCAATGTCACTACCACAGGTGCAACCATTGCATGCTCTAGCGGTATCACATCTCTGGGTTCTTCAGGTTGTAGCGTTACTGCATACGGATTTGTATATGGCACAACCAGCAACCCGACGCTGACAAGCGGCACGGCTGTACAAGTAGGTACATCCTATACATCCACAAGCACTGCATTCTCTACCACGCTGACCGGTTTATCCGCCAGCACGACATATTATGTCCGCCCATACGCCACCAATGGTTATGGTACCGGCTACGGTTCACAGGCATCGTTTACTACCAAGACTCCGACGAGTTATACCGTGACATGGAAAGTGAACGGCAGTACATATACCACCGGCAGTCCTACGACATCCGTAGTCGAAGGCAACAAGGTGACAACACTGCCTGCCACTCCTTCTGCTCCGAGCGCCTGCTCAAGTTATACGTTCGTAGGCTGGAGCACAACGAACTGCGGTTCTACGGGTACAACCACAAAACCGACAGACCTGTTTACCACTGCAGCCAACTCGCCCGCTATCACCTCCAACACTACGTTCTACGCAGTTTATTCCGCCACGAGCGGCAGCGGCAGCAGCAGTTCTACCGTTACTGAGACATTCGAATCGCAAACTGCAAGTACCACTTATAATAGCACGCAGACATATACAGCTGAAAACAGTAATGCCGGACTTGCTTGGACTATATACTACGGAACTGTTTCTACCAATAGCAAAATTACAGGGAATAATTCTGCTCAAATGAGATGGTATTCGAGTGCCACCACATCTTATGGCTACGCTCAAACAACAACTGCCATCCAAGGTCTGCAATCCATCACATTTAACGCAAAAGTAAGCAATACAAACCTCAAGATGTCCGTTTGGTACTCTACCAACCAATCTGCATGGACGGCATTAGCGACCAACGTAACAATGACTACCGGATCGAAATCATACACATACAATGTAAATGGAACATCCGGCACAAACTATTACATCCGCATTGGTGTAGGTAATGGAGGAACTGCCCCCTCCTCTGGCAACTACTCCTTGACGATTGATGATGTTGCGTTTACTTCTACCACATCAGGAAGCACTATCTACTACTCTGAATGCGCCGCAGCATCCTCCTATACCGTCACGTGGAACGCAACAACCAACGGAGGTTCTTGTTCTACCGCCACCTCTACTGTTACCGCCGGTAATGCTATCGGTACACTACCTACCGCCACGAAAGACTGCTACACTTTCAATGGTTGGTACACAGCAGCATCAAGCGGAACAAAGATAACCTCCACTACCGTACCTACAGGTAATGTGACCTACTACGCGCAGTTCTCTATCAACTCGCACACTCTGACTGTTGCTGCGAGTCCTACAACTTATGGTTCCGTAAGCGGAGGAGGTACTTATAATTGCGGTACATCACATACTATCACTGCCACCGCAAACACCGGTTATACTTTCTCTTACTGGTCTCTCAATGGCTCGTCCGTCAGCACCAACGCGTCATATAGCGTCACGATGCCGGATGAGGACGTGACATATACTGCGGTCTTTATCGCCGGTACTGCGTCCTACACCGTAAAGCACTACCAGCAGAACACCGACGGCTCAACCTATCCCGCCACTCCAACGGAGACAGAGAGCAAAAGTGGAACAACCGGCGGTACTACAGCTGCGACAGCTAAGAGCTATACCGGATTCACAGCTCAGTCGTTCAGCCAGCAGACTATTGCTGCTGATGGATCGACGGTAGTGTCTATATACTACACGCGTAATACCTACACCATCAGCTATAACAAAGGTTCATATGGCACGGGTACTAACTCGTCTGACACCAAGTTATACGGAGTGGCACTAACGCTGCCGGCAACGGCAATGTTCACTCGTACCGGTTATGTGCAGACAGGCTGGTCTACCAGCACCTACGGCACCACTAAAACCTACGACTTAGGCGCTTCGTACACAGCCAACTCTGCTATCACGCTATATCCTTACTGGGAACAGTTGGCGAGTTACACCGCTACCTTCAAGAACGGCGAGGACACCTATAGCACTAAAACCGGCTATGAAGGACAGAGTATCAGTGTAGGGACGCCTACAGCGTGCGATGGTTTTACCTTCGTAGGTTGGAGCAGCCATGAGTATGACAACACTACAAGCAGTCCTATTATTGATTTCGACGGCACTATTCCTTCCGGAAACACCACCTATCATGCGGTCTATAGCAAGCAGGGCAACGCCACAACCGTGCTAACGAACAACTACGAGCGAATCACTACCGCTGCCGAATTGACAAACGGTAATTATCTGGTAGTAGGTTATTACAACTATAATTATTATGCTATGCGCGCAGTAACGACCAACACGTACTACTTAGCCCAAACAGCAGTGACGCCTAGTTCGAACATCATCAGTAATCCTGCAGCTAATCTGATTTGGCAAGTGACAGTTAGTGGCTCTAATGTTACTTTCTACAATGCCAACGCGGCCCAATATGCGTATGCATACAGATACGGAACTACCAATTATCTTAACCTGACAACCGGTACGGCAGGTACATCCTTTGCCGCCTCCATAGCCAACAGCGAATGGACTTTCACTTCCAACACCTATACCGGTTATCGGATTAGTTATCAAGGAAACAACAGCCGGTTCAGGCTATATAACACAGCCGGCAATCCCATTTATCTGTACAAACAGATGGAAGAGACAAGCTATACCACCTATTATACTACCAGTACAACATTTACCGTAACAGTAGTGAGCGAAGACACCCAGAAGGGTACGGTAAGCATAAGTGATGCACCATAAACAAACACTTTGGTCGAAAGACAAAGAAAACAAATAACAAAATACACATTAATTATTCATTAAAAAAAACGACAACCATGAAAAAGTTTTTCTCTCTGGTTTTGGCTACAATAGCCGCTACCACAATGGTTTTTGCTGAGTCGCTAACAGTAGATTGCGGTACTTCAGTACAGATTACTGCCACGCCTAAGACCGGCTATCATTTCGTACGTTGGAATGACAACAACACCACCAATCCTCGCACGGTAGAAGCAGCAGACGTGACCTACACAGCGTATTTCGCCATCAATCAGTACACCATCCGTTTTATGAACGGAAGCGAAGTGCTGCAGACAAGTACCGTAAACCACGGCGTTATCCCTTCGTACACAGGCACCACTCCTACCAAGGCATCTGATGCGCAGTACGACTACACCTTTGACGGTTGGAATCCTACCATCTCTGCCGCCACACAGAACCAGGATTATGTAGCGCAATTCGCACAGAGCCTGCGCTCGTACACCATTACCTTTAAGAACTACGATGGCACAATCCTGTATTCTAATGATTTCGAGTATGGTACTACTCCAACCTACAGCGGCTCGACGCCAACCCGTCCGACAGAGGCCGGCGTGGAATACAGTTTTGCAGGCTGGCGTAAGGAAGGCGCTTCTGTAAACGGTATTAACGCAGTAGACGGAGAAGCTGTTTATGTAGCACAATTCTCCAGCACCAGTCTCACCTACACCATTACCGTGGGCGTCCAGACCGCCGGCACAGGTAGCGTAACACCGGCCAGCGGAACCGCTTCCGGTATATATGGCACTGCTGTTAATATCTCCGCTACTCCGGCAGAGTGCTACCGCTTCGTTCGCTGGAGTGACGGCGACACCAATGCAAGCCGCACCGTTACCATTACCGGTGATGCCACATACACGGCTATCTTTGAGAAGATAACCTATACCATTACCGTAGAGTCAGACAACGAGACAATGGGTACGGTAAGCGTAGAGCAGTTATAAATCGTTTCTATACAGACCGAGTATTGTTGTGAAACGTTATCTAAACATACTATTCTTCCTCAGCCTCGGGATTGGTGTCAGTGCCGGTCCCGCAGGCTGGCTGAAGAGCGATGAGTACGAGTGCGGCGAGTGGTTGGAGATAACCGCTACGCCCTTGTCGGGCTATCGTTTTGTAGGATGGAATGATGGTTCTTCCGACGCTTCGCGCAAAATAGAAGTAACCGGCGACGCAGAGTATATTGCTCTCTTCGACACAGAACCTTCTCCGGAGGTCGCCTTATGGCCAAATGCCGTTAATGCAGATGAATGGATGCAACTCGTAGGGCTGAATCCGGACGAAGAGACATCAATTCAGATTTACAGCGCTGCCGGACATATGTTAGGTTCTTATACTATTACCGGAGAACCCGTTCATCTGCTGCAAGCACAAGGAGTGAGTGGCTGTTACACCGTGCGCGTTAAATCGCAAAGCATAAAAGCCGTACTGAAATATATCGTTTTCGCTAAGTAAAATTACAGCAGAACGATTTCGACGCGCCTATTCATCTGACGGTGTTCTTCCGAATCATTAGGGACGATAGGGTCTTTTTCTCCGCGTCCCTCAATCTCTATTCTGTCTGCTTGAATTCCGCGCTCAATCATGGACTCTCTCACTTCCTGGCAACGACCTTCAGAGAGAATCTGGTTCGAACGGTCGGAACCAATATTGTCTGTATGTCCTACAATTCGAATTCGCTGCTGGGGACGTGCTGACAAAAGATTATAGAGTTCAATCAACGCGGGTTCCGAAGAATCCAATATCCACGTCTTGCCTGTAGCAAAATACATATTATGCAGGACGAAAGACTTGATCTCCTTCGGCGACATACGAATACCCGTGTAGTCGTGCGGATTGAAAATAGTGTCGCGGAACGTAAAATAATCCACGGCCGTTGCTTCTATCGTGTAGAACGGCACTCGGTCATCCAATAAGACTGCTATGCGGGCGTGCAACGAATCAGAGGTAGTCTGCAGCACTTTATATTGATCCGGGTCACGCACAATCAGATTGGCTGTTACAGGACGTGAAGTAAGCGAATCTGTGACTGTCAGCACCAATCGCGTCTCCGGATAAAGAGAAACAGTCAATGTGTCTTCATCCTCGCGATGGGTGAAAAAGATAGTATCGGAAGCAAAGAATCCCGTTTTAGCAGCATATGCCCAGTATTTGCCTTCCGGAAGCGTTCTGGACAGACGAGCTTTTTTAGTATCCGTCGGTTTGTTGATTTTCGGTTTCTTGTTCGGACGAGCATTTACATCCTGAACCTGGATATGCGTAGCCGGCAAAGGTTCTCCCGTCTGGAGATTATAAGAATAGACGTAGAGTAAAAGTTTTCCTTCTTTTATACGTTTGCGTTTGGCTTTCTTGCGTTGCGCCTCTTTCTTCTTCTCTAATTTTGCCTTAGCTTTGGCGCGTTTCTGAGCCGGTGTTAACGCATACATATCCATGCTCCCTAAGAAAAGAGAGCAAAGTAGAAAGAATATGAATACACGTCTTCCCGTCATCGTTTTGAATACAACAGGAGGGTAGTCACGGGACTATCCTCCTGTTGTGGTCCCACTTGGGCTTGAACCAAGGACCCCCTGATTATGAGTCAGGTGCTACTAACCAACTGAGCTATGGGACCCTTTCCCTATTGGGATTATTTACCTTGTCTTACACTATTGTAGAGGACGAGGCTTTGGTCTTTCGTAATCTTCATCTCCTCTTGTGTCAGCTCCGGAATGATGAGTGCAGTACCCGGAGTAATCGTATTAGGATTGGAGATACGATCCTTATTGGCGATGTATATATATACCCAGCAATAGGTGTTGTTGTAATACTTTCTTGCCAGTTTGGAGAGCGTAGTGGACTTCTCTGCCACAATCCCCTCGTGGAGACGTTTGGCATATTGGTTCACTTTCTCTTGTCTTGCACTCTCGGAGAGCGGCACTGTCTTGACCTGCTCTTGCTGCGTCTGCTCGACTACTTTAGGTTCCTCAAGGTCACGATGCGCTTTCTTGTCCTCCAAGTCAGCCTTCATACGCTCAAAGGTGGCTTTATCCACGAGACGGATGACAGCACGTCTGTTCGGTCCATATGCCGCCTTGCTGCGACGTCCTACGAGTTTGCCAAGACCAGTGGAGTACATATGGTCATCCGTTATGCCATGTTCTTCCCGCAACTCCTCGATGACATTCGCTGCGCGTTTGTCTCCCAGTTCGTAATTGAGTTTCTTGGAGCCTGTATTGTCGCAATAGCCCGTTACGACTGCGTAGAGTTCGGGATCCTCAGCCAAGCGGTCAGCCACTTGCTGGATTGTAATCAATCCATCCTCCCTGATGACCTCCTTGCCCTGCTCGAAATATACGTAGTAGTTATTAAGATCGTTCTCCTTAGTTGTCTCACGGAGCGTATTGGTCTCGCGTACTATAATCGAATCGTGTTTGATGATAACTGTATCATGAACACACTGTGGTTGACGCGCCAAATCATCATTCGGATACATTGTTACGACGTTACGTACGTGCGTCTTGGAAACTGCCTCCAGTTTGAATCGCATATTGAGCGTTACATCCACTATACCATCATTATTCTTGGATGCCACTGCTTGCTCTCCGGCATAACCACGACCATCAATATAGTCATTGATAAAATAACTATACGCTCCACGAATACCTAAAGCCAAAGTACGGTTGAGATTGAAATCTACATTCAAACCGGCTTGCAGATAGAGTTGCCCGTTATACTTAGTCATATAATCCGGTCCTACAACTCCATCGGCGTTGATATACTGAGATGTATGTCCTTTTTTATGAGTTGCATCTCCGCCTGCCACATAATCATCATGGTACATGATAGTACTCTTATACCACGCATATCCACCTCCGATAATCGCTTGAATCGAACAAATCTTCTTTTTTGCTTTCGGATAGAAGAGACCCATGAAGTCCATCGAGACAAACAAACCTGCCTTATGCATATATCCGTTAAGCAGTGTATCGGCATTGGTTGCTCCTGGCTTGCCAATCACGTTGTATCTGTCAAACATATAAGCCAGACCTAATCCCCACACCGGATTGAAAGCGTATTCGATATCCAAACCGGCACTGGGAAGACCGATGGAATGCTTCTTTTCATACGCAAAGTCACCATCGAAATAGTTAAAACCTATATGCGGAGTAAGAGACCAGTGTGCGAATTCTTGGGCAACATTTTCGTTCTCAGACAATTTGTATGGGTGAGCACCTTTAACTTTCTGCTGCGAATTTTGAGCCAAGGCCACCATAGCAAAACAGAGTAACGAAAGTGTAATTATGCTTTTCTTCATAGCCAGAAGACAGATTGGTTATTCGATATTAAATTTTATGCTATTTTTTATCAAAAAATACCCATTAAAAATGTGCCTCGTTCGGAAGACCACAATTCAAGGTGCAAAGGTACTGCTTTTTTTTGATATTACCAAATTTTTTTACAAAAAAATGTCATTTTGGACTTTTTAACACTATCTTTTATATAGTTCCCGCTGTAAAAACATAGTTTACATGCATCTTTATGCATACGAAAGTGCATTTTAGTAGAATAATTCACTAATATTGCAGAAAAAGATTCAAATATTTGCATATGTGCAAATTTTGTTGTATCTTTGTGGCGAAAATCAAGAAATGGGGAAACCGCGTATATTGGTATATGATAACTACGAAATAAGTACGATAAAACCACGAGTTAACCACGATCAAGAATAGAAAAATTAACAACAAATATATACACAAACCATGGAGATTTTAGAACAAATGATTGCGCGTGCGAAAGCCAACCCGCAGCGCATTGTATTGCCGGAAGGCGATGAACCTCGCACATTGGAGGCTGCGAACATTTTGTTAAGAGACAAAATTGCGCAACTGATTTTGATTGGCAACCCTGAAAAAATTCGCCAGATGGCAGCTGAGAAGGGTTATGAATTCATCAAAGAGGCAAAAATCATCGATCCGATTAATGATAAAAAAATGCCGGAATATGCCAACTTGTTATTCGAATTGCGCAAGTCCAAAGGCATGACGGAAGAAGAGGCTGCCAAGAAAGCTCAAGACCCATTATATCTCGGTTGCTTGATGATCAAGGCCGGTGACGCAGATGGCGAGTTAGCAGGTGCTCGTGGCACCACAGCTGACACTATTCGTCCTGCATTCCAGATACTGAAGACTCGTCCGGGTTGCTCTATCGTAAGTGGCGCATTCCTGATGTTCACGCCTGCCAAGCACTTGGGCGAGAACGGTTTCCTGCTGTTCGCCGATTGCGCAGTCAACCCGAATCCTGATGCAAAACAGTTAGCAGAAATCGCTATTTCGACAGCTGAGACCGCACGTAGCCTTGGTGGATTTGAGCCAAGAGTAGCCATGCTTTCTTTCAGTACCAAAGGTAGTGCAAAGCATGAGTTGGTAGACAAGGTAGCCGAAGCAACCAAATTGGCGCACGAGATGGCTCCTGAATTAGCATTAGACGGCGAGTTACAGGCAGATGCAGCACTTATCGAGAGCGTGGCTGCAACAAAAGCACCGGGTAGCAAAGTAGCAGGAAAAGCAAACGTACTGGTATTCCCGGATTTGCAAGCAGGAAACATCGGTTACAAGTTGGTAGAACGTTTCAGCGGTGCGGATGCTGTAGGTCCTATTTTGCAAGGAATAGCCGCTCCGGTAAACGATCTGAGTCGTGGATGCAAAGTACAGGATATTGTACAAATGGTTATCATTACCGCTAATCAAGCAATCAAATAATTTACCATTTGGTCATTTATCATTTGGTCATTTATTGAATCATTTAAGCATTTAGACATTTATGAAGATATTAGTATTGAACTGCGGAAGTAGCAGTATTAAATATAAGCTCTTTGAGATGGAGAGCAAACAAGTGTTGGCACAAGGCGGAGTGGAAAAAATCGGTTTACCCGATTCATTCCTGTTAGTTAAGTTGCCAAACGGCGAGAAAATTAAATTTGAGAAATCGATGCCGGAGCATACTGTAGGTATCGAACTCATTCTTGAGAAACTGGTAGATCCGAAGATCGGTTGTATCAAAGATTTGAAAGAGATTAATGCTGTTGGCCACCGCGTAGTGCATGGAGGAGAGAAGTTCAACAAGTCTGTCTTGATTACCCCTGAGGTTAAAAAACAAATCGTTGAATGTATCGACTTGGCTCCGCTGCACAACCCTGCTAACTTGAAAGGTATTGATGCTATCGAGAAAATTTTGCCCGGCGTGCCGCAAGTGGCTGTTTTCGACACCGCTTTCCATCAGACCATGCCGGATTACGCGTACATGTACGCACTTCCTTATGAGTTATACGAAAAATACGCCATCCGTCGTTACGGTTTTCACGGAACGAGCCATCGTTACGTAAGCGCACGTGTATGCGAATTCTTAGGTGTTGACCCGAAAGGCAAGAAGATTGTAACCGCACATATCGGTGGCGGTGGAAGTTGCACGGCAGTTATGGATGGTAAGAGCGTGGACACCTCAATGGGTCTGACACCGGTTGAAGGTCTCGTAATGGGAACTCGTTCGGGAGATTTAGATCTGGGTGCAGCTACGTTTATCATGGATAAGGAGCACCTGAGTACCGCTGAATTCAACAATCTGGTGAATAAGAAATCGGGTCTGTTAGGTGTAAGCGGCATCTCCAGCGATTGCCGTGACATCGAGGCTGCCATCAACGAAGGCAACAAACGTGCTGATTTAGCACGCAAGATGTTTATCTACCGCGTAAAGAAATACATCGGTGCATACGCTGCTGCAATGAACGGCATTGACATTCTGGTGTTTACCGCCGGTATCGGAGAGAACGATCCGTACATCCGTGCAGAAGTAATGAAAGGCTTAAGTTTCCTGGGCATCGAGTTAGACGAAGAGGCGAATAAAGTTCGCGGCAAAGAAAGAATTATCAGCAAGAAAGGTAGCAAAGTAACAGTTGTTCTAATCCCGACCGATGAGGAATTGATGATTGCTACTGACACCCAAGCATTGATTTAAATACCTATGAAACCGATTATTTACCAAATCATTCCCCGTTTATTTGCCAATTTCAACGAGACGCGTAAGCATAACGGCACAAAGACGGAGAATGGTTGTGGCAAGTTAGTGGACATCAACGAGCGAGCACTTCGTTCTATTGCTGATTTGGGTGCTACGCACATCTGGTACACCGGAATTATTCGTCACGCTACAGCCGAGCATAATAATCCTGCCATCACAAAAGGACAGGCAGGTTCTCCTTATGCCATTACCGATTATTATGACGTTAATCCGGATTTGGCAAAGAACGAAAGCAAACGGATGGGCGAATGGGAAGCACTGATTGAACGAACTCATAAAGCCGGTTTGGGCGTAGTGATGGATTTCATTCCCAATCATGTTGCGCGCGAATATAAAAGTGTCTGCAAACCTGCTAACATACAGGATTTAGGCGAAGGAGATCATCCGGAGTGGGCGTTCTCTCCGCTTAATAATTTCTATTACCTGCCGGGAGAGCATTTTTCGATGGATAAAGACCTGCAAGGTTACGACGAATACCCGGCAAAGGTAACCGGAAACGATTGTTGGAACAGTCATCCAAGTGCTAATGACTGGTACGAGACCATCAAATTGAACTACGGTGTGTACTATCGTGGAGGCGGGGAGAAACAGTTTGATCCACGTCCGGGCACATGGGACAAAATGTTAGACATTCTGCTCTTTTGGG
This sequence comes from Paludibacteraceae bacterium, assembly GCA_017412245.1. Lineage (GTDB taxonomy): Bacteria > Bacteroidota > Bacteroidia > Bacteroidales > Paludibacteraceae > Colicola. Next base: position 50,113 of record JAFPYI010000033.1, on the reverse strand, counting down.
CAGGTAAAGGCATTGACGGTTTCCGCGTAGATATGGCCGAAATGGTGCCGGTAGAGTTCTTCGCTTGGGCAATAGCAAAAGTGAAAAAGAAATACCCTAAACTCTTATTCATCGGCGAATGCTACGAACCTGCACGGTATGATGCGTATCTCAATGCCGGTTTTGACTATCTGTACGACAAAGTAGGCATGTATGATTATCTGCGTGGTGTGACCAGTAAGAGTTGGCCTGCAGAAGGCATCACCGCCCAATGGATGCAACACGGAGAGCAACGTATCGACCATATGTTGTATTTCTTGGAGAACCATGATGAGCAACGCATCGCCAGCGGATTTTTCTGCGGCAATGGTCTATGCGCAGAGCCGGCAATGATTGTGGCGGCAACGCTTAATCGTTGTCCTTTGATGATTTACATGGGACAGGAATTAGGCGAACGCGGTATGGATATGGAAGGTTTCTCCGGCATGGACGGACGCACAACCATATTTGACTATTGGGGTATAAAGAGTTTGCAAGCATGGACCAATAAAGGTAAGTACGATGGAGCTCATTTGAGTAGTGAGCAACAGGAATTACGGGATTTTTACCAACGCTTACTGAACTTAGCTCGTAGCAACCGTGCCATTCAAAAGGGGAAAATGTACGATATCACCTATGCACAAGGAGAAGGATTCAACAAGCATGAGCAGTATGCTTTCTTGCGTCATATAGGTACTGAGACGCTATTGGTGGTGGTGAATTTCCATGACCGCGAGCAGCATATCAAAGTGCGCATCCCGAATGATGCATTTGTGTACCTGAATATGGACGAGAAGCAGAAAGCAAGCGCCACCGATCTGCTTAGCGGCAAAAAAGAAGCTATTCGATTCGTGGCGAACGAACCTATCGATGTGACTCTGTCGGCGTGGAAAGGTGTAGTACTGAAAATTCGATAAGTACTTTCGATGGAATTGGCTAAAGACATATTACGTTTGGTTAGATGGAGCAACTTGTTGTTTTTAGTTGCCCTCGTATGGTTGATGGAAAAATGGGTAGCGGTTCCTATTTTGGACAAAGTGGCATTCGGAGAACAGTTACCTTGGTATCTGCTACTGTTGATCACCTTGGCCATTGTATGCATTGCCGCCGGAGGATATGTCATCAATGATTATTTTGATATCAAGATTGACCGCATCAACAGACCGGACGAATTGATTGTCTCCAACACCATAAGCAAACCTGCGGCTATGCATCTGAGCATCGGTTTGAGTGCTGCAGGTTTGCTCTGTGGAGCTGCAGTGGCTCGGTTATTACATAGTTGGACATTAGGCATCATCTTTGTGATTGTGCCGGGACTGCTGTGGTTCTACTCAAGCAGTTACAAGCGTCTCTTTATGGTGGGCAATCTGGTTATAGCTCTGTTAGCCGGTTTAACTCCGATGATAGTAGCCATGGCAAATGTAGCACAGCTACAGCTGCTATATGAAACTATTCTCCCCTACACCACTTTAGAGCATGATATCTACGCATGGACGGGAGGATTTGCTGCCTTTGCTTTCTTGCTGACATGGATACGCGAGATAGTCAAAGATATGCAGGACCAGATGGGAGACCGAGAGTTGGAATGTCATTCCATGCCCGTCGTTTGGGGTGATACATGGACAAAAGTGTTTGTAACATGCCTTATAATCGTCACTTTCTGTTTGATTGGATGGCTATGGTACGCTGTCTTGCCTTTCCCGCATAGTTGGCAAAGTCTCAGCACACGATATATTGCTTTAGGCATAGTAACACCATTGATTGGCGCTCTATGGTTATTATGGAGTGCCAAGATTCCAAGCGATTACAAGACTTGCCAGCAAGTAATCAAATTAACGATGTTACTGGGAATGCTCTACAGCATCGTTATTGTACGAGGGCTGTAAATTTCTGCAGTTGTTCATAAACGAGATGGGTGGGAAAGCCCATCACATTGAAATACGAACCATTAAGGTGCGTGCATGCGGCGTATCCAATCCATTCCTGCACGCCATAAGCGCCTGCTTTGTCAAGAGGCCTATATTCCTTCACGTAATGCAATATCTCTTCCTCCGCAAGTGTACGGAATGTAACTTCCGTTGCATCCACTATCGTTTTCATAGATTGTCCTTGCATTAGGAATGTGACGGCAGTAAAGACCTGATGGGTTCTACCACTGAGTTGGCGCAGCATCTCACATGCCTCTTCTTCGCTATGCGGTTTTCCCAACATCTTGTTGTTGCACCAGACTATCGTGTCTGCAGTAATGAGAAGTTGAGACGGAAGAAGTTTAGACTCGTACGCGTGTGCTTTCACGCGCGAAATATAAATAGGTATCTCCTCGGCTTTCAAGTTCTCGGGATAGGACTCATCTGCATCAATAGAGACAGAAGTAAACGGCAGGCCTAAGCCTGCCATTAATTCGCGTCTGCGGGGGGATTGTGAACCCAAGATGATTTGTAATTGACTGTTACTCATTATCATCTTCCTTTTTCGATTTTAGAAAAGGTCGAGTTGCGTATCCTTGGGTTGCTCAATAGTCATCGGCACTCCATCGATATCCAAAGAAGTTGTTTCACCTTGCTCTTCTTCTCCGGCAGGTCCGTCTTGTGGATCTTCCGGTTCTTCTTCCGGTTCCTCAGGAATCGGTTCCGGTTCAGGAGTGATATCTTCTATCTTCGCTATCTCGAGTGTCGTGATACGTTTTCCTTTGGCACGCGGAGACTTCTCGTCTATGAATTCTTCCATCAAGATCTCCATCGGTTCTTTCCGCTCATCGGCTAACGTAACACGGAAAATTGCTTCAGCTCTATCCGAAAGAACAGCAATCCGTGAATCGGCATCTTCGCCTAAGAATGATTGCACTTTAGCCGCAGCGTCGTCTAATCTGAAGCGTTTGCCGTAATAGAATTTCTGTTCCCCGTTCCATTGAATGAGCGACCACACTTTGTTGGGATCCCATTTTTCGATACGAAGAATATTATCGTCAAAATGCGCCGTCAAGTCAAACGTAGTGGTATAGTACGTTCCTTCGGTTGTTAAAACAAGTATACGATCTTCGTCCTGGAATTCTCCAAGATAAGTACCATGCTCGTCGTAGTTAACGCGCAATACATCTTGGTCGAACCACACTTTGCGCCCACCGAGTGTCGAGTGGCCTTTTTGCTTGAGTGTGATGGATTTGACATCGTATTTGGTCAGCACATTGCCTCTTGCTGTACGAGATTTGACAGCTAACTCACTAAGGTCCTTGAACACCTCCAATTTCTTGAGATGAAGGGCTGGTTTCAACGCCACTTTGATTACCTCCGCCTCTCCATTGGGATTAGCAGTGAAATATACCACTTTCGAACCCGCTTTGCCTTGTGTCAAATCGTATTCCTTATCTCGCGCAACACCTGTCACGTTGAAGCGTTTCATGAAATATGTACCTTTCTTACCATCGCGATAAACCACATTGTAAACCGTGCGGTCATCACCACGTTTGAATACAGCGATATGCAGGATGTCTGTACCCACGAATAGTTTCTCGGCAACCTTCATCACCTTGTATTTACCGTCGCGATGGAAGACAATGATATCATCAATATCCGAGCAATTGAAGAGGAACTCATCTTTCTTCAGTCCTGTTCCAATAAATCCTTCTTCTCGGTTGATATAGAGTTTCTCGTTATTTTCAACGACAGCTTTGACATTGATAGCACCGAAGTTACGCACCTCTGTTCTACGCGGATATGCATCTCCGTATTTCTCTTTGAGCATCTCAAACCACGCTATCGTGTAGTCGGTCAAATGATTCAGATTCTTGATGCAAGCCTTGATTTTCTTCTCCAAATCTTTCATCAACTCGTCCGCTTTCTTAGAGTCGAACTTAGTGATACGAATCATTCGGATCTCGAATAGTTTCTCGATATCCTCAGTGCGCACCTCTCTGATTAGTTGCGGTTTGAAAGGCGTGAGTGCTTCATCCACAAACGCAATCAATTTCTCTTTATTCGGTGCGTTTTCGTAACCTTCTTGTTTGTAAATACGGTTCTCGATGAAAATTTTCTCGAGCGAGGTATAGAAATATTTCTCCTCCAGTTCGCCTTTCTCAATCTCCAATTCCCATTTCAAAAGGGCCTTGGTATTTTCTGTCGAGAGACGAAGCAGATTGCTGACAGAAGTAAAGATTGGCTTCTTGTCTTCAATGACACAGCAGTTAGGACTGATATTTACTTCGCAGTCCGTAAAGGCATACAGAGCGTCAATGGCTTTGTCGGACGAAGAACCCGGAGCGAGTTGAACAACAATGCGTGCGGTATCGGCGGTAAAATCATCAATCTTCTTGATTTTGATTTTGCCTTTCTGGTTCGCTTTGAGGATTGTCTCAATGATTTTCGAGGTGGTAGTTCCGAACGGTATCTCTGTGATGACAAGTGTTTTGTTATCATCGGCTTTTTGGATACGTGCACGGATCTTAACCGATCCTCCACGTTCGCCGTCGTTATAACGCGTTACATCTATCACACCGCCTGTCGGAAAATCCGGATAGAGTTGGAACTCTTGTCCACGAAGATATGCCAGCGAAGCGTCACAAAGCTCATTGAAATTATGCGGCAGAATCTTTGAGTTCAAACCAACCGCAATACCTTCTACACCTTGCGCAAGCAAAAGCGGGAATTTGACAGGCAGATGAATCGGTTCATTCTTGCGTCCGTCATAACTCTTCATCCAATGTGTTGTCTTTGGATTGAAGACCGTCTCTAATGCAAATTTGCTAAGTCTTGCCTCAATATAACGAGGAGCCGCAGCACCGTCTCCGGTAAGGATATTTCCCCAGTTACCTTGACAATCAATAAGAAGGTCTTTTTGTCCTAACTGCACCAATGCATCTCCAATGGAAGCGTCTCCGTGCGGGTGGTATTGCATGGTTTGACCAACAATATTTGCCACCTTATTCATCTTGCCGTCATCCACACACTTCATAGCATGCAAAATACGGCGCTGCACGGGTTTCAGACCATCCTCGATGGCAGGCACAGCACGCTCAAGTATCACATATGAGGCATAATCCAAGAACCAGTCTTGGTACATGCCGGTCAAGTGATACTTTATAGCATCATTAAATCCATTAGGACCTTCAGGCATGCGTTAGTCGAGTTTTCTATTGATTAAGACATATGCAATGAGACCTATCAACTCCAGCGCGATACCGGCAACAAGCAGAGCATTCGTAGGCAATGCATATTTATAAACGACCAAGCAAATAACGCCTAATAAAAGCAGGAAAACTCCTAAATACTTCAAAAATAAATTCATATCTATAGATAAATTTTATGCGATTTTATATTTCAGCGTGCAAAGTTACTACAAAAAAATTGAAATACCAAAATTTTTATTAAAAATAATCGTTTCTGTTTACAGAATTAGAAATAAATTGTAAAAAAGTGAAGTTACATTTCCGTTTTTTATCTCACGAGGCGATAAATTCCGCCCGGTAAAGTTTTTACCATCCCTTGAACCTCCATCATCACAAGATCTGAAGCTACATCGCTGTAGTTAAGACCTGTCTCCATGACAATCAGATTGATATGCATTCCTTCTTCCGCCTCTTCCAACTTACGGAAGATGGTTTGTTGTTGCGGTGTCAGGTCTTCCAGCAGTTCCACCATCGTTGTCTGCGTGGATGGCGAAGGTGTGTTTCGTGTGGTCCAATTCATGGTCTCTATCAGTTCATCGGCATTGCTGATGAGATAAGCCTGATTACGTCGAATCAGTTGGTTGCAACCTTGTGCTGTGATATCTTGCGGACGGCCGGGAAAAGCAAACACTTCCCGATCATAATCCAACGCCATGTTGGCCGTAATCAGACTACCGCCTTTGCTCTGCGACTCCACGACAACCACTGCGTCTGCCAGTCCTGCTACAATGCGGTTTCGCTGGACGAAATACGGAGCCAAGGGTTCTGTGCCGGAGATATGTTCGGTCAGCAGTCCTCCGTTCTCCAACGAAGCAATAGCTTCCGGTCTATGCACAGCGGGATAAATTCGGTCTAAACCGTGTGCAGGAACAATGATTGTCGGCACATCATATTTGAGGGCCGCACGATGAGCAGTTATATCTATTCCGTACGCGCCACCGCTGACAATAGTCACGTTTTCCAATCGGTCTCGCAAATCACGCACCAACCTCTCCGTCAGTTCTTTTCCGCGTTCCGTAGGCCTACGTGTGCCGACAATACTGACTATATGTCCTTCCGAATGACGAATATTACCTTTCCCGTAGAGCACAATCGGTTTATCGGGACATTGCTGCAAGCGGTAAGGATAATCGGCATCGTTGCAAGTCCAGACAGAGATATGATGCTCGTTTATCCAGTCTATTTCTCGCTTGGCGCGGTCGAGATGCTCTTGTTTATGCGGATCATCAACATGCTCCCACGCTTCTTCTGCCGAATCGTAATGCTCCAGCAGTTGCAATGCTTTTCTCAGACTCGTACGATAGAGAAGACTGATAGCTATCTCGTAGAGGTTTTTCTGCACGTCCATAGGTAGTGAATCAAAGCAAAAAGGAGCAATCCGACTAATCCGCCGATGACGTTAGCAAACATATCCTGAACGTCCATCACACGCGTGGTAGTACATACCTCTTGCAGGTTTTCCATCAGCACGCCGTAGCCGCTTGCTATCGCCCAAGCCGTCACATAAACCATCCATGACGTCCGCAAACGATAAGGAATCATCAGCGTCATGGCAAAGACTGCATACATCGCCCCGTGAACCAATTTATCATTGATTACCACTCGTGGCATGTCTGCATTTTCGACAAGCGAGAGTACAGCAATGCCTGCAGCCACAAGGACTGCAGGTACAAATGCCATATACGATATTTTGTTAGCGATCAGAGAGGTGAACTTTGGTTCCGTAACACAAGTCTCCGGCATCACCTAAACCGGGAACAATATATTTCTTTTCGTTCAGAATCGGATCTACTGCTGCGCACCAAAGCGTCACGTCGTCTCTGTCGTGAAGTGCCTTGCGCATATACTCAATCGACTGTGGTGTAGCGATAGCGCAGCATAGATGTGTATGGCTCGGCTTGCCATGCTTGAGCAACGCGAGATAACCTACTTCCATAGACATTCCTGTTGCTAACATCGGGTCCACCAAGATAAGCGTCTTGCCTTCGATAGAAGGGGCTGCCATATACTCCGCCACAATCTCCAGTTCTCCCTTCTCATTCTCACGACGATAAGCGCTCAAGAAAGCGTTCTCGGCACCGTCGAACATATTCAGAAATCCGTGATGCAAAGGCAGTCCGGCACGCAGGATAGTTCCTAAAACGATTTTATCGGCAATGGTATTCACATGTGCTACACCCAATGGAGTCTGCACCGCTGTGTCTTCATAGTTGAGCTCGCGACTCACTTCTACGGCCATCAGTTCGCCTATGCGCTCAATATTCCGACGAAAACGCAGACTGTCTTTCTGGATATTGACGTCTCGAATCTCGCGGAGGTATTGATTCAGCAGGCTATTGCCGTCCGAAAGGTTAATGACTTTCATAGGTTATTGCAATGATTTAGCAGCTTTTTGTTCTGCTTTGACAAGTGCTTTACGTTCTTTGAGTTGTGCTTCGAGTTGTGCAACATCCATTGCTTTGCGCTCAATCTGCTGGTTGTAGGTCAGCAAGTCTGCTTGTGCACGTTGCAATTCCGGCTCCAAATCAGCCACACCGCGTTGACGGTCAACTACATCGCGAAGCGAAACACTCAGCTCTTTCTGTTGGCTCTCAAGCAGTTTAGCGTATTGCTCGCGTGTCTGCTCATTGAGTTCTTTCTTCTTAGAAATGCCTTTTTGCTGTTTCTCGACAACAGCTTGCATAGATTTGAGTTCGCTCTCCTCTTTAGCATAGAGTTTCTTGAGCGAAGCAACCATCTTCGATGCATCTTTCAGCGTAGCAGCAATATCTTTCGAGTGCTGTTGCTCTGCCTTGAGCTCATTTTTCAGATTCTTGAGGGCGTTCTCATCTGCTTTAAGTTGCTCTGCCAACATATCCAACGAAGCGCGATACATCGGTGGCTCCTGAATATAAAGCGTACGCAGAGAATCAAGTTTCGCTTCTGTGATTTGCAAAGCAACCGGTGTTACTTGCTGTGCCATAGCAGCCATACTCATAGCAGCAAAGGCAATTAGAAAGATTTTTTTCATAAGACGATATAATTTTATTGTTTGTTATTTACTCTTCACTTGCACACTTCCCTCTATCCACTTGCGCACTTCCCTCTATTCACATGTGTGCCTTCCTCTCTCCACTCGCGCACTTCCCTCTATTCATATGTGTGCCTTCCTCTCTCCACTTGTGCACTTCACTCTATTCACATGTGTGCCTTCCTCTCTCCACTTGTGCACTTCACTCTATTCACATGTGTGCCTTCCTCTCTCCACTCGCGCACTTCCGCCTTTCATTTATCACACAGCACAACAATTGTTCATCACGCGCGCAAAATCGCTTGCAAAGTTACTACATTTTTTTGAAATGTACAAGATTTTTAGTAAAAAAAAGATTTTATATCCCGTTTCCTACGGGACTATTACGGGTCAAAAACGATATCCGCACGGCAACGACACGGCAACGACACGGTAACGACACGACAACGAATCGAGGGTATAAGGATATTTCACGGTAATTTGAAGCAATTGAAAAAAAATATTTGTGTATGTGCAAAAAATGTAGTACCTTTGCACCCTGAAATGCTCTATGAGCATCAAATAGCATCAACTGGAATATATGGAAGGATATGTATATAAAGACTCGGTGCTGAGTTTTGTGACCGCAGCGGCACAGACCTGTCTGCTGATAGAACAATGCGCCGAACATGAGCGGAAGGAGTTCGTAGAACAGATGCTCCGTCTGCTGCCTGTTTTGTATCTGCGGACACGTTTATTGGAAGAAGGCGAACGGATGCTTGATGAAGACCCGCAGCGGTTTGTGACGGAAGAGGACTACAACTACGCGCTTATCCGCGTGCGCGATTTATTAGGTAGCGACGATGCCTATTTGGACGTTTTTGTGGACCAAGGAGTCTACACCGATGAGGTGCAAACGGCGTATATCTCCGAAGCGCTCGCAGATATCTATCAGGAATTGAAAGATATGGCTGCTGGTTTTCAAACCGGTGAGGAAGCCATCATGAACGATGCCGTAGTCGTTTGCCATGAGGCTTTTAATGAACATTGGGGACAAAAATTATTGGCTGTGATGCGTGCTTTGCATGCCATTTCTGTTGTTAACGAGGAGGATTAAGATGAAACCAAGCACCTATGCCCGACATATCAGCAAAGAAGCGTTGCAAGAACTACCGTTAGTTGCTTTTGAGGGCGAGGTGATAGTAGTTGACCATCCGAATATGGTTGCAGAGGCTGTCGAATACCTCCGTTCGCAAACGGTTTTAGGCGTAGATACAGAAGCCCGACCGAGTTTTAACAAAGGTATTCATTATCCTACAGCATTGGTGCAAATCGCTACGCTGGAGCGCTGTTATCTGTTCCGATTGACGCATATAGGACTGCCTGAATCGTTAGCAAGCATCTTCTCCGACGCCAAGATATGCAAAGTAGGTCTGGCCTTCCGCGATGATCTAAACGGTTTGCGCAGAAGAAGGAATTTTACACCCGCCAACTGCATAGACCTGCAGTCGATAGTGCCTCAGTACGGCATCTTGGATTTGGGACTGCAAAAAATCTTCGCTATCTGCTTCGGACAAAAGATCTCAAAGACACAACAACTGACGAACTGGGAAAATAGTCATCTGACGGCAGAACAAGCGCGTTATGCTTCTACGGATGCTTGGGCTACGCTGCGTATCTATCTCGACTTGATGGAACATGAGCCGTTAGCCAACGAGACGGTTGCCGAACTGAAACGAGAAGAGAAAGAGCAGCAGATTGAACACCAGTTATCTGTCATAGATGAGCGTCTGCGCGCACAAGGTATAGAACCTCCGCCTCATCTCTCTCCGGAAGAACGTGAAGCAAGAAAAGCTGCCAAACGCACAGCCAAAAGACGGGAACAGAGGCACAGAAGAAAGAGTAAAGTTGAAAGTCGAAAGACAAAAGACCGTCCTACGGACTCAAAGTAAAAAGTGAAAAGTGAAAAGTGAAAAGATAAAAGTTAAAAGATAAAAGATAAAAGATAAAAGTGAAAAGTTAAAAGATATGAAACGATTAATGACAATATGCATTGTGCTTTTCGCAACGGTTGCGATGATGGCACAAGCCAAGTATGTGTTCTATTTCATCGGTGATGGTATGGGTACCAACCAAGTGCTCGGAGGAGAAATGTATCGCTCTGCTGTAGCAGGTGAACCTCTCGGACGTGTACAAACGCTAATGAGTACTTTCCCCTACTCCGGTCACGCAAGTACGTATTCCAAAAGCAACGGCATAACCGATTCAGCCGCAGCAGGAACATGTTTGGCCACAGGCAGTAAGACGAATAATGGTGTGTTAGGTCTAAACGAGAAAGGCGACACACTGCAGACCATTGCCGAAGAACTGAAAAAACAAGGTTGGGGAATAGGTATCATGACGACAGTAGCCATCGACCATGCCACTCCGGCTGCATTCTACGCGCATGTCGAGAAACGCAGTAAATACTACGAAGTAGGCCAACAACTGAGCGAGAGTCAATTTGACTTCTTCGGTGGCGCAGGTTTTCATTATCCGCAAGGAAAAAAAGACAATAAAGATATCAATCTTTACCGTTTAGCGGAAGAACGCGGTTACACTATTGCGCACGGTTTGCAAGAGGCACAAGCCAAAAGCAATGAGGCCGAGAAACTGATTCTCGTTCAATCGTCCGACGACCAAGGAGTTAAACATGGAGACAACCTGCCTTACGCCATCGACCGCAAAGAAGGAGACTTGAAATTAGCGGAAATAGTGCAAACAGCTATCCCGTTCCTGGAGAAACGTTACGACCGTTTCTTCATGATGGTAGAAGGAGGTATGATTGACTACGCCTGCCACGCTGACGACGCAGCAACTGCTTTTGGCGAGTTATGGGATATGGACGAAGCCATGCGTGTTGCATATGAGTTCTATCTGGCGCATCCTGACGAGACATTGATTATTGTGACAGCCGACCACGAGACAGGCGGTTTGGCATTAGGCAATAGCGACTACACCTTGTATCTGGACCTTTTGCAACACCAGAAATGTTCAGCATGGGTATTGAGTGACATGTTCTCCAAACTATTCCAAGACAAGAAGAAACCGACTTGGGGCGAAGTAAAAGATATCTACCGCACGAACCTTGGTTTCTGGGACAAAGTAGAGATTTCGCTCGACGAAGAGCAAGCACTCAAAGCGCTCTATAAATCCGCTTGCAAAGGCAAGGGCAAAGATACCGAAACGATGTACAAAAACATCAACCAGTTAGGCGAAGCCGGTATTGCACTGCTGAACAAGAAAGCGCACGTAGGTTGGACTACACGAGCTCATTCTGCTCACGCAGTTCCTATTTTTGCCATAGGCGTTGGTGCTGAGCGTTTTACCGGGTGGCACGACAACACAGAGATTGCTCCTCTGATCCAACAAGCGACCAAGGAGTAATCTTTATTCCACAAAACTTAACGTAAGATGAGTTTGAGCGTACGGGCTCCGTATAGCTCTGTTTCTACTCTTAACAGATAGCATCCTGTTGGTGCCGGAGTATTGATGGTCAGATTCTCTCCATAGCGGTATTCTCCGCTCTGCATAACTACGCCTGAGAGCGAGATGAGTGTGTATTTTCCATCCGCAAAAGCATGAATCTCAAACTGTCCGCGTATTGGAGTCGGATTAGCCAAAACCGGGAACTCGCTTACCAATTCAGCCGACTTATCGTAGATAGTAATCGGACATGAAGGCACTTCATAGTCCTCGCCTTGACGGGTTGGAGCGATATAAACCTCATCACCGATAGAAAGCGTTTGCGGCAGATAGATATACGGTCCTGTCTCTGCAGCCTTGTTGCCGTTGACATACCATGCATACGACGAGAACAGATAACCTCCGTTATATCGGTCATTAAGCAATGCCACTACATCGTTCCAGTTCTGCTCGATAATCCATGACGGATACTTGACGAGCAACTCTATTTCGTATGCCGTGACACCTGCGCTCAGGCAGATATCATTATCCATTATCAGTCGAGCCGAATAGTAATCCGGACGCACATAATCGCCATTCTCTTTCTGCGGCACGACACCATAGATGATATCATCAAACGGCTCATTCATCACATTCACGAATCCTTCTGCACGCGCTTTGTCGTCATAGATAAGCGAATACATCTGCGGGCGAGAACCGGTGTAATACATCCTCATCGCAAAGTCTCTATCGTCTGCGCAGATCTCATCCACCTGCACATTGGAAATAGATGTAGGTTTCATGAATCCGATATCCATCACGCTGACGATACAACGACTGATATCCGGCATGTTGATAGTATCGTAGTACAGTCCGGATTGTGTAATCGGTTTGCCGTAATAGTCGTATGGTTCGCCTTCGCAGAGACTGACACGAACGGTATCTCGTTTGGTCGGAGTAACAACCAAATGCAGGATACTGATAGAGTCACAACCGCAGGAAGTCTTGAGACTTTGTGTATAGTCGCCTGATTCACGCAACCATTGACCGTTATACCAATATGGTTCAATATCACATCTATTGACGGTCTCGACAATATGGTATGCCGGATTGACGGTCAGTTTCAAACAGCGGACGGAGTCGCAACCCGTAATCTTGGTCTTCAACGAGTCGTAATAAACACCGGTTGTGTTGCGTGTGTGACCACCGAATAGAACACTCTCGTCCGAACAGATAGTAGCACTTATCTCCTCGTAGTAATCCTGATTAACGATAAGATGCAAACGATAAATAACACTATCGCAGCGGACTTTCTTCATCCGGATAGTATCGTCGTAAATACCTTCCCGTTTGAGCAATCGGCCTCTCCAAGTGGTACTGTCTCCACGGCAAATCTCTCGTTGCTCAGGAATGATAGCCACAGGATATTTCGTGATGGTGATATTCAGGATAGAGTCACAATTACAGCCATTCTTGGTACGCGCTGTGTCTTGGTAATATCCGCCTTCCGTATAGATATGACCGTTATAGGTAAAGAAATCATGCTCGCACAAGATGACACTGGTATCGCGCAGATAAACCGGATTGACAGTAAGGACTAAGACATACGACGAATCGCAATTATACCTCGAGCGATCCTCTTGCACATAGATTCCCGGCTCACGATAGATGACGTCATGGAAATTATACTCCTGTCCTCTACAGATAGCCGCATATGTGGTATCCCGCATCGGTCTGTGAGTCGATACTCGCCAAATCGTTGTACTATCGCACCCCATACTACTGATAGACTGCTCGCTATAGGTCCCGGATTGTGTGATACGTTGACCGTCTATCTCAATATAATCTCCCTCGCAGATATGCTGCTCGTAATAAGCTGTCTGTTTGGCAATAACGGTCAAGTGAAGCGTCACAATAGAGTCGCATCCGGCTTTGGTTTGACCGTTGTAAACATATATTCCGCTCTCCTTGCGACTGATATTATCGAACAATACAGCGCGTCCCTCACAGATAGTGTCGTACAGGTCTATATCATACGTCGGATTAATCGACAAATGGAGATGATAAACAGAGTCACAACCATTGGATGCCACAAGCGTGGTATCATAATCTCCGGCTTCATTCAGCAGTCGTCCGAAGAAATCGTAGTAGTCTCCGACACAAATAGCCGTAGGCGGCAACGTCTTCTCATAACTCGGTTTGTGCTTCAATGCCAAAGTATAGTAGATAGAGTCGCACAAGCCATCGAGTGTTGGGAAGGTATCGGTATAATCACCTGCCTTGTTATAGTCTTTTCCTCGCCATGAATAGACTTCTCCCGGACAGATATATGCCGTTGTCGGAACGATACGTGTAGGACGTACATTGACTTTCACATGGTACATATCGTTACAACCGAACTCTGTCTTAAGCGTATCGTAATAACTACCGCCCTCAAAAATCGGTTTACCGTTGAAGTCATAGTAGTTTCCTGCACAAATATAGACTGTCGTATCGTGGTGATAGATCGGATTAATCGTCAGATGCAAATGATAGATGGAGTCATAATGCCATGTATCGGTTTTAAGTCTTTCGTAATAATCGCCGCCAATCGAATACTGGTTACCTCTCCATAGATATGGTATTCCTTCGCAGGTCTCGCCCTCTTCGTTAAACATATACGTCGGGTGAACATACAACTGCAGACGAGCGATAGAGTCACAACCCGTTACAAGCGATGTGAGGGTATCATCATAAGTTCCGCCGAGTTGCAAAATCTCCGTCGAGCCATCATGTTTAACCCATGTGTACGACTCTTGGTCGCTGATATGTCGGTTGTATTCGTAGAGTCGAGGTTCATGAACTAAGAGTGTGAGGTTAACCACACTATCCGTGGAATATACGGACGATAAGGTATCCTTATACAAACCACCGTTCTCCAGTTCACGGCCGTTAAAGTCATATACATCTCCACGGCAGATAGTGTCACGTATGCTGACGTTATATACAGGCAATACTGTCAGACGAAGTTCCACAATAGAGTCGCACGCGTTGCCTGTTGCCGGTAAGGTATCAAAGTATATACCGCTTTCATTGAGCGAACTGTCTCCAAACGCATAGTAAGTAGTACTTAATATCGTCTCAATAAGCACTGTGTGCTCCGGCAACTGGGTAGAAACAACCAACTCATAAATCGAGTCGCATTGACCATTCGAACGGATGGACTTCTGGTTGTCGTAATACGTTCCTGCTCTTGTAATGATTTGTCCGTGCCACTCCATCGAACTGTCCTTACAGAGTTTAACTTGCTCTCTGTGATAGAACGGAGCTATCTCATTGATGTGGATGCGATAAACACTGTCGCAGTTGCATCCGTTGACCGTATAAAGCGTGTCACGATAATGTCCGCCATGCGAGTATAGTTTGCCATTGAAACTAATTTGTTCTCCGGAGCATAGGATGAATGTTGTGTCTAATTCATAAGTCGGATTGACGGTCAGACTTAGATGCAAGATGGAGTCACAACCATTGGATGCCACAAGCGTAGTATCATAATTTCCCGTCTGATTGAGTTGGAGTCCGCAGAACTCATAATACTGGTTAGCACAGATAGTGGCAGGCGGCAAGGTAAACTCATACCGCGTCTTGTAATGGAGCGACAAGGTATAATAAATCGAGTCGCATAAACCATCTAATGTTCGAAGCGTATCACGATAATCTTTCGCTTCGGTCAAATCTCTGCTGCGCCACGTAGTCCATGTATAAACTTCACCCGGGCATATAAATGCTGTAGTCGGAATAGTTCTTGTTTGACGAACTCTAACCGTCGCACGGAACGTACTATCGCAACCGCTTATCGTCGGTAAAGTATCGAAATACATTCCTCCTACACTTAGCGGTGTTCCGTTAAAGTCGTAGTAACCGCCTTCACAGATATAAACCGTAGTATCATGACGATAGATAGGATTGACTGTGAGCGTCAAGTGATAAACGGAGTCGTAATGCCATGTATTGGTTAAGAGCGAATCGTAATAATCGTTTGCTCGGGTATAAGCATTTCCTCGCCATATATACGGTGTTCCTTCACAAGTCTGTCCGGTTTCCTCAAACAGATATGTACGATGTACTACTAATTTCAGACGGCTTACCGAGTCACAACCGGTAATAATAGATTTTAATGAGTCATCATATGTGCCCGTGAGACTAAGCACTTCTGATGAACCGTCATGTTTGGTCCATGTATAAGTCTCCTGGTCGCTGATATGCACGATACGTGTCTCTACTCGCGGCTCATGAACCAACAACAGGAGGTTGACGATACTATCCGTACCATGCGCAGAAACCAACGTATCTTTGTACAAACCGCCATCTTCCAGTTCCTTGCCGTTGAAGTCAAATTTCTCTCCTCGACAGATAGTATCACGCTCATCAATATTGAAGACCGGCAACACGGTCAAGTGGAGTTCCACAATAGAGTCACAGGCATTACCCACAGCAGGCAATGTATCGTAATAAATTCCTTCTTCGTTCAATAATTGTGTGCCGAACGGATAATAGGTGGTATTCAAAATCGTAGCCGTCAAGACAGTGTGTTCCGGCAAACGAGTGGTGACTATCAGTTCATAGACAGAGTCGCACTTATTGCCTGATACTACTGACCGGTGGCTGTCATAATACGTACCTGCTCCTGTAATGACTTGCCCGTGCCAAACCATTGAACTGTCTTTACAGAGAGAGATCTGTTCGGTATGGAAGAACGGGTGAATCTCATTCACATGGATATTATAAATACTATCGCAGAAACAGCCATTGACGGTTGGTAGCGTATCGCGATAATTACCTCCTCTCGAATATACTCTTCCGTTGAATGTCACGGACTCACCCGAGCAGAGAATGAAGGTAGTATCTTTCTCGTAAGTCGGATTAACCGTCAGATTCAGATGCAAGATAGAGTCACATCCGGCAGCTGAAGTAAGCGTAGTATCATAAACTCCGGTCTGATTGAGTTGGAGTCCGCAGAACTCGTAATACTGGTTAGCACAGATAGTAGCCGGCGGCAGATTAATCTCATACTTGGTCTTGATACCTAATGTCAATACATAATAGATAGAGTCACATAAACCGTCTTTCGTACGGAGTGTATCTTTATATGTTCCGCCTGCAGAATAATCTCTGCTCCGCCAAGTGGTCCATGTATACGTTCCTCCCGGACAGATAGAAGCCGTAGTCGGGATAGTGCGAGTATTGCGAATCCGAACTACTACGCTGAACATACTATCGCAACCGTGAATAGTAGGCAAAGTATCGTAATAGGTCCCTCCTGCACTAATCGGAGTGCCATTGAAATCATAATAATCACCCGCACAGATATAAACCGTAGTGTCGTGACGATAAAGCGGATTAACCGTCAGATGCAGATGGTAAACAGAGTCGTACTGCCATGCGTCTTGTGTATGGAGCGAATCGTAATGGTCGCCTGCCTCCAAATACGGATTACCGCGCCAATAATACGGTTTGCCTTCACAAGTCTCACCTTCCTCATTGAACAGATAGGTCTGATGAACAACCAGTTGCAAGCGATTGACAGAATCGCAACCGGTAATGACAGATGTTAACGAGTCGTCATACGTTCCGGTGAGACTCAGCACTACTGATGAACCGTCATGTTTAGTCCATGTATACGTCTCTTGGTCGCTGATATGCACGATGCGTGTCTCTATACGAGGTTCGTAAACCAATAACAGGAGGTTAACAATACTATCCGTTCCTTGTGAAGATACCAATGTATCTTTGTATAAACCGCCATCCTCCAATTCCTTGCCGTTGAAATTATATATCTCGCCACGACAAATAGTATCGCGTACATTGAGATTATATACCGGCAGAACCGTCAGGCGCAACTCTACGATAGAGTCACAAGTATTATTGACTGCCGCCAATGTATCATAGTACGTGCCACTCTCGTTAAGCAGTATTCCGTTGAATGAATAGGACTGGTTACCTAAAATAGTGGCCTCAACTACTTCGTAAGCCGGGTTTTGGATCGTCACTATCAACTCATAAACAGAGTCGCACTGGTTATGAGAAAGAACCGATTTCAACGAGTCATAGTATGTCCCGGCTTTAGTAATCGTCTGGCCGTGCCAGATATACGTACTATCTTTACAGAGTCGATAGGTGGACGTGTTGAAGTAACGCGGATACTCATCTATCTGAATGATAAATGCACTATCGCAACCGCATCCAACCGTCTTGAGTGTATCGTAATAAGTTCCGCCTCGGTCATAAATCTTACTGTTGAATGTGATATTATCACCCAAACAGAGCGAGTAGTGGACTGTCTTGTCGTAGGTCGGGTTAACAGTCAAGATAAGCACATATGTTGAGTCGCAACCATAGACAGAAGTTCCGGATAGCGTAAATGTATCTGCCTGCATATATGTATGCCCGTGGAAACTATACGAACCACCTTCACAGATGGAAGCACGCGTAGTGTCGCTGAAGGCCTCATGGGCATAGATATGGTAGATAGTGATACTATCACATCCTGTAGTGAGTGATGGCACTGTATCACTCACAATGCGGTTGGTGCTTATCGGTTCCCCTTGCCACATAAACGACTCACCCGTACACAAGTGAACATCCTTATGGATACGCGTCTTAGGGATGACAGTCAGGTTGAGTCGACGAACTGAATCACAACCGTTCACCGTAGTGTAGGTCTGCGTATAATAGCCTCCTGTCGAACGATTCTCGCCTGCGAACATATACGACTCGCCTTCACAAATCGTCACGTTCTCTGATATATCATAAGCAGAATTAACCGTCAAGTTGAGTACTACTGTGGAGTCGCAACCGCCACGAGAAGTGAGCTGTTTGTAATATATACCGCTTTCCGTGAGCGTCTGACCGAAGAAATCATACGTAGCCGGTTGGCATATAACGGCTGATTGTTGCGTGGTATAAACCGAATTGACATAAAGCCGCAGCTGATAAACCGAGTCGTAGCCATGAACTGTCTTCAGACTATCCCAGTATATACCATCCTGCGTATAGGAAACCGTCGCTCCGTTCTTATGATACGAATAGGAATCACCGGCACAGATATACGCTGTATCTTTCTTCAAATACGTCGGCAAGAAGGAAATGGTCAATCGTACAATAGAGTCACATCCTTGTTCCGTAGTACTATTGAAAGTATAAACACCACCGGTTGTAATCGGTTGGCCGAAGAAATAATAAATATCGCCTATAGCGCGTTGTTCGGTTATGCTGACGCGGTAACTCGGCAAAACCGTTACTATGGCTTTATATACAGAGTCGTAACCATATTGGTTTTTAAGACTATCCCAAACGACGGTTGTTCCGACTGTCGTTCCTGTGATGTATTTTGTATGCCATTTGATAGTACTGTCTTTACAAAGCGTGATGGGAGCGTCTTCCTGGAAGAAAGTAGGATAAATCGTCAAGTTCAGTCGAATTACCGAGTCGCACCCATTCACAGATTTCAGACTATCCATATACACACCCGAGTTAAAGCAGTTCTTGCCGTGCCAAGCAAACGGTTTCTGCTTATCGGAGATAAACGCAATAGTATCTATTGTATATTTCGGCTGTTGAATCATACTGAGGGTGAAGATAGAGTCACAGCCTTGGGTTGTGTGGAATCTGACCGTATGCAATCCATCCGTCCAGAATCGTTCGCCATGGAATTCCACTGTATCTCCCTGACAGTAATTTTGCGTCTCCGTGAAATAATAGGTCGGCAATACATGCAGATGCAGAATATATACAGAGTCGTTACCGTATGTCTTTGTTAGCAACGAGTCGTAGATAATTGTATCGGTAGCATTAGTTACAGTATAGGAGATATTCGCTAAATTCTTGTGGTACTGATAAGCCGTGCCGCGACAAACCGTATCATACTCATGGAAGGTGTATTTCGGGCGAACATTCATCACCAGTTTATATACACTATCGCAGCCGTGAACGGAAACACACGAATCCCAATAAACGCCGGAGGTATAGAGGTTACGAACTGTTCCTTTGCTATGCCATGCGTACGGAATTTCTTTTCCCTCAAGTACGTCTATGGTATCATTCCATATATACGAGTCCCAAACCTTAAGATGGAGTCGAACGGTACTATCGCAATAGTGATTATTAGCCGGAGTGACGAAGGTATATACATCCGTACGTTTACACTCCATACCGTTCCAAATCTTAATATCTCCGGCACAGATGGTATCATATACATCCAACTCGTGCTTGGTCATCTTACCACGCACAGTCACCGTCTTATATTTGACGCTGATACAGTTACCGTTCGTCAGTCGGGCTGTTTGGGTGATGGTGTATGTGCCGTCATAATCGTAGGTGATTGGCGTTCCCGGACTATACGTTGCGTTCGTTCGCCCGTCACCGAAATCCCATGTCACGACATCTACATTCTCATGCGGAGTAATCAATGTCACTCCGTCGCGCGACACACCACTATTATCCGTCAGGAATACTGTATCCACACAAGCCTCATGCAGATCGATATCGAAATCAGCCAACGGCAGACGCGGTTCAGCTTTCGCGTACAGAGAAATATGACAGTTAGCGTTTTCCGGAGAAGCAATATAACACTCGTACAACTGGCCATCGTTCAATACCGTCAGCGAATTGCTGGATTCAGAGAGCAGTTCAGTACGCGTCTTGTCATCATTCACTTTGTACCAGATATAGTCCAAACCATCCGGAGCAGTAAAGGTACGTGTCTCTGTCGGCCCACCGCAAAGAGGTGAATAAAGATTCACATCCAAGCAACGCAAAGTAAAATAGGAATATCCCCAGTGCTCCACATAACCGCAGTCCGAACTGGTGAAACGCAGACGAACGGTTTGTCCTACATAGTCTTCCAAGTTAATCAGACGCGTACGCCAGTCACGCCAAGCCACTATCTGTTGCTCATGACGATAAGTAAACTCCGGACAGTCCGTTACACGTCGGTTATTGTAATTGTAATAATAGTAGCCTTGAGTAGTTCCATAACGGGTGTAAGCACAAATACGACAGTCTGTATCCCATTCTCCGGCATAATCGACTTGCGTGGTAACCGCATCGTAATCAAAATTATAGCACAAACCGTCAATAAGTGTATTTCCTGTTGCGCCTAAGAAAGTCTCCAATTGGAAACTCGGAACTATATCATTGTGGTTATGCGGATCTTGCCAAACGATAGCATAACGCATCAGCAAGTATTTATTGTCGTCCGTTACAGTAAAGGTATAGGTAATACGCTCTGCCTGTCCGGTTTCATTAGCATTACCTGTTACACGTCCGTCCAACCAGTTTCCTAAACGAACGGAAGCAATCTCGCCTGCAGGCACTGTGTGCAAGCCTTGTGTTGTTCCGTTATTTGTAGTACGAGGGTCAACCTCATTGGCATCACGGTGAATGGTGTGACGACTCGAAATCTCACCCGGACCGAAATCAACCACTTCTGTTCGCCATCCGTTTCCTGTCTGACGCGCGCTGTACGGACCTATCTCACATTTAACATGACTGCCTGTCAAATCATACCAATCCGGACATTCTGCATAAACGCTCGGACACGCAAAGAGAACAGCCATCATCAAACAGCTTATCCACAAAATACTATGTACTGATCTCTTTTGCATTTTTCGGCGACTGGATCGGGGTTTTAACCTGGTTTTAAGGTACTCTAAAGGTAGTCGTGTTATTATTTTATATTGGTCCTACGCATCGGCAGTTAGAGGTACGGATACGAAGCATGAATGCTACTTTCACACCTACGAAGAACGGAACTATTCGTGCGCCTTGCAGACTATTGCGAACGTAATACGAATCGACGGTCAGTTGAGACGGATTGATGGGATTAACGCCATAGGTCAATTCATCATGTTCGTTTCCCGAGAACGCGCTATTAATGCCGTATTCTGCGTAGAGTCCGATTTTCAGGACCGAACAGAGTGCATAGTTTTGCATGCGTTCTTTATTCAGTATGTCGTATCCTAACTCCGCAATAATCAGTCCCTGCGGATGCATTTTCAATTCGTTATGCCCCGGAGTGGTATATTCGGTGTAGAAGTGATTCGGCATGTTTTCGAAATCAGCTATATACCGCTCGTATGTTCCTGTAGTGGTGTAGGTTATAGACGGAGTGGTAACAGAATGCGGAACGTACGAAAACTTAGCACCTATACCGCCGTATATACCGTTTGTATAAAATCCTAACATCAATGGCACGCCTACACGAAAATCACGCTGTGTGTCGCTATAGCCTGCCACATAATAGTGATAACTGACTCTTTTTCCTTGCGTGTCGTACATCTCGCGGTGAACATCATATCCGTCCATATTCATAGTAGATGTACCGTATTGAACTTCTACGCCCGTTGTCAACCAAAAACCGTTATAACGAAACTCATATCCGATTCCTAACATTCCTGCTCCACCACCACGAGTGGTCACTTCCGGAATATTCTCCAACAGCGAATAATATCCGCCGGTAGCAGCAATGGAGAAATAGTGTTTGGAGATAACGTTATATTGTTTCCACACTTCAGCACGTACAGGGAGTGAAAGACACAAGACGAATAATACCATTAGCCATGGGAAGAAGGAAATTCTGCGCGAATAATTACGCTTCGTGGTATTATATTTAAGTATCCGTGCACACATACGCAGCACGCGTATATACATTTATCCGGCGACAAAGGTACAAATATTTTTTCATTCGTGCAAGTTTTTGTATAACAAAAGTACATAAAAACAGAATTTTTTCTACATTTTATGTTACTTTTTACTATCTCGAGGTGTTTTTTACAACAAAAACAGAGCGTCCACATATAGTGAACGCTCTGTTTTGAGTGTTTAGCGCTGCGCTGTTAAGCACTGCGCTGTTTAGAAATTTTGAGGTTATTTTACCTCCATTCCTTGCGCATTGTAGGTCTTACCGTTCTTGCGGATGAAGAGTTGTCCGTTCTCGATGAACTTAACAGCTTTCTCAATAATCTCATTATTCTCGATAGCTGTCGGAATATAATCTTCGCAGAGTTCAGAAGCTTGAACGGTCAAACCGTCAATTGCCCATTCTCCATCCCAACCGGAATAAGCCCAGTGGATATTAATGAAGTTATAAGTATCTTTTGCTGCATCGAACGGAATGATAACGCTAATTTCTTCTACGTCAGCCTCAGCATGTGTACCGTCGCCGTAACGAACTACACCACCTGTTGCGCCTTCTGCATTAACCCAGAGGTAGTTCAAACCGGTCTTGGTATTGCCGTTATCGTTATTGTTTTTAATAGCAACGCGGATATTATTCGTTCCTGCTTCTTTTTGGATAGTAAGGAGAATACGTCCGTTAGGATCGCCGAAGTTAGCGTCTTTGAGGTGACCAGTCGGCAATTCGCAGTATTTGGTTACTACTACCGGAGCTTCTGGGAATTCAACAGCGAGTGTTTGAGTTGCGTATGTCCAAGTGAAGGTATAATTGCCTGCAACATCTGCAGTGAGGTGCATATTTCCGCTACCTGTAGCCAATGAAGTACTTGGAGCCTCACGAGTGAGTGTAGCACCATTAGCAGTCCAAGCGCCATCGACTTTCACACCGAACTCAACATCTCCGACAGCGAGTGCAATTACCAGCGAAGCTGTCTGCTCGTCTGCCGCCATGGTAAACTCCTCTGTATCAGCCCATGAGCCATCAAACGTACCGTGCATTTTGATAGTAGGAATAACTACTGCGCTACCTGTCTTTTCTGCTGTAGCAGAAACGGCATTGGTGCTGGAATCGTAAGTGATGGTAACAGTATAAATACCGCCTTCAGGGATAGTGAGGTTGTAATCCGAAGCAGGATAAGCCGTTGTCCATGCATGATTTACACAAACCTTGAACGAAACAGTACCTGCTGCGAGTTCAATGTCCGTATAAACGATTTCGAAGGTTGTACCCTCTTTGAGAGTTAAGTCGTTTGCTGCAACTGTCGGATCCCAAGTGGTACCGAAGAGAGCAGCAGAAGAACCGGCAGCGGTGTAGGTGTTGGTAGCAGGAGCCACGTACGAGCCAACAACAGTTGCGGTGATTTTCCCGGCTGTAGGATCAAGAACGAGGTTAACGGTATCCAGAGCCTTAACGGCATCGCCCAAGAAGTCGTCTGCTGCTACCCAAGTTGCGCCTTCGTCCGACTCAGCGGTATTGTAGTTAACACCACTGCCGCCGAAGACAACATTCTCCAGTTTGTAGTTGTCACCATCTTTGGTTGTCTCTTTCCAACTCCATTCACCACCATCCCAGTTGTTCTTGAGGTAGTATTTGGTCGGTTCAACCACAACGATAGACAGAGCAACGGTGAAAGATTCAAAGTCTGCAGGAGTAGCCTGGCTGCTGATAGTGATTTGACCGGTGTACGAGCCTACAAAATCAGTAGCTGCAATAGCGTAGATAGTTGCATTGATTGCTCCATCGGTTGGAGTGAGGATTACGCGAGAGCGATATCCATTGGTGGAGAAGATAGCTCCGGCAGGATTGGTAGTAGCGGTCAGCTCTACATTACCTGTCAGGTTAGCAGCCGTGAGAGTAAAGGTCTCTTGCAGATAATCGTTATTGTCCGGTCCTTGTGTTCCTTTATCAACAGTACCGAAGTCAATAGCCGTCTTCGATGCCTCGATAGTCGGAGTAGGAGTATCTGCAACCACCTCAAATACACAACCAGCCAAGAACTCGTACGTTGTGTTGTACTTAGAAATATAACCATGCGCGCGAATTTTATCACCGGCTACCACATCTGCAATCTCGCTCTTGTTTGACGGCAAATAGATTTCAAAAGTACCCTTAGCAGCATCCTTGTCGTCAGCAATCCAAATGTAACCCGTTGAGGTGTTCATAGAGATGGCATAACCCTCAACTACATACTGACCACCTTCGTAAACATCATTGTTGTTTGCCAAAGTTGCTGCTTTTGCTGCTGCCTCTTCGCATGTTAGAACAGTAGCAGCACCTACAGTAACATTACACGACGCAGAAATGCCTTCACCTGCGGTTGCAGTAATTGTAGTTGTACCAAGCGTCAACGCTTTTACCAAACCACCGGAAACTGTTGCAACAGAAGGATCGGAAGAACTCCAAACTACAACTGTTGTCGCATTAGAAGGAGTAAGTGTCGCCACAAGTGTTTCTTCGCGGTATTGCTCAAGAGATAAAGACGACTTATTCAGCTCGACAGCTGTTGCATCTACATCAACATCCGTATCCATTTTATAGTTGATGGTAATGCTGTTGATCTGAACTTGAGCAGCTCCTTTTGCAGCAACATTTTGAAGTGAGAAAGATGTTCCATTTACTGCATAAAGGTCACCATCTGCTACTACGGCAGAACCGCCTACCAAGACTTGCAGTGTTGTCCCTGATTTCACATTTACACTAACGCTTTGGATTGTTCCGCCTGTGAGTGTTACTACCAATGCGGAACCTGCAGTCGTAGTTGTTTGATTTGAACAATAAAGACGCGTTGTTCCATCTTTATTAAGTCCCACATTGTTGCTGGCATCATTTTTTTCCCCAACGAAACTCCAAACAGAAGCATCAAGGGCAGTGCCGCTTGCACTGAATAATGCGGCTTGGTTTGTTCCGTCCAAGTTCGTTGTTGTGCTTGAATTGTGCGCAACAGTAATACTGGCCGCCATCATGCTACCTGCGAAGAGCAGGGCAGCAAAGATTGAAAATAATTTTTTCATACTTTTTAATAATTAGTAATTAGATTAGTTAAATAAAAGATATTATGTTAATATCGTTTTACCTTATTATTTATTAACGTACAACAACTCCTTGAGCATTGTAAATTACACCATTCTTACGAATGAGCAATTGACCATTCTCAAAGAATTTAACTGCACTTTCTTTTACATCTGTATTGTCGATAGCCGTTTCAATGTCTGTGGTGTATGTGATATTCCACAAGAGAAAACGTGCATTCGAGCGAGTAGTGCTTGCAAATTCAATAACTGTTTCGCCCGTCAGTCCACTCAATTCAAATTCATATTGATAGAGAGACAGATCACCTTTTTGCGTTTGGTAAGCCGGACCATTTCCAGCAAGTCCTGCATCTGCGTACAGATGAACTTTTCCTTGCTCATTGATAGAGTCCGAAGTCAAAGTTACCTCATCAGGAGCAGTAACCGTGATATTACATGCTTTACTTGCCCAAGCAGCAGCCATAACATATAATTTCTTTGCATTTGCCGGCACTTTGATTTTAGCCTTACCTAATTTAGAACTCGTTCCTACTTTAATTGCCAAATCGCCATTAACAGTATAAGCGGTTTCATCATTATCTACCAAATAAGCAGTATCTGTAGCCTCCGGAGTCACGAAAGTAGCATCCGTTACACCAGTTCCCGGATTATAGAGTTTCTCAAAAACAGAGCCTTTTATGCTAATTGTTTTTGTAGTCTCGCCGGAAATTAGGACAATTTGGTCGTCTATTTCACCCGCGGTTGCTGTAAGCAGGGCAATAATCGTACTTGGTGTATTCATCTCCAAAGTACCAGACGCAGGAGATGTAATGCTTAAGTTTGTTACAGCAGGCAGACTAATATCAATATCAGATGTCAAATTCGCGGAAACAACATCAATTGACAACTCGGTTTGGAATTGTCCTCCCGGTTCATACATCACTTCGCCAAGGTCTACATCATCCGCAACGATAGTAGGTTGAGAACTTTCGCCCCAAAGAGTAACATTGTCAAAATAGATACTATAATTAGTTGCATCATTACCACTACCTGTTTTTCCGATTGCCGGGTGGCCAATAAACTCAATCTTATCAAAATCACTGGTAATATCTATGGAATAGCTGCTATAAGTGTTTACCTTTTCCGTCCATGCAACAGTAGTTGTATTGGTTTGTACAACTGTACCGCTTTTATAGAACTTCACTTCCAAATACGGCCAAGTGTTTGTAGTAGCCGGGAAACTCTTGAAACAAGCATCCAACGCCAATCGCAAATTAGAATAATCCGACACTGCAAATCCTTCAAATGTAAAGGTAGCATTTTTATTGGATGTGTTTCCAAATGCCGGAGCAGGATTTCCGTTACTTGCTGTTGTGTTGATATTACCAGTTACGGTAATTCCAGCATCATCAGTACCGGCGGCTCCTTCATTTTTGTAGATTTGCACCTCTGCAGCAAACATACTTCCTGCAAAGAGGAGAGTGGCAAAAAGGGAGAAAAGTTTCTTCATGTTAGAAAAATTTTAAATGTTTATAAAAGCGTATATTTATTGAATTATGTTTCGGAACATTTCGTAATTCGGCGACAAAGTTACTACAAAGTTTTGACATGTGCAAATTTATTTGCAGTTTTTTGCATTTTGCACATAAAAAGCGGTTTTATGCTACTTTTGCCCAAAAATTAAAAATCACGGTTTATATATACATAGTATATATAAGACATAAGCGGGATACGTTATACCCACGTAGTTCATCCGAGATTACCATAAGGCCGATATATGCCTGTTGAGTTTGGCGCTATTTTTTATGCGCTGCGTGCGCCAATTGAGCGGAATTGAAGAGATTTTGCCAGATGATATACGCTGCTGCGCCCAAAGCGGAAAGCGGATTGAGATATATCTGCGCCATCCAGACTCCAAGAGAAGTGTTTTTCTGTCCAAATGCCTGTCCGGCAGTAATACTGCTCACCTCTTCCATGTTTTTCGGCGCAGCGGCAGGATTAATGAGCACGTCTTCATAATCTTTGCCTTTGCTTGGAGCCGGCATTTTGTAACCAATCCATTTTCCCACTCCAAACTGCAGGAGACAAGCAATAAACGAGCCGATGATCAAAATGATCATATTGGTGATTTGCAATTGATAATTAGCCACCACTGTTTCCGTCACCGTGGCTGTCAACACGATGATAGAAGCCACCCACAAATAGAAGGGCACTTGTGCCATTTGTTTCGAGAGGACGAAAGTAGGAGCCTCTCCCCGACCCTCCCCTAAAAGGGAGGGAGAATATTTCTTTTTTTGATAGTAGTTGTAACTAATTCGGACAAGCCATGCTGCAAAAAACGGTCCGAGAAGCAAAGGAGCTATATGGCGCAAAATAAGCCAAAAAGCGGACCAGAAAGTCATTCCTGCAGTCGGATTGACAATCGGGAAAAATGCAGGAACAACAATTGCCGTGGCAAAATTAGAAAGCAAAGTAAATGTAGTGAGATTTTGTATTGAACCTCCGAGTTTTCCTGCTATAATCGGCGCAGCTGTTGCAGTAGGCATGATGAAACAAAGCATCAGTCCTTGTGCTAAGATAGGATTGCCTGTAAAAAACATCAATGCATAATAGGTTAACCCGCTCAGAATCAGTTGAATAGAGAGCACCAGCCAGTGCCAACGACGCAAACGCAAATCACGCGGATCAATCTTACAAAACGTAAAGAAAAGCATGAAAAAAATCAACCACGGCAAGACAGGCGCAAGCGGTGTTAGCCATCGATAGAACAGCACTCCGATGACCATCGAAAGCCAAAGAGCATTGCTATCAAAAATAGATTTAATATTTGAGATTTTAGATTGCATATTGGACATTTGCTATTTATTCATTACCCCATTTAGCGACAATCTCGTCCATGATTCGGAAGACTTCTTCCTTTGTATCCGCGCGCAAGAGAGCAATTCGTGTTTGCTTGAAATCCGTCAGTCCTTTGAAAATCGGCGAGGCAGCAAAATGTCTGCGGGAGTGAATGATACCTTTTCGCTCATCGTTTGCGCACCACTCTATCGAGCGCTCAACATGTTCTTTCAAGACGGCAACTTTTTCTGCCATAGTTGCCGGACAAGTCAGACCATTCAGAGTTGTCGGATTTAGATAATTCTTCATCTCTGCAAAGAGCCACGGTGCGCCAAAAGTAGCACGACCAATCATGATGGCATCCACTCCGTAACGATCGAAACACTCTTTTGCCCGCTCAGGCGTTGTGACATCACCGTTTCCGATAATCGGAATATGCATTCGCGGATTATTTTTCACTTCTCCGATAAGCGTCCAATCGGCTTCACCTCGGTACATCTGACTGCGAGTTCGTCCGTGGATAGCGAGTTCCTGTATTCCGCAGTCCTGCAGAGCTTCCGCCAAATCGACGATGAAAGTCGATTTGGCATTTGTGATTTGCGATTGGTGATTGGTGATTGGCAGTCCCAATGGATTGACGCGTGGATGGAGGTCGTTTTCGTCCCATCCGAGGCGTGTTTTGGCGGTAACAGGTGTATGCACGGCATTAACGACTGCTTTTGCTATTTCAAGCATCTTCGGCACATCTTTCAAGAGTCCCGCACCTGCTCCTTTTCCCGCCACTTTTTTAACCGGACAACCGAAATTGATATCAATAAAATCCGGTTTTGCCTGCTCTACGATTCTTGCTGCATCTGCCATGGCTTCAGGTTCTCGTCCATAGATTTGAATAGCCACCGGCCGTTCTTCATCATGGATAGTGAGTTTGCGCATCGTAGATGCTACATCTCGCACGAGCGCATCGGCATTGACAAATTCCGTATAGACACGATCCGCTCCATAACGCTTGCAAAGCAAGCGAAACGCAGGATCTGTCACATCCTCCATCGGTGCGAGATAGAGCGGTTTCATTTATTCAACGTAGGATACGAGATACGATGATGATTCATGGAGATGATACGCGTCTTGAAGACACGACGAATATCCTCCACATCCTTGAAACTAAGCGGTGTTTCAGAGAATTGTCCGTCCGCTATTTGTGCGTCGATCATCTCATCGACCATTTGTGTTATGGCCTCTTCGGTGAACTCGCCCAGACTGCGTGAACGAGCTTCAATAGCATCCGCCATCATCAGAATAGCACCTTCTTTCGTGGTTGGTTTAGCTCCGGGATAACGGAACATATTTTCGTCCACTTTCTCCTGCGGATGCGCGTTACAATACGTATTGTAGAAATAACGCACAAGCGATGTTCCATGATGCGTAGTGATGAAGTTAATGACCACTTCGGGAAGATGGTTTCGACGTGCTATTTTTTCTCCTTCCGCCACGTGCGCGATGACTACTTGTGCTGCGTCACGAGGATCCATTTCGAGCAACGGATTTTCTCCGCCTGACTGATTCTCCGTATAATAGAAAGGATCGGTCATTTTGCCTATATCGTGATACAAAGCTCCCGTTCGTACCAACAAGGCATTAGCACCAATGGTTTTTGCAGCCTCAGCTGCCAGATTGGATACTTGCATAGAATGCTGGAAAGTACCGGGAGCACGCTCTGCGAGCGTGTGGAGAAGGTCAGAATTAATATCCGTCAGTTCCACCAATGTGATAGAAGATATGAAACGGAAGATTTTCTCAAACGCATAAATCAGTCCGTAGCAACCGACGGTGAGTAATGCGCTGAGGAAGAAATAGAGATAGGTCCACGGATTAATCGAACTGAAGACACCTGTTTGCGCAAAAGTGATTGCTGTATATGCCAGTACTTGCGTCAAGAAAATCCATCCTGCCGTTTGGATCAGTTGTGCTCTGCGCGTCATATCACTCAGCGAAGAGACAGCCACCATTCCTACCACAATCTGGATGAAGAAGAATTCCACCGGAGCCGGCACAACGATAGACGTAATGAGAATCGTTGTAAAATGCAGGAAGAGTGCCGTTCTGGAGTCCAAGAACACGCGCGTAAGAATAGGAACCCACGCGAAAGGAATCAGATAGACGGAGATATTAAACCGCAAAACCAGACACGCCAATGCGATGACAATAAACATCTGCAGGCAGAAGAAGAGCACCGTGGATGTGGATTGCAGATACTGGATACGGAAGACATACAAATAGATGACAAACAGACAGAGGAATAAAAGTACCAACATCGTTTGTCCCAAGATAGACAATGCCCGCTGACGATTGGTGATATTCTCGTTTTCGTAAGCACGACGGAGCGATTGCAAGCGCTGGTAAGCAGACTCTGTGACGAGATCTCCTTCCGCAATAATCTTTTCTCCCTTTTGAACCATATCCTGCGTCGGCGAGATAGTAGCCAACATTTTTTCGCGCAATTCGGTTGTACGGGCAGTATCCAAAACCAAATTTATGGCTATTTCGTAACGGTATTTGTCATAGGCCGTTTTAGGAGTATAGAGTTCCGAAACAGGGATTTTCTGCTGCCTAACCGTGATGCGTGAATAGCCTTCCGCTTTGAGCCACTCCATGTGCTCCAAAGAGATCACATTCACTTCTCTCTGGACTTGCGGGACATACTTGAAATACGGTGCCAGCGTTGAGAGCATTTTGGCTTGTTCTTCCTGTAATTGGGCATCCGTCTTATAGATTGGGAAATCGAAATCCGCCGTGAGCGTCGGATAGCCCCACGGTTTGCCTATTTCATAATGATACCTGAACGAGTTATGATAGTCCGGGAAGAGCAAAACAATAACTGCAGCCAAGACGACAAAAGCGCCTATGCGAAAAATAGAAGCAGGAATTTTAGGAAGTTTCATATTTCTTTTATCTCAATTTACGAAAAAAAGTTTGTATTAATTCTCGGCATTCGTTCTCGAGAACACCTTTGGTGACCGTTGCTTTGGGATGAAAAGCTCTCGGAGCGTAGGTTTGGTAACCTCTTTTCGGGTCCTCCGCTCCGTACACTATTCGTGCTATTTGCGCCCATCCGATAGCTCCGGCACACATTGCGCAGGGTTCAACAGTAACATATAAGGTTGCGTCCGGAAGATATTTTCCTCCGAGCGTCTGTGTAGCAGCCGTGATGGCTTGAATTTCCGCATGTGCCGTGACATCTTGCAGCGTCTCTGTGAGATTATGTCCGCGTCCGATGATTTGATTGTTTGAGACGATGACACAACCAATCGGAATCTCTCCTGCGGCCAATGCTTTTTGCGCTTCAATCAGCGCCAAAGACATAAATTTCTCATCAGACTTGTCGGACGAGTCAGACTTGGCAGACGAGTCAGACGAGTCGGACGATTGGCAGAATTGAGCCAATTCCTCCGGATGGGATTCAAAATGATTTCCGATGACCACAATGTCTGCGCCTGCGTTGAAAGCGGCTTGCATCGCTTGGGGTGTACGAATACCTCCACCGACAATCAACGGAATATTTACACGACTACGGACAGCACGGATAATATCCTGAGAGACAGGCGTTTGTGCGCCCGAACCGGCCTCCAGATAGATGAGTTTTTTTCCCATCAGTTCTGCCGCAATCGCCGTATCTACAATCGTATCTATTTCTGACGGCGAAATCGGTTGAGTCTGCGTGACACGCATGGTGCTTGTCTCTGTTCCTCCGTCAATAAGGATATATCCCATCGGAATGGTTTCCACGCCTGACTCCTGCACCGCTCGCGCCGCTTTTATTTGCTGGCCGACCAACATTTCCGGATTTCGTCCGCTGAGCAGACTCAAGAAAAGCACCGCATCGGCTTCTTTGGAGAACTGCGACGGATTTCCGGGGAAAAGAACAATAGGTATCTGCAGGCGCAGAGAGCTTAGTTTGGATTTCAGTTTTTTGATAAAATCCGTAGTATCGCCACCCGTTGAACCGCCGACAAAAATATAATCGGGACAGCTATTTTCCGATAGTGCCAGGACCTCAAGATTTGTTTTCTCAGGGTCCAACAAAAGCGCCAGATTATGTTGTTTTTTTATTTCCATTCGAACGATTCCACAATACGAATTATATCTTGGCGAAGGTAGTTATAGACAGGTGCGAGTGAATCTGCGTTCGGTGCGCAATTGCAATACACAGAAGCCCTGAAAAAATGGTGTGTGGAGTCCGTGAGGAAGAACTGGCACGACGAGGCTGTATTGCCTTCCAAATCGAAGAGAACTCCATGCACTTTGGCCTCGGGATGATTGAACTCCCGCTCCGGAATAGCCGATGCATGAGAGGCATTTCGGTAAACGAAATCCAAGGCATCATTGGTCAGTTCACGGAGGTTATTTTTTACCGGTTTGTAAGAGCAATGAATGGTTGCATCAAAAACAGGATAATAGATGTTGATCCAATAATGCTCTCCGGGTTCGTCGCAAGGTTTGACTTGTGCGTTTTGGGACAGCGCAAAAGTATATGGATATGCCTGCATATTTTTGCTGTACGAATCGAAGGGAATATAGGCTGTGTCGGGCGGTGTGATGCGGTAATAGGCATAAGGTTTCGGTGTGGCCGAATGACCACAAGAAACACATATGAGCAAGGATAACGCACACACTGCAAAGACTAACAACATACTTCTATTTCGAGTCGTCCCATTCATTTTAGCACATAATAATCCAAATTACGCTGCAAAGGTATAATTTTTAATTGAAAATTGAAAATAGAAAATTGAAAAAATTCCGTTTTATGACACAAAATGCATATTTTTTCAAAATAAAGTTCGCGCGCGCTTGCATATGTAAAAAAAATGTTGTACCTTTGCACGCTATTTATGGACAGACCATCCAAACAGAAAGGACAAAACCATGTAATAACCAGGTAAGAACCACGTAATAACCCCATTGAAGAATGGATGCGATAGAACGAATAAAATAGATTGGTCTGAAATTTGTAGAAAACAAAAAGCAAGAAAACAAAAATAACACTTTTATTTTAATACCACTAACAAAAACACAAAATCAATGACACAGAAAGAAAACAATTATTGCGTGATAATGGCCGGCGGGGTCGGAAGCCGTTTTTGGCCATTCAGTCGTGAGGAGAAGCCGAAACAGTTTTTAGATTTTTTCGGTACGGGTAGAAGTTTGCTGCAGATGACGGTTGACCGTTTTCGTCCGTTAGTTCCGATTGAGAATGTTTTTATCGTGACGAATGTAGCTTACAAGCAATTGATTCGCGAGCAAGTGCCGGACATCAGTGAAGGTCAGATTTTATGTGAACCTGCGCGTCGAAACACAGCTCCTTGTATTGCTTATGCAACAGCTCATATTCGCGCGTTATGTCTTCGCAGAGCCGGATTGACGGCAGCGACACAAGACTGGAGTTGTCCGGAGATGCAAGCTAATATCGTAGTGGCAGCGAGCGACCATTTGATATTAGAGGAAGACAAGTTCCGTCAAGCTATCAGCAAAGCGTTTGAGTTCGTAGCAGAGAACAAAGCTATTTTGACGCTTGGTATGACACCTACTCGTCCTGAGACAGGATACGGATATATCCAGTTCCTGCAACCGGAAGAAAGTAATATACCTTCGGCAGAAGGCATTTATAAAGTAAAGACCTTTACCGAGAAGCCGAATCTCGAGATGGCACAAGTCTTTCTCGACAGCGGTGATTTCCTGTGGAACAGCGGCATCTTTGTCTGGAACCTGCAAACGATAAGCGAGGCATTCCGCTATTTACTGCCGGAAGTGGCAGACCGTTTCCGCGAGGGCGAACTGCTGATGGGCACAAAACAGGAAGAATCGTTCATCGAACAAATCTTCCCGAAATGCCCGAATATCAGTATCGATTACGGTATTATGGAAAAAGCGGAGAACGTGTTTGTGCTGCCGAGCAGTTTCGGTTGGAGCGATTTGGGCACATGGGGTTCGCTTTATGAGTTGAGTGAGAAAGATGCGCAAGGCAATGTGAGTCTTCACAGTGACGCACGTTTCTACGACGCAGAGCGAAATATAGTAGTCTTGGAAAGCGGCAAAACCGCGATAGTACAAGGCGTGGACGATATGATTATTGCCGAACAAGGCGGTGCGTTATTGGTTTGCAAACGCGCAGAGGAGCAACGCATCAAACAGTTCGTAGCAGATATTTCGACGAATAAATAACAATACTTAGTATTAAATCACACATCATGAGTTATCTGAATTTTGACAAGACTGTGCTTGTTAATCTGGAGCGTTCACTTCAGAAAGAGATGATTCGAACCAACCGTGCAGGTGTGTACAATGCAACGACCTTAGTTGACTGTAACACCCGCAAATACCATGGTCAGTTGGTGATGCCTCTTCCTGAAATGGGCGGCGACAATTATGTGCTGCTCAGTTCTTTGGACGAGACCGTCATTCAACATGGCGCCGAGTTCAATTTGGGTTTGCACGAGTACGGAGAGAATCATTTTTCGCCCAACGGGCACAAGTACATTCGCGAGTTTGATTGCGAAGTCATTTCCCGCACGACTTATCGTGTAGGTGCTATGATTTTGCAAAAAGAGCGTATGCTGGTTAGTTTCGAACCCCGCGTGCTGATTCGCTACACCTTATTGGAAAGCGGCAGTCCTACGCTTTTGCGTTTCCGTCCTTTCCTGGCTTTTAGAAGTGTGAATGAATTGACACACGAGAATCCTTTGGCCAATCCGAATATGGATGAATGCGAGAACGGTCGTTTTAATCGCATGTATCCGGGATTCCCGAATCTGTATATGCAATTCAGCAAAAGCGTTGAATATCATCACGACCCGCAGTGGTATAAAGATATCGAGTACCGCAAAGAGCGTCAACGCGGTTATGCAAGCAAAGAAGATTTGTTAGTGCCCGGTTATTTCGAACTGGAGATGAAGAAAGGCGAGAGTGTTATTTTCGCCGGTGGTGTGACCGAATGCAAGACCAATACGCTGAAGAACATCTGGAAGAAAGAGATGGAGCGCCGCATTCACCGTACAGACATGTTCAGCACTCTGAAGAACAGTGCCAGCCAGTTCTACAAACGCGAAGACGACAAGTGTTATCTGTTAGCCGGATTCCCTTGGTTCAAAGCAGATGCTCGTGCCACTTTCTTCTCCGTAGCCAGCTGTACACTGGATATTGACCGTCCGGAATATTGGGATGCTATTATGAACAAGACGGCGATTCCTGAAGTGCTGAGTTTCATGAACGGTCGTGCGCATGAAGTGAAGATGACCGGAATAGATGAACCGGATGTGTTACTTTGGTTTGTTCGTGCGATACAGAAATTCGCACACAAATATACCGTTCGTGAGGCTGCAGATTTATACGGTCAGTTATGTCTGGATGTGATTACTTTCTACCGCAAGCAAAATCATCCTCGTGCATGGGTTCACCAGAACGGTTTGATTTGGGTGGACGGCACCAAACGTCCTGCTACATGGATGAATGCTACTGAAAACGGTTGGCCTATCACACCGCGTACAGGATATATCGTTGAAATCAATGCCCTTTGGTACAATGCCATGCTTTTCACGGCAGAGTTGCTTCGCGAGATGGGCAAAGAGACAAGTGCCGATTTGATGGAATATCAGGCAGATATTACCAAAGATGCCTTCGTTAAGACCTTCTGGAACGGCTTATACCTGAACGACTATGTAGTTGACGGCTATGAGAACCGTGAAGTTCGTCCGAATATGATTTGGGCAGTTGGTTTGCCTTATAGCCCGCTGGAGAAGAAACAGCAGAAAGCCGTGGTGGATATCTGCACAAAAGAATTGCTGACTCCACGCGGTTTACGCAGTTTGTCTCCAAAGAGCGGTAATTACCGTCCGATGTATCAGGGTTCCATCCAAGACCGCGACCGTGCTTTGCACAACGGTATTGTATGGCCGTCCACAATTACTGCTTATTCTCGTGCCTACATGAATATCTACAAATACAGTGGCATCAGTTTTATGGAGCGTACGCTGATTGGTTTCGAGCAGGAGATGAGTGAGTTGTGTATCGGTACACTCAATGAGTTCTACGACGGCAACCCGCCATACAAAGGACACGGTGGTTTCAGTTCCGCTCCGAGTGTGGCAGCTGTGATCAGTATTCTGGATACGCTGAAGCGTTACCGGACAGAAGATAAGAACAACCAAAAAGAGGAGGGACAGCAATGAAAGCATTAATGTTCGGATGGGAGTTTCCTCCCCATATCTTAGGTGGTTTAGGAACTGCCAGTTACGGTTTAACCCGTGGTATGGCACAACAGAAAGAT
Organism: Paludibacteraceae bacterium; assembly: GCA_017412245.1. Taxonomy (GTDB): domain Bacteria; phylum Bacteroidota; class Bacteroidia; order Bacteroidales; family Paludibacteraceae; genus Colicola. Next base: position 13,624 of record JAFPYI010000033.1, on the reverse strand, counting down.
ATGGAGATAACCTTCGTCATTCCAAAACCATGGGGAGACGAAGACCAGTCTTTCTTGCGAATCATCGGTGCCAACAGTGTTCCTGTGGTCTGGAAAGACAATAATTACGACTATGTCAAACAACGTCTCGAAGGTCGTCTGTCACCGGAAGAGTATTATCATTTCCGCGATGGTATTCATTATGATTACCGCCGAATCGGTACAGATGATTTAGGTTGTATCCAGTTCTCAGGTCGTTATCCTGACAACCTGATAGAAGAGATAGGTAACTACGAAGCAGTAGCCAGTGTTTTGGCGCACAGTTTGGATTTCGATATTATCCACAGTCACGACTGGTTGACTTATCCGGCAGGTGTGTTTGCCAAACACATCAGCGGTAAACCGTTAGTAATTCACGTTCACGCCACGGATTTTGACCGCAGTCGCGGAAATGTCAATCCTACTGTTTATGCCATTGAGCGTCGCGGTATGGACGAAGCGGATCATATCATATGCGTTAGTAATCTCACACGCCAGACGGTGATCGAGAAATACGGACAAGATCCACGCAAAGTAAGTACCGTGCATAATGCTGTTGAGCCTTTGGCTCATCCGGAAGAGTTCACCAAACCGCCTCGCAAAGACAAACTCGTCACTTTCCTGGGTCGTATAACGATGCAAAAAGGTCCTGAGTATTTCGTTGAGGCCGCAGCCCGTGTATTGAGCAAGACTGACGGTGTACGGTTTGTGATGGCCGGAAGCGGAGACAAGATGGCCGAGATGATTGATTTGGTAGCCAAACGCGGAATAGCCGATAAATTCCATTTCCCGGGATTCATGCGCGGCAAACAAGTGCAAGAGATGCTCGCTATGAGCGATGTGTATATCATGCCAAGTGTGAGTGAACCGTTTGGTATCTCTCCGCTTGAAGCGATGCAAGTCGGTTGTCCGTCTATCATCAGTCACCAGTCCGGTTGCGCCGAAATTCTGCAACACGCCATTAAGACCGATTACTGGGATATAGACGCAATGGCAGATGCTATTTATGCGATTGTCAAATATCCGGCGATGTACAAGAGTTTGCATGAGTTAGGTCAGGCAGAAGTGAATAATATCAAATGGTCTGACGCAGGACTCAAAGTACGACGGATCTACGACGGAGTAATTAATCACACGCTATAATTGAAAATTGAAAATTTTAGAATTATGAAAAATATATGTTTTTGCTTTCAGATGCATGCGCCCTATCGTCTAAAGCGCTATCGTTTCTTTGAGATTGGTCATGATCATTATTATTACGATGACATGGCTACCGAAGAGCATGTTAACTGGTTAGTTCAAACTTCGTACTTGCCGCTTTGCCAAACTATTCGTGACATGATCAGTCTGAGTAAAGGTAAGTTCCACTGCGCCATCAGCGTCAGCGGTACTATGATTGAGATGTTCGAACAGTTCAATCCGGAGATGATTGATATCTTGAAAGAGTTGGCAGCCACCAAGAGCGTAGAGTTCCTGGCAACTCCTTACAGTTATTCATTGGCATCCGAGTACAACGAAGCTGAGTTCAAGAAACAACTGCAACGTCAAGGTCTGTTGTTAGAGACTATCTTTGGTGTCAAAGCACAGACTGTTTGGAATACAGAACTGCTCTATACCGACGAGACAGCCTATAACCTCAACAAAATGGGTTACAAGACTATTTTGACCGAGGGTGCAAAGCATGTCATCAGTTGGAAGAGTCCGAACTATGTATATCAATCTGCCGGTGCGCCGAAGATGAAAGTGCTGCTGCGTAACACGAATCTCAGCGACGAGTTGAGTTTCCATTTCTCTGACCCGGGTTGGGGCAATTTTCCGATTGACGCAGAGAAATATGCCAACCAACTGCAAGCACTGCCCGAAGGCGAAGATTTGATTAATATTTGGGTAGGCGCAGAGACTTTTGGTGTTCGTCAAAATGCCGGAACAGGTATCTTTGATTTCCTGAAAGCACTGCCGTATTATGTCTTGGAACGCGAGATGGGCTTTATCACTCCTGCAGAGGCAAGCAAAAAACTGCCGGCAAGCGATGTTGTCTCTTCTCCATACCCGTTAACTTGGAGCGGCGAGGCAAAAGACTTGAGTATTTATGCCGGAAATGATTTGCAACAAGAGGCTATTCAAAAATTATATGCCGTTGCAGAGCGTGTTCATTTATGTCAAGACAAGAACCTGAAAACCAACTGGTTGCGTTTGCAAGATGTTAATTACTTGCATTACATGAACCATATCGACCAAGGCGAGACACAATATGAATCCGCATACGATGCGTTCATCAATTACATGAATGTGTTGTCGGATTTCCTGCAGACCGTAGAGGAACAATACCCGACCACTATTGAGAACGAGGAGTTAAATGCCTTGCTGAAGACTATCCGCAACCAAGAAGAAGAGATTCAACAACTTCAAGCCAAGCTGAAAAGCAAGAAAGCGTCGAAATAAGGGGTGAGAAAAAGCGGTTTATGTATAGTATTAGTGCTGTTAGCGGCGGCCCAATGGGTTGCTGCTAAGCAGCCGCTTGTTCGGACACAAGTCAAGACTTGGCTCATGCCATCGTTTAGTGCTGTGGCCGATACAATTGCGTTTACAGATACCGCAATGCTCAATTATCACGATTTGGATATTCAGCAACGTTACTCTTTGAGTAATGTCATGAATGGTAACGTGTTAGTCTCGCCTATTGAATCTCGCGTGATACAGCATCGTCTGCGAACGATTGACGATCCTTTTGCCTGGAGTCTAACGCCTTATGTCGTTACCCCGCAACAGCAACGCTATTTCAACACCACCACTCCCTATTCGTCCATCGCTTACAAGAAAGGTTTTGTGAGTGGTCACGAAGAGAATGACCTCAGTTTCCTTTTTACAGGCAATATCGGTCGAAGAATCAATCTGGGTGTGGAGATGGAATATCTCAATTCCGTAGGACACTATGCAAACACCGCCGGCAAATTGTACCGCGGTTCAGTATGGGGGAGTTATGACGGAGATCATTATTCCATGCACGGTGCGTTCAGTTGGAGCAAATTGAGTTCGTTTGACAACGGAGGTCTGAAGGACATTGAAGACTTGCGAAGTACACTTCACCCGGAGGATATTCCGGTGCGAATGAATGTGATGGGTGCTTATCGTTATCTAAGCGGATATCTGCATAACCAATATGCTATCACGCGTGAACGGGAATACCACGACACCATAGAAGTAGAGCAAGACGGGCAGCGCGTTAAGATGGATACCATAAAGGTAGAGCATATACCGCTGATGACTTTCTCGCATGTGTTTGAGACCAATAACTCCAACCGGAGATATATTGAGAAAGACCCTGATCAGGGTTTCTACGAACATATCTATTACGACTCTATCGCCACACGCGATACCACGGATGTGCTGACGATTAGAAACACCGTGGCTGTCACTTTCTGCGAAGCTTTCAACACCAAACTGAAGTTCGGTGCCTCGGTCTTTGCGATGAATGAATGCCAGCGGTTCTTAAACGACTCGGTGCCTTACGACAGTATCTATGACTACAAATGGACGAACAACACTTTTGTGGGCGGAGCTATTCACAAGCATAGCGGAAAACATATTCATTACAATGTAGAAGGACAAGTATGCGTAGTGGGTTATAAGATTGGCGAGTTTGATGTCAACGGGCGGTTCCAAGCACAATTCATGGCAGGCAAGTATCCGATGTATCTCAGCGCACGAGCTTTTGCTAAGAGTGAAGCGCCGCATTGGTATCTGCAGCATTTCAGGTCCAACCACATCAAATGGGAGAATGATTTTGGGTTTACCTATCGTTTCTTAGGTGGTGTCACATTGGATTATCCCACTAAATGGGTTCGTCCGCGCATCGATTTTAGTTTTGAGAACCAGACTCATCCTATTTTCTGCTCTGCCAACGATTGGCAAATGCACCAATATGACGGTAATGTGCAGATTATCACAGCAGACGTAGGAGCGGATTTGACGACTCCTTGGATTAATCTGGAGAATCGCGTCGTCTTCCAGCATACGACGAACGACTCCGTAATGCCTGTACCTATGTTTATCTTACAACACCGTTTGTATTACCATGGTACATGGTTCAAAGCATTAGACGCACAGATTGGCGTGGATGTGCGTTATTTTACCCGTTATCACGCACCTATCTTATGTCCGGCAACAGGTATGTTTGCACAACAACAAACAACAGAAATAGGCAATTATCCATGGATGAATGTGTATGCCAATTTCTATGTCCGGTCGATTCGTCTGCGGTTCTTTGCGCAGTACCAACATATCAACCGGTTGTTTATGAAAAATAATATCGACTATATGGCAATGCCCAATTACCCGACTAACCGTGATGTATTTCGCGCAGGATTGGCTTGGCATTTTTATAACTAAATCTATATAAGGTACAAACTATATATGCAAGTTTCACAAAACCTCCATAAAATACTCTTTTACGCTCACGACGAAGCTGAACGATTGTCCTGCAAGCAGGTAGAGGCGGAACATTTACTCTTAGGTATTTTCCGCTTAGCAGAAGGAACAGCCTACGAACTGCTCGTGCAAGCATCCGTCAATCCCGAAGAAGCCAAACAGCAGTTGGACGAGAGTCTGGTTCAAGAACCACGAACGGTCATTGAACCTGTCACACGGAGTGCGCAAGTAGAGCGAATCTTACGCATTGCAGAAGGTATCAGTCGCGAATACGGGGACGATTGTGTCTCTTCCGTTCACCTTCTTTTGGCTATCATGCGTGAGCAGATTAATGCCGCTGCTGCATATCTGGAAAACGAGTGGAATATTCAATACCAGCAATTGGTAGACATGTACGGTCAACCGCATAACTCCAATACACCGCGAGGCAGCGGAAACCAGATGGGAGATGTGAATGACAACCCTATGCAGTCGCAAAACACACAAAAGAACAAACGCCATTCTGCCACTACGGCTTTGGATAAATACGGTCACGACCTGACACATCAGGCCGAGCAGGGATTATTAGATCCTGTTGTCGGACGAGAGGTGGAAATAGAACGAGTGATACAGATCCTCAGTAGGCGAAAGAAGAATAATCCTATCCTTATCGGTGAGCCCGGTGTAGGCAAATCGGCCATCGTGGAAGGTTTGGCATTACGCATCATGACAGATGAAGCCGGTGCGCTGAGAGGGAAAAGGATTGTTACCTTGGATATCGCTTCGATGGTTGCCGGTACAACTTACCGCGGACAGTTTGAGGAACGAATGAAACAAGTGATAACCGAGCTGCAGAGCCATCCGGAAGTGATTCTGTTCATCGACGAGATACACACTATCATCGGCGCAGGTAATGCACAAGGGTCATTGGATGCAGCGAACATCCTAAAACCTGCTCTGGCACGCGGAGAAGTACAATGTATCGGTGCCACGACCACTGCTGAATATGCCAAGTCTATCGAGAAAGACGGGGCATTGGAGAGACGATTCCAGAAAGTGACCGTTAGGCCTACGACAGGAGAAGAGACATTCTCTATTCTCACACGGCTGTGCGAACACTACGCTACTTATCACAATGTCGTCTATAGCAACGAGGTCCTGCATGCATGCGTCAATCTCAGCGAACGATATATCACTGACCGGGCTTTCCCGGATAAAGCGATAGACGTGATGGACGAAGTAGGTGCACGCAGTCATGCTCGCCAACAAGCTACCGGTGAGATGGAAGCAGAGCCTTATCACGTCACTTTGGATGATGTGGCAGGTGTGGTAAGTATGATGAGTGGTGTTCCGGTGCAACGGGTTGCCAAGGCAGAAAATGAGCAGTTACGAATCATGGGTGATGTGTTACGTCATCGTATCATCGGCCAAGACAAAGCGGTAGAGACTGTCGTACGGGCTATTCAGCGTAGCCGTTTAGGTCTTCGTGACCCGAAAAGACCGATAGGCACATTCTTCTTCCTCGGTCCTACAGGAGTCGGTAAGACTTATCTAGCGCAGTGCCTGGCAGAAGAGATGTTCGGCAGCAAGGAAGCAGTCATTCGTTTCGATATGTCGGAATACATGGAGAAACATACCGTCAGTCTGTTGGTAGGTGCTCCTCCGGGATACGTAGCACACGAAGAAGGAGGTAAACTGACCGAAGCTGTGCGACGCAAACCCTACTCTATTGTGCTGTTTGACGAGATAGAGAAAGCACACCCGGATATCTTTAACGTCTTGCTGCAAGTGTTAGACGAAGGACGTCTGACGGACAGACAAGGTCACGTGGTTGATTTCCGAAACACGATTATCGTCCTGACCAGTAATGTCGGCACACGCCAACTGCAAGAGTTCGGCGGAGGAATAGGTTTTGGTATGAACCAGTTAGACCAACGCACTACGCATCAAATGCTGCACAAGGCACTGCAGAAACAATTCCCGCCGGAGTTTGTAAACCGTATAGACAATATCATCACTTTTGAACCGTTAAGCAAAGAGACGATAGAACAGATCGTCCGCATCGAAATAGGTCTGCTGCAACAACGACTCAAAGCACAAGGACATATCTTAAGTGTCAGTCCTGCGACCGTTGAGCAGTTGGTGGAAAAAAGTTATGACCCCAAGAACGGGGCTCGACCTGTCAAAAGAGCTATTCAGACCTATCTGGAGGACCCCCTGACAGATATCTTGCTTCGCAAACCTAATCAAAAAAGAATAACAATTAAACAAATCAATAAATCATTATGACAGTAGAAATTACAGACGCTAACATCAAGGATGTGATTGCGTCAGGCAAACCTGTAGTAGTTGACTTCTGGGCTGCATGGTGTGGTCCGTGCAAGATGATGCTTCCTATCATCGAAGAGTTGTCAAACGAATACGATGGTCGTATCATCGTCGGCAAACTGAACGTGGATGACAATCCCGACACTTGCGAAGAATACGGAATCATGAATATTCCTACCATGCTTTTCTTCCAAAACGGAGAATTGGTTAACCGTCATGTAGGTGCTTGCCGTAAGCAAGAGTTGGCCCAAGAACTGGACGCTCTCTTGTAAGATAAATTGCACAAAAATCATTTTTTACTTGTGTAATTGAAAAAAAAGCAGTAATTTTGTGGGCTTTTTTGCGTTAGTGGGCACAATAGTGTGCTCCGGGTTCGGTAGCTCAGCTGGATAGAGCAACAGCCTTCTAAGCTGTGGGTCTCGGGTTCGAATCCCGACCGAATCACAACCGTTCGGAGCGATTTAGCGGCAAGCTTGTTTGTAAGGTAAAACGGGACGAACGGTTGAGCTGAGTGCCCTGCGCGCAGCAAGGATTACGAAGAAATCCCGACCGAATCACAACCGTTCGGAGCGATTTAGCGGCAAGCTTGTTTGTAAGGTAAAACGGGACGAACGGTTGAGCTGAGTGCTCTCAGGGATTACGCAAAAAGCCCTACTCCGAAAGAAACATCGTATATTATCTATTATACATGCGTCAATTAAAAATTACAAAATCAATCACTAATCGTGAGTCTGCTTCTCTCGACAAGTATCTCCAAGAGATAGGTCGTGAGGAACTGATTACGGTAGAGGAGGAAGTAGAATTGGCGGCTCGTATCCGTAATGGAGACCGAGCAGCGTTAGAAAAACTAACCAAGAGCAACCTACGTTTTGTAGTGTCTGTAGCTAAACAGTACCAGAACCAAGGATTGAGTTTGCCGGACTTGATTAATGAGGGCAACTTAGGTTTGATTAAAGCTGCAGAGAAATTTGATGAGACCCGTGGTTTTAAGTTTATCTCTTACGCTGTTTGGTGGATTCGTCAGTCTATTCTTCAAGCATTGGCTGAGCAAGCACGAATTGTGCGTCTGCCTCTGAACCAAGTAGGTACAATCAACAAGATTAACAAAGCCTACCAACGTTTTGAGCAAGAGCACGAACGCAAACCCTCTCCTGAAGAACTCGCTGAGATGGTAGATCTGCCTATTGACAAGATTGCCGAGACAATGAAAATGTCCGGTCGTCATGTCAGCGTAGATGCTCCTTTTGTGGAGGGCGAAGACAACAGTCTGATTGATGTGATGGTGAATGAAGATTCGCCAAATGCTGATCGCGGACTGATTAATGAATCTTTGGCAACAGAGATCAATCGTGCTTTGCAGACCTTGACTCCTCGTGAGGCAGAGATTTTGCGTAAGTTCTTTGGTATCGGTACACCGGAAAAGACTCTGGAAGAGATTGGAGACGAACTCCACTTGACCCGTGAGCGTGTGCGCCAGATTAAAGAGAAAGCATTGCGCAAACTCAACCAAGGTCAACGCAGTCACATCCTGCAAACCTATTTAGGTTAAGCGACTCACCCTATAGTGAAAACGCGAAGCGCTCCAAGACGGAGCGCTTTTTTTATGCTATCGGTGGGATGGGTTAATCAAATAATGTCGGTTGGTCGTTGTCCATCTTGCTTAATATGGCACGCATGAGTGTCTCGCGAATAAGACGACTGCGATTATTCACCAGATACTTATCGCAAAACTTGTCCAACATCCGTTGCTCACTGTCGTTGAGTAAGATACTCACGCGGTTCTGGCGCGGTTGCTTATGTTTTCTATTTGCAGGAGTCGGTTTCAAGATTTATCACAAGAGGGGCAATTAGAAATACACTCCGAATTTGAGTCCGGTGCTAAAAAATGAACGACCGGTAGTATTCGTATATATCGTTTCGTCGATTATCTCGTGCGTGCGTATTTGGGCTTGCTGAAACTGCGCAAAGGCGACGACTGAAAGTGCTGTCTTGTCGTTTATCCGGTAGCGATAACCAAAATCTAAATCGGCATACAGACCTCCTAAATAATCTTTACTTAGCGCAATACCATAACCGAGTGCAATACCAAAAACCGGTGCATGTTGCTGTTCTATCAACGGCATACGAATAGCAGCTTGAACAGGCAGGAAATTATATTTCTCTCCTCCTAAGAAAAGACCTCTGTACCCTACTCCGGCACCGACGAAAATATGCTTGTCTCCAAGATGATGCGAACCTACTAACAGGTTGACCGTTGCGTTTCCGCCTTTAGCATCCTTGGGAATAAATGCTCCACCTCCGCCAAGCTCCAGCAGAATAGACACTTTTTTATTGGCCACGATGGTCTCTTGTTCCTCTACAACCTCCTCCACCTCTGTGTCTTCGGTTATCTCTGCTACGTCAGACTTAGGATATTGAAACCGTGCACCTTCCGCATCACGGATGATAACAACCTCTTCATTTTGGAAGATAATCGTTCCTTTTATGCGCGCACCCGTGCGCAGTATTAAGGTTTCCGCGTACGCGCATGACACGAACGCCAGAAGAAACAATATCACTCGAAGTCTGTTTTTCATTTACTTTTCCGACTGCAAAAGTACTGCTTTTTTTTGATATACACAAATTTATACCAACAAAAAATCTATCTGTGCTTTGTTTATATCTGCCCGAATAACTTTGACAGTCACAGGGTCGCCCAGCGTATATGTCTTGCCGGAATTGAAACCTATCAGTCGGAAGTTTTTCTCGTCATACTGGAAATAATCTCCCACGTTAGGATTCTTTTCATCCGCACCTATGGTGGATATATGTACCAGTCCTTCGCATCGGCTCTGGTCCAGTTGCACAAAGAGTCCGAATTCCGTCACGCCGGATATATGTCCCGGCAGAATTTCTCCTATATGGTCGCTCAACCACATTGTTTGGAACAACTTGACAGAGTCTCTTTCGGCCTGCTGTGCCTCTTGTTCGCACTCCGAGCAGTGTTTGGCTATATCCTCCAATTCCTCTTTCGACCAACTCGCGCTTTTGCCTGTCAGGATATATTTGTCTATCAGCCTGTGTACCATCAGGTCGGGATAACGGCGAATAGGCGAAGTGAAATGGGTGTAATGGGTGAATGCCAATCCGTAGTGGCCGATGTTATCTGTCGAATAGACGGCTTTGGCTTGAGCACGAATGGTGAGCATCTCCATCACCTGCGGAAGCATGTTTTTTCCCATTCGCTTGGTTAACTGTTTCAGGTCCTCCAGTTTATCTTTATTCGGCTTGTCGTGCACACGGTAGATAAACGGTTTATTGACAGCCGCAGCCACTGTTCGGTTGGTCAGCAGCATAAATTCCTCAATGAGATGATGCGCTTCGTTCGGCTCCTCGAAATAGATCTCCGTCGGATGGCCGTGCTTATCGAGTTTGAACTTCATCTCCTCTTGCTCGATGTCCAATGCTCCGGCAGCCATGCGTTCAGCACGCAGTTTCTGTGCCATTCCGTTTAATGTCGCCAGAGCGGTTGTTAATTCTGATGGCTGATGGCTGACAGCTGACGGCTTAATTATCTCTTGCGCTTGGTCATAATCGAGTCGAGCGTTGGAACGTATAACAGTCCGGCAGATCTTGTATTTGAGCACTTTCGCCTGACTATCCATCAGGAAGACGACCGACATACAGAGTTTATCTTCGTTCGGCCTGAGCGAGCAGAGGTTATTACATAACCTTTCCGGAAGCATCGGTATCACGCGGTCAACCAGATAGACGGATGTTCCGCGTTGGTAAGCGTCTGTATCTTCTTTACTGCCGGGTTTGACATAAAACGACACATCCGCAATATGTACACCAATCTGATAGCTGACGGCTGACGGCTGATCACTGATAACTTCGAACGAGAGGGCATCGTCAAAATCTTTCGCGTCAGCAGGATCGATGGTGAACGTAAACACGTCTCTCATATCCCGCCTGCGGATTATCTCTTGTTCTATGGTCTTAGCATTCTCCATTGCGCTGCAAAGGTACTAAAAATTCCGCACATACACAAGTCCCGAACCACTTTTTGCAAAGAAAAGCGCAATTTTCTCTTGAAAAACTTGTATATGTAGAAAAATTATCGTAACTTTGCGCCGCAAAGTTTACAAATATTCAATTTGAAATAGCCATTTGGCGTGAAATTTGAAATCTAAAATATTTCCATGTCTTGCTTACAAGTTTTATTAGCTGTTATTTTTCCGCCGTTGGCGGTGGTGGACCGCGGATGCGGGTCGATATTGATTGTCTTCCTGTTGACCTGCATTGGCTGGGTTCCGGGTGTCATTGCGGCGCTTATCATTCTGAATAAAAACAATTAAACTCACTATAGTATGAAAAAAGTATTCTTATTTGTCGTTCTGGCTTGTGCGGCTATGGTTAACGCGCAGGAAGTTATTGTGACGACTGACGGTCAGCGTATTAATGCCAAGGTCACAGAGGTCTCGAAAAAAGAGATTAAGTATTACGAGTCTGATTTTCTGGACGGTCCTTTGTTTATCTTGGAGACTTCGGATGTGGATTCTATCCTCTTCCGCAACGGCAAGGCTATCTCTTGCAGACAGAGACGTGACAGAGAGCGACCGAGACCAACCGGACAAGGAACAAGTTATTTTGGTGCTAATAATGGCAATCACGGAAGTCATCACGGTGACGGATTTTTCGGTCAAGGCAACGGACAAAAAGGTAACACTCCTGTAACCGGTAGAGGCTCAAATGGTGGTCATGACTGGTCGCTTGCTGAGCGTAGTCTGGTTGGCAATCTGCCTGCACCGAGTAATGATTACAAACAGCAAGGAACGATTATTGTCGAGATTCGTGTTAATGCTTCCGGCGATGTGATAAACGCAGAGGTGAAAGGTGGTACTATCTCTGACAAGGCGACTCAACGTCACGCAGTGAAAGCAGCTTATAAGGCTAAGTTCTCCACCGGCAAGAGTGAGCAGAGCGGTACTATCACCTACCATTTCAAGTAAACTATGCCATAACAATCCCTCGAATATTTATAACCCTATACTCACAATATTATGAAAAATTTTATTTCCGTCATTGTATCTGTGCTATTATCGATTTTGATAGTATGGCTTTTATTGCCTTCTATGGAAAGGTATTATTCGCAAAAGAAAGACGCACCCCAAGAAGTGGTAGAAGAGGCTGAGAAGGCAAAAGAACCTATGAAAGAGGAAGTTAACAAAGAGGACGCTATTTCTGCAGAGGTTCTAAAAACTGATTGGAAAATCATATACACCTTGCGCAATAACACTGCCGACCCTATCAAAAACATAAAACTGCGTTTTATTTATTTCGACAAGAATGGTAAACAGATTCATTATAGAGATGAAACGTTAGGTTACACTTTGGAACCGGGTCTAACCCAATCTTTCGACTGCTACTGCCCGAGCGAAGTAGAAGGTAAATATAATCTCGAAATCAAAGTTCTTGAGTATAATCTCAAAAGTGCATGGTAATAATCAACTAATTAGCCTGTTCCTTTTTTTTGATTTTAACCTTATGGAGTATTTGATAATAGAGATTATAGTGAATATTGTGCCGATAGTGTTGGGGGCAGGGTTTTTAGGAAGTCTGTTTTGCTCCTATCTTGATGTGGAATTCACCGGATGGATGTGGTTCTTGTCTTTCCTGATTCTTCTTATTCTCTTTGGTATACCTATAGGACTCGTTATGTGGTATTTTCACAAAAAAAGATAAATAAAATCAACCGGTTTATTATAGGGGGATGTGTAGAAAAAAATAGCACTCATTCCAATATAATATACCTTTTTCTTTTATATTTTTACCAAAAAACTTGCACATATCGGAAAAAAGCAGTAACTTTGCAGGCGCGTTCAGCGCTGTTTAGAAAAAAAATCTTAAATATTAAATATTAAATTGTTAAATCTTAAAATTAATTTTTTGAAGTATGCGAAAATTATTGTACGCAGCACTCGCTGCAATGATGCTCATCAGTTGCGATCCTAACGCACCGAAAATCGACAGCAAAGACAAGAAAATGCTTGACAAAGCAAGTAAAAATGTTCTCTCTCTCATCGGTAAAGACAGAAAAGAAGTCAAAGCCGCTTTCGAGAAAGCAGGTTGGGAAGATGCTTCCTTTTTAGCCGCAGTTCCTAAACGCTTCCAAAAAAACATGAAATATGACGCCAGCTCCACTATGGTCTTCGCTTACGGAGATATCGATGGTTATATGGAAGTTATGATGGAAGAGGATGAAGATGCTTTTGAAGACTGGCTCGACAACCTCATCAAAGAGAAGAAAATCTTCGCTGCGGTTATGCTGAACTTCGTGGACAAAAAACTCACTCTCGGTGAGGCTCATCTGATTGTCGGCAACGAGTATGAGAACATCCATAACCTCTATCTCAATTTCTCCAAGAACATCTACGCATCGGCGGATCCTGACAGCCGTGAATGGGAAGGTGCTTTGATAGAATATGATGATCATACTGCAGGTAAAGAACCGGATACTTTCTCAGACAAGAAACGTGCAAAATTCGAAGAGGCTTTTGCTGAACTCGATGAGCCTTTTGTACAAGAACAAACTACGTGCGAACATGAGGAATTTGACACGGTATTTTACGCTCTGCAATGGAGTTCTATAGCAGGTGATATGGGTGGAGATAACTGCTGCGAAGGAATGCTCGTCTTCGGCATCCCGGAGTAAACAAATTCCATTAAACAATAAGAAAAAGGCATCCTTCTGTAATGAACCCCAAAAGTTGAACAAAAAACTTTTGGGGTATTTTATGCTTAAAAAACATCCTTATGAAGAACGGTTGCTTGCCGTAAAATTATGTTTAGGAGGACGTCCTTTAAAGTCTGTAGCTCGTCAATTGGGCAT
>JAFPYI010000032.1 GCA_017412245.1 Paludibacteraceae bacterium | reverse complement strand
TCTTCAAAAGAAAGGATTCCCGCCGCATACAGGGCAGGAAATTCGCCCAGACTGAATCCCATGCATGCGCTCGGCTCAATGCCCTTGGTCTTCAAAGCAGCCATCACTGCAAGACTTCCAGCGGTAATCGCCAGCTGGCTGTTGTCGCTGCGGTTCAGTTCAGTCTGCTCCGTTTCCCACAAGAGTTTAGTAATATCTTTTCCCGTCACTGCGGAAATATCGTCAATAATCTTACGCGCCTCGGGAAAAGCATCGCATACATCTTTCATCATGCCCTGTGCCTGCGCACCCTGTCCGGGGAACAAAAAAGCATACTTCTTAGCCATAAAATCTCCTGTTCTTTCTGACAAAATTTGTCAAAGTGTCAACATAATTAGTGTATATGATTGTGTGGTTTTATGCAAGAGAAATTTTCTGAAATATCACAATAAGCGAATCCAGAACGACCTTCCTCAATAATTCACTAATATGAAACAAGACACCCGCCCGCGTGGGGCAAGTGCCTGATAGTTCAACCTTCGTGTATAATGACAGGCTTATTGGTTGCTTACGAAAGAAGCACCGTATGAGTCATTTTGTGAAACAGAATATTCTTCTGAACCGTCATTGTTATAATAAGTAGCATCGGCATCAGCCTGTTTAAAGAAATTCGTACTGCCGGGCTCTGTCCAAGATGAAGCATATACCGTCGTAACAGGAACTGAATCCGTAATCGAAAATGATTCCAAATCAACATATACAACACGGTCTACCCTTTTGTATTTTAGCACATCATCATCGGTATAGAACGCAATGCCATGATCCATGACAACAAGTTTTTTGGGCTTTATGCCAACGAATTTTCTTGGTCCCGCGAAATAAGAATCAAGACTGTCATACGGGCAATAAAACTGATAAGGCATACCAGTAGTGTCTGCCGTCGTAAAGGTTAGCTGCAAGTTTTGATAAGTTTCGGTACCGTTTTCAGAAATCTTCTCGTACAATAGTTTTTCATTGTATGTTGCATTTGTTTTCAGGCTTTCTATCGGAGTACATGTTGAAGAGGAACCTGAACCGAATACATATCCGTCAGTCCAGCCGATTATTTTTGAACTCACTTTGCCTGAGAAACAGTCGTATATAAGTACGCCACCGCGGGAACGAACCTCATTCGAATCATTTCCTCCGTCATTTAAAAGCATATACACTTTTCCATCTTGATAAAGAATGTCATTGACCGAAGGTGCTGTATCTCCAAGAGATTCAAGATTAAGCGCAACTTTATCTGATAAAGTTTTCTCTGTAAGTCCATCTTCAAAAGTCCCATGATATAAGTATGAACCTGGAGTAGAAGAACTTGTATCCGCACCTATCACATAAATCGTTCCATCATAGACGACAACATTGTAGCTAGGCCATGGTGAGCTTGTATAATCGCTACCATCAACGGAAACAGTGAAAGATTCGCATCCGAAAGTGCAGGTATATTTGGTATCAACAGTACCACTGGAAATAAGATTCGGATATTTGTAAACAAAAATCTGGCTTTCGTTGATATAGTACAAATAAAGAATATCTGTTGCCATATCGACAATGAGTGAATTTGAATAATTATCTGAAGTATCAAGTGTCTTATCATTAGCGTTTGTATTGTTTGATTTTAATTCTTTATTTTCATCCAAATAATAATAATTACCATTTGAATCAAAACATGGCTTAGAAATAAGGTCCAACCGTGTTGAGTTAGTAGTTAAAGTGGCAAGCTCGTCCTCGGCAATGTGATAATAATTTGAGAACGAAGGAATCATCAAATCTGTGTTCGGCACAATTTCCGTACCAAAAGACGATACCAAGCTGTCCGTAATCACAAACTCAACCGTGTCTCCGCTATTCACAAGATGGCTTCCCTCGCCAAACCAAGTGTCCGTAGTAAATCCGCCATAGACCTCAATCACTTCCTTGCACTTGTAGAGAAGATTGCCCTCACCGCCAGCATCATCATAAAAACTGAAAGTGACTTCGTATGCGTTCGGTTTTATGTCTTCAAGAGCAATCGTTGCGCTGCCGCCCGAAAAAGAAACAGTCGCTTTATCATCAAGATTCTCTGCTGAAAGTGAATTTGCGTTGCTTGTGTCTGTAGTTAAAACCGTGCCGCTAAAGGTGACGGATTTAATTTTGCTGTCTGTCGTGCCATCGCCAATCGTGAGGCTGATTGCGCCATTATCCGCCGTGCTGTAACCGGGCTGCAGGATAATCGCTGTTTCGGGAATGTCAGTGTAATCATCAGTAACGGTGACTGCCGCATTTCCTACAAGAAATTGTCCTCCACCCACCACATAAATCGTCCAATCGCCAATCTGCGGAAGCGCAACGGAATAAGTCATCTCAGTTGAATTAAAAGTGCCGTCCACCTTTACAGAAGTATTTATAGACGAGCCTGAGCCTTTGTATGCATACACAGAGAATGACACGTCGCTGGTCGGAAGAGAACTCGTTGCCGACCGTGCAGATTCGCTCGCTGCTGGTGCAAGATTCGCAAGGAAATTGCTTGATGTCGCGCCGCTCGCTCTGCCCACGCTGACCTTTCCGCTCACGGTGCACGTCTTTGCGCTGGAGTCAGTTCCCGCCGAATCGTTTTTTGCGTCCGTCAAATCAGAACACCCCGCAAGAGCAAATGCCACCAGCAGCAAGAGTGCGATTCCTGCCAATTTTTTTGTCACATTTTTCATATTTTCCCCCTTTATTTTAGGAATTTTTGTATTGCACAGCTGTGAGTCTTGGATTCTTCATCGTAGTTGATTCCAACGAAGAGCAAGTCGCCAGAATACCGATTCAGACTCTCAAAATATTGTTTTTTGCGGATTTGGTTGAGAGCAGTTTCCACCGAACCGTTCCGCTTACCCTGCCAATAATACTCTCATTGACGTGCTAACCTCTCGTCTCTGGCTTCCTCCAAAACCTTTTCTACTCTACTCGTTGCCCGTTCCCAAAGGAATGCCTATTTCGATATTTGTAGTGGAATCTGCTGCCCATGATGAACCGTTTTCTGCATAGACAGAGCCGGAAAGCCCCAGAGATTCAATCGTAGTAAAGCCGCTGCTTATCAAGTCATAGCTGGTGTAACAGAAGTTGGCGGAAGTCTCCGTGGCACTGGTAATGGCAAAGGTTTCCAAATCCACTTCTACGACGCGGTTTGCGTTTCTATTGCAATATGCGCCATTGGCATCCGTGTAGAATGCGAATCCGTCATCAGCAATCACAAGTTTCTTCGGGTTTATGGCAATGAATTTAACAGGACCAAAGAAAGCCGTCGTATCAGAAAGGCTTGCAGGAGCATACAGTTTTGGCAACCCCTCTCCAATTGTCGTACTAGAATAAGAAAGTGTATTTGTATCACTGCAACTAATTTTGAGCCAGTTAGCAGTGTTGGTGTAATCAGCATTTGAAGTAAATAAGTGCCCAGAAGGATTATCATCACTGTAGGCATACATATACCCTGCGCTGGTGTCGATTGGTGTTGAAACAAGTCCCAACGGAGACGAAACTTCTTTGGTAGATGCATCCACGCGGATAACAGCACCTTTGCTCGTGTAATTGTAACTATCATCGCCAGGCGTATTTTCATCTATGCTAACATTCTTCTCAGAGACCAGAACATACACATAGCCGTCTTGATAAAGGACATCGGTAACCTCTGGATAATTATTCAAACCAACGGCAGAAAGATTCAAGGAAACAGAATCAGAGCCAGTAAATTTACCATCGGCAAGAGTGTCAAGGGGGTTCACGCATGCAAGATATGAATCACCAGCAATATAGAACATGCCGTTATACACAGCAAAAGCAGTTGGCGAAGAAATGCTATCCAAAGATGCTGCAATGTAGTGCTTATTAGCCGTAGAAGGAGCATCTGTTATCGTGCTGATGTTTTCATATCCGTAGAAGTTTATTTTTTCATTGCTGCCACTTCCATAGATATAGGCATAAAGCCACAAAGTATCGGTAGTGCGGTCTACAGCAAGATGGTATTTATTGTAACTCGCTGTTGTCACCTCTGTCGTGATAGTTGGGAAGCCTTCTCTCGTAGACTTTATGATTAAAGCGGTTCCTTCCGTGGCAATGTAATACATATTTCCAGTATCATCAAAAGCAAAAAGCGGTTTTTTAGACATGCCGAAAGTATATGCGAATCCCGATGCGGTTTCTGAGAAAGTTGCAGTAGCAGAGTCTGCAATACAGTATGAAATTTTCCCGCTGCTATTAGACTCATACAAAACCATCTGCACAGGTTCATTTTCAACCGTCACCTCAAATGTCTGGCTGCTCGTTGCCGTAATGCCTGCCGCCGTGCTTGCGTTCACCGGCTGTGAGACCGTCACATAGATCTGATATGTCTTCGCAGGAAGCGGATTTTCGACGCTCAGACTGAGCGTGCCCGCCGTTGCGTCCACCGTGTAGTAAGGATTGCTTGTATCAGCGAGAGAATTCACATCGTTTCCTTTGTACAGAATCTGTGCCGACCATTTGAGCGGATTGGAATCCGTGCTTGTAACCACTTCTCCAGTCGCGTCCGTCGCAGTGAATGTGACCGTGCTGTTCAAGTACAGGGTCGTTTTATCAATCGCAATGTTCAGCGCGCGGTTGTCGGTAGAAGTTGAGCCAGAAGCATTGGCAGGGTCAATCCATACGGCAAAGAGAGTCAAATCTTCATCAGGCATAACCGCCTCTGTGCCGGTCTGATACACTACATCACCATTCTCTTCTGTCGCCCAACCTGAAAGATATTTACCTTCGTTTGTGCCGACGATGGTCAAGTCATCCGCGTCGGCAAGCGCAATAGTCTCACCGTACAGATATTTCTTGGTAACGGCATTTTCCAAAGCGGTATTGTTGTAGGTAACAGTATGCTCGTTGCGAAGGAAGCAAGGATTTGCACGATAGGTATAGTGTTCTTTGTCATTTCCTACAGTATCATAAGAAGAATCATTTTCTTTATAGGTGAAGCCTGTTTGCAAAATCTCAGGAAGATTACTAATATCAGCTGAATATTCTTTGCATGCAGCCTCAAATGCAGTATCAAAGAATGTAGTACCGACAGCACCAGTAACAGTCAGAGACCTACCGCTAGAAGGA
>JAFPYI010000031.1 GCA_017412245.1 Paludibacteraceae bacterium | reverse complement strand
GCTCCGCAAAAAACGTACTGCCCCGTACTCATGCTTTTGCGTTCCCCATCCGCAAAAGAATGTTTTTGCCGGAGCACATTCGCCAATGCGGATGTAAGGGTAACAGGTTAACGCTTATTTTCGATTTCGAGTGCAAAGGTAGTATAAAAAAACGAAGCCACCAAATTTTGCGGCTCCGTTCGATAATAAATATAATTTTTAGCGCAATCCGATGTATTCACGTAGCGAATCAGCGTCGTTTTTCGATAGCCATCCTCTCTTCCATGCGTAAGAGTAGAAGAAGGACGAATGTGTCTTTTGTCGCAAGCCTTTTGCTCGCCAGCCGTCATAGAGTGTTTTCATCCTGCGCAGGTCGATATGCGGATAACGGGTTTGCGTTTCGGGCAGGATATCCGCAAGGATATATACTTTTTCATTCATATGCCGAAAGTGTGTTTGAGGTTGACGATGTCTTGTGCGTTGTAGGTTTCAAGTTTGAGGTTTTGCGCTGCAACGAAAAAGTGTGCTTCACTAAGGGCACTTTTCAGTTCCTCGCGCGAAACTCTAACATCGGAGATGTGTAGATTGGATTGTGCGAGTTCGGCGCAGAGGACGATGAAACGCCAATGTCCGTCGGGCGGTGCATAGCCACGTTGATTACGTTTGGAGAAGAAACCGTTTTTACGATGCTCGATATGGTAACCGAGCGATGAATCCAACATTCCTGTGAGGGATTCGCATTGTTGTGATAAGATGATTTTCATAATTCTAAACACTTAATAACCACTTGTTAATCCGCTAAAAAGTACCATTTATCAGGGCTTAATCTCTTTTTTTGCGATTTGCCATGCTCGGGCTTTATTCTTACATTTGCCGGAAGCAAATAGTTCCAGGACGTATTCATGACGTTTTTTGAAGAGCGCGCGTGCGTCAAGTTCGGCATCGGAAGGTGGTGATGAACGTTGGTACGAAGCGGCAGAACGCAGGTACATACGCATTTTGTTCCTGTTAATTGACGGAGCTCGTCGCGTGGTGACGATGAAGAAACCGCGTTTTTTGTTTTGTCCCGCCCACGTAAGTAGTGAGCTGAATGTCCCGTAGACGAACGGGCTTGCTAATTTTTTCTTTGACATAGTTGTAAATGTTTTTTGCCGTGCGGCGTCTGACGATAATGATATCGCCAAAGTGCACGATGGGTTAAAAATTGAGGGGTATTATCCCTATTAAACATTGATTTAAGAAACAGCACCGCAGGTAGTCAGCCCCGAAGGGTTACCAATCGCGTTGGATTGTTCGCGCAACGATGCGCGAAAAATGCACAGTGGTTACCAATCGCGGACCCATTCGAGGTGAAAGAGGTTCATCGTCTCGCGTGTGCAAAGCTTGTAGGCTCCGTTGTAGCGTACTTGTACGATGTCGCCTGTTTCGTCACCGCGAAGGAAGACGGGTTGTGGTTCGGGGAAGTCGGCTACGAAGAAATAGGGGTTTGGGTTGTCTCCGGGGTGTCCGGGCGCGCCCTCTTGCGCGGCTTCTACAATGGCTTTGCGCGCCACTTCGGACCGTGCCTCAAAGATCATCTGTGTGGCGGCTCGTCGGTTGTGGTACTCGGGTGCAGGATTAAAGAATTTCCAAAATTTTTCAAACAGGCAGTCCTGCTGCTCTTCGCAATCGCGTGCGCATAGCGCGTGTTGCTGCTCTTTTTCTTTTTCGTTCATATTATTAATTATAGATAGGGGGGTTATTAGGGGGGAGCACATTTTGTGCATCGCTTGTCACATTTTGTGTCGGTTCTGTCACATTTTGTGCATTGTCTGTCACATTTTGTGTCAAGGCAAAGAGTTTTTCCTCTCTCCTCTCTATTAGCCCCAAGTTTAACAATTTCTGCACGGCTCTACGTGCGGTTTCATGTGACATGACGAAAGGCATCGCGGCTGCGAGTTCGCGATAATTGCCGTACCATCCTCGTCCTGCACGTGTGCATTTGAGGATAGCGGCAAAGATGCAGGCCTCGTTGGCATTGAGGTCGTAACCGCGGGTTGTCTTATCGTCAAGGAGTAGTTTCATAACTCGGACAGTTTGAGTGCACGTTGATAGGACCATAAGGCATCGATACGCATGGAGCGCCAGGCCTTTTTGTCGATGTCGTAAAAAGTGACAGTCTGCCGGTTGTAAGCGGCTTGCTGCTCGGGTGTACGTACGCCTTTGGGGGTGTCGGGCGTGGGTACGAGGTCGGGGCATGTAGTACCTCGCGCGGGACGGAGTGTTCCGTCAATCTTCTGGAATTGAAAGAGGACGATGCCTTGGATATACGCGCTTATATGTCCGGAGTGAACGAACAGGAGGATGCTTATTATGCCCTTTTTGTCCGCAAATACAAGTCCAAACAGTTCCAGTTATGCCCCTTTGGCGTGTTCCAAAGTCGGGATGCCAAAAACGGACAAATGGAGATCAAAGTGTACAACCCCAGTCCCGAACCCGACCATAGGGATATATCCGGCTTCCATTTTTATGTGGATCCCAAGGCAGATTCTCCGCAGAAATACCAACTCAAGATAGCTCGTATCGATTATCCTTCCTACCTGTACTGGAAGGCGTATAACGAGCAGATCGTCACACGCGGAATCCTCTTTATTCCGATCTATAAAAACATCCCCGGTAATGTCTCCGGCGGACAGGGTATCTTCACCGGCATGGGCAGTTCCGTCTATTCCTTCGCCCTCGCCCCGGATTCTACCTATCGTTTCTGACCTAAATTGTCAAAAAAGCAATACCTTTTCAAACCTCTAAAAACGGCATTTTTTTAGAGGTTGTTAGATATTATAAACTATTGCATATATGTGAATTACGTGTGCTTTGAAATAGGCATGGTCTAGGATTGGTACTTAGTGCGTAGTCGCATGCCTCTCCCTTGCCACTTTTTTACCCCTAATCCCGCTTCCCTAATCCCTAATCGAAAAAAAAATCACTTTTTTCTTGCATATGTCATTTTTTTGTAGTAACTTTGCAGTCGCAAAGGCTTTAACCTACATGAATAAGTGATATAATAGCAATATAACATGAAAATGAAAAACATCTATTATTTATTGTTTACACTACTTTTTCCCTTAATGAGCATTCAGGCCGAGGAATACTATGCAATCAAAGTTGTGAAACTTGACGGTCAAGAATACGCCCAAGCCTACGCGCTTATCGGGCGACTTGAGTTTACCAATGATAGTATGTGCTTGGTTAGTACAGATGGACAGATTCTCGGTCGTGAATTACGAACGGACGTTCATAAGATCGTCTTTGGGAATGACACGATAGCAATGGCTATCCCGTCTGTTGAAACGGATTCCAAAATACAAATATACCCTAATCCCGTTCAGCAAGCCTTAATCATCAAGGGAGCGCAAGCGAATGAAACCATCCGTATATATACGTTGAATGGTGTGGTCCTAACGACTGCAAAAGTACATGACGAGTTAACGTCCATCGATGTAAGCAACTTACCAGTAGGTCAATATCTATTGCAAGTGAATACACAAATTATAAAACTTATAAAACAATGATATGATGAAAAAGCTCTTCCTTTTTGTTCTTGCCGTCTTGGCATTATCTACAAGCAATCTGTTTGCCCAAGTGATGATTTGGCGGAATGGTCAAGTCTTGTATGAATATGAACGTCCTGTAGATAGTATTACCTTTATTCATGATAGGGATCATAGCGTATATGATTTCTCTACGATTGACCACGTGCAAGAGCGTATTAGCGGCTTATATTACCAATTCGGACGTAATAACAGCTACCGCAATCGTTTGGCTTGCGGCTACCAAGGCATAAATACGGATATAGAATACAATTATCGCGGTTATTCCATTGAGAACACTGCTATTGCTACGCAATATGCGATGACAGCTGATGGCGTATCGGATTTAACTAATGTTGGTGGTAACGATCCTTGGAATGTGTTGACCACATTGGTTCATGAGGCAGGTTTGGTGATAGACGGTATCCGTCAGCATTGTGACACCACGGACGAACAATTTGCGTACGCCTTAGGAGAAGCACTGACTTTGCGTTCGTACGCCTATTTAGAGATGATAAAACTGTGGGGAGATATTCCTTTGGAATATTTTGAACCCCTTCAAAATGCGGCCGCACCTGTTCAAACGCCCAAAGTGGATAGGAACATCGTGTTCGAGCGCATTCGTGCGGATTTGAAACGAGCCGCAGAACTGATGCCTTGGTCGGAGAGTTGTCCTGCGATAGGTTGCTTTGGAACGCCACGTATATACACGGATGGATATACGCTCAACGAGAATGGGTATGGTGTCTATATGGATGACAAATCTGCGCCGACGAATTACACCGGTCGTCCAAGCAAAGCAGCAGCTTTGGCTCTTTTGGCTCGTGCAGATTTGATGTATGCCGGTAAGGCTATGAGACCGGATAACTGGATCGTGGGTGGAGGAAGCAGTTATTCCGTGCAGTATAATATCAAGAATGCCGTCAAACGGCAAGATATCTATCAAGAGGTATTGTGGGCCTGCGCACAAATTCTCAAAAATAGCAACGAAGAGGTCAAATTCCAAACCAACTACGAGGATATCTTCAAGAAAATTTGTGCTGACGAAACTACCTATTACCAATCCGAAGTGATTTGGGAGATTCCCTTTAACAATGGTGCCCGCGGACAGTTCATGAATTATAATGCATTACGTGTAGATCAGGAAGCAATAGGAAAATTCATCAATACCGCAAATAACGGAACTCTTGTGGCGATAAATGCAGCACAAACAGTCGTACCTACGTTGTATTATGACTTTGAAGAGGGAGATATGCGTCGGGATGTCACGATTGTACCTTATAAATGGACATACGGAGTACCAACCAGCTCTATCGGGGAAAATAGTATTTACCAACAAATAAATCCGATTATTCGTTTCTATTTGGGTAAATATCGTATCGAATGGATGAATCGTACCTATAATAATGATGATGGCATAAACTATCCGATTATTCGATATGCAGATGTCCTTCTTATGTTCAGCGAAGCTTCTATCGGTGGTATTAGCGGAGATGTGCCGGAGAATAACACAGGTATAGACGGCAACGCTACTTTCAACAAAGTAAGAGCACGTGCAGGTTTGGCTTCCAAAACACTTACGATGGAGAACCTAATGAAAGAACGCGCATTCGAATTCTGCGGCGAGTATATCCGCAAATATGACTTGATGCGTTGGGGATTGCTCCAAGATAAACTTGTTGCAACCAACACACGTTTGCAAAACCTTGCCGCACATACGGGTGAATTTGCACAATTAGGCGACTCGGTATATTACCACTACAGCCGAGATGACCATTATTCCCAAGTAGGACCTGCATTTGTCATAGACAGTATATGGGGTCTCAACAAAGGAGAAACAGGAATGCCGGCTACCTACAATACGGAAAATGGCTGGAGGCGTAGCAGTATATACACGAGAGAAGATGGATCTGTCTTTAGTTCCTACCAATTATACGAGCATCCTCAAACGATAGATAGCCGTCAATATTGGCCGATCTTTCCTGTAAATCTGCAAAGCAGTAACGGAAATCTGTGGAATGATTACGGTTATTAGGATGCATGCCTATTATTTGACGCATGAGCGAACTGGAATATACGGAGCACGGCTGGCGCAACACTCTTGACACCAAGCGACATCACCGGGACCGAAACTGGGACTACAAGGGGTTCGGTCAGTTAGTCGGCACAAATCCGGAGGATGCTCATATACAACTCAATACGTTTGGAGAGCAGGTACTTGATATCTTGCTGCGAACTCCGCGTGTCTATTCACCTAAAGGGTATGCCCTCAAAATTCTTGCATCACAGATAATGCCGGATCATATTCATTTGGTGTTGCAGGTAATTGATCCTATCCCCCGGAGTGTTGGACTCATCATTCGTGGTTTTAAAAGTACATGTTCAGCCGCTTATAGACGCATGTATGTTACCGGTGACAATGATGTCACCGAAGTGCACAGTGATAGCCAAGCCGATAATGACATTGTGCATTTTGCTCGCATCTTCGCGAGCACCGGCAGCATATGGGAAAAAATCCCTTCTCACTATCACGAGCGTATCCTGCATCACGATGGCCAGTTGGATGCGATGGTACAATATGTTAAAGCCAACCCCCGTCGCCTTTTTCTCAAACGCGCAAACCCCGACCTCTTCCGTATCCATCAGCAGACACAGATAGCCGGTGTTTCCTGCACCACCCTCGGTAATATGTTCCTCGCAGAGCAACCCTTCCGCGCGGTTCTCCAATGTTCCCGTAGACTTACACAAGCCGAGATAGACACCCGCAAAAACGTATGCATGGGTGATGCCGATAACGGCACCGTCTTCATCACGGCTGCCATCTCCGAAGGCGAGAAACAGATAGCCCGTGCCCTACGAGAAGCCGGCCATCCGCTCATCATCTTGCTTGAGAAAGGCTTTCCTAAACCCGAAGATCCGCACTATAAGTTCTTCAAGCCGAGCGGTGTCTATTTCGAGGCTTGTGCAGCCGGAAAATTACTGCTCGTAGAACCTCACCCGGATCTCTTCGAACAGCCCGAAGTGGTAGCGCAAGTAACAGCCAAAATAGGCGATATTCCTCATGACGCCTTGCGTTACCGTTTCGTGGCGCTCAATGTCATCGCTACAAGATTATCCTCTTCAGAGACCTGCTATTGATCAGCCATTAACCAAACGATACCCCTTTGTTGCCCACTACATCATATTTGCAAAATATTCAAAGTAAAAGTTTGTTTTTTTGCAAAAAAACTTGCATATGTCATTTTTTTGTTGTAACTTTGTGCGCTTTTTTGAAAAAACATATGAATATCATCAAAACACCTATAGAGGGATTATTGGTTATTGAGCCGCAAGTGTTCAAGGACGCACGAGGTTACTTCGTGGAGACGTACAACGAGCAGCGGTACCGTGAGGCAGGGATAGAGGCGGAGTTTGTGCAGGACAACCAGAGCTGTTCGAGTTACGGGGTGGTACGCGGTTTGCATTTTCAGCGTCCGCCGTACAGTCAGGCGAAGCTGGTGTGCTGCACGGTGGGTCGCGTGCTGGATGTAGCGGTCGATCTGCGTAAGGGCAGTAAGACCTACGGCCAGTGGTACGGGGTAGAGTTGAGCGAGGAGAACAAGCGTCAGTTCTTTATCCCGCGCGGTTTTGCGCATGGGTTCTCGGTGCTGAGTAACCAGGCTATCTTCACCTACAAATGCGACAACCTCTACCATCCCGAGGCAGACGGCGGTATCTTACTCAATGACCCGGACTTAGGCATCGATTGGCAGATACCCGAAGAGTTGCGGATCATCAGTGCCAAAGATACCAAGCATCCGACCTTGAAGGAATTGGACAATCCTTTTTAGTCGAAAGAAAAAAGTCGAAAGAGAAAAGCGATATGAATATTCTTATTACAGGTGCAAACGGTCAGTTGGGCAACGAGATGCGGGTGCTGAGTGCTGCGCATCCGAAGCATCAGTATTTCTTCACCGATGTCGTTCCGGCATTGGAGACCTATGACCTGGACATATGCGACAAGGCGGCGGTGGGTGCTTTCGTGGAAGAACATGCGATCGAGTTAATCGTCAACTGCGCGGCGTACACGAACGTGGACAAAGCCGAAGAGGACGAAGCGACGGCGATGAAGATCAACGCCGAGGCGGTGGGTGTATTAGGCAAGCAGGGCGTGAAGGTGATTCATGTGAGTACCGACTATGTGTTCTCGGGTGACGAGCACGTGCCCTGTCGGGAGACGGATCCGGTGGCACCTCGTACGGCGTACGGTCGCACGAAATATGCGGGTGAGAAGACCCTGCTGGCGGCGTGTCCGGAGGCGGTGATCTTGCGTACGGCGTGGCTCTATTCGGAGTACGGCAATAACTTCGTGAAGACGATGATCAAGTTAGGCCGCGAGCGTAAGGAGTTGGGTGTGGTGTTCGACCAGATCGGTACGCCGACCTATGCGGCAGACCTGGCTGCAGCGATCTTCACGGTCATCGAGGCGCCGATGTGGCAACCGGGTATCTACCATTTCACCAACGAAGGTGTCTGCTCGTGGTATGACTTCACGCTGGCGATCCACGAACTGGCCGGTATCACGACCTGCAAGGTCGCTCCGATCTTATCGGAAGAGTATCAGTACAAGACGCCGCGGCCGCACTATAGCGTGCTGGATAAGTCGAAATTCAAGAAGACCTTTAATGCACAAATACCTCACTGGATGGACGGACTGCGCCGTTGCGTTAAATTGTTAAAATAGTCGAGATCACGAGATCACGAGATCACGTCATTACGAAATCATAAATGAAAGAGACATTAGATTTTTTAGCAGAGTTAGCGGATCATAACAACAAAGATTGGTTTGACGCGAACAGAGCCCGGTACCAAGCGTGCCGAGACCGTTTTATAGCGTTCTCGACGGAGTATATCTCCCGTCTGACGGAGTTCGATCCGACGCTCACAGGGCTGCAAGCGAAAGACTGTATCTGGCGCATCAACCGCGATATCCGTTTCTCGGCGGACAAACGGCCGTACAAAGAGTGGTTCGGCTGTTTTCCTGCTACCGGCGTGTCGGGACAACCCAAGACATGGGGAAAGAAATCCATGCGAGGCGGTTATTACGTACATATCCAACCCGGTCAGTGTATGTTCGCAGCCGGCATCTGGGATCCGGGCAAAGAGCTGCTCAAAGCGCTCCGCTCGGAGATAGAAGCCAACTACGAAGAGGTGGAGGCGATCATGGGTTCCCGCCAATGGAAGAAATACTTCGCGCAGGATTTTGATAGTTATTGGGGCACAGGTCTTAAGAAAGTGCCGGCAGGTTTTGATCCGGATTTTGTGCATGCCGAATGGCTCAAACATAAGATGTACACGGTGTCGGTACCGCTGAGCGACGAGACGGTCTGCTCGCCCGACTTCATGGACCAAGTGGTGGACATCGCCAAAGCTGCCAAACCGATGAATGACTTCCTCAATTACACCTTCGAGGAGTACGGCGAGTTCCCGAGTAGGTGCTAATAATATTGGTCTCTTAGTTCAATGGATAGAACAGGGCTCTCCTAAAGCTCAGATTTGGGTTCGATTCCCAAAGGGACTACAAAACGATCGAACGGGGCTCTC
>JAFPYI010000030.1 GCA_017412245.1 Paludibacteraceae bacterium | reverse complement strand
GTGTTCAGTCTGTTACTGGTATTAGTTGCTTTCCGTCTGGCAAAAGTGCACAGCAACGAGCATTTTACCTACGGTTATCGCAAGTCCACGGTACTCATCTCGCTCCTCAATGCCGTCATCCTGTTGATAGCGGTCGGCGCAATCGTCATAGAGAGTATCCATAAGTTCAGCGAGCCGGCACAAGTGAACGGCATCGCCGTCTCATGGACAGCGGGAGTAGGAATACTCATCAACGGTTTAACCGCTCTGCTGCTGATGCACGCTCAGAAAAGCGACCTCAACGTCCGCGGCGCTTTCCTGCACATGCTGGCAGACACGCTCGTCTCGATAGGTGTAGTGATAAGCGGTATTGTCATCTATTACACGGGCTGGAACATCGTGGACCCGATAGTGTCACTCGTCATCGCTGCGGTCATCCTCATCTCTACATGGGAACTGCTTTCCGATAGCCTACGGCTTGCCGTAGATGGTATCCCCGAAGGCATCGACCGCCACGAGATAGAACGCCTATTGACGGACGACGAACAGGTGCAGGAAGCACACCATATCCATATCTGGGCGATAAGTACGACCGAAACGGCACTCACGGCACATGTCGTGCTTAAAGACCTCACTTCTTGGCCGCAGGTTTCCGAGCATATCAAGCATGAACTCGCCGAACACGGCATCTCGCACGCTACCCTCGAACCTGAAACGCCCGATGCTATCTGTCATAACAAAGAGTGCTAACTTCTAATTGCTAACCCCTCACCATTAACTGTTACACTCGCGCTCCCCGGAGCGTTCTTCCATTGAAATAATCGTGCCCTTGCGACTAAGAATTGGAAGGAAGTCCGTGACCGCTCCGCATAGAACAAACAGGTAGCCGCCACTTTCAGAAGCTCGATATCGAAAGATATTGTTCAGTGCCTGTTTTGCATTCATTCACGTTCGCATCTCGTTCGCATCGCGAACGTCTCTGTAGGGCTCTTCTCCCATTCCAATAAATGCCTTTTTAGCTCTATCCCGTATGCGTAGCCGCCTAATTTGCCGTGCGCGGTGATGACGCGGTGGCAAGGGATGAGCAATGCGATGGGGTTGGCTCCGACGGCTTGTCCGACCGCTTGCGCGGACTTGCAGCCGACCATCCGGGCTAACTCTCCGTAACTGACCGTCTTGCCGTACGGAATGGTCAAAAGAGTCTGCCAGACACGTTGCTGAAACAGGGTACCTTTCGGTTGGACAGTAATCCGACCGTCTGTCTTTCCGTCCATAACGGCGTTCTCCGTCTGCTTGCCTGCGAAATAATCGTCCAACCACCGGATTGCTTCATCAAAGATAGGGAGAGAAGAGGTTGCTTGCGTTTTCCCTTCCCCGAACCGCAGGCCGGTTAATGCTTCTCCGTCGCTCTCTATGACGATAGGTCCCACGGGCGAGTTATATGCGGCGGTATAGTGATTCATAGTAGGTTGATAGCTTCAAACATACGGCGGTAGGATGCGGCTTTGTTGTTAAGGGAGAGCGGGTACGCCCGTGAGGAAGAGGGCATCCGCCAGAAACGGATGGTTCTGCCGGCAAAGTCAGTCTCGATAGATTCGCCGACTTTGGGAATGGCACAATGCAGAATCTCCGCCAGTGTCTGCGCCGCTTTGCCTCCTGTGCAGCAGATGGCATGGCAGGACGGTATCTGTTGCAGCAGGGCAGCGATGTCGGTCTGCTCGACTATCTCCAAGTGTTCGTCCGCCGCATTGCCTTGCAACCGGATGACCGCCTGTGCCGTGTCGAAGATAGCAATGCCTTTCGCTTCGCAGAAAGCGACAATCTTTTCACGGTCGAACACTTTCTTATTTGCCTTTGTACTTGGTACTTTGTCCCTTTGTCCTTCAAAAAATGTCTTGTCGCCAAAGAAAACCAGTCCGATGATCCGCCACATGTCATTCTGCGGGTTGGGGTAGAAGAAATCCATGCACCACCGTTCTCTCGGCGGCGGGAAACTGCCCAGCATCAGTATCTGCGCGTTAGCAGGCAGAAACGGCTGCAACGGATGCCGCTCAATTTTCGAATATGGATGTTGTGTTTCTGGCATAGAATATGCTAATTTACAAAGTAATAACAGTATAGCGCGGCAAGGACAGCGGCGAGGTGGAGAAAGAGGATGCCGTACAGGAAAAACGCGGCTACGTTAATAGCCGCGAGATAAATCAGTATGCCGTAGATGCAATAGGTTCTCATTTCTTCTTGTAGAGGTCGCCGACGGACATTTTCGTCCATTTGGTAGGATGAACGGCAGTGTCGCGTAGAGTGGCATCCTGGAAGATCGTGCGGCCGTTGATTAGGCGCTGGCGGACAAAGAGGTCGAGTTCGTCAAGCGTCATCGGTCCGGCTACGCTGACTTCATGTCCGATACTCGGAATACGATAGACGGAGTAGGGATAATCGAACTTGGCAAGGCGTTTGACGATGGCGTTTGCACCAAAGAGTCCACGTTTGCCCAAGGTGATCTGTTTGTAGGTGACAATCTTATCAAGCATGCCGTGAAAGAGGAGCGTAGGTGCGGGCGGCGTAGCCCATTTGAGTGCGCCGCGGGTGGAGTAGATAGCTCCGCTATAGGCAATGACGGCAGCGGGTTTCCAACCTTCGGGCAGTTCCGTCGTATAATCGAGCGTGTTGCATCGTCCGTAATCGGTCATGAGCACGGTAATCGCTCCAGCCGAAGAGCCTTCCAGAATGATTTTATCGGGGTCTATACCCATTTCGGGAGCATGGGAAACGAGGTATCGCACCGCCGCCGAGCAATCGGCAACCGCCATGTAGAAAGCGTTCTCCATGGGTTTGAGGTTGGTAATGCCGACGTTAGTCACACCTTTCAGTCCGAGGCGGTAATCAATGGCGACCACGGCATAACCTCTTTCCGCTAGCGATTGGCAATAGGCTGTGTCCCATTTGTTGGTACGTGATCCGGACATGAAACCTCCTCCGAAGATATGCAGGACGGTATATCCGTTTGCGGGTGCTGTAGGGGCATAGAAGTCCATATAGAGGGTGGAGTCTCGCTCCACATAGGCGTAGGTCTCAGCGGCTGTTAGTGCGGCAGAGAACGTCAGCAGGGCGGCGGTGACAAGCAGAAAATATTTTCTCATGAGGTGTGTATTTTTATCTATGTTGTATCATTTATTTTCCAGTTCCGGGTGTTGGATGGTTATCTCTGCGCCGGGGGATGAGAAATAGAACATGTTGAGGATGATGGGTTTGGCGCCTCTGTTCTCGCCTCGATGGACGGTTCCGATGACCTCCACCAGCGCCTCGCCTTCATGGAATGTCTTCTCTCTGCCGTCCTCGCAGACGATAGTCAGTTCGCCTTGCTGAACAATGCCGTAATTGACTACGGTATGATGATGCCAACCTGTTTTGGCGCCAATCGGGAAGTCCAATCGTACCACCCGCAGTTCCGGTTTGCCTTGCGGGAAATCGGGTAGGAGTGCGCCATCCCAACTTTCAGAAGTGCGGATTAGTTCTGTTGTCTTGATAGCCATAGTATTATTTAATGATGTTCAAGAGGTTTTTGTTTAGTGCGAGAGCAACGGATTGCATAGTGCGGTCCAATCTGTCTTTTGTTATGTTGCATTGCCAAATAACAATAACCTGCCAACCAGCTTGATTTAAGATATCGTAGTTTTTTTGGTCTCGTGCTCTGTTGTATTCAATTTTTGTCTTCCAGAAGGCGGTGTTGGTTTTGGGCAGTACGAACTGTCTGCATCCCTCATGTCCGTGCCAGAAACAGCCGTTGACAAAGATAGCTGTCCTGTACTTGCGCATGACGATGTCCGGCTTGCCCGGCACGCTCTTCACGTTCAGCCTGTACCGGTATCCATGCGCCCACAGCCATTTCCTAACCGTTATCTCCGGCTTCGTCGCCTTGCTGCGGATATGTGACATGCAGCGGTGGCGTTGGGCGGGTGTGAGGATGTCGGGCATAGGAAAAAGTTTATTTAAATATTCGGTAATCGCAATAATTTTAATTTATGTCTATATTGTTGAAATACAATACGATGCGCGCTTATTTCGTTTAAAGTTCGTTTAATATTCATTTATTTTTCGTTTACTTTCATTCAATTTAAACGAACTATTAAGACAAAACCCATTCTTTTCCTAGTTCAGTGTAATAACGATTCTTATCCATAAAGGTTCTTGTATGGGCAATTTTATATAGGATTGTTTTTGAAATATTGGTATTTATCTTTAGCTTCCCGCATCGAATAGAACTTGCCGTTAGTTATTCTTTTGAACACGTTAACAGGTTCTCCAAATGGAATATATTCATCCAACATCATAAACAAGCGTACTCCATCGTCTGGATTGTCATTCTGTGCTTGCATTTGGCTTTTTCGTGCTACATTGATAGCAGATACCTTGTATATACCGTCAATATACCCGTTGACCAAAGGCATAAAGTACCGGACGGATTGAATGTCTAAGCCGCTTAAATCTTCTGTGCCTCCGGTGTAATATATATTGGCGCAATGATTTTTGAAATCAGTAATCCATTTATTGTTGGACTTAACTGTTCCTACATATACAATATCTTCATTGGCATCGCCTTTCTCGTAATGTAATCCCCGTTGCGGAATGGCATCCCTTACATGCGCGTACACGTTCCTCTTTTCTACAAGAATAGATTTCAGGTGGTTGTACAGTTCTTGTCCTTCCGGCTCAAAGTCAGGCGTTTGCGAGGACTTTTCCTCAGATGCCAATCCGAATGGCAGCAGCGGGAAGGCTCCGATATTGATTTTTGGGACAGAAGCGGAGAAATACCTCGTCACATCGCCTTTTGCTCGTCCGGGGAACAAGATATACCCTCCGATTATTTCTTTGTTTCGCGGTCTCTCTTTCTCGTCCATGCCATAATAGATGGCATCCCTGTAGCGGTGCATCTGGTTGATGGCATCGCTTGGCGGATAATCAGCTCCGAGTAACCGCTCTTTGCCTTCTAACTCCTTCTCCCAGTCCGCTGCGTCCTGTTCTTCCACTTCCTTGTCTAACTTAGGATCGCTCCATACTCGGTATTTGGCATCGAACAGATAGGTCAGTTCCTCTTGACCGGATTGGTGAATATTCAACACAATATCCGGGCGATTGTCTGTGGTGAATGTGCGTTGTGTTCCGCTGAGACGGTTGTAAATATGCTGGTAGTGCAATGTCACAAACCGCCCTTGCATACCCCATTCATCCGGATAATTGATTTGCAGCGTATAATCTATTTTCTTTTCTTTGCTGTAATGAATAAGCGGTCCGTTGGGTTCAGCGGTCTTCAGTTCGTACTGCCCATTATTGCTCAAAATACGGCAAACCATGTTTTTCACTTTGATGAAACACCAAAGTTCATATATCTCCCATATCTGCATCACGCCTACATTGGTTGTACCTTCAAAAATATCTATTCCTTTCTTCAGTTTGAGCCAATCTTTGTACACTTGCTGATAACCCATCCGGCTTTGCAGAACCAGCGATTCGTGCTGCATTCCCTCAAACCGTCCTACGTGGGCGAAGAACGGATGACGCAGCAGATGATTGATGGAAGTCTGGTGTTTTTCCCATTTGTCCCGCAGACTGTCTGAAGCTTCCGTATTGTTTTTAGTCAGCACTTTGGAGAACACTTCATTCAGACGTTTTCCCACATGCTGCAGAGTGTACTTGACAAACCTGTTTTCCATAGAGTTAACCGTGGTGTCATATACCTCGTTGCGGAAATAATATTTGTCCAGCACGCCTTCTTTTTGTTTCTCATGAAAAGTCTCCTCCATTGCCGGAGTCCATCGGTGGATACGGTCTGCTTTCTTGTATTCCTCAATCGTGCGTACTTTGGAGTGGGGATTTTTGATAATCCGGATGATATTCTTGATATAGTCGGCAGCCAGATTCTCAAACACTTGCATCCATATCTGCAGGTCTTTGGATCGGTCACGGCTCGGACTCATCTGCTGAACAGTCAGACTCAGGTACCGGAACACATCTTTCTCCAACTCGCGGTTGACAGTCTGCAGAATGGACTGGTAGTCGTTCTTGACATCCAGTTTCGGCGATACCACATGAAAGGCTATAAAATCTTCGTGCCGGATACCGTTCTTGGTATATACTATGCCTAACCGGAACAGACCCGGTTCGTTCAGAAAGGACAGCTTGCCGGATATGGTACATGTTGTTCCGTTGCTGTCCCAGACGGTTTTGAACGCATCCTCTACATCCGCCCGGACATGTTGCACATGAGCCGAATCTTTGTCTATGCCCTCAAAACGGACACTTACCCAGTATTCGTTAGTCTCATAGATGACCGGCCATAACTCTTTCCCTGTCGCGGGTAGTAATTCATTCGAAATATCAGCAGGACGGTAGAGATCCAGTTGGTATTTGTCAGAAGCCGCATATTTGCAATAGGTGTACGGGTTGACAGTCGCTCCCGTCATCTCTGCGCGGTAGCGGAGTCTCCCTTTGAAACGCGTCCATGCACTGTCTGTACTCTGCTCGTCGGTAGTGATACAGATAGCAATGCTTGTGTCGCCTTCTTGTAAACAATATCGCAATACCTCCTGCTCTCTCATAGACTATATGCTACAAGCTTTATGGCCAGAAACGGGTAAATCCAGACTCCAGACGGCGGTTCATTTCTTTGAGCTTAGTTTGCGATTGCGAACCCACCACTTTCATTAGTTGGCAAAGGCGGTTGTTTTCGTCTTTCGCATTACCCAACATATCTTCGTCACCTTCAATACGGGGCAGGATCTTCATGAGTGTTATCTGGTCAACAGCCTCGTTGATGGCTTCATTAATTTCTCTGCCGTCGTCAAGCAGAACGCCTGCATATATAACCAATTCGTTCAGCACACGGTAACTTACCACAAACGGAGTGTCTTTTAGTACATTGTTGATAGTGTCCAGTTTATCTGCTAATTGTGTCTTTAGAGCCTCTTCTTCTGCCGGATGAACCTCCAGAACCTCATCGGCATTGACGTACTGGGGCTTGAATTGATCGATCTTCCACACATTTTCTTCCGGCAGATATTCCAAGTCATTGGAGTGCCCGAACATCTCTTTTAACTCGCCTCCGTTCATCTCAATCGTCATAGCTCGGTCAAGCACCTTGCGGCTGAACTGATGCGTAGTATCGTCCATATTAACTGTTCCGATAACAAAGACATTTTCCGGCAAACCGAGACCTTTTGTCTTTAAGGTCGGATTGGTGTAAATGTTATAGGGCACATTTCGATTGATGTTGGGGAACCATTGGGTATAAATATATCCGTCTCCTCTGTCCGCATCAGGTAAATCTTCGAAATATTTGGCTCTTACTAATGCGCCTGTCTTGATTCCCGATTCTGTTTTTTTGCGTGTCTCTAATACCGAAAGGAACTCTGCAAAATACTGTTCAACGGGTGCAAGGTTCATTTCGTCTAAGCAAACAAAGAACGGAACTTCGGGAAACATCATCGCTTTGACAAGGAACTTGACAAAATCGGTGTAGATATATTGTCCGGCGATGTTGCTGTAGTATCCAAGCAATTCCGAAGAGTCATGCCAATTCGGCTTAACTTCGATCATGCAATAATTGCTGGGAGTTGTCCCGTATTCGTCTTGCAGATAACTCGGGCAACTCTTGAAAGCTAATTCCCGCACAATACGGCTTTTGCCCGTTCCCGATATTCCCGCCAAGAGCATAAACGGTTTCGTCCGAAGGGCGGTGAGATATGGGAGATAAGAAGAATTTGAAACTAGATTTGATATTGTTTCCGAACTAGTTGGCCTTTTTTGTGATTTCGGTCGGAAAGTTTCTGCGATTGCTTCTAGTTTTTCTATTGCTCTAGATAATGAATGCTCTGTCAATATAATTTGATTGTCAGGATTAATAGAATCTAAATCAGGTTGATTTGCCCATATGATGATTTTGCTTAAAGTAGAGAACAGAGGTTTTGTCTGTACTGTGGAATTTGCATTTGCAACAGGGTCTGTAAAATATGCAGACCCATTATCTCTCCACGATTTCTCTACGTAATCTGTTAAATCAGCAAAAACTTCCAAGTTTCCTAATATATCTTTGAGCGTTTGGAGTAAATTATCTAGACCTATCTGGAAATATTTTACTCCTCCACGGCGCCCAGAGTTGCTAAAAGTGATAAAACCACCTCTATTACTAAGATTAGCTTTAAAATCACTTTGGTTAGATGTTTGGTCTAAAAAAGAATACAGGTCTTTCATATTATATTAGCTGTTTAAAGATTTCTTTTGCTAAAGCTTTTATTACAGGGACAGCAACGCTATTCCCAAATTGTTGATATGCTTCTTTTCGGGAAACAACAATTGTATATTCTTCTTGCTTGGATATAATTGGGTCTGGCGAATTCGCCCATCCATTGCCTTTAATATTATATCCTTGCAAACGCCCTGCTTCAGTTGGGGTTAATCTCCTAGGATTTAAACCAAATTCTGATTGATCAATAAGAATTTCGCTTCCGTCTTTCCAGTATCGTGCAGAAATAGTGCTTGCATATGGGCTATCTCCAGTGAAAAGAGAATAGCCAAACCCTTTACCGTTTTGACGATTTCTTTCTTTTCGATTCTGATGCCCAATCCACATTCTATCGCTAATTGTGTAGTAAGGGTCTATCGTCTCTTGTGGCTCAAATATAGCAGAAACGTGAGTCTTGGCTGCTTTTTCTGCGACATCTTTTTTGTCATATATAGGACTCCCCTTCTCGTCTATGCCATAAGGAAATTTAAAGCCATCACATTTTATCAAATCACGATACCACGCGATAATAAACAGACGTTCACGATTTTGAGGCACGCCAAAATATTTGGCATTCAGCACTTCAATAGAACAATCATAGCCTAAATCGTCTAAAGCTGCTAATATAACTTTAAGTGTATTGCCTTTGTCATGGTTCTTTAACCCTCGAACATTTTCTAAGAACAATACTTTAGGAGGATATCCAGCTTCTATCTTTGCCTTAACAATCCTCATTATCTCAAAAAACAATGTTCCGCGTGTATCTTCAAATCCCAAACGATGTCCAGCTATAGAGAATGGCTGACAAGGGAAACCGGCACAGCAAACATCAAAGTTCGGAATTTTATTTGGATCTGCGTCGTGGATATCTTCGTTAAACAGTTGTGCATTATCTGCAAACACTTTTGGAGCTATCTTTTTATAGTTTGCTTCGTATGACTGCCGAGCATATTTGTTCCATTCACTAGCGAACACACATTCTGCTCCTGCATAATGCATTGCTTGGTGAAAACCGCCAATACCTGCAAATAAATCTATGAAAGTATATTTTTTCGTCATTTAAAATCTAATTGTTTTTGCATATTAAATTGTATGAGGCTCATCTGTTTGTAAAGCCTTTCGCTATGCTCTATTTGTTCATCAATTAATCTAATCTGCGCATCAACTCCATCTCCGCCTGCCATATAGAAAGTTCTTCTTGGCTCATGTGCTATCTGTTTCTTTTGTGCCTGTAAATCTAATATTTGCATAGAGAGACGAAATTTTTCGACTTCTAATTTGTCTATCTCAACAACAATATTAGCACGCGTAGCGTGGTTGGTATCATTTATTAGCCGATTAACTTCTTTTGTGGCTTGCCTACTACTCCATACTGCAATGCACACCGAAATCGCAGCAAACAGAATTGTTACAACCGCAAGAACAATAGATATTATTTCGTATGTTGTTAAACCAAGCATTAGTATCTCAAAAAATCAAAAAACCGAATAGCATGGGCTATCCGGTCGGGTATTCTCGGGAAGAGAAAAAAGCACAGGCAAGCGGGGCAAACAACAGAGTCGGCAAACTTGTAGGAATACCCCACTTACCCATGCCAAGACACGGATAGCAGGGACATATATCTCCTTCCTACTATTAGTTTTGCCGACTCGTTGTTAAAGGTATATGCCTGTTGCGCTATGCGCTGTATTTATGTATGTATTAGTTTATATCTGTTTTTTATTTTTGTTTTGTTTCTCGTTTATCTCGGCTTTAAGGAGTTCTATGTTCGCCCTGCGAACTCGCGCGGCGCACTTACTCCTTGTATGTTCACTGGACACTCTGCGGTGCGCCTTAACCGCTTCACGGTCTTGTCCCGCTCATCGGTCGGTGGAGGGATGGGCGGTGATGTAACGGCGGTTGGAGTCGTTTTTATGCGTGGTGGTCGGGCGTAGAAGTCCGGCAAGCACTAATTTGGTTACATATTGTTGCAGAGTGCGCGTTTGGTATTTTACACCTTCCATTTCTAAAATTTCTTGGGCTGTTCGCGGCATTACATCACAAAACTCTAACACTTTTCGTTGCTTTGCCGTTAAACGCACTTGGTTACTTTCTTGTTCAGCTTGGTTACTTTTCTGCTCCTGCTCTATTACTTTTTCGCCGAGCTCTGTTACTTTTTGCCCCGGCTCTGTTACTTTTTCGGTCGGGTTTGACACTTTTGGACGCTACTTATGAAAACTTTGATATCTGCCATAGTTTATAATTTCGGGTGCAAAGGTACAACTTTTTTTTGATATATGCAAATCTATTTGCAAGAATAGGCCATTTTAGGCAGTGATAGGCCGGAATAGGCATACATAGACGAGATAGGGAGGCTGTGCTCGCGGAAACAGCTGCGAGGGTTAGAGACAGGAGGAGAGAGGACGAAGGGGGGCGGACGAAGGAAAGGAGAGAGGGTAGGCGATGAAGGATGGGGCGGCTCCGAGAGCCGATGTCGGGATAAAATCCCGACGCAATGGACGAAGGAGCATCATAAGAGGGTGAAGGGGAGTTGGGCAAAAAGGACGAAGGGAGCACAAAGGTGGACAAAATGACACCCAAAGGTGGACAAAATGGCACGAAAGTGGACAATTTGGCAGGGATAGAGGGGTTGGCACGGAGATTGCAATATTCAGGGTGAAAACGTTTAAAAGCGACCTGCTAAAGCAAGCAGACTACTGCAAAGCAGCAACTACTCCTACAGACCGCAAACAACGCAAGATTGTTTAACTTAATTTAGGAGATTTAATTATGACACCTGCAATGTATCGTAGAAACAGTTGGTTCCCAACAGTATTTGATGAGTTTC
>JAFPYI010000029.1 GCA_017412245.1 Paludibacteraceae bacterium | reverse complement strand
CTTCGTTGTAAAAAGAAATTATAAGTTAGCTCAGAATAATCGAATTTATCAAGTGTAGAAATTTTTCGGGAACCTAAATTAATTTCAAAATTCATATTTCAAATTTCAAAATTGTTTTCAGTTCTTGTACTACATCTTGTTATGAATAGACATTCTTTCAAAGATCACTCGCTTTCGGCAACAAGTGTGCGGTTGTTTATACCGCTCCGCTAAATAAACGGGCAACTTGTGCCTCCGCTCTCCCCAAAAATTAAAAATTTTCGAGGGCCCCAAAAGTTTCTGAGAGTCACACCCCTCAATTTTTGGGCGAAAGCGGATGCAAAGGTACTACAAATTTTTGAACTGACCAAATCCAAGTGCATTTTTTTTGCATTTTCTTTGTAACTCGCTGATAATCAGTATAGGATTTTTTTGCTGCGAAGAGGGATAATGCTGCGAATGGCAGTTCTGAAGTTTATATACGCGTACACACGTGTGCATTTATAAGGAACGCGCGCACGCGCGAGAAAGGGGGGAACAAAAAAAAGGAGGCGCAGGCCTCCTTTTATTGATGATGGGTAAGAGAAGATGATTATTTCTCTTTCTTCGGAGCTGCTTTTTTAGCAGCAGGTTTCTTAGCTGCCGATTTCTTAGCAGGAGCTTCTTTCTTTGCTGCTGGTTTTTTAGGAGCAGTTTTCTTAGCTGGAGCTTTTTTCTCTTTAGCCAGAGCAATGATTTCTTCTTTCGGCTCTGCCGGAGCAGTTTCTGCTTTAACTTCCACTGCTTTAGCTTCTACAGCTTTCGGTTCTTCCGGAGCAGAGAGGAAACGGTACATAGCTGCCTCAAGGCCCACAGAAACAGGAATAAGGATGATAGATGCTATAATAATAAGCACAGCTGCCAAAATAGAGAGCCACTCTATTTCCGGTAAAATAAGAAGAGTAAGCAAGCCAATGATGATATAGAAGAAAATCACCAAGAGAAAGACAACGCCAAACATACGCCATTTATTGCCGTAGGTAATACGATTGGACTCACGAAGAGATTCCAATGCATTTAAGTCTTTGTCCACGAAGATAACAATAGCATACGTCCAAGCGATAGAGATAACGAGTCCCGGAATAAGACCAAAGAGAAGTCCCACAGCAACAGCTCCGGTCATGAGGGAATAGAGGATAAAGAATTCGCCCATGTTCTTACGATACTTACCATCGAAGATGAAAGCAGGGTTAATCATTTTTCCTTTTGCCAATTCTGCCGGGAGAGAAGAGACAGCAATAGTAGTACCTACGTTGAGGTAAGGAATCCAGATGGTAAGGAGATAGAGGATAGTTACTCCGAGGAGGCTAAAGAAATTAACCAAACCGATTTTGCACCCTTCAGCGAGGGTAGCGAAGATGGGAAGCTTTTTCATAATGACTTAAAATTAAAAAGTTGTGAATGAAAATATGTTGATTAAAAAGAAAAATGCGCTTATCGCTTACAAAAATATAAAAAAATAACAAAAATTCGCGTTCGTCAAATGGGTCGCAAAGGATCAAACCGCTCCGCTAATTGATAGGTGCGACCATTGCCTCCGCTCTCCCCACCACAACTTTGCAAGTTGTGTCGAGGACCCCAAATATAAGTCATTCGTGCTTGGCGCACTTGCGAGTTGCATCCGCCCGTGCTCCCTTATAAATAAATTTAACGTTAGCCCTTGTGGCTACAACTCACATCCAAAGGATGTAATAACCTTAATCTCTACGCCCAATTATATTAATTATAATTTTCTTCAACGCCTTGGTTCAGTTCCCTACCCTCGAATGAAAAAAAAATGACGTGTAATTTTCGATTCCTTATTTTTCTCTATTAGCGAGTGCAAAGGTAGTAAAAAAATCAGAGATATGCAAATAAATATTGTATTTTTTTAACAAAAAACGCAGCACGGGGCTGCGTTTAGTTGTTATGAGTGCTATTTGGTTACACGCGCGTCGATTTCTTGTTTCGCACGGTTTCGTTGTACAAAACAGAAAACAGCTACCAAGAGAGCAAAGAACACAAACGGTATATCTCCGACAGGAACCATAAACGGATCAGGAGGAAGCGGTCCCACTTTTCGTGGTCCAGGAATCGACACAGCCGGATTCATTGCAGTTGAACCCGATGTATTAAGGTTCTCCCAATTGTTTTTAGCAATGGCAGACGCGGACAAGGTAACCTCATTAGAGACAATAAACCGGGTTGGATTAACCGTATTTTTCTTCTTAGTAAGCGTAGTATGCAACGGTGAGAACGATGGTGTATTCACGCCATTACCGGCATACGCAACGCTTGCAACAGTATGACTACCGGGTGTAGCAACTGTCTTAGGCGCCAAGAACGCAGAAGTAGATCTCATTCCTGTTTCCATTGGAGAGACAGTAGGTTGCGACGCAAATTGCGTCGTAGCCCAAGCACCAACAGACCAGAGTGTCAAACAGAATAATATGTATTTTCTACTAATCACCTTTCAAACCTCCCTTAAATCATTGAACTTCAACACCAAGAGCGTTATAAATCTTTTCATCGCGAATGATGAACAACATTCCATCGCGAATGATCTTACGCGGTTTCTCGGAGTCATTAATATCAGTGTTTTCCAGGTTGGTAGTTATTTCCGGCGATTTAGCCAAACGGATAAGCAACGCAAAGCGAGTCTCGTTTTTGCCTTTATTTGCCGTGAAAGTATAGTTTTGATATAACAAGTTAGTCTGTGTACCTTCGGTATAATCAATCAGCATAACCGTATCCACTGCAGACATATTATACTGGTCTGCATCGAACGAGAAGGTATATTCTCCTGCTGCAGGGAGTGTAACACCTACCGGTATCGGAGCGATAGCATCTTCTTCAGAGAGTCCATTGAATGCCAATTGCTGTGCATCTGCATTGATGGTATAGAGGTTCAATCCTCCATTGAGCATCTTCTGCAAGTCAGCTCCGATTTCATATTGGGTGGTATATTCTTCTGATAGCACCACTCCCGTACGATCGGTATGCCCTACTCCGGTCAATGTGATTCCTGTACGGATTGGTTCATCCGGTTGGATGAAACGTTGGTATGCCGGAGCGTGAGCAGGAACTGCCATATTATTCAGGAAATTGATAGTATTTCCTTCATTGACTTGGATGAATACCGCCTCAAACGGACGAAGTGTTTGTCCGGAAGCCAAGACTTGCGTATATGGATAGTCGTTTGTCGCAGGATTATATTTTGTGATATACGGCACATTGGTTGCACGTCCTGTATCCAAGATCCAAGAACCCGTCCAAACGGCACCATTCATCTTCTTGGTCCATGCACCATTGCTCAAGCCACTTTCATTTCCGCCGGAAACAGC
The DNA here is from genome assembly GCA_017412245.1 of Paludibacteraceae bacterium. Lineage (GTDB taxonomy): Bacteria > Bacteroidota > Bacteroidia > Bacteroidales > Paludibacteraceae > Colicola. The sequence continues at coordinate 59,881 of JAFPYI010000029.1, read as the reverse complement.
GCCTGTTGAATAAGTGTGCATATAGGGATTTCCGACAAGGTTCCATCCTGCATGGAAAGCGAGTAACGGGTCCGTGCAAGCAGAAGGCGATACAGTAGCAGCGGTCGAGCCACCGTCACGTTCTTTCGTGAGCCATGTAGCAACCGGTGGACGCATGGTAAATCGCATCACACGTTTGGTGTGCTGACGTCCGTCGTCTTGTACTTTAGCCGCTTGGTCTTGAATACCAAACAAGTATCCTTGTCCGGCTTGCATGGTATAATCTTCGGCATTACCTGCAACTACGGTCCAATAGGTCTGTTTTACCGAGCCTGCATTAGCATCCGCAGCACGAGATGCTCCGTCGTAATAGTAAACGAAGAAGTCTTCATTGTAGGTCGGCGCACCACCGTTAGCTGCCACGTTGGAATACGAGATCTCTTGCGTCTGCGAGCCAAATGGCAATGAGAGCCAGTAGAAACGATCCTCAGGAATACGCAAGTCGTAATAGAGTTCGCCATTCTTCAGGACGATAGAACCGGATTCATTGAGATTTACTATTGGTGCAGACTGGTCTCCGTTAGCACCAAGGACAAGAGAGTTAACCGTCAAAGTAGCACCGTCTGAGATCTCCAGTATAGCTCCTTCTTGGACTGTAACCATATGGAGGCGTTTGTTATTATTGACTGTAAACTTAGCGCCTGTCATAACCACCAAGTCGCAAGTGCGGCAATCATCATCTCCCAGCAAATCTAATGAGGTTGTTGTGCCATCAACGATATACGGGATGCGAATATCTGCTGTTTTGTCACCCCATGCAACTGTTGTCATTGTACAAGGATTAAGCGAAGCGTTCGTATATTTGATTTCCCAAGTACCGTCTTGTGCTGTGCCTGTTTTGTCAACAGCTTGATCCGTCGGGTGTCCGGATGCGCCATCCATAGCAGGTTCTCCGCTTAACAGATAGGACTCAACGGTTACATAGTTACCATTAGCCGTTTTCACCCATGTGATAACATCCACATCACTTACACAATTGGGGTAAGAATGGTAAAGTGCTTCTTGTTGATAGAGATTAATACCATTCTCCGTTGCAGTAGCGAGATTAACAATATTAAAATAGTTTCCTGCACAGCCAAGATACTTCACATTTTCATTGGATGTAAGCAAGTTTCTGTTCGAACGAAGAACAAATTTTCCTCCTACTACCGTAATTAAGAAGTTATCAGGAATGGTGTCAGCCAACGAACTAATCGAAGCATATGGATTGGCATCATTACGCAAGTCCAAATAGACATCATTGGCAGGGTTATAAAGCTCATACTCACCCTTTCGTCCACCTAAACGCCAATCAAGTGCAGAATTCGTATTGGTTATTTCACTTCCTGCTGCTGTTACATCTACTGCAACCAGATTCTGTTGATTTGGTACATCATAGTAGGTATTACCCAATGCTTTCGTGCTTGCTGTATTCGTAATAATATAACTAGCACCCAGTTTCAATTCATCAGAAGAAGATATTCTTTTATAGGTATCTTCATGATTATAGTACACTGCATAGAGTGTAGAATTATTTGCTTTCAAATCGTAGTGTGCGCCTGCCAACAGCAAATCGACAGGTAATGCATCGGACTCTTCTCTAACCGGTGTTGTAGCCCAACCCACGAAAGTCCAACCTTCTTTCGAACAGTCGGAATTGGCATACGCAGTCGGTAGTGTAACACCTTCAGTTGCCACTTCTTCAGTTAGAGACGTTGTACTTGCAGTTCCGCCACAAGCATCAAAGTTCACTGTAAATTTCTCGCAGTGTGGCCAAGAAGTATATTCCTTCATTTGACGATAGAGGAATAAATCATCATTTTCTGTCGTTGTAGTACCAAATTTCGTTCCATCATAGTTCGGGTAATACGAACCGGCAAATATGCTCAACTGCAAAGCGCTATATGGCCTTGTAATAGTAAATGCTGTTGGTGCAGCATCCATCGTCAATGCTCCTGTGGAGGTGTTCAAATGCAGATATTTCTTAACCGAGTCATTATAGAAAGTCCACCCGTCGTATGAATCTCCTCCTAATCTCCAAATGACTGCAGAATCCGAAGCGATGATATACCAACCGGTTCCATCTTGCGGAGACTCCCCTCTTACACCTTTAAGCGTAGTACCACTATATGCCTCTGCAGATATTTCGTAATCAAGCAAGTTTTTGTAGTGAGTGATCAAATAACTATCATCCACCAGCATATTATATGGATAAGATACAATACGGAATTTGTCAATCGTACGTTTGAATACAGGATACAAATGAATATTATCTCTTGTAGGATCATAATGACCTGTATTTAATCCCGTAAACTCGATATCTTCGACAGATGATAGGTCTCCACCTTCAAGCCAGCCGACAAACGACCAACCTCTATTTTTACAATCCGGCTCTATAGTAGGCAAGTCAAATCCGGCACCGGCAGTTGTTTCTGTAATAGTTCTTTCAATTTTATCTCCGTCTCCGTTTATACTACCGCCGCATCCATGAAGAGTAATCGTATATTTTGTACAGTGCGGGAATGAAGTATATGTGGTTACCGAACGAGTTTTCTTTTTATAAATATAGAAATAGTCATAATCGCCCCGATATGTTCCAAAGAAACTATTCACTCCATCCGTAACGAAAGCCAAATAGTAAGCCGGATTAGCATTATAATTCATCCTAAAATAGAATGGAGATGCAGCATTGTTAATACCATACTGCATACTATTAGTACCATCGTATGACAAATATGTAGTTCCATTCCTAAAATACCATGTGTTATTATTCGGTTTTGTGCATGTCCATTGAATATTTGTTCCAACTTCGCTTACAATCTCATCACCGACAACGGATATTTCTTCCGGATTAAAATAATAACCATCATACACGGTATTCGTTATCGCTCTATTGCTTGTGCTTGCTATTACATAAATTCCGCCATTATTGATGTCGGTTCTATTAGTTACTTTCTCCCAATAAACAACACCTGCTTCCGTTCTGCGGTAAACAGCATAGAGTATTTCCCCATTGTAAGCAGGATGGTATAATGTTCCAGCAGATATAAGTTCCGGGGCATTGCTTTTCCCGTATTGTGGGTCTTTCTGACTATTCATCGGGCTTTCAGCGACCCAACCGGCAAACGTCCATGCCAACTCACATGACGGAGGTGTAGCTATAGGAAGAACAACACCTGCCCCCGGATTTCTTTCTAAGGAATCCACTTTATGATTAGCAGATGTTCCCACAAAACCATCCGCCGCATCTAAATGAAGAGTCCAATCTTCACAGTTAGGGAAAGAGGTATAAGCAGATTCCTTCTTGTACATATAGAAGGTCCAAGAGTTGCTACCTCCTGTTGTAAAATAATCGTCATCATCATCACTATAGGTAAGATAATAACCATTATCTGCCCGAAGATTAAAAATACCATTGGCTGCAGTAATAGCAAAGGTATTGCCCGGATTGGTTAAAAGTTGTTCGTTAAAATTATATACTATCTTCCAACCAGCAGTTGTAGCATTGCCATTAGCGTCATAACCATTCCAAGTTTGGTCATACCCGACTTGATTCCAATTTCTCTGAAGATTCAATCGTCTTCCAGTGTTACCCACATTTATAAATGTCCATGCATCTTCCGAGCCTCCTAAAGTCCACACATTTTTGTCATCAGGATTATCAATGGCTCCAGCACTTGGATATATCTGGTCCGCAGAAATATTCCACATTCCATAAAGATATAGATTTACTTCATAATTTCTATCAAAACGATATGTATAATTAGGTCGTTTCCCCTCACGCACATAATTCGCAATCGTTGTAGTCTCCCCCGTATTCCAATACGATGCATCTAATTCATTTTCATTTCCTAACGCAAAATAGGAAGGGCCGTAGTAGATGTCGCCGTCCCATTCGTAGTAGCAAGTGAGAACATACTGTTCTCCGGCGCGAAGGTCTTTAGTAGAAGTGATACGTTTGTAGCGATTAGCAGCCACACCTGTTTTTTGGTACACCGCATAGAAGTTCATATTTGCCGAAGGAGAGGCAGTTGTTACGATAGTTGGCGTCTCATCACCAACAACCGGTCCACCGGTTTTCCAACCGATGAAGGTATAATCACGACAACCGGTAACAGACTTGCCGTTAGCAGAAAGAATATCTGCTAAAACATATGGTTGAGCCGGATTAGCATCCACATCAACTGTTAATATATTATGCCCGTCTGCATAGAAATTGAGCACTGCTACTTCTGCAGAGAGATTGGCAGTGAGGGCGAGCAAGAAGGATAATAATAATGTACGTATCTTCATAATGATATAATTTATTCAGTGTGTGAGTATTGTTTGTTTGCTTTTATGTGTATACGCGTATATGCGCGTAAAATAAAATAAGGGATATACCTCGCGGCGAGGTATATATAGGTTTCTCTGGTTTAAAGCATGTAATAATGTCACATTTTAAGGGTCATCACCCTATCGTGTGTCATAAAAACGGTGCAAAGGTAATAAGATTTTAAGAAATTTGCAAATTTTCTTTATAATTTGCTATCACAATTTTGCAAAAAGTTGCATTTTGTTATCAATTTGAACGTTTCATTGTCAATTTGTCCTTATAGCGATAAGCGCAAAATGCCACTATCAGGAGTGCAAAGAAGACAAAAGGTACGTCTCCGACAGGAGTATCCATTCCAGGAGGATCTGCAGGATTATCAGGGTCATCACGTTCGTTTCTTCGTGGTTGCGGGATTGACGAACTACCAATAGAAGAACCGGATGTCAGTTCATCATAATTACGGCTGGAGATAGCTACAGCCGGCAATTGTGCGCCACCACCCATTCCTGCTGTGCCAAAGGACGCAGAACGGGTATATTTGCGTTTAGTAGATGCAGACGTCAATGGTGAGAATGACATCATCTGCGAAGTTCCGAATGCTCCGATGCGCCAATTATAGGATGTATTAACTTCAACATCAGTGGATTTCGCATTAAAATACGCAGAAGTAGAAGTCATCGTAGCCTGCGGTCTTGCGGCCGAAGGTTGCGATGCCAGACGAGAGGAAGACATTCTCTGTGTCGGCTCTGAAGCAAGCGCAGTTGATGCGAATGCAGTCTGAGCCGTAAGCACACAGAAGACAGTCAATAATATACCTTTAAATAAACGATTCAAAACAATGTTCAATTTAATGTTCTACTTTAATGGTTTTCGTGTGTTTTTGTGTGGTTAAGTAGATCATGTATTATTTATTTCACTTGTATGCCAGCGGCATTATAGAGTTTTCCATCACGAAGGATGAACAATTGGCCGTTATGGATGAACTTAATGGCTCCTTCTCGACCTTCGCCCGAAACGAACGGAATAGCAGTAGGTATTTCCGAACGTCTGCCGATATGAATCCATAGACGACCATTGTATATTCCTGCTTCTGATGTGAGAACATAGTAGTCATTGAGGAGGTCTGTTTGAGTCATTGTTTCGTTATCAATGAGCCAGAGGGCTTCTACCTCATCAGCAACTTGAATCTTCTCAGCACTAATCATCACTTGTCCGGCAGCAGGCATTACCAATCCAACAGGGATGGAATCTGTATGAGCATAGTCGAGTGCATCAAATGCACGCTCAACATTATCATGGTGCGCATAGATATTCATCTTACCTGCATTCTGTATCTTCAGTAAGTCTGCACCAACTTCATATTCTGCATTGTATTGGTCATCCACGATAAGCGTGAATACATCCTGACCATTCTCTGCGTATGCATGGATATTGAATTCGGAGTTCTCCTCTTCTTCGTTCCACAAGCCCATACGGCGAGCCGGGAGAGAAGATTTGCTTACAGCCGTCTTGTTGAACTGCAGACCTGTCATTCCACCAGACAATTGTACAAAGACAGCCGAGAACGGAGCAATGTTCTGTCCGACAAATCGCGTCTGCGTATAGGAATTAGAAGAGGGGTCATATACTGAGACGTAAGGTACGCTTTCTGTCCCATCCTCAAGCGTGTACCACGGCTCTACCCATTGCTCGTCATCATTATAATATTCCGTCAACTTACCGCCTGCTACATCACTTACGGTAACGGCGCTATAGTTCTGCAAGAACGGGTTACCAATAAGATTCCAACCTCTATGTTGCGGCCAATCACAGTCAGCGCCCTTGACGGAAATCGTTTTTTGTACATTTTTCTCTGTAGTCCAGTTAGCAACCGTCATCGGGAAGCGAAGTGTACGATATTTATGTCCTGTTGCATTTTGTTTGCTTTTGGGCAGTCCTAACAGATAACCGCGGCCGGCGTCAAGAGTGGTTTTGCTTTGTACAGAGCCATCGCCATCAGCGATATGTGTCCAATAGGTACCACTCTTCCCCTTATCCGCAGCACGTGCAACACCATCGTAGAACTGCATATAATAGTCCGTGTCATAGACAGCGTTCTTGGCATTTGACGACGGATTCGCATAATCGATATTCGCAATCGTCACATCGTACGGCAGAGCTATCCAATAATAACGGCTATTGTCGATACGGCGGTCATGGTTGAGAGTCGAGCAGTTTAATGTGCCTTGTATCAATGCTACCGGAGCTAATTCATCGCCATACGTACGCATTGTAAGCGAAGAAGCGGTAATAGTCTTTCCGCTACTCAAAGTGAAACGGCCTCCACCATATACACTGACATCATGAACTGTCTTGTTTTCGTCTACTACTGCTGTACCACCATTCAAAACAACCAAATCGCAATCGGAGCAGTCATCTACAGCAGAAGTGACAGCCGAAGTACGAGTATATGTGCTTACCAACAATGGTGTTTTAACGATTTGTGATACCGTTCCCCACTGAATAAGGAGCGGAGTACATGGGTTACTTGCCACATCATAGGAAAGTGTGTAAGTACCATCGCCGTTGGCAGAACCGTTTTTACCATTCAGACTTGGCGTACCGCTCAAAGTATAGGACTCCACGACAATGCCATCCGTTTTCCACTCAATCACTTCAACTCCCTCGCCGCAAGCGGGATAAGAGGACCACAGCGTACCATTAGAATAAACAGCATAGAGTTGGTCCATATCTTGCTTCGGAGAATAAGTCCCAGTAGTAGCAATTAGGCCGACAGGAGCAGTTGTTCTCGCTTGAACAGGTTTCTTCTCCACCCAACCGACAAGCAACCATCCATTAGAGGAGCAGGTGGTAGTCGGGGTCTTACCACTCAACGAGATTCCATCACCGGCAACAGCCTCACGGACATGGATAGTATCTTTAGCACCAAACGTACCACCGCAAGCATTCAACACGACTGTAAACGCTGTGCAGTGCGGCCATGAGTTGTGAGGAACATTGGTTTTCTGTTTGTAGATAGTGAATGTATTGTTGTTATTATCCGTTCCGTACACAAAACAATTCTTAGGATTGCCATTCGTTCTCCAACGGAGATAATAATCCGTATCATAAAACCATCCCTCAACAGTATACTGCAATTTGAACGGAGAGTCATTATTGGTTACTTGCCCAGCATAGTCTGCATTTCCATTATTTGCCAAACGATAGGTCGTGTTGTCGGTTCCTCGATAGAAATAGGTACCATTATAGGTCCATTGCATATTAGGGTCAACATTAGTAGATATCCGATTGGTCGCGATAGTAACATTTGTGCCGATCCATTGAGAATTGCTATTATTATAAGTTACCGCCCAATTAGTCCCGTTATACGTATTCACAATAACGTATGTTCCTCCTGCCGTTATTTCGCTTTGGGTACTTACTTTCTCATAATAGACTTCTCCTTCACCTTGCTGATAGACAGCAAAGAGGGTAACACTATCTTGCATAGGGATATAGGTATCTGTTGAGTGATAGAGCACACCCGGAGCATCCGTAGTAGCGTTCAGTCCACTACCTACACGCCAACCTGAGAATCTCCAATCATCGCAGTTCGGGGCAACGGCTGTCGGCACCGATGCGTTGTTCAATGCCAATCCCGAGATGGAACTAACATTCTCAACCGCAACGGTTGCATCTTTCACCCCATTAAAAGTACCTTCTCCCGAGTTAAAGAGCACTGTGTATGTCTCGCACTTAGGAGTCTTGGAGTAGGTTGTTACTTGACGATAAATATGTATATTTGTGTTCGCCGTAGCCGATGAAGAGAACCTCGTTGCATTAGCTATTAGGTAATGTTTGTCGGCATAGTTGCTATGAATGCTGAAATTGATTTCGCCCGAAATAGTAAATTCATCGCTCCAACGGCTCCAAGGATAGGTGTAGGAATAGGCATAGTCGCCACGCGTCATATCCAAGTGTTTGCCGTTAGAGTCTTTCAAGCGCCACGCACCTTTCTTTCCCTCAAGTGTCCACACCAATGCGGCGTTATCAGAAGAAGCGAGCGCACTGGTTCCTATCGTTTCGGACTTATTATACCCGACAGCGGCTTCTTCAGACGAGAGGACATAATAACTCCCGCCTGCATTATAAGCGATCAGTATATTCTCGCCTGCCTGCAGTGTATTCGGGTCTTCCACCTGCTCCCATGTGGTCGATTTACGGCGATAAACAGCATGGAGCGTCTCATCTCTCTCGGGATAGTACACTTCGCCTTCCAAGAACAAGCGTTTGGGCAATCCGGTAGAATCTTTTGCTAAAGCCGAACCGCTTTCCGTCCAACCTGCAAATTCCCAAAGGGCGCTACAAGCAGTACTACCCGTATTCGGAGTGGCGGCAGGAAGCACTACGCCCTGATGATAACCTGTCTCCGTAATAGAAGTTCTTGCACATGTTCCGTTTGCCCCCGGATTGAGAGTAACGGTATAGTTTGAAGCGCTGCAATCGGGAGTGCTTGTAAATATGGTCTGTTGGCGGAGGACAAAGAAATTCTCATGGAAATTGCGATAATTTAAAGGATCTTCATAGAAACCTATATTATAGCCTGAGATTGCACCCGCCATCGTAAATTTATACCAATCAGAACGAGTTAACACTCCGTCCGCATTGTTACTATAACTACTTATTCCCTTAAGGTTTTCCAAATCCAAATAAAATTCCGTATATGGGTTATATAAAGACCAATAATGATTAGTTGAATTCGTCTCCGTAAGGACATATATAATAGATTGCTTTTGCGCATCGGTAAGAGTATTTGAACTATTAATATCCACAAAACCATCATCCCATGTCGTATAGGCACTACGAATAGACAAACCAGAAATTCCATCAGCGTGCGGATAAATTACCGGGTAATTGATACTATACGAATAATTTCGACCATTATAGCGTATTGTGCCCGTAAAATCAACATCATTAACAACGATATATTGAGCACCCGTTATCAATTGGTCATTCACATTAATTTCACAATAACGGTCTGTTTTATAGCGATATACCGCATAGAACTCCTCACTAACAGAAGACAAATTATATACGCTACCGCCACGAAACAGTTCTTGCTTCAACTCGTCTGCCGCCTCATATGGAGTACTACGCGCCATCCATCCGGCAAACTCCCAACCGGTACAGCCAGACAAAGTTGGCGTCGGGAGAGTTACACCCGCACCATCAGAAGCTTCGCTTTTGGAAAAGTCACTCTGTCCGTCAACAGTTCCTGCCCCTGCATGGAACTGTGCAGTATATGCGAAAGCCGACGCCGTAGCGAAGAAGAGTGCGAGGGCTAAGAGTTTTAGACGAGTTTTCATATCGTTGTATATTTTAATGTTTCAAATTAATAATTTTTATTCATTGTTTCTCGCGTATGCGTACGTGCGTTCGCGAGAGCAAAAATTTTGCGTAAAAGTACTACATTTTTTTGAGATATGCAAATATTTTGTGAATTTTGATACCCATATATAGCAAAAATAGACGATTTTGGGATAAATTAGACACGGAATGTCGCGTCCGGGCGTATGTAAAAACATTAAAAAAGAAAAATGCGTCGCTTTGCGACTTACGAAAATAGAAGAAAATAACAAAAATAACCTACGCAATGACTTGGATAGTACATATACATCCGTTAGGCTTTGGCCCACACGGCCTGAGTGTAGTCTCCTAATTGCGGTTTTTTGAGCGAGCTCAACAACCGCCCTTATCAGCCTTCTCTCGTCGCGTCAAAATTGACGCTCGTTATCTGTACTATCTGCATCATTCGCTTCGGGCAATTATATTAATTATAAATTTTTTTCAACGGCATTATTGCCATCCCCAATAAATGCGGGAAGGTAGAATTTACGGGGGTTGCGAGAGGACAGAGTGCCGAAAAGTGAACGAATCACGCAATAATCACACAATAATCACACAATAATCACCCAATGTTACCTCGTTGCAAGCCCGTATTTTCAAGGGTTCCGAGAGGTTTCCTGGTTGACTTTTAGTAAAGAAAAGAAAAATGCGTCGCTTTGCGCCTTACGAAAATATACAAAAATTACAAAAATATTAATTATAAGGGAATTATATTAATTATAACCGAAAACTCGGGCTTCGCCCTCTAAAAAACGTCTTCTCGATATATTGTGCTTCACGTTTTGAGCCTACGCGGCTCTGGAGCGTAATAGCCTCTTAATCTGCGTTTGTGAGCGAGCTCCCAACGCATCTTAATTGTCTATTCCACGCTGCTGAAAGCAGCTAAACATTCCGCACAACATTATCGATTCGACAAGAAAACATCAAAAACCCATGCGGATAGTAGTATAATTATAATTTTTATTACAGAGCGTTGTTCGGCTTAACATCAAAAACAATTTATTTTCTATGCCGAAGGCAAGAAAACATCAAAAACCCATGCGGCGAGGAGTGGGAATTTCTAAAACCTATGCAATGAGGAGTGGTAGCTATTCTCATACACCTTATATTATACATGGGTGCGCGAAAAGAAGGAGCAACAAGAAAGTGATAATAAGAAAATAACGATAAGAAAGTAATGATAAGAGTAAAAAGTGTAAGACTGCCAAAATGTCATGTTTGGCAGAGATTTTTAGGCAAAAAGGGTGCGAAAGAGCCATAAAAATGCTTTGGCACAGCATTTGTCATTTGCAGGGTGACGAACGCCCGGTGGGCGATTGCAGATTTAAGATTTCAAATTTAAGATTTAACGGACAAAGTCCTATTGAAATAAGAATATTAACTAAAAAAAACTGAATATTATGAGCAAGATTATTGGAATTGACCTCGGTACCACTAACTCGTGTGTAGCCGTAATGGAAGGCAACGAACCTATCGTCATCGCAAATGCCGAAGGTAAACGTACAACTCCTTCTGTAGTTGGATTTATTGAGGGCGGTGAGCGTAAAGTGGGCGACCCTGCTAAGCGTCAAGCCATCACAAACCCGACCAAAACTATTTATTCTATCAAACGTTTCATGGGTGAGACCTACGATCGTCTCCAAAAAGAGATTGAACGTGTGCCTTACAAAGTAACCAAAGGTGATAACAACACTCCGCGTGTAGATATAGACGGACGTCTGTACACTCCGCAAGAGATAAGTGCTATCATTCTTCAAAAGATGAAAAAGACCGCTGAGGATTATCTCGGACAAGAGGTAACAGAAGCCGTGATTACCGTTCCTGCATACTTCAACGACAGCCAACGTCAGGCTACGAAAGAGGCCGGAGAAATTGCCGGACTGAACGTACGTCGAATCGTGAATGAGCCTACTGCAGCTGCCTTGGCTTATGGTCTGGACAAGAGCAACAAAGATATGAAGATTGTTGTGTTCGACTGCGGTGGTGGTACACACGATGTATCCGTTCTCGAGTTGGGCGACGGTGTCTTTGAAGTAAAAGCAACGGATGGTGATACACACCTCGGTGGTGACGATTTCGACCATCGTATTATCGACTGGCTCGTTAGCGAGTTCAAGGCAGAGAACGGTGGTGCAGATTTGAGCAAAGACCCGATGGCAATGCAAAGACTGAAAGAAGCTGCTGAGAAAGCCAAGATAGAGCTTTCGTCCGCTACCTCAACCGAAATCAACCTGCCGTATATCATGCCGGTTAACGGTGTTCCGGTACACCTTGTTAAAACGCTCACGCGTGCGAAATTTGAGCAACTGATTGACGATTTGATTCAACGTACTATCGCTCCATGTAAGACCGCTCTGCAGAACGCAGGACTGAGCACAAGCGATATTGACGAGATCATTCTCGTAGGTGGTTCAACACGTATTCCTGCTATCCAAGCAGCTGTTGAGAAATTCTTCGGCAAAGCTCCTTCTAAGGGCGTTAACCCTGACGAGGTAGTAGCAGTAGGTGCAGCTATCCAAGGTGGTGTGCTGACAGGCGATGTGAAAGATGTGCTGTTGCTGGATGTTACTCCGCTGAGCCTCGGTATCGAGACTATGGGTGGCGTGATGACGAAGATGATTGAAGCCAACACGACTATTCCAACCAAGAAGACAGAGACCTTCACTACGGCTGTGGATAACCAACCGTCAGTAGAGATTAAAGTGCTTCAAGGTGAGCGTCCTATGGCAGCTCAGAACAAGCAGATAGGTATCTTCCACCTCGATGGTATCATGCCGGCACGTCGTGGTGAACCGCAGATTGAGGTTACCTTCGATATCGACGCCAACGGTATTTTGAATGTTACCGCTAAGGATAAAGCAACCGGTAAGGAGCAGAAGATTCGTATTGAGGCTTCGAGCGGTCTGTCAGACGAAGAAATCAAACGTATGAAAGCCGAGGCAGAGGCTAATGCAGAGGCAGATAAGAAAGCCAAAGAGCAAGTTGACAAACTCAACAAGGCAGATGCAACCATCTTCCAAACCGAGAAACAACTGGCAGAGCTTGGCGATAAGATTCCAGCCGACAAGAAAGCACCTATCGAGGAAGCTCTCAAGAAGTTGAAAGAGGCTTACGAGAAACGCGATGCCGACGCTTGCGAGGCAGCTAACAACGAGTTGATGAGTGCTTTCCAAGCCGCATCCGCTGAGATGTACGCTGCACAGCAACAAGCTCAAGGTGGCGCACAACAAGGCCCACAAGCAGGTCCTACAGACAACGGTTCCAACAACCAAGACAACGGAGCTGAGGACGTAGATTTCGAAGAAGTGAAGTAATCGAGACTTCGCAAGATAAAGAAAAGTCCCTTCCATTGCGGGAGGGACTTTTTGTATGGGTATAAGTTATCAATTCAGGTCGTAACCGTAGTGTTTGAGACGACCTGTGGAGGAACGCCAGTCCTTGTCAACCTTGACGAAGAGTTGGAGGTAGACCGGTTTTTGGAAAAACTCCTCAATATCTTTTCGTGCTTGCGAGCCAACGCGTTTGAGTGCCGAGCCTGCTTTGCCGATAAGAATACCCTTTTGCGACTCACGTTCGCAGTAGATAACTGCGGAAATATGCAGTGTTGATTGCTCCTCCGGAGCGTTTATAACAGCTTCGCTGCGTTTATTGTCCTGCGGACGTTTAATTTCTTTGAAGGATTCGACTTCGACTTCGACGGAATACGGTATTTCTTTGTCGTAGTTCAGCAGGATTTTTTCGCGAATAATCTCATCGACAAAGAATCGCGCGGGTTTATCTGTCAGTTGGTCCTTCGGGAAGAACGGAGGTCCGACAGGCAGGGCCTCTTTGATTGCATCGAAGAGTTGTGCCACGCCAAAACGTTCTTGGGCAGAGATAGGAAAGATAGTGGCTTGCGGCAGTTGTGTATGCCAAAAAGCGACCAGCGATTCGAGAGTTTCTTGCGTGGTAAGGTCAATCTTATTGATGATTAAGAATACTTTAGGTAAGCCTACCCCCGTCCCCTCCCTAAAAGGAGGGGTGGACATTTTCTTTACTTTGTTCAAGAAGTCTGCATTGCGGTCAGGGTTATCCTGCGGCTCTGTGACATAGAGTAACACATCCGCATCGACTAATGCCGAGCGGCTGAACTCCAGCATTTTCTCCTGCAGACGATAGTTAGGCGAGAGGACGCCCGGTGTGTCGGAATAGACCATCTGAAAGTCTTCTCCGTTGACGATTCCCATGATACGGTGGCGTGTTGTCTGCGCCTTCGACGTGATGATAGACAGTCGTTCGCCCACCAAGGCGTTCATCAATGTTGATTTGCCGACGTTCGGGTTACCGACGATATTCACAAAACCACTGCGGTGATCCATTGTATCTATGAATTATTTGATTTATTAAAAAAGAAAAATGCGCTGCGCTTACAAAAATATACAAAAATATTTCTTTTCGTAACGCGGTTGTTCGTTTCTAACCTAATGTATAGATATTGAACAGAAAGCGTATGTACAAAAAAGCTCCTCGTCCTCCGAAGAAGGCGAGGAGTTTTTTGTGGTTAATAATTACATTAAAGCATCCATCAACTCTTGAGTTGATTTGAAGAGTTTCGCAGGTGAGAGTTTGGTAACCTTGCAGCCCAGTTGTTTCTGAATAGCCTTCAGGTCAATCTTTTTCGGGTCACCCATGAGGACGATTGTAACCGGTTTGCCTTTGATATTATCCTCGTAGAAGCGCTCAATATCATTGAAGGTAAGCGCATCAATAGCGGCAGTATTAACCTTAGACGGGTCATCGTTGTAACCGAGGCGTTGCCAAGACTCGAATACTTGCGATTTAGCACGCATGGACGGTTTAGCAGTCTGTGCAGCCTGTTTGAGGGCAGCGCGGAGAGCGTCCATATTCGTAGAGTCAGCCGGCATATTCTGCAAGATATCCATATAAACTGCGATAGCGTCGTTTACCTTGTCAGACTGTGTACCTACGTAACCGATGAAGTAACAATCCTTACCCGGCAGTTCCGGAGTAGCATCCACACCGTAAGCTGAATAAGCCATGGAACGTTTTACACGGATCTCGTTCATCACGATACCTGTGAAGCCACCTGACATATACTGGTTGAATGCGTCAGAAACTACATCCGAAGCAATATCATACGGACGACCATTGATATAAAAATAGAGGTCAGCCTGTTGTACATCGCTATTCGGCAAGAACAATACTGTCGGTTTGTCATAGGTCACACGGTCTTTCACGAACGGTGATTTAGACGGTTTCATATCTTCCGTCAACGGCAGTTCAGCCACGAGTTTCTCTTGGGACAGTGTACCACAATAGAATACATCCAGCGCATAGGTACGAGCCTGTGCTACGAGACGTTGAATCTTCACACCATCGAGTCCCCAGATATCTGCAAACGGCACTTCATCCAAGTAAGATGATTTCTTACCATAGAGGGCATATTGCATGAGGGCTGATTTCTGCACAGCTGTACGTTTCTGGCGGCTGTAACGAGAGAAGAACTCAGAACCCTTGATAGCATCCAACTGTTTCTGCTCGAGGTAAGGCATTAAGAGTTGACGGTTAACGAGGTTCATCACCTTACCGAGGTTCTCGTCCTCACCGGAGATAGAGATATAGAAGTACGAGTCGTTGCAACCATAGGAAGAGGAAGCTCCGAGTGCAGCAAGTTGCTGCTTGAAGTCCTTACCTTCGGTAGCCGGTGCACCCATGATACCTGCATCGTTCATGATAGCCGCGGCATACGGCAGCAATGGCATCTCATGCTCACCTACACCATAACGAAGAACAAGGGTAAAAATATCATTCTTGTTGTTAGCTGTGTAGTGGAGAGTAACGTTATCACCGAGGGACGAAACTTTTACATCATTGAAATCATTGAAGGTCTGTTTGAGTTCGTCTTTCGGCAGTTTCATAAACTCAGCAGCGTACTCAGTCTTAGCGTTCTTAACCGGGTCAAGAGGTTTGATATTCGGTTTCGGCAGCGATTTAACTTTGTGCGAACGTGTATCTTCGTCGAAGGAGATAGTCATGTGTTCAGCGCTGAAGTATTTCTTAGCTACACGTGCGATCTCCTCTTTGGTGAGCGCTTGAATCTTTGCGTTAGCCGTGAAAATATCATCTACCGGTTTTGCATAGGTGAATGCATCTACCAGAGCGTTCATTTTGGAATCCGGAGACTCTTCGAACACCTTATATGACTGAGCATACATGCGTTTAACAGAAGCAATCAGTTCATCGGAGATCTCACCGTTTTTGATTTTGTTGATTTCCTTCATGACGATAGATTCCGTAGCCTTGTCGGACTCGAACATCTGCTGGTTGGCATCATAGTAAGGCACAGCCATGACGATGATACGACCTGAGTTACGTCTTGCATCGGAATATACGACTGCCTGACTTACATCACCTTTGGTGTTGATTTGGTCGAGCAGACCTGTTTGTCCGTTGTAGAGGAGCTCGCAAACGAATTCAAGTACATCTTCGTCCGGGTCGCCGGATTTAACACCCGGATAAACCCATGCCACTTGCGGGTTGTAACCCAAGTTATAGTGTTTGTTTCCTGCCAGTTTAACCTCCGGATATGAAGGACGAGCAGGTAACTCTTTCGGTTCCAGACGTCCGAAAGTCTTCTCAATCATCGGTTTTGTTTTCTCCGAATCGAAGTCACCGACGATGATCAGCGCCATGTTGTTAGGCACATACCAAGTGTTGTAGAACTCAATGAGTCGGCTCAGACGCGGGTTCTTGAGGTGCTCAGGCAGACCGATAACGTCACGCTCGTACGGAGAACCTTTGTAAATGTCCGCAAAGAGTTGTTTCTGTGCCTGTGAAGACGGCTCGTTAGCATACATGTTATACTCCTCGAACACGTTCTCCAACTCTGCCTGGAAAGTACGGAAGACAGGATTGATGAGACGGTCGGAGAAGATAGTCAACCAACGATACATCTCAGCAGCGGGGAATGAGTTGTGGTACGCTGTGAGGTCATAAGAGGTGTAAGCGTTCACACCTTCTGCACCGATGAGGTCGAGCAGGTTGAAGAAATCTTCCGTAGAAGAGATCTTTGCCTCACGCATAGAGCACTCGTTGATTTGCGTAGCGAGTTGCTCACGTACTTTCGGATCCGTTGCGTCGCTATACTGGTCGTAAAGCGCGATGATAGAATCGTAGATAGGTTTCTCAGCCTCCCAGTCGAGTGCACCTATACGTTGTGTACCCTTGAAGAGCATGTGCTCCAGGTAGTGTGCCAAACCGGTATATTCAGCCGGTTCATCCACAGCTCCTGCACGAACAACGACATAACCGGTTACATCCGGTGCATCGTGATCTTCCCAGAGAAGGACAGTAAGACCATTTTCTAACTTGTACTCAGTCAGGCCCTCACGGGATTGTGCTGAGAGGAATGCGGTGCCACAGATGAGTAGCAGAGCGCCAAGTAAAATCTTTCTCATACTTTAAATTATTAATTGGGGTTAATATTATAGTTTTCTAGGTTTCTAGGTAACTAGTTTTCTATGTTTACCATTCCAATAGTACTTTGCCGCATTGTCCGCTGACCATAACGTCGAAGCCTTTCTGGAAATCTTCGAACTTGAAGCGGTGTGTGATTACCGGACTGAGGTCCAATCCTCCGAGGAGCATTTGCTCCATCTGGTACCAAGTCTCCCACATGCGACGGCCTGTTATTCCTTTGATAGTCAGGGCGTTAAAAATCACATCTGACCAGTTGACCTGTGTGTCGGACGGCAAGATACCGAGTTGGGCGATGTTGGCTCCTTTGTACATATGTTCAATCATCTCGTTGAAGGCCGCCGGTGCTCCGGACATTTCCAAACCTACGTCAAAGCCTCGAATACCGAGTTGGTCCATTGCTCCTTGAACAGTCTGTCCTTGCGACTCGTTGACCGTGAGCGTGGCGCCCATTTTTTTAGCTATCTCCAGTCGCAGAGGATTGATATCCGTCACGACAATATTCTTTGCTCCGGCATAGCGGCATATTCCTGCAGCCATGGTGCCTATGAGTCCTGCTCCGGTGATGAGTACATCTTCACCTAAAAGCGGGAAAGCGAGTGCTGTGTGTGTAGCATTTCCGAAGGGGTCCATGATAGCAGCAAAATCATCAGGAATCTCCGGACGGAGTTTGACTACATTCGACTCCGGGATAGTGACATATTCTGCAAAACAACCGTCTTTGCCCATTATTCCGACGGAGATGGTATTCTCACATACGTGGCCCATACCTCTGCGGCAGTTACGGCAATGGCCGCAAACGATATGTCCTTCCGCAGTAACGCGTTCACCAACTTTGAAGTTTCGCACACCTGCGCCTACTTCCGCTACTATTCCGACGAACTCATGTCCCATCGTATAAGGCGGTTTGCAATGGCTTTGCGACCATGCATCCCATTTATACATATGGAGGTCTGTTCCGCAGATAGCAGCTTTGATGACCTTTATCAATACATCATTTACGCCCACCTCCGGCATTGGAACATCTTCCATCCAGATGCCAGGCTCTGGAAATCTCTTTACAAGAGCTTTCATAATTTTCTCATTTATTCATTTACCATTTGGTCATTTATTTGGCCATTTGGTTATTTCAATACACCAAGAACCGTGCCAATTTTTGTAAAGGCTGCTATACCACGGTCGAGTTGTTCGCGTGTATGCGCGGCAGAAACCTGTACGCGGATGCGTGCTTGTCCTTTCGGCACGACCGGATAATAGAAGCCTGTGACGTATATTCCTTCTTCCTGCAAAGCCGCAGCAAATTCCTGACTCAAACGTGCGTCGTAAAGCATAACCGCACAGATAGCAGACTGGGTAGGTTTGATATCAAATCCTGCTGCTTTCATCTTCTCTATGAAGTACGCGGTATTCTCGTGCAGACGGTCCTGCAGTTCGTTGGAACGGGTGAGTATCTCAAAAGTCTTGATACCTGCCGCAGCAATCATCGGCGGGATAGAGTTCGAGAACAGATACGGACGGGAACGCTGGCGAAGGAGGTCGATAATCTCTTTCTTACCCGTAGTGAATCCGCCTACCGAGCCACCGAAAGCTTTGCCGAGTGTGCCGGTGATAATCTCCACTTTGCCACGGAGGTTATAGAGTTCGGTCACGCCGTGCCCTGTCTTACCTACGACACCTGCGGAGTGCGACTCATCTACCATAACAAGGGCGTTGTATTTCTTAGCCAATTCGTAAATCTTATCGAGCGGACAAACGTTTCCGTCCATGGAGAATACTCCGTCGGTAGCGATGATACGGAAGCGTTGTGCTTGGGCTTTCTTCAGTTGCTCCTCGAGGTCCGCCATATCTCCGTTGGCATAGCGATAACGCACCGCTTTGCAGAGACGCACACCATCGATGATAGAGGCATGGTTGAGCGCGTCGGAGATGATTGCATCTTCTTCCGTCAGCAACGGTTCAAAGAGTCCTCCGTTGGCATCAAAACAAGCGGCATAAAGGATAGTATCTTCCGTTCCGAAGAAATCCGAGATAACCTTTTCCAGTTCTTTATGGGTGTCCTGTGTACCGCAGATGAAACGTACGGACGCCATGCCGTAGCCACGTGCATCCATGCGGTCTTTCGCAGCCTGGATGAGTTCTTTGTTATCCGCCAGGCCGAGATAGTTGTTGGCGCAGAAGTTGATAACGGATAGAGGTTTAGAGTCCTCCGGACGTTTAGAGCCTTCGGCGTTTACGCTGCGCTGTTTAGAGGCGAGAGGGTTCTCGACCTGAATGGCCGATGATTGCGGTGTGATGATTACGCGTTCGTTCTTATAGAGTCCTGCATCCTTGATTTCTTGCAAGGTCGATTGCAGATGTTTTTGAAAATCAGTGTACATAATTAGCCTACCCCCGCCCCTCCCTAAAAGGAGGGGAGAAGGATTTTGTTTTAAATGATTCCTTGCTCCAACATAGCGGTAGCGACTTTCATAAAGCCGGCGATGTTGGCACCTTTGACGTAGTCAATCGTTCCGTCGGGTTGTGTGCCGTAACGAACACATTGCTCGTGGATGGACTCCATGATATGATGGAGACGGTCGTCCACTTCGGCAGCTTTCCATGAGAGGTGTTCTGCGTTTTGTGTCATCTCCAGACCTGAAGTAGCTACGCCACCTGCGTTGACGGCTTTGCCCGGCGCAAAGAGAATCTTGTTGGACTGGAAGAAATGAATAGCTCCCGGTTGGCAACCCATGTTCGAAACCTCGCAGCAGCACCAACATCCGTTAGCTTTCAGTTCCTTTGCGTCCTCTTCCGACAGTTCGTTTTGGAAAGCACACGGCAGAGCTATATCGCAAGGGATAGACCAGGCTTTCTTGCCGGCAGTGAAGACACATTCTTTCGGGAACTTATCCGCCATGTCTTGCACTTTATTTCGGTTAGAAGCACGCATGACGAGCATGTAGTCAATCATCTCTTTGGTAATACCATCCTTGATAGCCACCACACCGTCAGGACCTGAGATAGCCACTACTTTTGCGCCGAGTTCAACAGCTTTGGTAGCTGCGCCCCATGCTACGTTTCCGAAACCGGAGATAGCTACGCGTTTGCCTTTGATATCTTTGCCGGCAGTATGGAGGAGGTGTTGCGTGAAATAGAGTGCTCCGAAGCCTGTTGCTTCGGGACGGAGAATAGAACCACCCCATGTCATTCCTTTTCCTGTGAGGACGCCTGTATGGTATTCTCGTGCGAGTTTTTGGTACATTCCGTTAAGGAATCCTATCTCACGTCCGCCTACGCCTACGTCACCTGCAGGTATATCTTGGTCCGGTCCGATGCACCGCCAGAGTTCAAGCATGAAAGCCTGGCAGAAACGCATTATCTCTGCGTCTGATTTGCCGACAGGGTCGAAGTCTGCTCCACCCTTTGCGCCGCCCATAGGAAGGGTTGTGAGTGCGTTTTTGAATGTCTGCTCGAAGCCGAGGAACTTCAGCATGGAAGGCGTTACGGCTCTATGGAAACGCAGACCGCCTTTGTACGGGCCGATGGCTGAATTGAACTGCACGCGGTAACCGAGGTTGGTCTGTACTTCGCCTTGGTCATCAATCCATGTGACACGGAAAGTGAAGATACGGTCCGGTTCAACCATTCTCTCCACGATCTTTGCCTGCTCGAACTCCGGGTGTTGGTTATAGACCTCTTCGATAGATTCGAGAACCTCTTGCACAGCTTGCAGATACTCTGCTTCTCCGGGATGTTTCGCAGCCAATTGCTGCATGATGTTTTGTACTTTCATTGTATATGTGTTTTTAATGGTTTTTATTAGTATTAATAAAATCGGCGACAAAGGTACTGCTTTTTTTTGAAACGTGCAAGAAAAATCAAAGATTTTTTCGTTTGGTGGTGTTTTGGAGCAGTTCGGGGCGATGAAAAAAGGAAAGTAAAAAAGAACAATAACGTACTTATCACCTACTTATCACCTACTTATCACCTACTAATCACCTACTCAAAACAGGTAACAAGAAAGGTAAAAAAATGGTAAAAAAAAGGTGAAAAGAAGGTAAAAAAAATGGTAAAAGAGAAATGCGATAGTAGGGAAATGAATCTGCGATAGTACAAAAAAAATGACACTTGTGAGAAGTGCCATTTTTCTGTGTTTTAGTGCGGGTTTATCGGCCTGTGGAAACGCCACCTCCGCCTCCTCCGAGACGAGAGGATTCATCAAGGTCACCAACCTTACGATTCTTATGCTGCTGGTACTGGCCAAACATCCATGTGAGCGAGAACATCACACGCTGCTGGCGGATGGTATTCTTGTACCACGAGCGGTTACCCGATTCCTGGCTCATATCATCTTCCCGAAAACTGAGCGAACGGAGTAAATCTTGCACGTTGAGGTTGAAAATAAGTCCTTTCGCCATGTACATTTTCCGGATTCCAAAGGACGCAAAATAGGTGCTGCCGGACTTGTTATATCCTGTGAGCATAGGCGAAGACCAGTTAGCATCAAAGGTCATGGTCCAGTCTTTGGGAAGATAAGCTGAGAGCGTTCCTCCGACATAGCCGTAATGACTTTTCATGATGTAATTCGGTGTGCCGTCATCTTGTTTCTCGTAGGATTTATTGATAAAATGCATCCATCCGGCATTGACTGTCAACGCGAGCCATGCGCCCGCTAATTGACGATTTGGGCATTTACCATTTACCATTTGGCTCTCATCACATTTCTCGTATTTCGGGACAAGTGGCAGTTCCGTAAGAGAGACATTCACTCCGTGGGTAGTACAAGTACCGAAATTGATCCATTGCGAGTAACCTATTCCGTCCGGTAAGATGGTCATGCGCGAAGAGAACATATCCTGCGTGTGGGCAAAATTGAGCGTCATATTCCAATACTGCGTCCATGAGAAAGTGAGTTCCACATCGTTGTTAAACTCCGGCGTCAGGTTCGTGTTTCCTTTTTGGATAGTATAAGCATCGACGTACGAAGAGAACGGATTGAGCATCCAATAGGACGGACGTTTGATGCGGCGTGTGTAAGAGGCAGAAACAGATATCGGTTGTTGGATTTTGCCAAGCGGAGAGGAGGTATAACCGACATAAGCCGTTGGGAACGGATCGAAATAAGACTTATTGATGATTGAATCCAAACCGTCGTCTTTCCAATCGCCGTGAGAGAAGGTATATTCGCCTCGCAGGCCGAGTTTGACAGACCAGTGTTCGCCAAACTGTTTTCCTACGGAGATATACGCCGCAGCCACATGTTCGTCATAACGGAAAGCATTGAGATCCGTCGGAAGAACAGTTCCATTGCGAGTGGAATCGGTGGTCATGTTATTGTCCGTGGACGAAAGCGCGTATTTGACGCCACACTCAATCATTCCTGTTTTCCAAAACTTAGTTTGGAAATCCATTTTGGCGGAATAGATATTGACGATTTGTTTGGTATTGATATTGATTCCCAACGCATCGATGCCATTGTAGGTCTTATCGTAGTTCGTCTCCTGCGAATTGAGTGAACTGTTGTTATAGCGGTTATAGTCCAGATTGATGGTCAATTCGCGTTCCAAATCCTCCGAGAAAGTGTGTGTATAGTTGAGGTTTGCCGTGTGTTGAGGCGCTTTGAGACGGTTTTGAGAATTGGTGGTGCTATTCGTTGTATCCGAGCCTTGAATCATATAGGCATAGTTCCGTCCGGGAACGATATGCTGGTCCACGTCCATAAAAGGCACGTTAAGAATGAAACCGAGCGTGTTGAGCGAGTCGATATACCAGTCATTGCCGACCTTGAGCATGTAATACTGAAAATCCATAGCATAATCCGAATAGGAGTAGTTTTTCAACATCGGAGTCTCGCGATAGGACTCAAAATCGATATCATTTTGCGCAAAGACTTGCGTGAACTGGCCGAAAGTGTACGTTTTCTCGCCTCGGTAGTTGAGCATAAGCGAAACCATTTCTTGACTCAGCCATCGTTTGACGTCGCTGAAATACATGCCACCATAACCGGCAGAAAGCATTCCATTGAGGCCCTTCATCATATTGCGTTTGGTCTTGATATTGATGATTCCCCCTTGGCCCGAAGCATCATATTTGGCCGACGGATTGGAGATGATTTCTATTTTCTCAATGGTGTTTCCGTCTGTTCCGTCCAACATAGCTTTGAGTTGTTGCCCGGAGAGATACGAAGGTTTGCCGTCCACCCATATTTCCACAGATTTACCGTTTACGGTAATATTGCCGTCTTTATCGATGCGGACACCCGGTGCACGACGAAGAATATCATTTCCGTTGGAACCTGCTGCCAAAGGCGAAGCAGAGACGTTTACCACCAGTTTGTCCATTTGGCGCTCGATAAGCGGTTTCTTGGCTTTAACCTCTAATTCTTTGAGGTGTTCCGTCTCTTCGCGCAGCACAAAATCCGGTCCTCCAAAAGCCGTCTTATAACCGACATAAGAGGCTTGAAGGATAAAGGTTGAAGGTTGAAAGTTGGAAGTTGAAAGGTCAATTTCGTATTTTCCTTCATCGTCGGTGATGGCACCTGTAATGAGCGAGGAATCCTGTGCCAGGACAGAAATAGTCACAAACGGCATAGCTTCGCCGCGTTCGTCAACCACAGAGCCTTTGATTGTCTCTGCGCTAACCCAAAATGAGCAAAGTAGGAATATTCCTATAAAGAACTTTTTCATAAAACAAGTTTTAAAATTCGGTGCAAAAGTACTGCTTTTTGCGGATTTGGTATATGAAAAAACGGACATTCAAATTTTTTAAGCAAAAAAGACGGAGAAATCTTCCGATAAAGGAATACCCAACATTCTAAATTGTCCCGGCGAGACGCAGCCCATTTGTTGAAACTCCAGCGCAGCATGACTCAAGTCATAATATCCGTGCCGCAAAACCGTAGCCAACAAATCTATCGATCTGCCTTGAGCCGCCTGTTGTTGCATGTCCTGGATAGTTCGGTGAAAGCGCCTCAAACGGACAAATTGTTTAGGCGGGATTCCCACATAATTGCGGAAGACACGCAGAAACTGCCGCTCGCCCAAGCAGGCTACCGATGCCATCTCTGCAGCCGATATATTTCCTTTGACCTCATCGCAGGCTGCAATCACCTTTCTAATACGCGCGTCATGAGGAGCTTCTTTTATAGGAAGACGTTCCAGGAAAAATGCGTCTACTTGCAGCGCAATCTCTTCTGCACGGAGCGTATTCTTGAATATCTGGTCCAGATGAGCCAACCCCTCATCGCCCAAATCACTTGCCTTCAGTACCTTGCCGGATAGCTGCTGCAGGTCCATACTCGTTAATACATGCATTCCGCCCGGCTCAAAATCTAACATCATTCCTTCAAACCAACCGTGAAGGGTGGTTAGACCCAAGGTTTTCTGATTCGCTCCAAGTAGCGTCAGACCATCTGCGTTAGTGCCGGCAATTTCTATCTCCGCATTTCTGACAAAGACGAAACTGCCGTAGTTTGGCAACAAGGACTGAACATGTTTCCCGTTCACAAAACGAGGATCATCTGCCGGCGGCGTCATAGTATCTGTCGAGCCCTCCGCCCGTACAAACACATAACGGGAGATATAGGGTCGCAAGATCTCCGCAGGATAGATAATCTGGAAATACATTAGCTTGTTTTTTTGCGCAGATAGACAAAGAAGGTTGTTCCTTTAGGCGAAGTTTCGAATTCAATACGTCCGCCGGAGCCTTCTACAATGCGTTTGGAGATAGCCAGTCCTAATCCATTGCCATTGCTTTTCGTCGTGAAATTAGGCCGAAAAATCTTCTCTTGCACCTCCGGCGGAATACCCGGACCGTTGTCAGAGATAGCTATCTGAATCTCTTTTTCCGAAAAATGCGGATTGAGCGAGACGATGATGTCAGGTGATTTACCATTTCTAATCTCCCTCCGGTCGAACGATCTGCTTCGCTGTATGGGCCATTTACCATTTACCATTTCGTTCTCTAGTGCTTGTATCGCGTTTTTGATAATATTGACGAAGACCTGGGAGATCTGCTCTTTGTCCGCCAAGACCATAATACCTGAATCGGCACCTACATATCGAATAGGAATCTGTTCGTCGTTCTCTCGTTGCAGCGTAATGACATGACTCAGTTTCTCCGCCACATCCACCTCCGTCGTTACGACTTCCGGTTGTTTGGCGAAAGTAGAGAACGACTGAGCTATATGCGCCAGATTATCGATTTCAGAGATTAACATTCGCGCTGTCTTATCGAAATAATCATCAAACCGGTCTGTGCCGTGTTTGAGTTGCAGTTTCTGAACAGACAGTTTCATCGGTGTGAGCGGATTATTGATCTCATGCGCAATCTGCCGTGCCATCGTTTGCCATGCACCCTCCCGTTCAGCACGAGCTAACTGTTCTGCACTCTCCTCCACTCTATCCACCAAGACGTTATATCGTTCTACCAGAGCTCCCAACTCATCGTGGTACGGATAATCAATATGGTTATCTTTCGCGCCTATCTCAAAATGTCTCATTTTATCAATGAGCAGACGAATAGGAGCCGTCATGGTTTTAGCCGCGCCAAAAGCAAAGAGCAAGGCAATAAGCAGAATAAGAATATACGGCGGTAAGAGTTTAGAAAGCAAATTATCCAATTCCTGATAACGCGTCTGCTCGCTTAAGAAATACGGCATAGCGATATACCCGATAGGCACAAAGGAACCATTGAGGAACGGCACATATGAGACGAGGTACGGGTGTGTAGCCAAATGCTCATAACAGATGACGGAGTGACTCTCATCAAAAAACGCTTCCGGCGCCATACGTTGCGAGAGAATACCTTCGTTAAAGACCGCAGGAGACGAAGAAGCTATAATCTCTCCCGTGAGTGCATAAACATAAATATCCTGGTCGAGGTCATAACCGAGGTCATGCAAGTCGATAGACAGTCCGTTCGTCTGCGCCGTAGTAAGCGTCATATCCCAATAATACAGCGAACGGAGATAAGTCTGTATATACTCCGAGCGAGTGAGCAGTTCTTGTCTTTGTCTCTCCTCATAGTTGGTCCGAACATATCGAATAGCCATGAAGAAGACGTAAATAAAGACCGCCATAACGCAGGTGATGATGATATAGAGGATGCGTGTAGAAAGACGCATATTCCGTATTCCCCGATTGATAATCAGCCCGACAACGCCAATAATGAAAACCAACGCAAAAAGGGCTATGCAGAGATAGACATAAATCGGAGATTTACTGTCCGGTTGATTGTTCTCGAGCAACGTACGGAAAGAGAAAGATTGCGCCGCAACAGCATATCCTTCGGTATTATCAAGCGGTTCCGATGTTGGCGAAAGCGAAAAGAGATAATCGCCGGCAGAGGAATAAACAGGCTTTGTCCCTTCTTGTCTAAACCGCTCCAATCCCCGTTTCTCGGACACATTGAACGGCGGCACGAAATGGTTTTGCATCAGTCGTGTTTGGAGCGGATAATCATACCGTATAGGTATCACGGTCATGATATTATATATCCCTACTCTCGTCCACCTGACGATAGTATGCGCATTGCGGAAATGAGCATAACGCCATGTGTCATAACCGGTAATAAGCACTTCACCGGAAGAAAGCCAGTTATCGGACCAATAGAGCAAATGGGTTGCATCGAAAATATAGAACAACAGGTTAGGATCTTGTTCCGCAATGATGCGAATAGAATCCATTGGCGCATGGCGATTTAATGCTTCTGTAAGAAGTATTATCTGTTCCTCTGCGAATTCCTCTCGTTCATTGATTTGCCGTTGCAGTCGTCTGCCGTCAGCCGAAAAAGAATGGCATGCCGAGAGTCCGATAGCCGCGAACAGGAGCCAGAGCCCAAATAGTATTTTTCGTTTGATTCCCATTTGCGACTGCAAAGGTACTGCTTTTTTGCGAAATATGCAAATAAATCTTGCGTATATGATTTTTTTGTAGTACCTTTGCACCCGCTTTCGAAAAAAAATAAAGAGTTTTTATGCAACTTTTGACTGCATTTTTATTAGGCTTACTGACCATTCTCGACCCCTGCACATTGATGACGAGTATAACTGCTATCGGTTATATCGACAAGGAAATCAATAATCGTCGCAAAGTGCTTGGAAACGGACTTATGTTCGTTTTGGGTAAATTGGCGACATATGTCTTGTTGAGCATTCCGTTCTTGATGGGTGCGCAAACCGAAGGAATACAACATGTGCTGAGTCATTGGGGCGAACCTATCTTGGCTGCATTTATGTTGGTATGCGGTATTGTGCTGTTGTTCAGCGGTCACCATCATCACGAACACGACCACGGCATAAGCAAATTCCTGCAAAACGCAGACTCGAATGCCAGTTGGTTATGGTCATTCATCTTAGGTATCTTTTTCGCAATTGCTTTTTGCCCGCACAGATTAGTCTATTTCCTGACGATGATAGATATCACGCTGACTTTACCGATGAGTTGGAGTTGGTTGATGCCAGTTATCTTCAGTTTAGGAACGGGCTTGCCGATTATGCTTATTGCTTGGTTGGTAAGTTATAGCGCTGTGAGTGTCGGCAAACTGACAAGTCGCTTAAGCACCTTTGAGAAATGGTTCCGTCATATCTGTGCAGTGCTATTCATAGGAATAGGAATCTATCTGACTATACATTGCGTGTTGGAAGCGCATGAACACGACCATTGTTGTCATCATGAGCACACCGAACTTTCGCTTTAAGCAATTCACTATTCAGCACGATAAATGCGCCATGAAAGTGGGCACCGATGGTGTTCTTCTTGGAGCATGGGTGCAGCCAAACTATGTACCATCTGGTCATTTACCATGTACCATTTTAGATGTAGGTACGGGAAGCGGACTTATAGCACGCATGCTCATGCAGCGTTTCCCGAACGCAACGGTTGAAGGTATAGATATTGACCCCATGGCTGTAGAACAAGCGCGAGAGAATGGAGTCACGGCTTTTCACTCGGATTTGCAACACTGGCAAACCGAAAACAAAAGCTATGATTTGATTGTTTCCAACCCTCCGTATTTTCAGAATAGTCTCAAGAATCCTGATTTCAGTCGTCAAACAGCGCGACATACAGATACACTCAGTTACAGCGATTTAATGTTCCATTGTGCGCGATTACTGGCGCCGGAAGGAGAATTAGCGTTGATCCTTCCCGTGGAGGCAGAAACAGAGATCCGAAATCTGGCGCAACAGAACGGTTCGCTTTTGGTTCGCCTCGCGCGCGTATTCAGTAAGGAGAGCAAACCCGCAAGAAGACTACTTCTGGCTTTTGCTAAATCGGAGACGACTGGTAGCCGATTGCCGATTATCGAGGACACACTGGTTCTGGAAGACGAACACGGCGGACGGTCTGCTGATTACCAAAAATTAACAAAGGACTTCTACCTGTAGGCGGAAGTCCTTTATCTTTTGTCTTTTGTCTTTTAACTCTTCGCTATTTTGCTACGTTGACTGCACGCACTTCGCGGATAACCGTCACCTTCACTTGACCGGGATAAGTCATCTCGTCTTGGATACGTTTTGCCAAATCGAAGGACAACAACTCAGTATCCTTGTCGGAAATCTTGTCTGCACCTACGATAACGCGCAATTCACGTCCTGCCTGCAGCGCATAAGTCTTCACCACTCCCGGGAACGACATTGCCATATTCTCAAGGTCATTGAGTCGTTTCACATAGGACTCAACGATTTCACGTCGAGCACCCGGACGAGCACCGGAAATAGCGTCACACGCTTGCACGATAGGTGCAATAAGAGTTTTCATTTCTATCTCATCATGGTGAGCACCGACAGCATTGCAGATATCGGGTTTCTCGCCGTATTTCTCACAAAGTTTCATACCAAGCTCTGCGTGCGGCAATTCAACATCCTCATCGGATACTTTACCTATATCATGCAGCAATCCGGCACGACGGGCTGCTTTCACATTCAGTCCTAATTCTCCTGCCATAGCCGCACAGAGATTAGCTGTCTCACGCGCGTGCTGGAGCAGGTTCTGACCATAAGAAGAACGATATTTCATCTTACCTACCAGCCGAACTAATTCCGGATGCAAACCATGCACGCCAAGGTCAATAGTTGTACGTTTTCCGGTTTCGATAATCTCTTCCTCCACTTGTTTGGTCACTTTTGCTACCACTTCTTCTATGCGTGCAGGGTGAATACGACCGTCTTGCACTAATTGGTGAAGTGACAATCGTGCTATCTCACGACGTACAGGATCGAAAGCAGAAAGAGTGATTGCTTCAGGAGTATCATCTACGATGATTTCCACACCTGTTGCTGCCTCCAAAGCACGGATATTTCGTCCTTCACGGCCGATGATACGTCCTTTGACTTCGTCATTCTCAATATGGAAAACAGAAACGGTGTTCTCTGCTGCGGTCTCGGATGCCACGCGTTGGATAGTCTGGATAATGATTTTCTTCGCCTCTTTATTAGCCTCCAAACGAGCATTATCCATAATCTCATTGACATAACTCATAGCAGCCGTCTTCGCCTCATCTTTCAAGGCTTCGATCAACTGCGCTTTAGCCTCTTCTGCCGACAATCCGCTCATCTGCTCCAACTGTTTCTCAGCCTCATGGTGCAGACGTTCCACTTCTTGCTGCTTGTAGTCCAATGCTTGTTGGCGTTGTTCTATCTGTTGTGCTTTTTGAGCTACCTCGTTTTGACTGCGTTGAATATCGCCTTGACGCTGATTCAGTTGTTGTTCACGTTGCTGCAGGCGTTGTTCTTGCTGCTGTATACGTTTCTCCTGTTCGCGAACGGTGTTATCATGCTCCAGTTTGAGAGCAATAAAACGCTCTTTAGCCTCAACAATCTTATTTTTCTTCACCACCTCTGCCTCTTCTTCGGCCTTTTTTATCAGGCTTACGGCTGCAATACGGGCGATGAGGTAGTAAATGCCGGCTCCGAGAAGAAGTCCTACTACTGCACTAATGATTATTAGGATTGCATTCATTTATTCATCGTATTTTTTATTAATTGATTTAATTCTTTTAGTTCTTTGTCTATGGGTTGAAGACTCTTCTCCCGAGCGTCAGACTGCAGCGAAACAGCCATCTCCAAAGCCGTATATAACCATAATTGTTCCGCGGAAGCATTAGGCAGCAGATGGAGATAATACTGATAACGTTGGTTGAGCAACACTGCCGCCTCACGATAGTTCTGTTCACTCTCGCGCGGCACATCCAAACCCACATTATGTGCGTCCAAATGCAAATTGATATGTTGCTTGTCTGTCGCCAAATCTCAAATAGCCATTTATGGCGTTAAATTTGAAATCATCCATTAACGCTTCAAAGCGTTTATCGCCCTGTCCACTTGCGCAATCAACGCATTGACACGTTTCAATGCTTCTTCGCTGTTTTCCGCTTCCGTCAACGCATTTGCCGTAGCCAAACGTCTGTTTTGCTGTTGCAAAGCCGATAACTCGCTATGGGTACGAATTAACTCCTCACGCTGACGTTTAATATCCTCACGCAATGCTGCATTCTCTTGTTGCAACGCCTCATAACGCTCCAGCAAGAGATGCAGATTTTTTGATAACTCATCTAACGATTGCATGAGAGACTTTTATCTTTGAGCGAACGCGTGCGAGCGGGTCTTAGAAACTGTAGCCGATACCTAAGCCGAGTACGCCTTTGAACTGTACGCGCTCTGCCAGTGCTCCGTCGCGGTTAGCCACAAGCGTTCCGTTGTAGTATTTCAGACTGGTGCTCAGAGTCACTTGCAAGCATTTCAGGAACTGATAACTCAAGTTCACATCCCAATCTACATCAAAGTGACCGAAGTAACGGTTGTTGTTGGAGTACTCGAAATAATTAGCCTCTACATCGCGGCTCTCCCAAGAACCCGCACCGTTAATATCCTCGTATTTCTCTTTCAGACTGAAGCCTTTGCCCTGATAAGGAGTAAACAGTGCCAGAGTGGTGCTCAGTTTGAAATCGTTATAGGTGTAAGCAATGGCGCCTTTGAAGCTCAGACCCATCTCTGCGCGGAAATTGCGATACAGCTTGTCCCCGGCTAATATCCCGGATGCTATATCGTCCTCTTTGGCATAGGTATAAGTACCGTATTTGTGCTGCAGGGACGAACGGAAATCAGTGCCGCTGGCTGCCAATACACCAAAGTCGTAGAGTGCTTCGGCTGCATCATAAGCGGCTTGAGCGACTGCTTTGCTGGCATCGTCTGCGGCGTGGTCAATGTCGTATTGCAACTGACCCAATGCGGCCTCGTGCGTATATTTTCTATTCCATTTGTCACCTACATAAGCGGTGGCGATACGGCCCGCGATGGGAGACAGATAAATCGAAAAATCGGCCCCGTTTACACTCTTCTTCCAGTCAATACCGACGGAGATATCGGTGTACGAAGGAGCAAGCCATTTGGAAATCGGGGTGTTATAACCGTCCACGTAATCGCGGCCTAAAGCATACTGGCTCTGGAAACTTCCAAGCGCCGTCAGATACCAACCCTCGTGGAATTCCCAACCGAATTTGGTCGCCAGCTTGATATTATCGCTTGATTTCTGGAACGGATCTTCTTTCTGGTCTATCCATGTTACGCCGAAATCCGTGTCAAAGTTCGTCTCCCATGCAATTGCATCCTTGTGATACAGCAAGTGCAATTTGGCATATGCTATGCCGTTTACGTTATTCTTACCACCAGCAGCCCAGTTTACCAAACCTGTCGCAGCGGCGTTCAGACCTACTGTCCCGTCAAATTTCCATGCTTTCTCAGCATTCTCCAACTTCTGAAGGTCGGCTCCGGCTGCAGCGGCGGCATCGGCATTGCCGGTTACGGTTGCCTTATCTACATCTTGAGCACTGAGAGTAATCGCTGCCAACAGGCATAACGATAAAGAGAAAAATTTCTTTTGCATAATTTTTGTTTAAATGTTTATGTTCGTAATAAATAAAAATTCCTTTTTTCCATTCCATTCCCTTTAGGGAGGGGTTAGGAGTAGGCTTTTAACTTTTTTTACAAAATCGGCTGCAAAGATACAAAAAAAAATCCAATTGTGCAAATAAAATATGCACGCGCGCGAACTTTTTTCTGCAAAATGGCAATTTTTACACATTTTTTCCTTATATATGCACATACGTACGAAAAAAAAGTAGTATTTTTGCACCGTGATTTAATATCCCTTAGTGTGGCCGGACATTTTTCAACGGACTTATCTCGAAATTGACACGTAGTCTTATCGAGGTTTACACGAGAGGGGCGATACAAAAACGAAACGAACGCGATACGTGAATGTTACGAGAGCGATACGAGATTATATCGCATCCCACCACACCATATATATATTATACATAATATATATCCCGTGATTTTAGTAAATTAGAAACATAATATTCAATTTGATATGAAAAACATTTTCAAAAAAAGTTTTCTTCTTTTCGCAAGTTGCCTGTTAGCAGTAAGTGCAGTTGCAGCAAATGCAGTTGCTCTCAATCCAGGCACATACTCACTTGCCAGCGCACAAGCCACTTCAGGATCAAAGAAATTCAACACTTACCAAAACATCTACTACGGACGTAATGGAGGTGGTTTGGGGGCAAATAATGGTGTCGAAGTTAAAAGTGGAGGCATGTTTGCTTTCAAAATCGCAGCCGCTTCTACTATCAAATTCAAAGTACGGAATAGCAAGACGAAATCCATCACAGACACTTGGAGTGTTAAATCTATTAGTGATGCAGATTTAGAGGGGATCATTGCTCAATGTGCAAGCGGAGGGAATGCAAGTACATACTACACCAATAACAATTCCGAATTAAGTTCCATTACAATTACTCAAACTGGGGTCGCTACTGCATACACAAATGAGACATCTGTCCTTCAACCGGGATGCTATGGCTTTTATTTAAGTTCACACTCTGCCGATGGAGATTACGTTGAAGAAATTGTAATTGCTTCCTCCGGCCCATCTTCTGATGCGACACTAAAGAGCATTAAATATGACGGAACATCCGTTCCGGGATTCTCGCCTTCGCAATTGGAATACTCTGTTGAATTGCCGGCTACTGCTACTACTCCACCGACAGTAACTGCAGAAGCAAATGACGCCAAAGCAACTGTCTCTGTTACACCGGCAACATCGCTTCCGGGATATGCCCTTATTGACGTTACTGCGGAAGACGGCACAACACAACTACAATATAAAGTCTTGTTCGAAAAAGCAAGTGCTGCGCCAAAGGTATTAACGGCCACATGGGATAATATCCGCGGAACAGCAACTATTGACCAAGTAGCAAAAACTATTACCGGACAAGTGACAAACGGTTCAAGTCTTAATCTTGCACCTACATTCACAGGTAATAATTTCAACAACGGCGCATGGACTCCGACCGGAGCACAGAATTTTGCCAATGGGCCTATCAACTATACTTTCACCAGTTCCGTTGACGCAAGTACAACTACATATTCTGTCACCATTACTGAAGCGCCACCTATGTCTTCGGATGCTACGCTGAAGAGTTTGAAATATAACAACACCAGTGTTCCTAACTTCTCTCCAACGACGCTCACATATAATATTGAACTTCCTTCAGGAACATCTACAATACCTACTGTAACCGCAGAAGCAAACGATAGTAAAGCTACTGCTACTGTCACGCCACCAAGCGGTATTCCGGGAGTTGCCAAAGTGAAAGTGGTTGCAGAAGACGGAACAGAACTGACATATACTATCAACTTCACCGTTGCCGTTCCCGGTTCTGACTTAACGCTCCACGTGCCCGGGAAATATGAAGAAAAAGAAATTGCAGGCGGTTATAACGCAGAGCTATCAGTCTTTGACGGACACGAATATGAGGTATATTATATCAACCGCGATGGAGACAGCAAACTTAGTTTGGCTACTTCTAACGGAGACAAGGCCGGATCCATAACAAATAGTACAGGTGAGAATAGTGCCAAAGCAAAAGATGGATGGCTTACGCTTAGCGCCACTGGCAGCGGAAGCGATACGAATGGAGCAGCAAAAGACGAATTTGGTACGTCTATCCGCAAAATCAATATGCAAGCGGGAAGTGAAATACTGTTGCATATTCAAGGTTATGACCTGTTCTCATTCTACGGCAAAGATAATAGCAATTCCACAACAAAGTGTTTTGAGGTTTATATCAATGGTGTCAAGCAAAACACGACGCCGGACAACACCTATTCTATCCGCCGTTTCCCGTTGACTACCGGCGAAAACCTCATTCGCGTTACTGCACTTAGTACAAGTAGCAGTAGTTTTGTTGCACTCTCACTCCGTGTGGCACAAGAACCACGTTGCACATGGCTCAAAGGGAATGACTCTACACAAGTCGTTTGGGCTACTACTGCTCCAAAACCGATTTATTATTTCACCAAGTACAATAATATCCCCGGTGCAGAAACCAAACTCGAATGGACAGGCACTGCAGCAGATGGAATCACACTCGCTACTGCAGGACAAGGTGAGATAGGAGATACTTTGATGATTAGCGGTGTTGCAAATGCTGAACCGGGTATCTACAACTACAAAGTCGTAAGTTACTACAACGGAACAAAAACAACCGAAGTGCCCGGAAAATTCGAAGTAATCAACTATATTAAAGAACTGACAGACACTATCGTGGATGCATATGTCGGAGAGGAAATGGATGAACTCCGATTCCGACTCTACACCATTAATCCTAGCGGATATGCTATTACGTGGCGCGGTAGTGATTACCCGGAAGGACATACTTCTGACTTGCAAAACAATGTAGTTATCATACACGGTATAATGACCAAAGCCGGAACTTTCCCGTATACAATTGCTGTGAATGACGGAAACGCCATTACAGGAAAAATCAACGTCTTAACTTTCGACCCGGGAAATGATCCTGTCCTGTATCTCTATAAGAATAATGGCGCATATGACAAAGACGGCATTTATGCTTATCTCAAATCCACTGCCGGAGGCAGCAGAAACCTGGTTCCGAGAAAAGCAAAAACAGACGGCTTGCGCGCTGCTGAGCAATACAGCAAATATAAATGGATTTACATTTCCGAAGACGTGGATGCTGACAATGCTGAAGTATTAGCTATCGCTAACGGAGGCGTTAATCTGCCTGTCCTCAATATGAAATCTTTCTCTTATTCTCCGGGAAGACTCGACTGGGGAGAACCAAACAACGGTAGTCTCTCTGAGAACGGACAGTCCATTACGGTTGTGCGTCCGGACCATCCTATCTTCCAAGCACTCAACAAGAAGAAAGGAGACAAAATCAAAATCTTGAGCGAGATTGACTTCAAAGGACTTATGCCGGCTGACGTTGACTACGAAGGGTCACTTTGTTTGGCTACTGCGCTCACACGAGACATGGAAGATTATAACGGTGACGGAGAAGAACAGACATTCTTGCATGAGATTCCTGCTGCCCTTCGCAATGGAAATAAATACATCTGTATGCCTATCGCGCTGCAAAGTAGCACGAAACTGACTAACGATGGTAAGAATTTTGTAAAACAAGTCATCACTTATCTTCTCAACACACAAGCTACAGTTTCTGTTCCTGAACTGAAAATCACCAGCATGAAAATCAGTGGTGTGGAAGGTGTTATTGATGAGGCAAACAGTACTATCAGTTTCGAATTCAACAAGAAGCAATACCCGAGTTTGGATATCACGGCTATTACTCCTGTTGTAACAGTTGCTAATCCTACGTACACACACGTAACTCCGGGCACGGACGAAGTGATCGACTTCAGCGCAAGTACATTTGCTCCGGTGGTATTTACCGTTACCGATTATATCAACCGCCGTGCTTATGATGTCAAAGTAAGACTGTTCGAGCCGCAAGGTATTGAAGAAATCTACTCCGTCGGAGACTGGGTAAATGTGTATGACATCTACGGACGTAAGATTGCTACTACCAACGAGAATATCTACAACATGGCACTCCCGACAGGCGTTTATATCATCGTTCTGGAGAATGGAGATACATTCAGAATTCTCAAATAACTTACGTTAATTCTCTCTAAAAATCCCACTACCTCTTGCGTATGTGGGATTTTTTTTGTACCTTTGCGCCCGATTTTGAGAGAGTGCTATTGTTTTTCCACTCTCAGTAACTAAACAAAACTGAAAACAGACATGCGAACAAATGAAGAACTACAGGGAGTTTCCCTGCTGGGAAATCAACATGTGCAGTATAGCGATCAATACAATCCTGACGTGTTGGAGACATTCCCGAACAAACATCCTGAAAACGAGTATCTCGTTACATTCAACTGCCCGGAGTTCACTACTCTTTGTCCTAAAACAGGACAACCCGATTTCGGACACATCTACATCAGTTACATTCCGAGAGAAAGAATGGTAGAGAGCAAAAGTCTTAAACTGTATTTGTTCTCTTTCCGCAACCATGGCGATTTTCATGAAGACTGCGTAAACATCATCATGAAAGATCTGGTACGTCTTATGGACCCGAAATATCTGGAGGTAACCGGATATTTTATGCCACGAGGAGGAATCAGTATCTATCCTTTTGCCAATTATGCGGATGCAGACCATCAAACGCTCAAAGAGCAACGATTGTTAGAGCAGTTCAAAAACGCTACTAACCGAAACTGAAATATTCATTATCTTTAATAATTATTCATTGTGAAAGATTCATTAATTGTACTTTCCGGTGGACTTGATTCCACCACTATGCTTTATGAATATGCGCATAGAATAGCATACGCACTTTCATTCCACTACGGCAGCAATCATAACGATAAAGAACTGGAATTCGCAAAACTTCATTGCGAGCGATTAGGAATACCGCACATGGTCGTCCGGTTGCCGTTTATCAAAGAGTTCTTCCATAGCTCCTTATTGGAAGGTGCAGACGCTATTCCCGAAGGAAACTACGACGAAGAGAGCATGAAATCTACCGTTGTTCCGTTTAGAAATGGTATTATGCTTTCTATCGCTGCAGGAATTGCGGAAAACAATAAATTGCAGTATGTCATGTTAGCTAACCATTCCGGCGATCATACTATTTATCCTGACTGCCGACCGGAATTCGTGGAAGCAATGAACAATGCCATCCATTTTGGCACATGGAACGGTGTTCAACTGCTCACGCCTTATACCCATCTCACCAAAGCAGAAATAGCTATGCGAGGCAAGGAATTGAATATCAATTATGCC
The DNA here is from genome assembly GCA_017412245.1 of Paludibacteraceae bacterium. Taxonomy (GTDB): domain Bacteria; phylum Bacteroidota; class Bacteroidia; order Bacteroidales; family Paludibacteraceae; genus Colicola. The sequence continues at coordinate 22,552 of JAFPYI010000029.1, read as the reverse complement.
GAGACATGGAGTTGCTACAAAGGCGGAGAACACCATTGTGGCGTATGCGGCACATGTAGAGAGAGAAAAGAAGCTCTCGCACAAGCAGGCATTGAAGACAACACCATCTACGACAATTAATCTCCATTATTCAATTTGCAATATTAAATTACAAATCATGTATTACGTTCAAAAAACCATAGAAATCTCTGCAGCGCATAACCTGACTCTTTCATACGAAAGCAAATGCGAAGCATTGCATGGGCATAACTGGATTATCGTTGTCTATTGCAAGGCAGAAGAACTGAACCAGGATGGAATGGTGACAGACTTCACGCATATCAAGAAAGTCGTAAAAAACACTTTCGACCACAAATACATCAACGAAGTACTGGATGTCAATCCTTCCGCAGAAAACATAGCTCGTTGGATTTGTGACCACGTTGAGAATTGTTACAAAGTCAGTGTGCAGGAAAGCGAAGGAAATGTCGCTATCTACGAGCGCGATGTATAAAGTCAGCGAAATATTCTTCACCTTACAAGGAGAGGGATGCCACAGTGGTATTCCGGCTATTTTTGTGCGCCTGAGCGGATGTAATCTGCATTGCCCTTGGTGCGACACAGATTTCTCTTTGCGCGAAAAGATGACGGCACAACAAATTGCCCAAACCGCCATTGACTTATACGACGCAGACACACAAGGTCGCAGACGAATGCTTGTCCTTACAGGAGGAGAACCTGCTCTGCAGGTGGACGAACCACTTATAGAAGAACTGCATAAAGCCGGATTTTATATCTACATTGAGACCAACGGCACACACGCGCTGCCTGAAGGAATAGATTGGATAACCTGTTCACCCAAAGCAGAAAGTCTGCATAATCCCGCTAAAAAACTGGTTCTCAAGCAAGTCGATGAAGTGAAAGTAGTCTTCACCGGAGATTATAATCCTGATGTCTGGAGAGACTATTTAGAAGCCGAGCACTGGTTACTGCAACCCTTACGATATAACGGTGAATGGTTGCTGCAAAGCGGCACAGACGAATGGGAAGATGACAGAAACGACAATCTGAATGACACAGTGCGGTATATTCTCTCCCATCCTTTCTGGCGACTGAGTGTTCAGCTTCATAAAATAGTCGGGATAAGGTGATTTTTCCACCTCTCTCAACACGAAAAACAAAAAAAGATAAAAAAATAGCACTCACGCTTGCGAGTGTCATTTTTTTGTTGTACCTTTGCATCGTTATTGTTGTTTAACCACACTAATTAAAACAATTATGAAAAAGAAATTTATCTGCCCGATCTGCGGGTATGTACATGAAGGCACAGAAGCTCCTGAGCGTTGTCCACAATGCAAACAAATCGTTGAATGGAAAGTTGCCGATGAGTCTGCTGAAATCCAATGGGCTTGCGAGCACATTTTAGGCGTTGCTAAAAACGTAGAAGACAAAGAGATTAAAGAAGGACTCCAAGCACACTTCATGGGCGAGGCTACTGAAGTTGGAATGTACCTTGCTATGGCACGTCAAGCTGACCGTGAAGGTTATCCAGAGATTGCAGCTGCTTTTCGTCAATACGCTTACGAAGAAGCTGAACACTGCGCTAAGTTTGCAGAATTGCTCGGTGAAGTGGTTTGGGATACCAAGACCAATCTGGAGAAACGTATGCTTGCTGAAGCAGGTGCTTGCGAAGATAAACTACGCATTGCTAAACGTGCTAAAGCGCTTGACTTGGACGCTATTCATGACACAGTACACGAAATGGCGAAAGACGAAGCTCGTCACGGTGCAGGTTTCCAAGGGCTGTATAAACGTTATTTCAAGAAATAATTATTCCTCCGCCAATCACCAATCCGTCTTGATACAAGACGACTGATTGTCCGGGAGTAACGCCCCAGACAGGTTCTTCGAACGATAAAGAACCTACTCCATTCCCCTCCTCCAACGGAGGGGTTTGTAGTATAGCGTCAACAGGTTTGGAACGGTAACGTATTCGCGCTTGTACGTGCGGGTGCGCACGCACGTATTCCATATCTCGCACGCGCATATGAGAAGCATTCAGATGAGTTGTCAATAAATCATCATTCGTGCCGAGCGTCACACGGTTGGTCGCTGCGTCTATATGTGTCACATAAGCCGGTTGTCCCAAAGCAATTCCAAGACCCTTGCGTTGACCTATCGTATAATTGGCATAACCTTGATGACGACCAAGAATCTTTCCGTCTTTGTCAACATAATCACCCGGAACTACACGTGTATCGTAATCAGGTACGTTTTCACGCAAGAAAGAGCGATAGTCATTATCGGTAACAAAACAAATCTCCTGACTCTCGGATTTCTCTGCCAATGCCTCATATCCGTGTGCACGGGCTATCTCTCGCACTTCCGGTTTCGTTAATCCGCCTAAAGGAAATATCGTCCTGCGCAAGTTCTCTTCCGTCAGCATCCACAGAAAATACGTCTGGTCTTTTTTCTCATCGACGGCATTAGCCAGATATAAATGACCGTTACGTTCTCTAATCTGTGCGTAATGACCTGTTGCTACATACGTGCAATTCAATTCATCGGCCACCCGTAGCAACTCTCCCCATTTGATATGACTGTTGCACAGAACACAAGGATTAGGCGTGCGGCCGGACATATATTCATCAATAAAATTTTGAATGACACACTGTCGGAAGGTATCACGAAAATCAACAATATGATGCTCAAAACCCATCCGCTCTGCATTATGTTTCGCCTCCATGATTGACTCGACCGAACAACAACCTTTCTCTCTTGCTAAACACGACTCCTTAATGCTGTCATAGGTTCGAAAAGTCACTCCCACAACCTCATAACCTTGCTCTAAAAGCAGCATAGCACTGACGGTAGAGTCTATTCCACCGGACATACCGAGCAAGACACGCTTATTTGATATTTGAGATTTGATATTTGACATTTATTGCTGCATATCTACCAGTTTGGTGTAATAACCTCCTAAGGCATACAGATCTTCGTGTGTGCCGCGTTCCACAATTTGTCCTTCATGCATCACGCATATCAGGTCTGCATGGCGAATAGTCGATAATCGGTGAGCCACAACCAGTGTAGTACGGTCACGCATCAAGTGCTCCAGTGCTTCTTGTACCAATCGTTCGGATTCGCTGTCCAAAGCAGAAGTGGCTTCATCCAGCACTAATATCGGCGGGTTCTTCAAGATAGCACGTGCTATACTCAATCGTTGGCGCTGACCGCCTGACAAACGACTGCCGCGGTCGCCGATACAAGTCTGATAACCTTCCGGCATATCCGAGATAAACTCATGTGCATTGGCAATATGTGCCGCTTGTTCCACTGCTTCCGGCCACGTCATTCCATTCGGAGCAGGTTGAGTGGTATCAACGCCAAAAGTGATATTATTGTAAACCGTGTCGTTGAATAGTATCGGTTCCTGACAAACGATTCCCATCAGTTTACGCAAATCGTAAGTTCGGAAGGAACGAATATCTATACCGTCCAACAAAACTGCGCCTTGCTGCGGGTCATAGAATCGCGGCAGAAGGTCTGTCAAGGTGGTTTTACCGCTGCCGGACTGACCTACTAAAGCTATCGTCTTACCTTTGGGAATCTCCAGACAAATATCACTCAGCACTTCTCGCTCAGGTTGGTAAGAGAAGGACAGATGGTCAAAAGTGATGCCTTTTTCAAATCGAACCTCTTTCGGTTGTGCAGGTTCGGAGATAGCAGAGCGAGTATTCAGAATCGCATCTATACGTTCCAGCGACGCCATGCCACGACGAATACCGTAAGACGCTTTGCTCAAGTCTTTGGCAGGATTGATGATGGAATAGAAAATCACCAGATAATAGATAAACGTGGCTGCGTCTATCGTCGAGTGGTCACCTAATATCAGCAAACCACCGAACCAAAGAATGATAGCTATCAATGCTGTTCCGAGGAATTCCGATAACGGATGTGCCAAATAATAACGACGGTTGATACGGTTAAACGTAGCACGCGTAGCATTGATAAGCGACAGGAAACGGGCTTGCAGTTTGCCTTGCGCATTAAATCCTTTCACTACCCTTAGACCCAGCAAAGTCTCGTCAATGGAGGATAATATCTCTGCATTTTGTTCCTGACCTTTCTTGGACGCACGTTTAAGCGAACGACCAAGACGACCAATCAGGAAAACAGCTATAGGCATCATCAGCAGCACGAAAAGTGTCAACTGCCAGGAGATGATCAACAGTGTGATGAGGTAAACCAAGATCATGATAGGGTCTTTGAACAATATATCCAACGCCGACATGATAGACGCTTCCACTTCATTCACATCGTTCGTCATTCGCGAGATAACATCTCCTCGCCGTGCTTCTGTGAAATAACCCATCGGCAGCGACAGCACTTTGTCGTATAGCTGTTGCCGTAAATCGCGTAAGACGCCTGTACGAATTGGTACCATATAATAGTTTGCCAACCATGCTGTGCCGCACTTAAGACCGGTCATCAAAACCAAAAACAGTCCTAAGAACAGCAACACATAACTCGGTCCGTGCAAGGCTATCTGCTCGTTGAGCAGACTATACAGATTGGTACGCAGCGCAGCAATAGTCTCTTGCAAACCCTGCACAGTATTCATATCCACAGGCTCCGCAACCGATTCGGTCAAACCGAACAAGATACGCAGGACGGGAATAATGGCAGCAAAAGAGAACAAGGACAAAATAGTGGATACCAGATTGAAGAAGATATTCAATGCCATTTGTCCTTTGTATGGCGGCACAAAACGTCTTATGAGACTGATAAATTTCATGATTTAGTTCTTTCTATTGTTCTCGCGAACGTAGGTTAGCACTTGTTTGTCAAACACGGCCTGGTCACTCAGGAATGTGATGTTTATCGGCACAACCACCAGGGGCTTGTTCAATGCTTGCAGACGTTCCTGAAGAAGTTGTAAACGTTGAAAATCTTTCTCTGTCGTCAGCACAAAATCATATTTCTCTGCCCGTTGAACAATCGTTTCTATCTCTGCCGGAGTGTAGGCATGATGGTCTCCGAAAAACATAGAACCTGCCTTTGGAAACACTTCCTGCACATGCGTCAGCAGATACTGCGGTTGCGCAATTCCGCATACCACCAGTGGATTTCCATCTATCTGCGGCAATTGCTCTTCGGTATTGGTAAAATGCAGCAATTGGAATGCCGGCAGATGCAAACGGTTATCCACCACACGCATGTCTATCGGACGAATGGTCTTCGGACATTTGGTAACCACTATAGCATCGGCTTTGAGTGCTCGATGAGGCAAATCACGCAAACGTCCCCAAGGCAACATATGGTCGTCTATATACAGGCGGTCGTAAGGAGTCAGCAATATATTCAAGCCGCAGCGAAGTGCACGATGCTGAAAAGCGTCATCCAGAATGACCACATCCAAATCACTCACGCGTTTCTGCAACTGATGAACACCACGTACCCTGTTCTCACAAACCGCTACGGCTATATTCGGAAATTTCGAATGTAACTGCATCGGTTCATCGCCTATCGTCCGTACTGTAGCACTCTCGTCCGCAAGAACAAATCCGCGGGTCTTACGTTTATAACCGCGAGACAGGACTGCAACGTGAAAACCTTTTTCCGTCAACAGACGCACGATATACTCTACCATCGGCGTTTTACCGGTGCCACCTACTGCTAAATTGCCTACGCAAATAGTAGGAATATGGACCGATGTAGACGGCAACAAGTGTTGGTCATACAGCAGATGACGAAGAGCCACGCCTAAAGAATACAACCAACTGAGAGGTATGTACAATATATTTTTCAGCATCGCAGTTTATTTTCCACTCTTCAATGTGGTTATTGCCTGGTTTTTACCTTATTATTACGGGGGTTGGTCTTATTTGATGATTACCCGTGGCATTAATGCCATCACGCGCGGTTTGGAACAGAACTCACGCATCTTAAGCATCAGACGCTCCTCTTCGGTTGTGTTGTCGAGCATCTTCAACATCTCCTCAATCGGGTCTTTGACGGCCGGATAGTATGCCAATTGATAGGACTCCAAGCCTGCCAGTTCGACTGCTTTGGCAATAGCATTATCGAGATTACCCAGTTCGTCAACGATGCCGATTTCTTTTCCTTTGCTACCTAACCATACACGTCCTCCGCCAATCGATTTGATATAATCCTGCTCTACATGACGTCCTTCTGCGCAACGACGGGTAAACAAATCATATCCGCGTTCAACCATCGTTTGCATCAATGCATGTTCTTCCGAATTCATGCCTTTGAAAATCATATTTCCATCCAAGTCTGAATGCTTGTTGGTAGCTATTCCGTCCACGTCAAGACCTACTTTGTCGAGCAGTTTGGAAGCATTAGGAACCGTTCCGAAAATACCGATTGAACCGGTGATAGTTGTCGGCTCTGCAAAGATATAATCCGCTCCGCAAGAGATATAATAACCTCCGGAAGCTGCACAATCGCCCATTGAAACGACAACAGGGATGCTGTCTGCTTTGATGTTTTGAACGGCATGCCAGATCTGTTCGCTCGCATTGGCGGAGCCGCCCGGACTGTTGACACGAAGAACCAATGCTTTGATATTCTCGTCTTTACCGATTTTCTTGAGTGTTTTGACAACCTCTGTACCTACGATACCGTCTCCCGAGTCATCGGTAATCTCGCCTTCCAGGTAGAGAACAGCCACTTTATCTTTGGCTTTGGACACAGGACGTTTAACCTGTGCCAACTTGTTGGTCGTTAGCAGGTGATAATCCTTGGTGCCGGTATATACACGCAGCAGACTATCCATATCTTGCATATAAGCAATCGTATCTACCAACCCTGCTTTGAGTTGTTCTTCTGCCGGTTGCAAACCCATATATCGGTCAGCCAGAGCATCTAACTGCGCCAACTCTATCTTACGGGAAGCACTTACCGCGCTCTTGAACTCGTCCCATATACCGCCCATATATTCCTCCGTCTGTTTTCTATCTTCATCACTCATAGAGGTACGGAAGAACGGTTCTACGGCAGACTTGAACGTGCCCACTTTGAGGATCTGCATCTCCACGCCCACTTTCTCTAACAGACGTTTGTAATACATCCTCTGCGCGGAGAGTCCGTTCCATTGTACGGCGCCGGTCGGGTCCAGAACAATGCGGTCGGCTACGGAAGCGATGTAATAGTTGATCTGGCTATAGTCATTGGCGGAAGCGATGACCCATTTGCCGCACTGTTTGAAGTCCAGCAGCGCGTCACGGATCACTTTCGCGTTGGCGGGTTGCACAAGCAGCTCTGCACCGTCCAACCAGATACCGAGAATCTTGTCATCGTTCTTTGCCAGACGAATATTACTGAGGATATTATCCAGACCTACTGCATTTTCTATGCCTGCATAACTACCAAACGGTATTTTGCCGGTAAACGCAGCGAACGGATTTTCCTCTTGTGCTTGTTCAACCAGTGTTCCTTGCAACTGCAAACGGTAAACGGTTTTGTCTTGCAGCGTGACAGTTGACGAAGAGAACATATCTCCCATCAACCAACCTAAAAGAGCACTACAGATAAAATACACTGCAAAGAAAATGAGGCAACCGCTAAGGCAACCTAATTTACGACGAGGACGAGGTTGTCCTTCTTCTACTGTTGTCGTTCTACGAAATAAGAAAGCCATAATAATAAAAGTGTTTAGTTAATATTGTTGATTTATTGTTTGCGTTTTATGTCAGTCTAAAACTCTTCCGATGGTACGGAGTAATGCCGTATTTCTTGATAGCAGCATAGTGTTCTTCGGTCGGATAACCTTTATTGTTTGCCCATCCGTACTGCGGATATTCTTCATGCAGACGCAGCATATAATCGTCTCTGTATGTCTTTGCCAGCACACTTGCAGCGGCTATCGACATATAGGTGGCGTCTCCGTGCACCACAGTGTCTGCAGGAACAGCCATTATCTCTCCTTCCGGCACATACGGACGCCATTTATTTCCGTCCACCAGGATATGTTGCGGTCGGACAGTCAGTTGGTCCAGAGCACGCTGCATGCCTAAGATAGAGCATTGCAGTATATTGCGTTCATCTATCTCCTGCGGACTCACTTCTACCACAGCCCAACTGACAGCTTCTCGTTCGATAACCGGACGCAAGGCATATCGCTGTTTCTCCGTCAGTTGCTTGGAGTCGTTCAGCCATTCAAACTCCGGTATCTCTGCTACGCGTGCAGGATTTAATATAACCGCTGCCGCAAAAACAGCTCCGGCTAAAGGACCTCGTCCTGCTTCATCACAGCCCGCCTCAACCATATTTTGAATCATGCATGTCTTTAACATCGTTGGTCCGGTTGTTAGAACGGGTGGCCGATAGCGAAATGGAATGTCATATCATCGTGCCAACCTAATCCGCGTGTAGCTGTACGCCAACGCCGGTCTATCAAATCAGGTTCATGTTCTGGTACGCGACTCGGGTCGTATAACTTAACACCGAAGTCTATACGGAAAATCAAGATAGACAAGTCAAATCGTACTCCCACGCCATAACTCCATGCTATCTGTTTGTAGAACTGGTCAAACTTGAATACTCCTCCGGGTTGGTCCGGATAATCACGAATAGTCCATATATTTCCTGCGTCGGTAAAAGCGGCTAACTCAAGGAACTTCAGCACTTTGAAACGGTATTCCAGGTTAAGGTCCAGATGAATATCTCCTGCCTGCAAGTCATATACCAGCGACGCGCCGTTGCCTTTGAATATACCGGGACCTAATGTTCGCGCTTGCCAACCACGAATACCGTTTGCGCCACCTGCGAAATAACGTTTCTCAAAAGGAACAGACTTCGCATTCAAATAAGGCACTACCACTCCTAATCCCGCATGGAAAACCAATTGGTGTTTAGGGTTGAAGATCTGGTGGTAGGTAAAATTAATATCTCCTTTGGCATACTGTGCGAATGGGATCTTCCACAGCACGTAAGAACCGTCTTCATTCTGTTGCAGACGAGCGGCTCTACTTATTCCGTACAACGCATTACCGGCTGTCTCTACTTTGAATGCAAACTGCACATACGAACGATCCGGGAAACGCGGATTGAACGACGAATACGAACCTGTGTAACTCCAGTCGAGAATGAAGTGGTCCGTATAACTGGCTTTCAGCACTGACGAACGCTCCACAAATTTCTGCCTAAAGTCATCTGATATCCACGGCAGGTAGATATAACTGATATCCAGCAGGTTGAATTTATGTGTCCATCGACTGGCAGGACGATGAGGAACCGTGTACGACAATCCGCCGTTGATAATCGTTCGCGTGTATTCCTGAGGGCGTTGCTGATAGTTATAAGACGCATCAATCTTCACCTGCGACGGGAAGGTCAGTCCTGCTTCCACTTTCGCTTCTATAGCTCGTCCGCCGTTAGCACGCCATTCATACGAAGCACGAGCACCTAAGGTCAGCAATTCGGCACCACGGAAGATATTTCGATTGGAATAGTTCAGACCTGCTGCTATTCCCCAATCGCCCGCACTGTAAGTTCCTCCTAATTCCGCTGCGACAGAGTGAATACGTCCGCGAGAAACAGTCACGTAGCAGTCCAGCAACGAGTCGCCGACCTCCGAAAAGGCTATATCTACATATTTCACCGGCGGCAAAGCATTCATCTGCGCGTATGTACGCTCCACACGCCACTCTGCATAACGCTGACCGGGTTTGATTCGACTCGACTGACGCAGAGACGCTTTAGTCAGAAAACGACTACCCGTCCATGTATATTCATTGCCATAGCGGTCACTATCACGTTTCAACACTATGCTATCCGGCAAACGCGAAGGGTCATAATCGATTTGATAATGCACATCTCTAACCGAATAACGGGTGTATAGTTTTTTCTTGGCTACGCTATCCAACTGCTCCAAGTATGGTGCCAAATGAATACGAACATCCACCTCATGGGTATTAAGCGAACTGTCGGCCGTATATTCCAACATTGCTTTCTCCACATAGAAATAACCCATATTCCGCAGAACAGTGGTTATTCGTTCGCGTTCCTCGTCCAGGACTGCAGTGGAGAATTGCATTTTCGGTTTCACCAGACAACCGGGACTCTCTGCTATCCTGCGCACAGCTTCTATCGGTATATCTACTTCGTATGACCGCAGCGTGTAAGGCTGATGGGCGGTAATGAGATAGGTCAGATTGATTTTACGTTTCTTTATCACTTTCTGTGTATCTACCTCTGCATTGAAATACCCTAAGTTATTCATCTGCTGGCGGAGCTGCTGCATACTGATTTGCGTCAGTTCCTCATCGTAGATAACCGGTGCTTCACCCATCTTCCGTGCATTGCGAGCCAACCGTGCTTTGGTTTTGGTGGTAGTATCTATCGGCGCCGTGTTATACACATCCAACTGCAGTTTCCAGAAACCGAAGATCTCTGTGTTCTGTTTTTGGCGCAAATAGTTCCGCAGGTTAGAAGTAGAAACAGTCTTGTCGTCCACGCATTTGATACGTGCTTTATTGAGCAGGTATTTGTCTTGCGGGACGAATTTTGTTGTATTGCAGGAAGACATAAAGACCGCTGCGCTCAACACCAGAAGAACGCCTATGCTCAACGACCAAAGTCTCTTTTTTTCATATGTGCGTAATACGCGAAACATAATCAGCGTGCAAAATTACAAAAATATTTGCATATGTGCAAATTTTTTACTACTTTTGTCGCCGGAATTGAATGAATATGGATAAAATCAGCAAAGCACAAGTTAAACTCATCAAGAGTTTACAGCAAAAGAAAAACCGTGACGAATTAGGTCTTTTCGTTGCCGAAGGCGATAAATGCATCAATGAACTGCGTGATGCTTTCGAACTCGTTTATCTGGCCGTTGAAGGAGAAAATGCTTCTCGTACAGAGATAGAACAGATGTCCGGATTGAGAACCCCTCAAGGCACTATTGCTGTCTTCAAAAAGCCATCTTTCAGTCCGCAGGACGGTCTTTCAGACAAAGCCGATCTCATATTGGCCCTTGACGGTATTCAGGACCCGGGCAATTTAGGAACGATTATTCGTACGTGTGACTGGTTTGGCGTGCATGATATCTTCTGTTCGTTAGACACGGCTGATTGCTATAATCCGAAGGTTGTTCAAGCCACTATGGGTGCTTTAGCTCGCGTACGAATTCACTACGTGAATCTACCCGAATGGGTAAAATCTCAAATCTCAAATTGCAAATTGCATATTTATGGCACACTCCTCGACGGCAAAAACATGTACGAAGTCCTGGGGACCGATGCAACCTCCTTGCCGAACGTGATCGTCATGGGCAATGAAGGAAACGGTATTTCTCCTGAGGTGCGGAAACTCATCACCCACCCTATTTATATTCCTTCTTACGCGGATTATCATCCTTCCCAAGAAAACAAAGAGACTTCCGCTGTTGTCGAAAGCCTCAATGTCTCTATTGCTACGGCTATTGTGCTTGCTGAGTTCCGTCGCCCGCGTGATTAGTTGCGCAGCAAAAGTGCTTCATGGGCGTTTTGGACAAAAATAGGTAATTTTTATATCCTTTTTTCTGTTTTTATTAATTTTTCGCTTAATTATTTGCATATATCGGAAATTTGTTGTACCTTTGCAGCCGCAAAGGTTTAGGACCTTTTCCCTGTAGCGGTTTTTCCGCTCAACGGAAACACCTAGTCTTTGCAGCCGCAAAGGTTGTGAAACTAACAATCTGCAATACAATTAAACATTACACATTAAAATTTTTGAAGTATGAAAAAATTATTGTACGTAGCATTAGCTGCAATGATGCTCATCAGTTGCGATCCTAACGCACCGAAAATCCCGAGCAAAGACAACAAAACCATTGACAACCTGTCAAAGAATGTTCTCTCCCTCCTTGGCGAGAAGAAAAAAGTTGCTACCTCCACTCTGGAGGACCTCGGCTTCGAGAAAATTACTCTCAGTGGTGCTCTTCCTCAACGTTTAGGCCTGCCTGCACAAAAAGCAGACGATCCTATCCTTTACCTCTACGGCAATATCGATGCTTATGAAGAGGCCATGGAAGACGAAGACTTGGAGGCTTTGGTTGACTATCTGAATGAGAAAAAAGAGATTATGATCATGGCTCAATTGGCACTTAACTCTGACGGCAAGGTAGAGGTGCTGGTGGTAAGCACTCTTGCTCCTGCCGAGGTAAAGAACATCCACAACCTCTATGCTAAATTCTCAAAGAATGTCTTCCTCTCTCTCGGTGATGGCAAGACATGGGAAGGTCACTTAGCAGAGTGCGACGACGCTGATGACGCAGACGCAATCGAAAATTTCTCTTCTGCTAAGAAACGCGACAAGTTCGAAGAGGCTTTTGCAGCTATGGAATGTCCGTTAGCTCAAGAAGTGGGTTCAGATGAATTCGATGACGACGCAATCCGTGCCTATGACTCACAGTGGTTTGGCGATGCTTCTATCATGAACAGGGATATGGACGGCGTTGCTATTGGTATGTTCCAGGCTTACCTGCAGACAGCTGAAACTCCGGAACCATAATTGCGTTCGCTCAACGAGCAAAGACAAAGAAAGCGACCTTCGGGCCGCTTTTTTGTTATTTTCTTTTATTTTTATTAATTTTTCGCTTAATTATTTGCATATATCGGAAAAAAGCAGTATCTTTGCAGCGGCAAAGGTTGTGAAACTAACAATCTGCAATATAAATACACATTACTCATTAATCATTAAACAATTTATTCTTATGAAAAATCTTTGGATTAATCGCGCCCTTGCGGCAGAGAAAAAAATTCTTTATGTTGCACTCGCTGCAATGATGCTCATCAGTTGCGATCCTAACGCACCAAAACTCCCGAGCAAGGACAACAAAACCGTTGACAATCTGTCAAAGAACATTCTCTCTCTCCTGGGCGAGAAGAAAAAAGCTGCCACCTCCACACTGGAGGACCTCGGCTTCGAGAAAATTGAAAACGTGGGTACACTCCCTGCACGTTTAGGCCTGCCGGCACAAAAAGCAGAGGAAACTTCTCTCACTTTCTTCTACGGCAATCTCGATGTTTATGAAGAGGCCATGGAAGACGAGGACATAGAGGCTTTGTTTGACTATCTGACCGAGAAAAAAGAGATTGCAATCCTGGCACAATTAACTCTTGACTCTAACGGCAAGGTAGCCATTGTTGGTTTAGAAACTGTTGCTCCTGCCGAGGTAAAGAACATCCATAACCTCTATGCTAAATTCTCAAAGAATGTCTTCCTTTCTCTCGGTGATGACAAAGAATGGCAAGGTGCTTTGGCAGAGTTGGAAGATATTGAGGACGAAGGCGAAAAAGCTTTCACAGAATATTCAGCACGTAAACGTGACAAATTCGAGGCTGATTTTGCAGCTATGGAATGCCCTATTGCAGAAGAAGCTGGCGCTGATGTACTCGATGACGACGCAACCCGTACCTATGAATCGACCTGGGTTGGCGATGCTTCTCTTATGGACAAGACTTTGGAAGGTCTTGCTATTGGTTCTTTCCAGGCTGTTCTGGAGACAGCTGCAACTCCGGAACCGTAATCGCGAAGCGATTAAAGGTGAAAAGTGAAAAGTGAAAGGATAAAGAAAAATCTTAAATTTGAAATTTGAAATCTAAAATTAATTTTTTATTCTTATGAAAAAATTATTGTATGTAGCTTTAGCTGCGCTGATGTTGATTAGTTGTGACCCTAATGGACCAAAAATCGACAGCAAAGACAAGAAAATGCTTGACAAAGCAAGTAAAAATGTTCTCTCTCTCATCGGTAAAGACAAAAAAGAAGTCAAAGCCGCTTTCGAGAAAGCAGGTTGGGAAGATGCTTCCTATTTGGGAGAAGTTCCTAAACGCTTCCAAAAAAACATGAAATATGACGCTACCACCTCTGCTATCTTCGTTTACGGAGATCTAGAAGGGTTCGTCGAAGCTATGATGGAGGAGGATGAAGAGGCTATTGACGAATGGCTCGAACAGATGATTAAGGATAAGAAAATCTTCGCTGAGATGATGGTAGGTTTTGATGGTAAAAAACTTATCGGAGGCGAGTGCCATATGTTCGTTGGTAACGAGTATGAGAACATCAATAACCTCTATCTCAATTTCTCCAAGAACGTCTACAAATCAATCAAAGACCCTGATTGGGCAGGCGAGTTGATAGAATGGGATGACTATAAGGCCGAGAAAGAACCGGATTCTTTCACAGCCAAGAAACGTGACAAATTCGAGGCTGAGTTTGCTGAACTCGATGTACCTTACGTTACGGAAGAGGCTCTTGGTGAGAACTCAAACGGCGATGATGTTTACTACGGTCTGCAATGGGGGCTTATGCAAAGCGAACTGAGCAAAGAAATGGCTGAGGACTTTTGCGAAGGCGCATTCTACTTCGGCATTCCTAAATAAACGAATTCCATCAAACAATAAGAAAAAGGCGACCTTCGGGCCGCTTTTTTTTGTGTGTAGTTGAAAAATAGTATTTAAAAATCACGGGATATATACTATGTATATATAGGGTGTGGTAGGATACGTTATAATACCGATGTACCTCCGAGAAACATCCAATCCGATAGTCTCTCGAATATGGAATTAACGAATGAAGGAGTGAAAAAAATGGTAGATTTGTACGATTTGATAAAAAATTGTACGATTTGATAAGACTTTATTGAAAATAAAGTTGTAATTTTGCGGCGTGAAATGAAAATACGGTTATTATGCGATACATCAGACTATTCTTTTTGCTAACAGCTGCTTGGGCAGTAAGCGTCTTTTCGTATGGTCAGAACGGCGGCCTATGCGGGTCTTCTCTTAACTGGTATTACGACGGAGCAGGAACACTGACCATCTCCGGCAGCGGTTCAACAATGTATAATTTTTCCAATACCAACCAAGCTCCGTGGACTAGTTACAGGAATGCAATAACGACTGTCGTTTTCTCGTCCGCGAACCTTACCAATATCGGCAACTATGCCTTCTTGAGTTGTACACAGTTGAAGAGCATCACCATCCCGTCGACTGTTAGCACTATTGGGAGTTATGCCTTTTCACAGTCAGGATTAGAATCGATTACGATTCCGAGCAGTGTGACCACGATTGGTGCAAATGCGTTCAATGACTGCTCTGCTTTGAGAACTGCTGACATTCCCACCAGTGTAACCAGTATAGGTAGTACAAGTTTTTTTCACTGTCCCGTTTTAGCGACCGTGAAGGTGCATTGGACATCGCAGAGTGACCTGCCGACAGCTGCTACGGATGCCTTTACAGACAGCTCCCCACAACTGATTGTTCCGTGCGGCGCCTCTTCCGTATATAATTCAACCCTTCCGTGGAGAAACCTGACTATCGTAGAGGAGTGTTTTTACAACCTGCGGATTTGTGGAACGCGCGTGAGCAGTCTTAACTGCTCCGACCTGTCGGTGATCAACGGCGTGACGGGAACAGTCAGTTATGACCCTACAACGAATATACTGACCTTAGAGGACGCAGTGCTGACTACGCCGGATGTGACACAAGCTATCTGGACGCAAATTCCGGATTTGAAGATAGTAGTCAAAGGTGCGTGTGACCTGAATACACCTTACTGCATCGCGTTGCGAATTGACGCCAATACGACGATAGAGGGTTACGATGTCTTCGCTTCGCTGAAAGTGCGCAATGCCGGCCCATTGGACCATCAGGTAGGCTCAACCGCAGCAGGAACCTGTTATACCGCTTTAGCGACGTTTAACAATGCCTCCCTGACTATCCACAACTGCTTGGTGGAAACAGAAGGCGCAGGCGGCATACTGCTGCAAGGCTCTTCGCAGATGACCGTCAACCATGCACGAGTGACGGCTCTGACGGTTGGTACACCTTCCTCCACAGCGCAACAAAATGTCATGCGTTCGTTCAAAGCGAGTGTAGCACCTGTGCTGATAGACTGTGAACTGCAGGCACCGGCAGGAGTGAGTTTCAGCACTACGCTTGGCGGGTACACAACCGATAACAGCGAGTTGACAAGAGAGAAAGTGGTCATCGGTTACGGTTACGACCTGTGGGTTAACGGCACACAAGTGACAGATCTTAACTGCGGAGACATCACTGCTGCAGCAACAGGTGTGACGGGAACGGTTAAGTACGACGAAGCGACGAACACACTGACGCTGAATAATGCTTCTATCACGGCTTCCGGTGCTTATGCTATCAAGAGTGCTATTCCTAATCTGACTATCTCGGTTCTCGGTGCAAACACTGTGACCGGTGCTACTGACTGGTCAGGCATTCGTCTGGACAAGAGCACTACTGTCACCGGCGGCGGCAGACTGATGGTCGGCACATCAGGAACAGGTATAGGTATCTTCCTCTACAATAGCAATGCTTTTAACCTGACGGAAAATATCGAGTTGACCGTCACCGGCAGTACTACTTTGAGTGCGACAGGTATGTCCGGTATCTCGGGTTTCGGCAATGTGAACTCTTTGGCTAAGCCTTATGGCGCTGTTCTGACGGTTGATAATGCTCGTGTGGTAGCTTCTTTCCACGGCAACGATGCATCACTTTCGGGTGCACGTCACGGCGGAGGATTAGAGTTCCTGCATGCACTGAATATGAACGGTGTGGAACTCATCAGTCCGAGCAATGCTGTTTTCTATCCTCAACAGGGCGATAACCTGCTGATAGCGTCCACCAATGCCTATGTGCCGAATGTGTATATCGGTACTCCGCCGGAGGATAGCTATTATCGCTTTGACAATGCCTATAACGAAAATGGCGCGTACAGGCCGTATATGGGCAACGGAGATATGATATCGTTCACCGGTAGTTTTGCAAGTTCGGGCAAGAAATACTTGAACCACACTTACTCGAGGGCGATGGTATGCACATCCTCTACTACAAACACTATTCCTGTGTATGCCTCTGAGAGCAATCCGGCACATGTGTATGTGATAGGATCTCTTCCCTCTTCATCTTACCAACCGACGCAATTACTCTGTAATAGCACTGTTTGTTATCAAGCATCTAGCGAGCTGACGACCGCTAACAACCTAGAGTGTCTGGAATATGTCACCACTTGCGCCGGCCTGCATAACTTATCAACCAATTCAAGCATAAACATAGTGGAAATACGGGTGGTGTATGAAAATAACCCTACTTGGCAAGCCATAGAGAATGCGTTTGTTTTGGAAATCAATGCCGACAAAAACATCGACGTCGATATTCCCGAATGCACTTTCTTCCGCATGATGGGACGAATCTATTTTGACGGAGCGAATGGAACCAAGGCTATCGATAATCAAGGTTTCCACAGCATGGACGGTATTTTCTTCACGGTTCCTGCAGACGGCGTGATAGAGGTAGATGCTTCAGCGGCTGCCGGAGTCTTGAATCAAAAATATATGACGCTCGACTCCGTTGCTACGCCGGGATTATCAAGTATGGGCCCACCTGCTACAGATGCTACAATGGCCCCAACGGCAACAGAGCGGACTACCTATAGATTCCCTCATAAAGTCTATAAAGGAAAGCAGTATAAAGTCTCTGTTTCGCATTCCTGCACCGCTATTTATTATCATGCAGTGCGTTTCATTCCGGATTATTATACTGTAACTTTGAACCCGAACGGAGGTGAGATAGACGGCTCCACGGCAGAGAAGAAACTATATTACATCAAAGACGGTGACCCGATAACGGGATTCCCTACTCCTACACGCGAAGGATATGAATTTGTCAGTTGGTCGCCTGTTATGCCGTCCTTCCCGTACAGACCTGCTGCAGACATCACTTATACAGCACAATGGGTACCGGTTGGTTTTGTTCCGGAGGATAGTTATTACTGCTTTACCAAAAGTTATGCAGCCGGCGCATCCGTTGCACCGATTGAGGGCAATGGAGCAGACTTAGTGCTGGCAAGCGCAACATTCAATGGCGGCACAGACCAATTTCCAAGACATTATTTCGAAAAGACACACAACATAATAGGTACTATCGGGAAGAATAATCTTGCACAGGAAATCATGATTTATGCTTCGGAAGAGAACCCTGCGCATATTCACATTGTAGGCAAACGTACAACCAACAGCACAACGCTTATTCTCTATTACGGCGACGAAATAGTGGATCAAACCGGTGTTCCAGTTGAACCAGGCACGGTGCCATACACATTCGTTTCAACCCTGACTACCACTCATTCGGGAATACACAAATTGTCTTTTGACGGAACATTTCAATACTCTGTAATACGCGTTATTTATGAGCAGAATGAGCTCTACACCCGTATGCAAAACAGTCTCTCGCTGGAACTCAACGAAACCACGACTTTGGCTGATAATCCCGAGGTGGCGGCATTCTTTATACTTCACGGGTGCAGATGGGCGTCTTTTACTAATGGGGCCGGATATAATGTAATTAATTTTACCTTGCTGGCAATGCAAAATGTTATTAGCTTGACACCCTATGCAGATGGCCAAGTTTTGCTGGAGGCAGTAAGTTGGTCAGGCACAACAAACTATAATGCTTTTTCCCCGTTAACACGTCCGAGTAACCATTATGTGCCTACCGACCAATACTTTACCGTTAACCCAACGTCCACAACATTCATCTTCGACGTGCAAAAAGATGTGGAATATGTGCTTGATGGAAATATGGTGGTTAGCAGACTTGTTTATATGCCGACTTATTATACTGTGACGCTCGATCCTAACGGAGGTGAGATAGACGGCTCGACGGCAGAGAAGAAACTGTATTACATCAAAGACGGTTGTCCGATAACGGGATTCCCTACTCCTTCTCGCGAAGGATATGAATTTGCCGGTTGGTCGCCTGTTATGCCGTCCTTCCCGTACAGACCTGCTGCAGACATCACTTATACCGCACAATGGAAACCCACACTGAGTGACGTCCTGATGTGGCATAAGGATAATGTGGTTCTGCGTGTTCCTGAGTCCGTAGATCTGACCGGTTGCACGGTAGAAGCACGATTGGAAGGAGATGCCAATAATCTGGATGCCTCGTTTGAGCAACTGGATTTCGGAGTGTATAGAGTCTCTTTCGCGCCGAACAGCAATACTTCCACTCCTGCGCCGGAACAGATACTGAATATCTCTTTCCTGAACAGCGGCCATGCCATAGCTTGTTTCGCACGACCTCTTCCGCTTATCATCAGCGGCGCAGTAAGTATGGCGGACGGCAGTCATGCGGAAGTGGTGGTAGATAACGACGGTACACTGACTATTCAGGCACTGAAGACAGGCGCAAACAGTTTCGCTTGCGACTCACTGACGGTCAATCCCGGAGGACGAGTAGTATTAGAGAGCGATTATAAGATGCGCGCAGGAGCGATTACGCTGATTGCCGACGGAATGAAAAACCTGTATCCGGAGTTCGTAGCTAAAGGACAGACAGGCGACAACGCGACAGCTACCACGCCTGTAAGAGTAAAATATATCGTGGATAATACACAGTATTACCCATTCTCGTTGCCATATACCGTTTCCGGCTATAAGTTCAGCGACCTCTCGGTTATGGGCAATTGGGAACTTCATTACTACGACGGCGCAGCACGTGCTACAGGAGCGACAGGATGGACAGTCTTTGACGACCGCTACGAGTCAGAGATAACTTGCGGAAGAGGATTCTCACTCTTCGGTCTGCCGGATATGTGGAACGCTCATCGCCAGAGCCGAATAATGTTACCTTTCGCCGTAAGCGCAGAGAACCTGTATGCAGGCGAGAACGCGAACAAAAAGATTACAGTGAATACCTACGAGAGCGCAGCAACAAACAACAGCAACTGGAACCTGATTGGTAATCCGTTCATGCGCAGAGTGACGGTGGACGAAGCAGGACTGAGTGCTTTCCGTTATATCACTATTCCGGAAAACGGTTTCCGCAGTTACACGCAGGAACTGGCACAAGGGTATGAACTGCTGCCGTTCCATTCCTATTTCGTTCAGACGGACGCAAGTGCCAATGTCGGTTTCCAAGCACCGGCAAGAGCATTGGACGAGGACGAAGAGACAGCATTAGGAATAACACTCTCGCAAGGCGAGAAGAGCGACCATGCAGGACTGTTGCTCGGAGAATCGTTTACCCGTGCGTATGAACTCAATGCGGACCTGCAGAAGATGTTCGGTTCAAAACAACCATTGTCCGTCTATGCTGTGAATGACGGCATTGAACACGCATTCATGGCTGTTCATCCGGATTCTATTGCACCGGGTATTGCTCTTGGCTTCAGACAAGCACAGACCTCTCAACCGCTTGTCTTCCGTTTTGACGACCAACGGTATGACCGGACACAAGTGGAGCAACTGCTGCTGAGAGATAACAAACTGCAAGTGACGGTCGATCTGATGCAACGGGATTATACCTTCACCACCGACAGCGAACAAGATGACACACGGTTTGTGATTGAGCAGGTGAGAGTAAGAAACGCTTCGCAAGGCATGGAGAATGTCGAAACGAAGACTCTGAATGACGGTATTTATGATATTCTCGGCCGCAGACTTTCCTCCTTCCCGCAGTCACCGACACTGCTGATAGTTATCGAAAACGGTCAACCACGTAAAATACTCGCACCGGGAAAATGAAAAGACATGTTATCATATTAGCAATCCTGCTGCTGTTGCTCAGTTCGGTGATGGCAGTGATACATATCCTTCCGCTTCTCTTTGCCCGTTCGGAGCAAGTGGTTCTGGTGCCTGTACACACGGCAGCGCCACATTTCTCTTTCGCTTTCCGCTCAACAAGAAGAGAACCCGTGCCTTTCGTCACTCCACCTAAACGCGAAGCACTAAACGCGCCAGCATTAAACACGTCAGCACTAAACGGCGAAGGCCTTTACACGACCTCTTCACATCGTGTAACCGTCATCGGAGGAGGACCTAATGGTCCGCAGATGCAGAGCAGCGAGACGCATACGTCGTCAACAACAAACAGTTATCCTGCGCTGTACTCTTTTGCTTCTCCTTTGCTCGTCACCTCCGCTCGGCCGCATTATTCAGTTCCTTTTGCTGCAGCAGAGGTCAGCGGAGGAGTGACAACAGAAGAAGCTTCGATAATGCCAAGACGAGTGATTGATAACCCCGGCGACCATCCGGGATACGATGAAGAAGACCCGTTCATGACACCTATCACGGATGGTGTGAACTTCCTCTTTTTCGCTGCATTTGTATTTATTTTGTCAAAAAAATTTGCACATATCGGAAAAAAGCAGTACTTTTGCAGCGGCAAAGGTTCCCTTTAACAAGGATAAAAGACCGCTGGCGCTGTTTAGTGATTAGTGTTTAGCGCTTCGCTGTTTAGTGTTTCGTGTTTAGAGACAACAATGCGCTAAATAAAAATTATAATTAATATAATCGCCTGCGGCGGCAATTACCTCCTTTGGAGGTGCAGATATGCCCTAACGGGCAACGTTAAATTTATTTATAAGTAGGCCGCTTAGCGGCATAGATGCGAGAACTCGTCAGAGTGAATTGCCACCGAAGGTATTTTTAATATTTTTGTCATTTTTGAATATTTTTGTAAGGAGCAACGCGACGCATTTTTCTTTACATAAATAATAAATTTGAAATTTGCAATTTGCAATATTAAATGTTAAATTAAAAATTTTTGAAGTATGAAAAAATTATTGTATGTCGCTTTAGCGGCTCTGATGCTCATCAGTTGCGATCCTAACGCACCAAAAGTTCCAAGCAAAGACAACAAAGCCGTTGACAATGTATCAAAGAACATCCTCTCCCTCTTAGGCGAGAAGAAAAAAGCTGCCGTCTCTACATTGGAGGACTTAGGCTTCGAGAAAATTACTCTCAGTGGTGCTCTTCCTCAACGTTTAGGCCTGCCTGCACAAAAAGCAGACGATCCTATCCTTTACCTCTACGGCAACTTGGACGTTTATGAAGAGGCCATGGAAGACGAAGACTTGGAGGCTTTGGTTGACTATCTGAACGAGAAAAAAGAGATTATGATCCTGGCACAATTAATTCTTGACTCTAACGGCAAAGTAGCCCTTGCCTTTTTAGAAATTATTGCTCCTGCCGAGGTAAAGAACATCAACAGTCTCTATGCTAAATTCTCAAAGAATGTCTTCCTTTCTCTCGGTGATGGCAAGGAATGGGAAGGTGTCTTAGTAGAGTGCGACGATATAAATGACGAGGACGCAGTAGAAGAATTCACTTCTGCTAAGAAGCGTGACAAGTTCGATGAGGCTTTTGCAGCTATGGAATGTCCGTATGCTCAAGAAAACGGTTCTGATGAATTCGATGACGACGCAAACCGTACCTATGAATCGCAGTGGATTGGCGATGCTTCTGTTATGGAAAAGGATATGGACGGTCTTGCTGTTGCTACATTCCTGTCTACTCTGCAGGCTCCTGAAACTCCGGAACCGTAATCGCACGCTTCGCTGTTTAGAAAAAATCTTAAATTTGCAATATTAAATATTAAATTTGAAAAAAGCACCTTTCTGTAATGAACCCCAAAAGTTGAACAAAAAACTTTTGGGGTATTTTATGCTTAAAAAACATCCTTATGAAGAACGGTTGCTTGCCGTAAAATTATGTTCAGGAGGACGTCCTTTAAAGTCTGTAGCTCGTCAATTGGGCATT
>JAFPYI010000028.1 GCA_017412245.1 Paludibacteraceae bacterium | reverse complement strand
TTCGGATTTTTTGTAGTAATTTTGCAAGCAAAATTGTAACGCGCTATTTGAAAGAACAAGAAAGGAGAACAGAAAACAAAAAAGAGAGCGCTTGCTCTCCTTTCTGTGAACCAGCTGGGGCTCGAACCCAGGACCCCATCCTTAAAAGGGATGTGCTCTACCTGCTGAGCTACTGATTCTTATCTCGGCTCAAGAGCCTCGAACGATTTTTTCTCCGGCTTTTTTCAAAAGCGGGTGCAAAAGTACTGCTTTTTTTTGACATGACCAAATTTTTAGGCAACTTTTTTTCAAAAAACTGCAAAAAAACGTCTAAACACATTGAAATAAGAGTTTTATGCAATTAAAACTAACATATAACCGCCGTTCTACGTCCACTGTACAAGTCGGAAACATCTTTTTAGGCTCCGATTATCCTATTCGTGTGCAAACGATGGCGAATACAGATACTAATGATATTGATGGGTCTGTAGAACAGGCTCGACGATGTATCGAAGCCGGAGCAGAACTGCTGCGATTTACGACACAAGGTTTGCGAGAAGTAGAGTCGTTGCGTGAGATTCATTCACAAGTACTGACAGCCGTTCCGTTAGTAGCCGATGTGCATTTTCAAGCCGACGTAGCAGAGGCCGCTGCGAAAGTAGTAGAGGCTGTGCGAATTAATCCCGGGAATTACAGTAAGGACGAAACAAAATTGGAAGAACGCTTCGTGCGATTGCTGAATATATGCCGTGAGAACGAGACGGCTATCCGCATCGGCGTTAATCATGGTTCGCTCAGTGAACGGATGATGAATCGTTATGGTGACACTCCGCAAGGAATGGTAGAAAGCGTGATGGAGTTTCTGAGGATTGCCGTTAAGCAACACTTCGAGAATATCGTCATCTCCGTCAAAGCCAGCAACACACGTGTGATGGTAGAAACCGTTCGCCTGTTAGCGAAGACCATGAAGCATGAGAAGATGGCTTTTCCTTTGCATTTAGGCGTCACAGAAGCCGGTGAAGGTGAAGACGGACGAATCAAATCCGCTGTGGGTATTGGTGCTTTGTTGGCTGACGGAATAGGAGATACCATTCGTGTGAGTCTGAGTGAAGCACCGGAAAACGAGATTCCTGTAGCGCAAGAATTAGTGGATTATTTTGCAGACGAAGAGTCTGTACGATATGACGGCTCGGTTACTGCAGAGGTTTTGGACAATATAGGCGGAAATGCCGAGATTCGTTATTCTTCGTTAGAAGAAGACTGGGATACCTTCTGTTTGCAGGCAGCCGCTGAATGCGGACGACTGCTGTGGGAATTTAACGCAACGGATTTAAAGATTGTCAATCCGAATTTCTCGGAGAATAAATTGAATTTCCTGAGCAAAGATATTCTTCAAGCCGCCCGCGTACGCATTTATAAAACAGAATATATCTCTTGCCCCAGTTGCGGACGAACACTCTTCGATTTGGAGGAAACGATTCGCAAAGTGAAAGCCGCCACAGGCCATCTGGAAGGACTGAAGATTGCCATTATGGGATGTATTGTTAACGGTCCCGGCGAGATGGCAGATGCTGATTATGGCTATGTAGGCGCAGGAAGAGGACGTATCAGTCTTTACCGCGGAAAAGAATGTGTACTGAAGAATATTCCTCAAGAGGAGGCCGTAGAACAGTTGCTAAAACTGATTGAAGAAGATTCCAAAGTTTAACCTATGTGGAACCTGGTTTTTACCTATGTTTTACATGGTTATTACGTATGTTGGCACAGGCACATAGATAACACGCTAAAAACGAATAACACAACAACATAAATACTATCAACTATGCAAAAATCTCCATTACAGATTGCCCGTCAGGCTTATCAGCCTAAGATGCCAAAGGCATTGCAGGGCGCAGTTCGTCTTGTAGAAGGCGAGAAAACAAATTCTGTTGCAGACCAAGAAGAGATCAAAAAACTCTTCCCGAACACTTATGGTCTGCCTGTTATCACCATGGAACCGGTTGAGAAAGGACAAAGTGACGATGTACAATGTACAAAGGAGGCCTTCAATGTAGGCGTTATTCTTTCCGGCGGACAAGCTCCCGGTGGACATAATGTCATCAGCGGTCTGTACGACGGACTGAAAGCATTGAACCCAAAGAACAAACTATATGGTTTCTTAGGCGGCCCGAGCGGTTTGATTGACGGAAAATATCAAGAGTTAACAGGCGAGATTATCGATGAATACCGCAACACAGGTGGATTTGATATCATCGGTTCAGGTCGTACCAAACTGGAAGAGACATGGCAGTTTGATAATGGTATCGAGATCTGTAAACAACTGGGTATCAAAGCTGTAGTCATCATCGGTGGTGATGATTCCAACACCAATGCTTGTGTATTGGCAGAGTATTATCTGCAGAAACAATGCGGCATTCAGGTTATTGGTTGCCCGAAGACTATCGACGGCGATTTGAAGAACGAGATGATTGAGACCTCCTTTGGTTTCGACACAGCTTGTAAGACCTATGCAGAACTGATTGGTAATATCCAGCGTGATGCTAATTCGGCTAAGAAATACTGGCACTTCATCCGTTTGATGGGTCGTTCAGCCAGTCACATTGCTTTGGAATGTGCTCTGCAGAGCCAACCGAATATCTGCTTGATTTCGGAAGAAGTAGAGGCTAAGAAAATGACACTCAACGAGATCGTCGAAGACATCGTTAAAGTGATTGTTGCCCGTGCTAACGCCGGCCTTAATTTCGGTACTATTCTTATTCCGGAAGGTCTGATTGAGTTCATTCCTGCTATGCGTGTCTTGATTCAAGAACTCAACGATATGTTGGCAGCTAACGAAGAATTTACCAGCCTTGACGGTGATGACGCCAAGCGCGAGTATGTTAAGAGCAAGTTGACTCCTGCTTCCTGCGATCTCTATCGTTCGCTGCCAAAGGGCATTGCTCGTCAGTTGACGCTCGATCGTGATCCTCACGGAAACGTTATGGTTAGCCAGATTGAGACCGAGAAACTGTTGATCGAGATGGTTCAAAAACGCCTGGCAGTATTGAAAGCCAACGGAGAATACAAAGGTAAGTTCTCCGCCCTTAACCATTTCTTCGGATACGAAGGACGCTGTGCTATGCCGTCCAATTTCGATGCAGACTATTGCTACTCGATCGGTGTGACAGCTACTCACCTCATCGCAGCCGGCAAGACCGGTTATATGTCGCTTGTTCGCAATCTGACCAAACCTGCAGCAGAATGGATTGCAGGCGGTGTACCTATCACGATGATGATGAATATGGAACGCCGCAACGGAAAGATGAAACCTGTTATCCAGAAAGCGCTTGTTGAGTTGGATGGTGCTCCGTTTAAGTATCTTGAAGCTCACCGCGCAGAATGGGCTGACGCCAACACAAGCTATATCTATCCGGGACCAATCCAATACTACGGTCCGACAGAAGTATGCGATCAACCTACACACACATTGTTGCTCGAAAGAGGTAAGTAAGACCAAGTAATATAAAAAAATATTATGAAAAAGATTTTCCTCTTATTGGCAGCGATTGTTTCGCTGAATCTGATGGCCACCGGAGGTGCGCTGCCCGGCATTTTTACTATCAACGCCGATGGCGACAAAGTGCAATTCTCTAGAGGTAACTTGCAAGCGACCTATGATGGCGGTAACTGGACTTGGGGCTTTGCTGAAAAACAATGGGACTATATCGGCGATGCAGCAGCCAACACCGCTGTTAACGGTAATGGTACGGTCTCTGCTAACGGCACGGTGGACTTGTTCTGTTGGAGCACAACTGCTTCCTACTATGGCATTCACAATAACACCGGTATAACTTTCTATGCCGGCGATTTCGTCGATTGGGGAGAGCTGATAGGCGATGGTTGGCGTACGCTCACTAAAGACGAGTGGGAGCGTGTAGTTGTTGGTCACCCACACGGGCAAGCTACGGTAAACGGGATACATGGCCTGGTGGTCATGCCGGACGGCTGGACGCATTCGTCTACGCCAGGTGGCTTATACTTCGAACAGATTCCGAAGAACTGGACAACCAACCAATACACGGCTGCCGAGTGGGAAATATTGGAAGAGTATGGCGCGCTGTTCTTGCCGGCTGCCGGCGTTCGCGAGGGTTCGAAAGTGGGTGGTATAGGCTTTTCGGGTGGTTATTGGAGCGCAACATCCTATAACGGTCCTGAAACCAATTATTACCCGGGGGCGTACTACGCAGGCTTTCTTCAAGACGGCTCAGATATAGAAGAAGATTATCTTTACTATGCTTCTTCCGTCCGTCTCGCACGACCGTATGAAGACCATGAAGCTATCGAGAATGTAGTTGCCGAACCCGCAACTACCAAGCGCATTGAGGACGGCCAAATCTTCATCCTCCGCGGAGACAAAACCTATACTCTCACAGGAGCAGAGGTGAAATAAATACCACTTTTTGCAATTTTAATGACATTTCCGAACGCAAAAAATTTGGAAATGTCATTTTTTTGTTGTATCTTTGCAGCGGATTTGAATTTGAAATACAGAAATATTATTATAAATCATTGAAATATAGTGGTTTATCATAATATTGAAAAGAACAAAGTCTAGGATTGTCTATGTCTCGGCATTTGAAGAGTATCATTATTGCTCGTTTAGAAGACAGAGGAATGTGTTTCGCCTCTCTTCCTTCGGACGCCACACCTCACACCAGAGGCGTGCGGTATTTTCATACAGTCCGTGGCATCGCAACAATTCGGGGTGCCATGGATTACTATGAGGAAGGCCAAAAATACAAAAAGCGCGTTGTAGTAAGACCATCGCGTTTCCGTAAAGGTCTTCACGAACTCTATATCTACCATTTCCCGAAACACTGGTCTGCCGCCTGTGTGGCGAACCGCGAACTGATCAAAGAGGCGCAGCGTCAGGCACATGCCCTCGAGCATGACCATTCCATCGAAGCACTCGAATGGCGGATCCGTTTCTTCAACCATTATTTCAAGGTTTTCAAAGGCGGCGCCAAGCCAGAACCGGGCATGAAACCCTATTCCCGTTTTTACCAATATACCTACGTCGCCATCTATCGCCAGTTAAAAGAAGAGAAGGGGACAGAGGTAGACTCTTGTCTTGAAGAAATATCCTTCGAACCAATTGTGCCGGCATTTACTATTCGTCCGCATCGCCGTATGGAAAAGAATATACTTGAGTTAGCTTTTATAAAGCGTGACCAATTGTATTTTCCACCTCCCGATATATAAAACTGCAAATAGATTTGCACAAGTCGAAAAAAAGCAGTAATTTTGCAAGCGATTATGAAAAGAAAGTGTACCCTATTCATATTACTGGCGGTTTGTCTCTCGCTGACGGCCCAAACGGCGGATAGAGAATTGCTGGATGCATACCAACGACAAGATATGTCCGTATGGAAAGCGTATGTAGAAAAATCATGCGTTCAAGGCATCACTCCTGAGGTCTTGCTGTACGAATATGGTTTTTGCGGATACATAGTGGCGGAAGCGAAGAAAGAGGGAAAAGAGTCATTACTGCCGGAAGCCAAAAGAGCTGTGCGGCAGTTCAAATCACATGTTGAGCAATTACACTCCCTTCCTGATAAGGAGGGAATAGGCCTTCCACCGGGACATTATGAGATGTATATAAGTGCAGTCTATGTCTATGAGTTGCGATTGAAAGAGTCTATCCATCCCATCAAGGCCATGAGTTTAGCGAAAGAGGCTGTTCAAAAAGCACCTAAAGACCCATTGGTTTTGAGTTATTACGGCACTTGTCTTTTCTATGCTCCGAAACCCTTCGGTAGTAAATCAGAAGCACTAACTTATTTCGAAAAAGCCGACCGTCTTTTTCAAACTCCTGAATGGCAATTCTGCTGGGTACGAGAAGCAACCAAAATGTACATCACCCAGTGCCATGAGAAATTGAAAAGGTAAAAGTATCAAAAGGTTTCGAAACTTTTTCGTAACACCCGTACGCGCGCAATATATAAGGTTTGCGCGCGTGTTCGTATATATATATGTTATAAAAAAAACTACATATATTTGTCTATTTGAAGTATTGGTTGTAACTTTGTCGGCGAAAAATCGCATAAAATGCGAGAAAAACACCGCTAAATCATTAATCCTAATACGTTATGAAGAAGATTTTCCTATCTTTCTTGGCTATGCTGACATGCGTAGCACTAAGTGCCAGCATTCAATTGCCGGCAACGCTGAACAAAGCCAATGTATCGGATTATATCAACACTATGAGTTGGTATAATACCGACTATTTCGATTTTGGACCAACTGATGCCTCTAATCTTGACCGTTGGGCTACTTGGAATGTATATCTTCGTTATCCGGGACAATATATTATTTCTGAAGAATCCTACTGCGCTAATGGACACAACTGGGCACTAGAACTGCTGGACGGTGAGAATGTCATCTCCACCTATAGCACGGTTGATTGCGCTTGGGGTGCAGGTGCACAAAGTTGCACGCAGACAGCCAAATGGGATTTGAGTTCTATTCCTGCAGGCGACTATACTATTCGCATAAAGAATGGTACAGAATGGGGACAACCCAAACTAAAATCTATTACATTAGAGTATGACGGGGAAATTCCGGAAGATCCGGATCCTGTAGTTCCAGATCCTGATCCATCCGGTTCACAAGTGACCTATACAATTGATAATTCTATTTTCGCTAATCCTGAGCGCGGATTCTATTACCACTACGAGAAAGTCTTAACGGCCAATTCTCCTTACGCAGTCAAGAACAATGAAAGCGCAATAACTTCGCACGCAAGCGAGAAAGGTTCGTTGATATTGATAGTTTACTACTTGGATAATTTCAAGAATACCGCTACACTGCCAACCCAAATCATCAATGCTTTTGATGAGGATATGCAAGTCCTGCGTAACCGAGGTTTCAAATGTATTGTCCGCTATGCCTACACAGCCTCGAATGCTAATGATACAGGCGTTGACGCTCCGTTGAATATTGTGCAGCAACATATCGCACAACTGGCTCCTAAATGGCAAGCTAACGCAGATGTTATTTACTGTTTCCAAGCCGGTTTCGTAGGTTCATGGGGCGAGTGGTACTACAGCCAAAACTTTGGTAACCATGTTACCACTATGAATGCAAATCGCAGGAGTGTAGTAGATGCCTTGCTGAATGCTGTTCCGGAAGACCGAAGCATCCTGATTCGTACTCCGCTTTTCAAGACCGGTTATGTCGGAAACACTACTCCTCTGTCATCCTCTGAGGCTTATACAGGCACGGCGAAAGCACGTTTGGGACACCATAACGATGCCTTCCTTTACGGAGGTCAAGACCAAGGTACGTATTCAGACACAGCTACTCAGAAACCTTATCTGGCTCGCGAGACTTTATATGTGCCCAATGGTGGTGAGACGAATGAAACCAATACGAATAATGCAAAGACCAAAGCAGCTTATGCCAATACCATTAAAGAAACCAGTCGTCTGCACTACACCTTCATCAATCAGGGTTATGCAGAAGCGATGACCAACACATGGCGCAGCAATGGTACTTATGACTCACTGAGAGTGCACTTAGGTTATCGATTCCAGTTGCTGAGCGGAATATATACTTCTCAAGCTGCTCCGGGTGGAACAATGTCTGTTTACATGCGTATCAGAAACGTCGGTTTCGCTCCTCTGTACAACGAACGTACAGCTTATATCGTTCTGAAAAACAATAACAATACATATTCTATTCCGTTGACTTCCGATCCTCGTCGTTGGGCTCCAAACGGAGTGGTAAGCACTGTAAGCGAAGAGTTGACTCTTCCTGCTAATATTGCAACGGGAACCTATCAACTCTATCTCCACTTGCCGGATGCTTATTCGACGCTGGCTTCGAATCCAAGCTACGCTGTTCGTTTCGCAAACAGCAATATATGGGAAGCAAGCACGGGTATGAATAAACTGAATGCAAGTATTGTTATTTCCAATAACTCTTCTACTTCTACGTTAACCGTTTCACCAACAACAGTAACGTTTGGCGATGTGACGGTTAATACTACCGCTACCCGTACAATCTCTGTCAGCGGAGCAAACCTGAGTGGAAATGCAACTATCAGCAGTAATAATGCAGCCTTGACTGTTTCTCCTGCCAGCCTCACTCCGGCTCAAGTATCCTCAGGCGCAACAGTTACTCTGTCACTCACTCCGACAAACGCAGGAAACGGCAATGCAACCATTACTATCACCAGCACAGGCGCAGTGACACAAACCGTTAATGTCTCATGGAACGGAACAGCAGTAACAGGTGCGGTCGAACTACCGGCTACACTGAATAAAGCGAACCACTCGGCTATCAGTAATGATTTGGTTTGGTATAACACCGAATACTTCGACCTGAATCCGAGCGGAACACAATTCCCGACCGCTTATGGTGAATGGAATGTATATCTGAGTTATCCGGCTGAATATTCCGTATCGGAAACCGGCCATTATGAGAACGGACACCAATACAAACTGCAACTGCTGAGTGGCAACAATGTGATTTCCGAATATACCACTACGGCAACTTGGACCCAAAGTACTACAGACGATTTGACCTTCCCGCAAACCGCTAAATGGGATTTGAGTAATGTGCCGGCAGGTGTATATACCTTACGCGTCACATCAGCATTGGAATGGGGCGAACCCAAACTAAAGAGCATAACGCTGGATTGCGAAGCACTTCTTACTTCGCATACCATCACTTGGAACGCAACCGCAAACGGCGGAACATGTGCAACCGCTACTTCCGAGATTGCTATTGACGATCCTATCGGCACACTGCCTACTGCTACCAAGACCGGTTATATCTTCATCGGCTGGTTTACGGCAGCTACCAATGGTTCACAAGTCACAGCAGCTACTATCCCGACCGCTAATGCAACCTATTATGCTCAGTTCTTACCTATTCCGCAACTGACAGGAACGGCTGTTGATCTGCCGAACACACTGAACAAAGCAAATATGGGCGAAGTAAGTGAGAATATGGCTTGGTGGGGAACCAACAATGATTACTTCGATATCGGTCCGGGTGATGCACCAAATATCTACAGTTGGGCTGCATGGAGAGTGAATCTCGTATATCCGGGTAGTTATACTGTAGAGGAAGAGACTAACTGTTCTAACGGTCACCAATATATCATGCAGTTGTTCAGCGGAAATAATCTGGTAGCTGAATACACCATGGGTAGAGAAAGTGCTACTACAGGCGACCAAGTTTTCACACAAGCTACGCCGTGGGATTTGAGTTCTGTTCCTGCAGGCAATTATGTGCTGATGATTAGAAGTATCTATCCGTACAGTCAGCCTAAATTGAAACGAGTAACACTATCATGTCCAGGTTGTACACCGAACACCTATACCATTACTTTCAAGAACGAAGATGGCACTGTATTGCAGACGCTGAATGACGTAGAGGAAGACGAGATACCAACTTATTCCGGCCCTACCCCTACCAAAGCTGCTACGGCACAATACACGTATACTTTCGCAGGATGGACACCAACTATCGTTGCAGCAACAGAGGATGCTATTTATACAGCTACTTACACGGCTACAACCAATAGTTATACCATCACTTGGAAGAACGATGATGGTTCGACTATCGACCAGACAACCGTTCTCTATGGTGGTACGCCGACGCATGCAGATGCTTCTAAAGCAGCCGATGCTCAGTACACTTACACATTTGCAGGTTGGAGTCCGGCTATCGTAGCTGTCGTTGGTAACGCTACTTACACAGCAACTTATACTTCCACTGTTAATAAATATACTATTACTTGGAAGGATGATGACGGTTCAGTTATCGATGAGACAGAAGTTGCTTATGGTTCAACTCCTGCTCACGCTGACCCGCATAAAGATGCAGATGCACAGTACACC
>JAFPYI010000027.1 GCA_017412245.1 Paludibacteraceae bacterium | reverse complement strand
GTTGTTTCGACGTTGCGCGAGAGCTACAGCGCTACCTTCAACGGCTGGAAGGCCATGATCTACAACGGCAAGGAGTTCTACCAGAGCAAGCGTTACGAGATCAACCCGATCATCGACCGCGTGGGTGGTGGTGACTCGTTCTCCGGCGGTCTGATTCACGGTATGCTCAAATACCCGGATAACCAAGGTGCAGCACTTGAGTTCGCGGTTGCAGCAAGTGCATTGAAGCACACCATCAACGGCGACTACAACCTCGTAAGCGAGGAAGAGGTATTGAGTCTTGCAGGTGGTAACGCTAACGGACGAGTACAACGCTAAAGCGGAAGTACGAAGGACAAATGTACGATGTACGAGGGATTTACGATTTTATTTTAAGTACGAAGGACATGACGAAAGATGAGTTGAAAGAGCGCTACCGCGTTTTTGCATTGCGAATCATCAAATTAGTTGATGCTTTGCCAAATACTATATCGAGCATGGCAATAGCCCGTCAAATCATTCGGTCAGGAACATCCCCGTCAGCAAACTATCGTGCTGCATGTATTGCTAAATCCGATAAAGATTTCCTTAATAAACTCAAAATGGTTGAGGAGGAAATTGATGAGACATCTCATTGGCTTAGTTTGATTATAGACAGCGGTATGTTACCCAAATCAAGGGTTCAAGACCTCTATGATGAAAGTGTAGAGCTTCGGAAAATAACGACCAAATCTATATTAACTACCAAGAACAAGATGGATGCATCCGAAAGAGATAAATCGTAAATAAATCCCTTCGTACATCAATCGTACATCGTAAATTGTTAAACCGTAAATAAAAATAAGATGGCAAAATTTGATAAATTTCAGGTGATGGCGAAGATTGCCGCTGCACCGATGGTTCCTGTGTTCTATCACAAGGACGTGGAAGTTTGTAAGAACGTGATAAAGGCTTGCTACGAAGGCGGCGTGCGTGCGTTTGAGTTCACCAACCGTGGCGATTTCGCGCACGAGGTGTTCGGCGAACTGAGCAAGTGGGTAGCTAAAGAGTGCCCGGAGTTGGCACTCGGTATCGGTAGCGTTGTTGACGCTCCGACTGCAGCGTTGTACTTGCAGTTAGGCGCTAACTTCGTTGTTGGTCCGTTGTTTAACAAAGATATCGCAGTGGTCTGCAACCGTCGTTGCGTGACGTACTGTCCGGGTTGCCTCACACCGAGCGAGATCGGTGCAGCACAAGAAGTAGGTTGCGATTTCACAAAAGT
This sequence comes from Paludibacteraceae bacterium, assembly GCA_017412245.1. Lineage (GTDB taxonomy): Bacteria > Bacteroidota > Bacteroidia > Bacteroidales > Paludibacteraceae > Colicola. Next base: position 60,195 of record JAFPYI010000027.1, on the reverse strand, counting down.
GTTCCCGGGTGATGTCGTTGGTCCGAACCTCGTAAAAGGTCTGATGGCTCCGATGCCATGGTCGAAGATCATGGTTACCGGTGGTGTGGCTCCCGAGAAAGAGAACCTCGAGAAATGGTTCGCAGCAGGTGTTTACTGCGTGGGTATGGGAAGCAAACTGTTCCCGAGCGACAAGGTAAAAGCCGGCGACTGGAAGTACGTTACCGACAAATGCCGCGAATGTTTCGATATTATTAATGCTTGCAAGAAATAATGTTCATGTACCATTTGGTTGTTTAACATGTACCATTTATGTACCATTTGGCTGTTTAGCCATTTAACTAAATGATTCAATGACCAAATAAATGAACAAATTGTAAATGATTAAATCGTAAATTAAAATGAATGACGTTAAAAAAGCTGTCCTGACCAACTGGCGTTGGGTCATGTGTGCGATGCTTTTCTTCGCCACAACAGTCAATTATATGGACCGTCAAGTCCTTTCGTTGACCTTCAAAGAGTTTATTCAACCTGAGTTTCACTGGACAGATTCCGACTATGGAACCATCACCGGTGTGTTCTCTATTGCGTATGCTATTTTCTGTCTTTTCGCCGGTAAATTTATCGACTGGATGGGCACGAAAAAAGGATACCTGATTGCCATCATTGTATGGTCGCTTGGTGCTGTAATGCACGCAGGTTGCGGTTGGGTAACTGAAAATATCGTGGGCGTAGCAGATAAAGCAGCATTATTGAATGCAACAGGTGCAATAGCAAGTTCCATCTCGATGGTGAGTGTATGGCTCTTCCTCATCTGTCGTCTGATCCTTGGATTAGGTGAAGCAGGCAACTTCCCTGCAGCTATCAAGGTAACGGCAGAGTACTTCCCGAAGAAAGACCGTGCTTTTGCTACCGCCCTGTTCAATGCAGGTGCCTCTGTCGGCGCTTTGGCTGCTCCGGCTACTATTCCTCTCTTGGCAAAGAGTCTTGGTTGGGAGTGGGCGTTCATCATCATTGGTGCACTTGGTTTCATCTGGGCCGGCATCTGGATTTTTGTCTATGACAAACCGGAAGAGTCCAAGCACGTGAACGAAGCTGAGCTTGAGTATATTCATCAAGATGAGAAAGACGCTCCGAAGCAAGAAAACAAAGAGGAAAAGCAGATGTCGTTTGCTGAGGCTTTCAAACATCGCCAAACATGGTCGTTTGCGTTTGGTAAGTTCATGACCGATGGCGTTTGGTGGTTCTTCCTCTTCTGGGCTCCGGCTTATTTCCAGGATCAGTTTGGTATCAAAGCTTCTGACCCGCAGGGTATAGCGTTAATCTTCACTTTGTACGCTATCGTTACGGTTGTTTCGCTGTTTGGCGGATATCTTCCAAAGATCTTCGTAGAGAAGAAAGGCATGGAGCCGTACGCAGGTCGTATGCGTGCGATGTTGATCTTTGCCTTCTTCCCGATTTTTGCACTCTTTGCACAACCGTTAGGTGGTGTCTATGGCCCTTGGGCTGTTGCTATTATCATTGGTATTGTGGGTGCAGCTCACCAGAGTTGGAGTGCGAATATTTTCTCCACCACGGGTGATATGTTCCCGAAGTCGGCAGTTGCTACTATCACCGGTATTGGTGCTATGGCAGGTGGTGTCGGCTCATTCCTGATTAATAAAGGTTCAGGTATGCTCTTTGATCATGCAGCTGAGATGGGAGAGGCATTCAAGTTTGCCGGCTTTACAGGCAAACCTGCAGGATATATGATTATCTTCTGTATCTGTGCCGTAGCTTACCTCATCGGTTGGAGCGTCATGAAAACATTGGTGCCGAAATATAAACCGGTCGAGATAAAATAATACACCAATTAATTTTAGGAAATGACATGCGTTCGAGCGCATGTCATTTTCCCTAAGATTTGCATATATCAGAGATATGTAAATTGGAGACCGATTATGCGAACGAAATACGTACCCATAATAGCAGCTATATTTCTTGTCATCGCTATGATGGTTCAGTTCGGTTTGTCATACCATCGTAACGAAAAAGGGCTTCTGCACCGTATTGATTTCAAAATGGAGTTGGCGCAGAAAGATGTGCTCTTTAAGGTGTACGATATGTCTGGCGCTACTGCAGAACTGGTGCATTTTCTGCCGGATAACGGAAAAGACTCAACGGCATTATATACCCTTTTGGAAAATGTGCTTTGGCGTTTCCCGGATCTCTTCAGTTGTTATATCTGCTACGAACCCTATCATTTCTCGCCTAAGGAAGAGATTTATTCCGTCTGTGCCATACGAGGAGAAAATGGTTCTATCTCCAATAGCCATTTCGAAGAACAACGTAATTATTTAGTGCGCGATTGGTATATAGGAGCCATGAAAAGTGATGACAATGGCTATTGGACCCAATCGTACAATGATGTTCATACGGACGATTTGGTTTTTACGCATTCGCAAAAAGCGTATGACCAGAATGATAGCGTGATAGGAGTTGTGGCTGTGGACTATACCCTGGCATGGGCGAAACAAGTGCTGATGGAGACAAAACCCTATGAAGATGCTGTGTGCCAGCTATATAGCTCCAACGGAACACTGATTGTCCAGAGCGGAGAAACAGACGATTGGGATGATATGATTGTCTCGGAAAAAGTGATGTCTCCCATCGACATGCGGTTAGTCATTGCTGTTCCAAAACATCACTTATGGGATGGTATGAGTCGTGTGTCGACGGTCACCTTGATTGTCCTGCTTATCGGTTTTTTCATCGCAGGACTGCTTATACGTCGATTGTTGCAGGACCAAAGAAAGTTTACACGAGTGGAAACGGCAAACGAGGTCATGGAACGTGAACTACAGATTGCCAGTACCATTCAAAAGGGCATCTTGCGTGAAGGAGAACGAGATAAGGTTCAAGACAATAAGTGGCAGGATGTAGAGTTGCAGGCGGCTTTGGTGCCGATGCGTGAAGTCGGAGGAGACCTCTATGATTTCTACCGTAGGGGAGACGACTTATTCTTCATCATTGGTGACGTTAGTGGAAAGAGTATTACGGCTGCGATGTTTATGAGTGCAACGGTCAATCTCTTCCGTTCGGCTGTGCTACGACTTCAATCGCCGAAAACCATCATAGAAGATATGAACGCTGTTCTCAGCGATAAGAACCCGAGTATGATGTTCGTTACGGCTTTTATCGGACGCTTGCATATCCCCACGGGCGAATTACTCTATTGTAATGCCGGCCATTTGCCTCCTCTGGTTTCGCGCGCAAACAATGAGAGTGTTCAAATTACTCCCATTCCCCTGGAACCGAATATTCCGTTAGGTTATGATGGCAAGTTCCGTTTCGTGGAGCAAGGAATGATGCTCAGAAAAGACGACTTGTTGGTTCTTTATACTGATGGTATCACGGAAGCACGAAACGAAAAACACGAGATGTTAGGCATCCAACGCTGGATGGAAATAGTGAAAAATAACCTCACATCTCTAAAAGCCGGTCGTTTTGAGGCAATAGGAGAGGCAGGGGTACAATTTACAGGAAAAGCAGAACAGACGGATGATATGACCTTAATGACTGTCCTGCAAACCACCGAAACACAACCTCTTTCCCTGCGTACAGAGCCGCGGATGGAACAATGGCCTATACTCAAAACCGCTTTCCATAACTATGCTCTTTGCGCACAAATGGACAAACGGGCTATCAAAAAGATGGAGGTGGCACTCGAGGAAGCGGTGGTCAACGTCATTCACTATGCCCAAGCCGAATGGATAGAACTGAAAATCGAAAGCAATGACGCCATTTCCATTCAAATCGCTGACAATGGCATTCCTTTTGACACAACGGCACAAGCACCCATAGATATTTCCAACGCGGTGGAACAACGCCGGATTGGAGGACTCGGCATTGCGCTCATAAAGCACATTGCAGATCAGGTACAATACCGCCGAAATAACAATAGAAACGAATTGACTATAATCAAAAATTTATAACTATATGGAAATCAGTATTCAAAAACTCAATGATGAAACGCTGGTTCGTATCATCGGAGAACTTGACACGGTTGCCACCACAGAGCAAGAGGACCAACTCCAACTCATCTTAGACAATGCAGCCTCGCCTTTGCTCATTGATTGCACCGACTTAGACTATATCTCTTCGGCGGGATTGCGATTCTTTATGCAACTCAAACGAGAGTCCGAAGCGAAAGGAGGAACTATTCGCATCACCAATCTTAACGAAGATGTAGCGGATATATTCCGCATGTCCGGCTTCCAAAATATTTTTCAAATTGATTAAACCATTCTACAACCATGAAAGCTCCCTTAAACCAATCACAAACAAGCGTTTATTATGCCTGTAAGACAACGGTTGATGATGAGTTGAACTATCAAATTCCCGAATTATTTGCCTTACCCGAAACTATTGATTTAGACCGCTTGCAGCGAGCTGTAATCGATACTCTTCGTGCTCATCCTTATATGTGCAGTCGCATTGAGGAAGACGAAGAAGGACTGCCGGTCGTTGTGGAGGGTAAGGAACCATGGGTAGAGCGATTTGATATAACCGAAGACGAGTGGTTGGAGGTGCAGAAGACTTTTGCACGAACAATGGATATTCATGGGGAGAGACTTTACCGAGCAGAGATCTATCAAGTGGTAAATGGTAAATGTCCAAATGGTAAATATCTTTATCTTGATATACATCATGTGCTCTCCGATGGTTTTTCTCTAATGGCACTCTCGCGTGATATCAGTGCAGCTTATAACGGACAACCGCTCACACCGGAGACGCTCGATGGAGCTGCGGTCGCACAAGAGGAAACCGCGCAACGCGCTGACGACAAACGGATGGCAGATGCACGCGATTGGTATGCTAAAACCTTCTGCGACGCTGCCGAAACAGATAGCTTGCCTATCCCGCAGGCTGAATTAGACAAGGACTCACAAGCCAAATCTATCTACCGGTACTATCCGCTTACGATTACTAAAAAAGAGATCCAAACGATAAGGCAGCGTTTGGATGCGAAAGAGAGTACTGTCATGCAAACCGCTTGGGCATTATTATTGGCTGCTTATTCGGCGGAAGAGAAAGCGTCGTATTGTACGGTCTTTTACGGTAGAACCGATCGACGCACAAGAAACACTGTCGCGATGATGGTGCACACCTTGCCGGTCTTTATACAATGGGGCAATCAGTCTTCCGCTTTGCGGCTGAAGGAACTGATGGCAATGTTTGACGAACAACAGCTCCATACACGCCAATACATGTACTACGCTTATCCGGACGCTGTGCAAGACTTGGGACTGAATAATCAAGTGATGTTCGTTTATCAAGGAACAGTGGTGGATGCCGGACGTAACTTGCAATTAGGTGATGAACAAATCCCGCCTATTGATTTGCGTAAACTTGTTCCCGGATGGAAACTCTCGGCAGAACTGGAGGAGGCGAATGAGCAGTATCTCCTCAAGATGGGTTATAGCACCGCAGACTATTCGGATGCTTTTATTCAGGAACTCGTGACATCCTATAGTACCATCCTACATTCGATGGTGAAGGCGGAAAAAATAGGTGACATTGACTACTGCTCTAAGGAACAGATACAATGGCTCGATGCCCTCAATAGTTCTCACACTGACATCTCGAAATACCAAGCGGTAAAAGGAGATTCTCTCATCGCACGATTCAAAAAACACGTGGCAGAACAACCGTCAGCAGTCTGCGTTGTGGCTGGAGACAAACGATTGACATATGCTGAAGTAGACCAACTCACCGACCAACTATCGGCACAAATAACTCAATGCGCAATCGATAGTACCCAGGCCGATCAATCATCAACTAAGATCTACCACTGTGGACCTAATGTCATCGGTTATTCCGTTCCGCGCGATGAACAGATGGTCCTCGTGCCTTTGGCTATTGCTAAGACAGGTCTCACCGCAATGCCTTTGGATAGTTCTTATCCTGAGGAACGATTGCAGTTTATGCGGGAGGATGCTACGAAATATGAGGGAACAGATGCTTTTATTCTTCTTTATACTTCAGGTACCACCGGCACACCTAAAGGTGTTATGTTGTCTGAACAGAATATCCTTACTTTCTGCAATTTCCATACTCGGCATATCGGTCTTACTCCTCAGAGTCGCTATGCTACTTATGCCGGCTATGGTTTTGATGCTTTTATGCATGACTTGTGGGGATGTATCGTGGCGGGTGCGGCTATTTATATCATTGGTGATGACATCCGTTTTGACCTTGAAGCATTGCACTCTTTCTTCGTAAAAGAAGAGATCACGCATACTTTTATGACTACTCAGGTCGCCACGCAAATGGTGCAGAACTATCCTGATATACCAACTATGCAGTTCTTGGGAACGGGAGGTGAGAAACTCATGTCGCTTGAACCGCCTGCTTATGTTCTGCAAAACGGATACGGACCAACGGAAACAACGGTTTATGTCACCAGTTATAGGGTGACGAAAGCTGAACCGAATATACCTATTGGTTTTCCTAATGATACTGCCCAAATTTTTATCACTTCCAAAACCGGCAAACGATTACCGTGGGGAGCAGCAGGAGAATTACTCGTCGCAGGACCGCAAGTCGGCATTGGCTATCTCAACCAACCTGAAAAGACGAAAGAAGCCTTTGTTTACTGGAATGGCATCCGTGTGTACAAAACAGGAGATATAGTCCGTTATAGGGCGGACGGAGCTATCGAGTTCGTCGGCCGCAAAGACGGTCAGGTCAAGATTCGGGGCTTTCGTATTGAGCTCAAAGAGGTGGAAGCGGTCATTCGTCAGTTTGCAGGCATTAAAGATGCTACAGTGCAAGCCTTCGATTTCCCTGAAGGCGGAGGAAAATTTATTGCGGCATATATCGTCAGCGATGAAAAAATAGACATACAAGCACTCAATGCGTTTATCTTGGATCAAAAACCGCCCTATATGGTTCCGGCGGTCACTATGCAGATTGATGCTATTCCGCTGAACCAAAACCAGAAAGTGAATAAACGGGCACTACCGACGCCGAAAGTACAAAGTGATGAAGGACAAAGTACAAAGGAAGTGGCGCCTCTGAATGTGTTAGAAGAGCAATTAAAAGAGATTGTAACCGGAATTGTAGGAAATGCCGATTTTGGCATCACCACCGATCTGCGCTATGTAGGTCTCTCTTCTATCTCAGCCATCAAATTGGCTACGCAAGTCTATAAAAATTTCGGAGTTCAACTCGATGCTAAAAACCTTATCAAAGGTGCTAATATTCAAGCCATAGAGAATGAGATATTAGCGATATTATTGGATTCGGGAAATAGAAATCAGAATACTTCCGGTTTAGAGGATGTAAAAAGCACAAGTTCTGAATCCGTTCTCCAAGTACCTTACCCGCTTTCTTATTCTCAGACCGGTGTCTATTTTGAATGCATGAAGAATCCTACATCCACACTCTATAATATTCCTATGCGCGCACAAATACCGCAAGAAATTAGTGTGGAAGAATTGCAGCAAGCATTAACACAAGTGGTTCAAAACCACCCGGAACTCTTTGTGCATTTCCAAACCGGAGAGTCAGGAGTAGAACAGGTATTGGACAAAAATCAAAAAATAAAAATAGATGTAGTAACATTAAAAGAGAATGAACTGGAAAACTATCGTTCGGAGTTCATTCGACCGTTTAATTTATCCAAAGACCTACTGTGTCGATTTGCTATCGTACGTACGGAAGGTGCTCAATACCTTTATTCAGATATACATCACCTTGTTTGTGATGGAGCTTCGTATGACGTTTTCTTCAATGAACTTTGTGGGTTGTTGAATGGAGAATCTCTTGAGTCGGAGATGTGTACATACGCCCAATTTGTGGCAGATGAAAAAGAAACGGAAAATAGTTTGGAGTATACTCAAGCACGTGAGTTTTTCCATTCTCGTTTAGCGGATGTGGAAGGTGTAACTGAAATTCCGGCTGATATAACGAATCCAACAGATGGAGAGATAGGACAAGTCTATGCCCCGCTGGATATGCATATAGCGGAACAATTGGCAAATAAACTTCAAGTCACTCCGGCAGGTTTAACTTTGGCGGCCGTATACTATACCCTTGCACGGTTTACAAATAACGATGAGTTATGCATCACAACCATCTCGAATGGGCGAAGTAATCTTAAGATGGCGAATACCATCGGCATGATGGTAAACACATTGGCACTCAGTAGTAAAATCGGTGACCAAACTGTGCAGAATTTCATTCGTGAAACAGCTGACGATTTTGAACATACGTTGGCTCATGAGAACTATCCTTTTGCACAGATAGCTGCAGACTATAACCTGAGTGCGGAGATAATGTATGCGTACCAATTAGGTGTTATCTCAGAGCTTCGCATAAAGGGTAAAAAAGTGGGTGTTGAGAGTATGGAACTCAAGGTGCCGAAGTTCAAGGTAGCTTTTTATATCATAGAAAAAGATGGTCAACCGACGGTGTCGATAGAATATGACAATGGGCGTTATAGCCAAGCGATGATGATGTCTCTCGCTCAATCGGTTAGCAATGCGATGTTAGCGTTTGCTAAAGCTCCCGAAGCATCGCTACGTTCTATCTCTTTGTTGGATGAGAAACAAACAGCACTACTGGATGCCTTCAATGAAACACACGTTGATTATGACGACCAGCAGACCATCCTTTCGCTATTCAAGGCGCAGGTTACTAAAACCCCAGATAATATTGCCGTTATTTTCCGTGATACGCGTATTACTTATCGCGAATTAGATGAACTTACTGACCGCATAGCCGCTGCATTAAAACCAACCACTAATGTTATTGCTATCAAAGTTAACCGTTCCGAATGGATGCTTATTGGCGCGCTTTCTGTCCTTAAGGCAGGATGTGCATATATGCCGCTTGATCCTTCTTATCCCGAGGAACGGTTGAACTATATGCAGCAAGATGGAAATGCTTGTATGCTCCTTACAGAGAAAGAATTGAAGGACTTTTCACGAACTACATCTTCCTCTCTTGGAGAAATGGCTGGAGAGAAGTTAGATCCGTCATCCCTCTTCATTCTTCTTTACACTTCCGGTTCTACCGGCGTGCCGAAAGGGGTAATGCTGGAGCACCGCAACTTGGTGGCTTTCTGTCATTGGTATCAACGATATTATGACTTGCGCCCCGGGGATAAGGTGGCAGCGTATGCTTCATTTGGATTTGATGCAAACATGATGGATATGTATCCTGCTCTCACCTGTGGAGCTACTGTTGTCATCGTGCCGGAAGACATGCGTCTCAATCTGCCGGAACTGGGACGCTATTTCGATCAGGAAGGAGTTACACATTCCTTTATGACTACCCAGATTGGTTATCAGTTTGCAACAAATATTGAGTGCCATTCACTCAAACACTTATCTGTAGGAGGTGAGGCTCTCTCAGCTCTTACACCGCCTACGGCATACCAAATGCACAATGGTTACGGTCCCACGGAATGTACTATTTTTACTACCGTCTATCCGCTCTCGGGATATGAACAGCATATACCTATTGGCAAACCATTGGATAACCTTCAACTCTTCGTCATGGATACGGACAAACATCGCTTGCCATTGGGAGCTGCAGGAGAACTATGGGTGTCCGGGCCGCAGATAGGACGAGGGTATCTCAATCTGCCTGAGAAGACTGCGGAAACATTTGTGTCATGGAATGCAACGGATGTTCATTCAGACGAAGCCGGTTTAAGATGCTATCGAACAGGCGATATTGTCCGCTATTTGCCGGACGGCAATATTCAGTTTGTCGGCCGTCGGGACGGACAGGTCAAGATTCGTGGATTCCGTATAGAACTCAAGGAAGTGGAAACAGTCATTCGTGAGTTCTCCGGCATTCAAGATGCTACGGTACAGGCATTTGATTATCCTAATGGTGGCAAGTTCATCGCTGCTTATGTGGTTAGTGACCAAACAATAGATGTGGCAGCCCTGCATGCATTCATCAAGGAACGCAAACCGCCATATATGGTTCCTACTGCTACTATGCAGATTGAATCTATTCCGCTGAACCAAAACCAGAAAGTGAATAAACGCGCTCTGCCGACGCCAAAAATTCAGGTAGATGACCATAACTACGTCAAACCGGCAAATGAAACTGAGCAACTCTTTGCTGATATATTCGCTTCCGTCCTCTCGCTTGATAAAGTGGGTGCAAATGATAATTTCTTTGAATTAGGCGGAACATCGCTCATGGTTACGCGTGTAATCATTGAAGCGGAAAAAGTCGGACAACACATTGCTTATGCGGACCTCTTTAGTCATCCGACACCGCGACTGTTGACAGAACTAGTCAATGGAGGGCAAGAGAAAGATACAATGGAGAATGATCAAACGATAAGTGATTTTGATTATGAACCGCTCAATGCACTTTTGCAAAAGAATACTTTGGATACCTTTATAAAAGGGGAAAGGCAATCTTTGGGGCATGTGCTGCTAACCGGCGCAACAGGCTATCTTGGAATCCATGTCCTGCGGGAACTCATTGACTCCGATGCGGAAACTATTACATGTCTCGTAAGAGGCAAAGACCAACACGATGCTGAACGACGGGTGCGAAACTTGCTCTTCTATTATTTCGATCGGCATTTTGATGATCTTTTTGGAACGCGGCTCTTTGTCATTAACGGAGATGTCACCGCGAATATAAAGGACCAAATGGTAAATGACCAAAGGGTAAATATCAACACTCTCTTTAACTGCGCTGCTAACGTTAAACATTTCTCGAAAGGAACGGATATAGAAGATGTTAATATCGGGGGCGCACAGAGATGTGTCGATTTCTGTCTTGCTACAGGAGCACACCTCGTACATGTCTCTACGACCTCCACAGGAGGTATATGGATTGGAGATAAAACACCTCTCCCTGTCCTCTCCGAGCAAAATATCTTCTTCTCACAATTCCTCGGTAACCAGTACATGCACTCCAAATTCCTTGCCGACAGACTCATCCTCGATGCAGTCGCACATCAAGGACTGAAGGCCAAAATCATGCGAGTCGGAAACTTAGCTGCACGAAACTACGACGGAGAGTTCCAAGTCAATTTCTCCACCAATAGTTATATGGGACGAATTAAAATCTTTAACATGCTCGCATGTTGCCCCTATGAACAGTATGATCAGCCAACGGAGTTCTCGCCCATTAACGAAACAGCGAAAGCGATTGTGCTACTTGCTCATACACCTGCGGAATGTACCGTCTTCCATCCTTATAACACCCACACACGACTCTTGGGAGATGTGCTACAGGGACTCGAGAAAATAGGCACAGACATACGGTTCGTGGAAACGGCAGTGTTCAACTCTGTTCTGCAGCAAGCTGCGGAGGACCCGAAAAAAGCAGCGCTGTTGACAACAATGCTCGCTTACCAAAACATGGTCAACGGACAAAAGACACAAATCGTCGAACGAACAAACGAATACACTGCACAAGTGCTACTCAGAATGGGATTCCGATGGTCGGAACCAGATAGCGAGTATATCTCCAAAATGTTGCTCGCTATTAACCAATTAGGGTTCTTTGATATCTAAAAAAATAACCTTAAAAAAGCTGCACTAAAGATAAAGCAGTCATAGCTTCAACTACGGGCACGGCGCGGACGGCAACACACGCGTCGTGCCTGCCTTTTACGCCTGCTTTAGGCGTGCTGGCTGTAGGTTTGAATACGCAACGGAAAGTAACCGGACTGCCGTCAGAAATGCCACCTGCAATACCGCCGGAGATATGATTTATCTCACTGCCTTTGTGGGTCACACCGCCAAAACCGGTGCCATACTCAAAGCCTTTGCACGCATTGATACTCATCACTGCAAACGCTAATTCTGCCTGCAACTTATGAAATATCGGCTCGCCTATACCGGCATGCAAACCGTCAATCACACATTCTACAATTCCGCCAATGGAGTCTCCTTCAGCGTGAACAGCTGCAATCATCTCATCAAATTTCTTGGGGTCTGTTTCTGCGCCAACTTGTACTAATCGTGCATGAATATTTATACCTTTCAACCGTAACATTTGCTTGGCGATACATCCTGCTACTACACGTCCTGTCGTCTCACGAGCACTCGCTCTGCCTCCACCACGCCAATCGCGAATGCCGTATTTCTGCTCGTACGTGCGGTCGGCATGACCTACACGATAGGTATTCTTTAGCCATTCATAATCTTCCGGCCGAGCATCTTTATTCCGAATGATAAAAGCTATCGGTGTCCCAAGGGTAACCAGTTCCCTTCCTTTCAGATGGAGGATTGCCTTGACTTGGCAATCCGAACGGCCGGAGCAGCGGGGAGCGTCGCTCCAACCAGAAGGGTTAGGGTTAGGGTTAGGCTCCTCTATTACTCCCGACAACCATTCAACTTCATCCGGTTCACGAAGAGATCTCGGTGAAACACCAATGCTTCCTTTGCCTGCACGCCGTGCTAATTCCTCACGAATAAGATTAAAATCAATATGTATACCTGCAGGTACTCCATCTATTACACCGCCTATGGCCAGACCGTGAGACTCGCCAAAACTTGTAAAACGAAAATTATGACCAAATGTATTCATGTACGTGGAATATTTTCGCTGCAAAGGTAGTATAAAATTTTTATATGTGCAAATTTATCCCATGATTTACGAAAGGTTTCACAACTTTTTTGCAGTACTATCCATATCGCGTGTGCGGGTGCTATCCAGCGCGCGTTTGCACATCATGAGCGTTTTCTATATTTTACTATGAGAAAAAAATAAGCGCAAAAAATTGCTTGTATGCTTCCTTTTGCGTAATTTTGCATCGTATTTTTCTCTATAAATACATTTGCAATCGCATTTTAATAATAAATAATAACCATAAAAATCCTAAAACAATGAAAAAAATGTATCTCTTTGTTCTTGCTACTTTGCTTTGCTCTGCATTGCAACTTTCAGCGGCAACAGTTACCTACACGCCGGACAACACGACTATCTTCAAAAATCCCGAACGAGGATTTACGGAAGAGTTAGGTGGTGAAACGATGTTAACTGACGCAAATAATCACGTCATTAAAGCGGAAGAGAGTTGGTTCTTTTCTGATGATGGAAACCGTCCCAACGAGTCCCTGTTAGTGGCTATTTATTATCTTGGTAATTACAAAACCAAGGATTTGTCGCAAGCTATTCTCACGGGATTTAATGAAGACATGCAGATTTTGCGTAATAAAGGATTTAAATGTATTCTGCGTTTCGCTTATGATTGGAATAGTAAGAATGATGCCACCTTAACATGGACTAAACGTCATATTGAACAGTTGACTCCTTACTTGGAAGCAAATTCGGATGTGATTTATGTATTACAAACCGGTTTTGTGGGCCAATGGGGAGAATGGTATTATAGTTCCAATCACGGAAACAAGACTCAGCACATGACAGACAATCGCCGTCAAATACTACAAGCGATGTTGAATGCTTGCCCGTCCAATCGATTCTTGTTGGTTCGTTATCCAATGATTAAAGGAGAGTTTTTAGGCGCTACCAACAATCCGGATACTAATCCGTTAACTTCTGCTCAGGCTTTTACAAATACTCCTCGTGCTCGCATTGGTCATCATAATGACGCCTTCCTTAATGAATACGGAAACGATGGAACGTATGTTAGTTGGGATGAGGAAGATGACGACTCTCAGGAAGTCCGCCAATATATCGAAGACGAGACGTTATATGTTCCTAATGGAGGAGAAACGAATGTGGAGGATGGTAATTTGGCAAAAAAAGTATATAATCAAGCCGAATCTGAAATGAGCAAGTACCACTGGTCGTTCTGTGGAGAAACGTACGCTGAGGCGGTTACCGACAAATGGAGAGCAAATGGTATCTTTGACAATTTGAATCGTAATATGGGTTACCGTTTTCAATTGACAACGGCTACTTTCCCAGCATCGGCAAATCCGGGCGGGAATGCACGTATTCAGTTGAATATCAAGAATGTAGGTTATGCACCCTTATACAACGAGCGTCATGCTTATATTGTGTTGAAGAACGGCAATAAAACCTATCAAATTCAACTGCAGTCTGATCCCCGTCGTTGGTTGCCGAATGGTGTAACAACGGCTATTGATGAGCAAGTGACTATTCCTTCCTCAGTTCCAAATGGCACATACCAACTTTATCTCTACTTGCCGGACGCTTCGGAGACTATTGCTGATGACCCGAGATACGCAGTGCGTTTTGCGAATACAAATGTGTGGGATGCGAACACGGGAATGAATAATTTGAATGCCAGCATCCAAATCACGGGAAGTGCTATTACTCCGGACCCGGAATTGAGTGTATCTACAACGAGTATCGCTTTTGGAAATGTTACGGTAGGAACTGCAGCAACAAAAACTTTCTCTGTAACAGGTTCTGATTTGACAAACGGTGTAACGATTAGTAGTAACAATAATGTATTGGCGGTTAATCCAAATAGTTTGACAGTTGCTCAAGCACAATCGACAGCCACCATTACACTTACGCTCACGGCTGCTGCGGCAGGCAATGGAAATGCTACAGTAACTGTTTCGAGTAACGGTGCAAGCAACAAAACGGTTAATGTGACCTGGACGGCGAAAGAGCAAGGCGGAACAGATCCGCAACCGACTACGGAAATCGTGATTGACGGTAATTTCAACGACTGGGCGGATGAAACTAATTTGGCCCATTCGGAAGTGCCGAGCAATGCTGAATATACAAAATTGTATGACATGCGTTGGTACGCTAACGAGACAGACATCTTCTATTATCTTGAGTTTGACGCGCAAGCAAATTATATAGATATCTTGTTGAGCATAGACGGTAATAGCAGCACAGGTTTTGATTCTTGGTTGTGGCAGAACTCCGGAGCTGAATATCTGATAGAAGGTGAGCCTGCGAATTATACTGACGCGTGGTTTGCAAGATTTGATAACAGTCAGGCTAAGGACAATTGGGACGACGGATGGGTAGATACCAATATTGAGAATTATCAAACCGTAAGTAATGTGGTTACTCTATCCAACGGTCATAAGGCTATCGAAGGGAAAATCAATCAAGCAAAATTAGACGCTATTACGGAATTGCGTGTTGGTGTTTTCACAATGGATGCCGATTGGGGTGAAAACGGTTTACTTCCTCAAGGTGACGGCGGTGCGGCCGTTCAAATGTTAGAAGTACCCATCCATAGAACTCCGACGGGAATAGGTGCAGTTCAACAATCCGGAGTGCAAACTCAAAAAATTCTTCGCAACGGACAGATATTCATCCTCCGTGGCGATAAGACTTATACCGTTACAGGACAAGAGGTCAGATAAAGTCAAAAGTATAAAGTCAATAGTAAAAAGGGAACAAGCTACACACAGCCTGTTCCCTTTTTTTTCTTATGGAGTAATTCTATAGAAATGTACACGAGGCACTTACCCACATGTTGCCCCTATAAATAACTGATAATCAATTAGTTAAATATCAATTTTTTACCCATAATTTTCGTTAATTTTTGCACATTTATATGATTTTTTTGTAGTACTGTTGCAGCGAAATTGGAAAAACAACTATCAAGTCAATTGATAACACAAAATAATTTTTTTGTTTAACTTTTAAATTTATCAAAAACAATGAAAAAGATTTTTTCTCTTTTCGCTGCGTGGCTACTTCGGTTGGGATATTCCAAATGGACGAAAAAAGAGTTCGTGTTGTCTAGAACTTGGGCGCAGACGCCTTTCTACCTTTGGGTGGCATCAATTATTGTGCTGACGGCCACGGTGACAGAAACCGTTCTCTCTACTCTCAATTCTCAACTCTCAACCATCCTCTGGCTTCTCCTCGGCTCTTTTATAGCCTGCCTTTTCCAGTTTGGCGTGGGCAAACTGATTGGCTATCGCTTGCCGGCACCGAGCAAAGGTAAAGATTATCAGTATGTGTTGATTAACCCTGCTGCCGCTCCGAAAAACATGGAAGAAGTTAGCAGTATTACCGCCGGTCAGGCTTTCGGTCAAAAAAATACTTCCCTCGGCGTTTGGATGGCTCAGACCTATTTGGATCCTCTTTCTTCACTTGGCGCGGCGGCCTACATCATTTGGCAAAATCTCTTCAATTCTGTCCAATTGGCCATCGCTATGCGCAAGAAACCGCGTACTTAATTCGTACTTTTTTTTAGGCTTGTTAAAAGCTAACTCGCTGATAACCAGTAGAGTTGTTTCTTGATACTCGTACTTTTTGTGTGTGTAAAATTTATAAGGTTTGGGCGTGTGAAATATTTTGCGTACCTTTGGCGCAAATTTTACAAATCTAATCAACATGAAATGCCGAAATTCATTCTTGAGAGTTTGTGTTTTGTCTTTCTCGGCTCTTTGTGCAGGAATGGTATTGGCTGCTTCTCCAACAGCCGATCCGTACACTTTTTGCGATTTTGAATCGAATACTTCTCCTGCCACACAATTCCATTCTCCGGCCGGAGGTGGTACGGTAACTCCGCGTTTTGCCAATCCTCACAAGACGGGTTTGAACACCAGCAACTATGTAATGAAAGTCGTTTCCCCGAGTGGTGCTAACTACGGCGGTACGATTTTTAGCGAATCGCATGGTGCAGGTTCTGACATGACAGCCCTATACGGCGTGGATTTTGTCACGGGCTACGACTATGTGGATTTTTTGATTTACCGCGAAGATAATGCTCGCATCCCTCAGTTGAAGATTGTGGACCAAGACGACTATGGTACCGATTTGACCACGCTTGATTTGCACCCTATTGCTGTGAACGATGACCCTGACGGAGCTATTCAAGTTGGCGTTTGGCAGAAAATGACGTATAGCATCACCCGCTGCCACAATACCGGTATTAACTTCATCTATATCATGCCTGACCGTGAAGGTCAGTCGACTGTTTATATCGACAATATCGTTTTCAGCAAAGACCATACGCCTCCTACGATGGTCAGCGCCACTTGTGGCACTTCTACACCGGAAAGTATCACGCTGAACGTAAGTGCTACGGATAACTTGACCGATCCCGTACGCCGATATATGGTGTCGCAAGATGGCACGTATGCCCACGCGGTAGAGTATATCGCTAATACGACAGGCAATTCCTTGACCATAACCGGTCTTTTGCCTTCTACCACTTACACATTTACTATCTGGGCGAAGGACGATGCCGGTAATGTTTCGTTAACATCCGTAGTGGCTGTATGTACTACTGCCGATCCGACACCGGGTAACTGGTGTGAGAGATCTATCTCTTCCGGCGGCAAAACGATCAAAGTATCTTGCACTCGCACGTTCACAGGCACTTCGCCTGTGGCATATACCTTGTTGGTCGAAAGCACTGAGGCTATGACCGGATTGGATGCAGGTGACTATTGTTATATCAATGGCGGTGGAGCGAATACGTATCAGTACGGTGCTTCGGGCAATTATACCGTGTCCGGCGATGGAAAGAAAATCACGTGTGTCATTACGTCCACCACCGACCCTGTTTTTTATACCAGTCTGGGCGTTACTTTCGCCAGCGGTGGGCTTGTGAAATTTTCTGCTCCTTCGGCTATCACCTGGGGCGCTTGTGCTACCGATGAGACCAAACCGGTTATGGGTGCTGTCTCTTGCGGAACGGCTACGGCCAGCAGTGTCAAACTGAATGTGACGGCTACGGATGACAAAACCGATCCGGTCACTACCTTCCGCGTGAGTGTGGACGGTGGTGTGGCCACCAATTATACGGCAACGGCGGGTGCAATCACCATTCCCGGATTGACCGCAGAAACGACTTATTCGTTCGAAGTCTGGGCAGTCGATGATGCCGGAAATATCTCGGCCAATTCCACCACGCAATCATGTTCTACCAATTCCGCTCCCACATCCACTTCCAATTATTGCGATTATGAAATGACAGCTGATGGCAAAACCATCTATGTGACAATGGAGGAAATCGCGACCAATAGTTATCAGTTGGTTATTAAGAGCGAAACGGCTATGACGGGTTTGTCGGCAGGTTGCTGGTGTCATGTAAATGGCGGTGGAACGTATCAATATGGTGCTTCAGGTCACTATACTTTGAGTGGCGATGGCAAGACCATTACAGTCAATCTTTCTTCGACGACAGCACCGGATTTCTATACTCCATTATATGTTCTCTTTCCCGGTCAAGTCACTTTTAATACATTGGGTGCAAGCCCTCTTCCTGCTATCGTTTGGGGACAATGTGTTGCGGATGCAGAGCCACCTGTGATGGTGAGTGCAAGCGTTTACGACCGTGACCAGACGAGCGTCACGCTCAATGTCTATGCTACGGACGATATCACCAATCCGGTAACAGATTTCTGCGTGAGTGTCGGTAGCGCAAGTGCCGGAACATGCAACGATTATACGGCAGATGGCGATGGACGAATTACCGTTACCGGCTTGACTCCCAATACAGAGTATTGCTTCTACGTCTGGGCGAAAGATGCAGCCGGCAACCAATCGGCCAACTACAAAGTGGCATGTACCCGCACATTGACTTTCTCGGATTCCGAAGGAGGAACATGTGACAAGGCCTTCACTACCAACAATGTCTCGATTGGCAAAGTCAAGGGAACGGATTTCTACACTACGTTGGATTTGCATATTTCTTTCCTGCAAGTGTCGGCCGGGCAATACAAACTGATTGTGGCATTGAATGGTTGGAGCAATGCCGGTATCACTAATCCGAATGTCTTCAGCGTAAATGCGGGCTCGTATGTCTATATCAACAATCGTGCAAACAATCTGCAGTTGTCAACCGCCAGTGTGACCAATGCAACCAAAGACACAATCACCATTACTATCAATTCCACTACGCCGCCCGAGTTCTATACATCGTTCTTCCTCACTTTCGGAGGCACAATGACCAGTGGCGGTAGTACCGGCACCGGCTCTGCGGAGTTCAATTTGTCTGCGGCTACGATGAATGCGGAGACGTACGGGACGTGCAATTGGATTATCTATCATACCGGCGATACGCAAAAGGCCGGAGACCGCGTTAGTTATGCCGGCGGTTCTATCAATAGTCCTATCCAATACCGCCGCCGCTTCACCGAAGGTGCTTGGGAAACGCTCTATCTCCCGTTCACGGTTTCCAGCGTCCAACTGACCGACGGAGTCGATTATGTGGACCTCATCGCTTATACGGGCAGCAACAAGGGCTCGGCGCATTATTTCCTCCGCACGTTCAACGGAGCTGTGGAGCGCGAGAATTTCAAGCAGAATTGGACCAATACCACCACCGATGTGCCGCAAGAAGGAATTCCGTACATCATCCAGTTCCCCGAAGCAGACGGGGTGTTTGGAAACAATTATATTGTTTTCAATGGCGCAAGCGGACAGACTATCCCGAGCGCTTACTCCGCCGGCGCAACGCCGCCTGACGACTATTTCAACTATTATGGCAACAACACCATGATGCCGCAAAGTCAATCGGGCTTTATGCTGACGGCTGACGGACTATGGTTCATCGCCACAGAAGGTGCGGTCACGCTCAATCCGTTTGAGTGTTATGTCGCGGCCAACGAAACGACGCGCAGCCGCATGTCACGTTTCGGCTTCAACAGAAAGGAGAATCCGGATGTAACGACCGATATCCACGATGTGCCCACGCTTGCCGGACAGCAATTCGTTTATAGCACGGACGGCCAAACGCTTTATGTCGAGGCGTTGGAGAATATCACGCTCCGCATCTATTCTGCGGGTGGATGGCTGATGAATACCATTATTCTGCGTGACGGCGAAAGTTCCACTATCCAACTGCCGCACGGCGTTTATATCTTACAATCGATTGGACAAACCGAAAAAGCGCTCTTATGATCAAACCGGCTGCCATAAGGAATCACTTGGTACTGATCGGCATTTGCTGTGCGGTCGGCTGCGGCGTGTTGCTCGTCTCAACCGATACCTTGGACATTTTCTCCGGCGAGCCAAAGGTGGTCAAAAGTGCAGTGCCGACCTACGCGCCGGTCACAAAAGTGCAGATGGAACCCATGCATAGTGTCTGCAGACCACGCACTACGCGCGTTGGTTCAGCCAATCCAAGCCAATCCCTTGTTCCGCCAACGGCTTCGTTCGACATGTCCGTTTCGCTCCTCAGCGGCGCACAGGTGCACGAAGTGGGCGGTGGCTCAGATGCCGGAGGATTAGGCACGCTTCATCAGCAACAAGTGCAACAGTTTGGCGGTGTATCCACTATGCCGATAACCACTTTCTATGCCAAGGCTTCCACGCGCCATATAGCTACTCCCGGCGCCGCGGCTGCTCCGCAGATAGCAGAGATGACTTCCGGACCGCGAAAACTGGGTGGACTCAATCCGCCGGTTATTGGCGATGACGATGATCCCGAAAATCCTGACCTTCCGCAACCGCCTGTGCCTGTAGGAGATGCGTTAGGCGTTTTGGCTCTCATGGCTACCGCGTTTGCCTGCTACAAACGCTGTAAAACATAAATTTTCTATCCAAATTAGACCATCTCTCGCACGATGATTAAGTGCCATAGGTACGTAAATCAGACTAGCGAGACACTATCGAGAGACTATCGGATCGAGCCGTTCTCGGGCTCTTACCCACATGTTGCCCCTATAAATAACTGATAATCAATTGGTTAAATATTAATTTTTACCCATAATTTTCGTTAATTTTTGCACATTTATATGATTTTTTTGTAGTACTTTTGCAGCGAAATTTAATTCATATAATAAATTAACCTGTTAAAAGTTATGAAAAATCATTTTTGTACTACTGATGTTACTGAAAATGCTGCTGAAATCTCACCTTTTATAAGATACGCGCGAAAGTACGCGCGCGAGAATGGAAATTTTTGAGTTAAAAAGCGTGTGTAAAAATTCGTAGATTATTAAGAAAAAGCAAAAAAAAGTAAAAAATATTTGCGTATGTAAAAAAAAAGCAGTAACTTTGCACGATTTTTTTGTAGATGGGCGAGTATGTCCATCGTTTTGAGTCGCGAAATGGGTCAGATTTTGTTAGGAAAAATAATATAAAATATATACTACAATGTCAAAGATTTGTCAAATTACAGGCAAGAAAGCCATGGGCGGCTGCAATGTCTCGCACTCGAAGCGCCATACAAAGCGCACTTTCGATGTGAACCTCTTCCGCCGCAAGTTCTACTGGGTAGAACAGGATGCATGGATCGAGTTGAACGTGAGTGCAGCCGGTCTGAGAACTATTAACAAGATTGGACTCGATGCAGCGCTTAAACAAGCTGCTGAAAAGGGCTATCTCTATTAAACGAAAGGAGTAAACAATGGCAAAGAAAGTTAAAGAGGCACGCGTACAAGTTATACTTGAGTGCACAGAGCAAAAAGCCAGCGGTGTTCCGGGAATGTCTCGTTACATTACCACCAAAAACCGCAAAAACACTCCCGACCGTTTGGAGTTGAAGAAGTATAATCCCTATCTGAAGAAGTACACTATTCACAAGGAGATTAAGTAATTAACCACTATTTAAGAAAGGCTTAGTACTATGGCAAAGAAAGCGGTGGCAACCCTGCAAACAGGTAATTCCGGACGTGCACACAGCAAGTGCATCAAAATGGTGAAATCACCTAAAACCGGAGCTTATATCTTCCAAGAGGAGATTGTACTCAACGAGAAAGTAAACGAATACTTCAAGTAATCACGGTAAGTGACACAACGTATTCGTTGGTCGGATAAATTAAGCGCTGCATCTCGCAGCGCTTAATTGTTTTTAAATATGTCTTTTTGGCTTTTTTTGATTAATTTTATGGACTGAAATGCGTTATTCGTGTATAAAAAGTAAAAATATTTGCATAAATGCAAAAAATGCTGTAACTTTGTGGCGATTTTGGGAATGTGGGATTTTCGTATGTCGCAAAATTGCCCATAATTAACTTTTGATATTAACAATTGAAAATTAATAGATAATAATTAATCGTTATGAAAAAGATTTTGTATGTTGTTATGGCCGCATTGGTATTAGTGGCCTGCAATCCTAACGAGCCAAAAATCGTTAGCAAAGACAAAAAGATGATTGACAAGGGCTCGAAAGAAATTCTTTCGCTGCTTGGTCAAAAACAAAAAGATGTTAAGAAAGCCTTCGAGGCTGCAGGTTATGTGGATGTTACGGATGAAGTCGTTCACGAAGGAGGGCTTCCTCAACGCTTAAACTTGCCGGCAGCTAAATCTGCTACGTCTATTATGGCCTATGCATATAATGCTCCTGAAGATATATCCGTTATGTCCGGAGAAGATGAGGATGAACAGATTGATTTCTTCAATGAAATAGTTGCTTCTAAAAAAGTGTTCATTGAAGCAATGTTATATTTTAATGAGAATAACCGACTGGCACAAATAATGCTCATTTCTGCTGCAGGACAAGAGGTTAAGAATGTTCCGTTCCTCTATCTGACTGCCAGCACAAATATCTTCGCTTCGCTTGAGAAACCGTTGGAGGCTGATGAGTATAATTGGTCCGGAGCACTTATGGAGGATCCATCAGAAGAAGGAGATGAGTTCACCAGCAATAAAAAACGCGCTAAATTCGAAGAGAAATTCACGGCTATGGCGCAAGAAGGAGAAACCTATGCCAGCGAAGAAGCACAAGCTTTGGTGGAAGACGGATTTATTCAGTACGGTCTGTTTTGGGCTACAGATTTTACACTGTTGCCTCTTGTAGGAGAAGGAATGCCGAAGGATATCGATCCGCTTTGTGGAGCAATATTGGTAGCTTCTTTTACACCGAAGAGTGAAGAACCGTAACGCGTTCGGCAAAAGAGCAAAGAAGAAAGACAAATAATTATTATTAAACGATTAATATAATTTTGTTATGAAAAAGATTTTGTATGTTGTTATGGCTGCATTGGTATTAGTAGCCTGCAATCCTAATGAACCGAAAGTCATCAGCAAAGACAAAAAAATGCTTGACAAAGCATCACAAGAAGCTGTATCCCTTATCGGACAGAAGAAAAAAACTGTCGTTAAAGCATTGGAAGAAGCCGGATTTGTGGAAATCGAGAAAACTACATTGGATCCGATTGCTGAACGTCACGGAGTGACAAAACGTCAGTTTGATGAAACTACTCAAACGCTCTATTTTGCTTATAATCCTGGTGATGAAGACTGGGAAGGATTGGATGCTATGGACGTTGACGATATAGCGGAATTCATCGAATCAATCGTTAAGGCTAAGAAAGTTTATCTGGAGCTGCAAATCGTGTTTGATGAAGGACTGCTGGTTGGAATTCAAGGAAATATTGTTGCAGGAAAAGAAATTCAGAACATCAATCAGCTCTATCTCCTTTGCTCCAAAAACATCTACAACAGTTGTTCCGATGAGAAGAAATGGGAAGGTACTATCTACGAAACCTACGCTGATTATTCCGACTACAAGAACGCAGACACATTCAGCGGAGACAGAAAACGTGAGAAATTTGAAACAGCAATTTCTTCTGCGGAACCCACAGACGGTTTGTATGTAGAAGAGACTATTTCTGACCATAATGAAACAATAGATAATAATGTTTTTGCTTCTCTCGGTTGGAGTAATCCGGATGAGGATCAGGTGGAAATGATGGAAGATAATGATTTTCTTCCTTACATATACGGTTTTTTCTATTTCGGTCTCGATTGATAGAATTAGCTGAAAGCTAATATATACATAAAAAATGGCATATGCATTTGCGTATGTCATTTTTTTTTATTACCTTTGCACCCGAATTTGACTAAAGTCTAATAGAGTAGAAAAAATACCATGTTAGGAATCATTATCAATCCCAAATCAGGAAAAAGTACTTTCCGCGCGCAGCGAATATATCTCTGGAAATTGCTTCGCAAAAGGCATGAACCATTTAGTTATCGTGTCACCAAATATGCAGGGCACGCTATAGAGATTGCAAGAGAGTTTGCGGAGAAAGGATTTGACGAAATCTTGGTGCTCGGCGGAGACGGAACATTGTCAGAAAGTGTCAATGGCATCATGCGGGCAGAAATCACTCCCGAACAGCGCGCACAGATTAAACTTGGACTGATGCCTCGCGGAACAGGCAATGATTGGGGACGTTATTGGAACCTGACCAAGAAATACAAAGAGTCGTTACGTCGTTTCTTTGAAGGCGAAGGACATCCGATAGATATTGGTTGCGTGACGTATTGGCGTAACGGCATTGAGCACCATCGATATTTTATCAATTCCGCCGGATTTGGTGTTGACCCATTGACAGTTGTCAAAGCCGAAGTGCTCAAATATTACATTGGCAGTCATCATGTGAATTATCTTTTCGGCCTGATTGCAGCTATTGCACAGCATAAGAGCCAACACATGATTTTGACGGTAGATGGTCAAAAAGCAGTAGATGATTATTTGTTTACCATGAATATCGGAAATGGTCCGTTCTCGGGAGGAGGAATTCGTCAAAATCCGGAAGCAGACCCGCAAGACGGAGTCTTCAATACGATGTTCATTCGTAAACCGACCTTTGTGCAGATTCTTAAGGCATTGCCGAATTTGTTTAATGGCAAACTGAAGGAATTGCCATTCGTTTATCCGTTGCAAGGAAAAGAAATAGAAATCAGTTATCGCAAACATATTTTGTTCGAGGCTGACGGAATATTGATGAATATCATCGGTCCATGCAAAGTAAGTTGTATCCATCATGCTATACAGTTTAAGGTGTAAAGGTGAGAGGTGAGAGGTTAAAGGTGAATGATTAAACAGCAAGGCAGCAATAGAATTTATTCACGCGAGAAGGACACCAACGGTCGTTCTATTATTCGTGTGGAAGGAACCAATCGCGATGAAAATAGAGCATTCATTTATTTGGCTCGTCATTTTCGCGAGAAAGGTTTGCCTGTGCCGAAAGTGCTTTGGGTTAGCGATGATGAGATGAGTTATACTCAAGAGGATTTAGGTGATACACTTCTGTTTGATGCCATTCAGCATGGTCGCGAAACCGGATGTTTCTTACCGGAAGAACGAGCATTGTTGGAAAAAACTCTTCGTGCGCTTGCGCATATACAGATTGAAGGTGCGCAGGACCTGGATTGGAATATCTGTTTTCCTGTTCCGGTAATGGACGAGAGAGCTATTCGATGGGATCTAAATTATTTCAAATATTGCTTCCTGAAAGGAACGAATATCGAGTTCTCAGAACCAAAATTAGAGGATGATTTTGATAATTTGGTAAAGTCTATTTTGTTGCAACCGGCTGAGGCTTTTTTATATCGGGATTGCCAAAGTCGTAATGTGATGATCGTTGACGGAGAACCGTATTTTATTGATTTTCAAGGCGGTCGAAAGGGACCTACGCAATACGATGTGGCTTCGTTCCTTTGGCAAGCTAAAGCTAATATTCCTCAAACTCTTCGAGAGCAACTGATAGATGCTTATCTTGACGAATTGGGAAAGATTGCGCCCGATTTTGCTTCTGCGAAAGGAAAAGAAGAATGGAAAAAAGCCTTGCCGCATTTTGTGCTTTTGCGTACATTACAAGTGCTTGGTGCGTACGGATACAGAGGCTATTTCGAACGCAAGGAACATTTCTTGCAGTCCATACCGAATGCTCTTCGAAACCTGAAAGAATTATTTGCTACGCATAACGAACTACAAACGCAATACCCCTATATTTATGCTCTTAGTAACGATTTACTCTTTCTCTTATAAACGTGGTATTCCTGCGGACGAAAGCGGGAACGGCGGAGGTTATGTCTTCGATTGCCGCTCAACCCATAATCCGGGACGCTACGAGGAATTCAAACAGATGACAGGATTGGATAAACCTGTTATCGATTTTTTGGAGAAAGACGGGGAAATATTGACATTTTTGGAAAGTGTATATCAACTGGTCGATTTTCATGTTGCGCGTTATATAGAGCGTGATTTCACTCATTTGCAGGTTTCGTTCGGTTGTACAGGAGGTCAGCATCGATCCGTTTATTGTGCAGAACATTTAGCGCACCATCTGAAAGAAAAATATCCCGTACAGATTCAACTCATTCATAGAGAAAGGGGCATAGAATGCAAGCTTTGATTTTCTCAGCAGGATTGGGAACAAGACTAAAACCTATAACCGACAGCATTCCAAAAGCATTGGTTCCTTTAGCCGGCAAATCCTTGCTCCAATGGCAAATAGAACGTTTGCGTGAGGCAGGAATAACCGATATTGTGGTAAATGTGCACCATTTTCCCGATATGATTATAGACACTATTCGCCGCAACGACGGATGGGGATGCAATGTACAAGTGAGTGATGAAAGAGATTGTCTGCTAGAAACGGGCGGAGGACTTAGAAAAGCCTTTTTGGACGGTATTTTGAAAAGGAATGAGCCTGTTTTGGCCTGCAATGTGGATATATTGAGTAATATTGATTTGAAGGCATTTGTCGGGGCGTATGATCCGCAGGCATTGGGAGTATTGGTGGCTTCAGACAGACCGACACAAAGATATTTGCTGTTTGATAACGATGGCCGTCTTTGCGGTTGGACAAACATCAGTACCGGTGAAATAAAGCCTTCTTCCCTTCAGGGCGTAGAAAATCTGACACGATTGGCTTTTTCCGGTATGCAGATTCTCAGTCCGCGCATCTTGGAGAAAATGGGTAGTGTGGTAGCGACCAAAGGCGAAAAATTCAGTCTTATAGATTTGTATCTTTCTCTTTGTGAGGCAGAAACGCTCTGTTGCTACGTTCCGGAAAACTATCGAATGATGGATGTGGGGAAGATTGACCAAATCGAAGAAGCGGAACGATTTGCTGAAAATCTCGAGTAGAGTTTAGGAATGGCTACTAACTCTATTGAAACCACGTTAAAACTATAGGGAAACCACGTTAAAACCCCGATCAAGAATCGAAAAATTGTACAAAAGAAAAGACACCTTTCGCAAGGTGTCTCTGTGTCCTCCGAGGGGCTCGAACCCTCGACCCACTGATTAAGAGTCAGTTGCTCTACCAACTGAGCTAGGAAGACATACTTTTCAAAAAGCGGGTGCAAAGGTACTGCTTTTTTTTGAGATGACCAAATTTTTGCACAACATTTTTCAAAAATATGTATTTTTTTTGTATAGTCGGATTTTTTTTTGTACCTTTGCAGCCGTTAACGGCTTGCAAACAATTTAATACACAATATTATGGAATTTAAGTATGCTCCGATGTTTCAACTCGGAGAAGACAAAACAGAGTACTATTTGTTAACCAAGGACTATGTGTCCGAAGGGGAGTTTGAAGGACATAAGATATTGAAAGTTCAACCTGAGGCGTTGACTCTTATGGCCCAACAGGCTTTTCATGATGTCAGTTTTATGCTTCGTCGTTCTCATAACGAACAGGTAGCAAAGATTCTTCGCGACCCGGAAGCAAGTGACAATGACAAGTATGTAGCATTGACTTTTCTGCGCAATGCAGAAGTAGCGTGCAAAGGACAATTGCCTTTGTGTCAAGATACGGGAACCGCTATCGTTCATGGCGAGAAAGGTCAACAAGTATGGACAGGATTTGATGATGAAGAAGCACTTAGTCGTGGTGTGTTCAATACCTATACAGAGTGCAATCTGCGTTATTCTCAGAATGCACCGTTGAACATGTATGACGAGGTGAATACTAAATGCAATCTGCCGGCACAAATCGATATCGAAGCTACACACGGTGCAGAATATCGTTTCTTGTGTGTAACCAAAGGTGGCGGAAGTGCCAATAAGACCTATCTTTATCAGGAGACGAAAGCGCGTATTCAAAATCCCGGAACACTTATTCCTTTCCTTGTGGAGAAGATGAAGAGTCTTGGAACAGCAGCTTGTCCTCCTTATCACATTGCATTTGTGATTGGCGGCACATCGGCAGAGAAAAACCTTCTGACTGTCAAATTGGCATCGACGCATTACTATGACAGTCTGCCAACGACCGGCGATGAGACAGGACGTGCTTTCCGTGATGTTGAATTAGAGAAACAACTGCTGCAAGAAGCATACAAGATTGGTTTGGGTGCTCAGTTCGGAGGAAAATATATGGCGCATGATGTACGTGTAGTACGTCTTCCGCGTCACGGAGCTTCGTGTCCAATTGGTCTTGGTGTAAGTTGTTCTGCGGACCGTAATATCAAATGCAAAATCAACAAAGACGGTATTTGGATTGAGAAATTAGATAATAATCCTGCTTCGCTTATTCCAGAAGAATTGCGTCAGACCGGAGAAGGCGATGCAGTACGTATTGACCTCAATCAACCGATGAAAGATGTTTGTGCTATTCTGACAAAATATCCTATTGGTACTCGTTTAAGCCTGAACGGCACGATAATTGTGGGACGAGATATCGCACACGCGAAGATTAAAGCCCGTTTGGATGCAGGTGAACCTATGCCGGAATATTTGAAGAATCATCCAATCTATTATGCCGGTCCTGCCAAGACTCCTGCAGGTATGGCGTGCGGTTCCATGGGACCGACGACAGCAGGACGTATGGATCCATATGTAGATGAGTTCCAAGAGCACGGCGGAAGTCTCATCATGTTGGCAAAAGGTAATCGTTCAATCGATGTGACCAATGCATGTCAAAAACACGGAGGTTTCTATCTTGGTTCTATTGGTGGCCCTGCTGCGATTCTCGCGCAAAACAATATTAAGTCAATTGAGTGCGTAGAGTATCCTGAGTTGGGCATGGAGGCAATTTGGAAGATTGAAGTAGAAGATTTCCCTGCATTCATCTTAGTGGACGATAAGGGGAATGACTTTTTCAAACAACTGAAACCTTGTACAGGCTGTAAGATTTTATAATGGTAGCAAGAGAAAAAGAGAGTTGGTGGGCGCGGATGAAACGCAAGTATCGTCTGGCAATGCTGGACGATATCACATTGCGTGAGGTGTTTCATGTGCGTATGAGCGGACTGGGTACATTCAGTATGCTCACACTTCTTTTTGTATTGCTTATTGTTCTTTTGTCTGTGCTGATTGTTTACACTCCGATACGAAATATCCTTCCGGGATACAGTGAAAGTATTCGTCAGCAACTCGTTCAAGAATCCGCTCGTGTGGACTCTTTGCAAGCTTCACTTACGCTCCAACGTCAATATCTGGATGTCATCAAACAATTGACAGCCGGAGATATACAGAGTGACAGTGTTCAACCGTTGGACAGTATACAAATCGTGCAAGGTATTCAATTGCTTGAAACACGAGATGCGGCAACGGAAGAGTTTTTGGCACAGTATGAACAGAAAGAAAGAGATCAGTTATTGCTCTTTGAGAATCAACCGACTCGTAGTGTTCAGCAGTTTTTCCGTCCTGTAAGAGGTGCCATCGTTCAACATGCACAAGTTGACCATCGTGAATTTGCAATTCATGTACGAGTGGCGAACAATGAGAATGTTCTTTCTGTTCTCCGTGGTACTGTGGTATCAGCGGAACAGGGTTGGAATAATACGTATACTATAGTTGTTCAGCACGCACAATACATCAGTATTTACCGCCAAGTTGGAGTTGTGTTGAAACCAGTAGGAACAGAAGTGGCAGCAGGTGAGACTTTGGGACTTATGACGGGTGAGCATGACCTTCTTTTCGAATTGTGGAAAGGCGGAAAACCGATGAATCCTGAAGAAGTAATTGTATTTTAATTAGCACTCGGTTTTGGAAGTAAAAAAAATAGCAATATTAGGTAGTACCGGTTCAATTGGCACGCAGACCTTGGACGTCATAGCCGCTCATCCCGAGCGTTATGAAGTGTATGCTATCAGTGCTCATCGCAGTGTAGATAAACTGATAGAACAGGCTCGTCTTTTCAAACCCGAAGTGGTTTGTATTGCTGATGAGGCATATTATCCTGCACTCAAGGAGGCTTTGGCTGATTTGCCAATCAAAGTGTGGGCAGGCGCAGAGGCCATTGCACAAATGGTAACACTGCCAAGTATTGATGTGGTTGTTGCAGCAATGGTCGGTTATGCCGGACTTAAACCGACAATGGAAGCCATCAAAGCAGGAAAAACAATTGCTTTGGCAAATAAAGAGACGCTTGTCGTTGCCGGAGAAATAATTTGTAATCTTGCACAACAATATCATGCTCCGATTCTTCCTGTAGATAGTGAGCACAGCGCGATATTCCAAAGTCTTGTCGGTGAAGAGCAAAACGAGATAGAGAAAATTCTTCTAACTGCTAGTGGAGGACCTTTTCGCGCGTTCACACTCGAACAGATGCAGCATGTAACGGCCAAAGATGCTTTGCGTCATCCGAATTGGGAAATGGGCGCTAAGATAACTATTGATTCCGCATCTATGATGAATAAAGGATTTGAGGTTATCGAAGCGAAATGGTTATTCGGAGTGCCTGTAGAAAAAATACAGGTGTTAGTTCATCCTCAATCGATAGTTCATTCTGCCATACAGTTTACAGATGGTGCTATTAAAGCTCAATTAGGCGCACCGGATATGCGACTTCCGATTCAGTATGCTCTTTCGTTCCCGGAGCGTCTTAACAGTGATTTCCCGCGAGCAGATCTTTTTGCTCTCAAGGATCTTACCTTTGAGGAACCGGATTTGAAACGATTCCCGAATTTAAGTCTTGCTTACGAGGCAATGCATCGTGGAGGAAATATGCCGTGCGTACTTAATGCAGCGAACGAAGTAGTTAATTTGGCCTTTAGAGAGGGACGTTGCGGTTTTCTGCAAATGTCAGAAATAATCGGTCAAACGATGGAGAAGACAGCATTTGTAACTAAGCCGACCTACGAAGATTATGTGGCTACGGATGCTGAGGCACGCCGAATAGCAGAACAAATGGTAAATAACAATAAATGATAAATTAAAATAAGTTGATGATACAAGCATTACAATTGATATTAGCTCTCTCATTTCTTGTACTGATACACGAGTTGGGACACTTTACTTTCGCTCGCATTTTTAAGGTGCGTGTTGAGAAATTTTATATGTTCTTCAATCCCAAATTCAGCATTCTGCGTGTAAAGAAATTTGACGGCAAGTGGCATGTTAAGTTCTTTGCGAAAAATGATGATGAAGAATGGAATCAGCATCCGGAACAAACAGAGTGGGGCATCGGTTGGTTGCCTTTTGGCGGTTATTGTGCCATTGCCGGAATGGTAGATGAGACACACTCAAAAGATGATTTGGCAAAAGAACCTCAAGAATGGGAATTCCGTTCCAAACCTGCATGGCAAAGATTGTTAATCATTCTTGGCGGTATTCTTGTTAACTTTATTGGAGCTTTGGTGATTTTTACTATGCTTCTCTGGCATTGGGGACAAGATACATTACCACTCCGTAATGTGACCAACGGTTTATATTATTCCGAGATACTGCAGCAAGAAGGGTTTGAGCAGCAAGACAAAATTCTGACTATCAATGGTGAAGAACCAGAAGATTTGAGTGCTGTTATTCAATCGATTATTATTGAAGGCAAACGCGATGTGGTTGTTTTGCGTGGCACAGACACATTGGCCCTGCAGATGTCTGAAGATTTAGGAACACGTTACTTAGCCATGCAAAATGCTTTTGATAAGAACGAACGCGAAAAGAAACGTGCAGACAAGAACTACAACAAACGTCGTTTTGTCTTAGTGGCAGAATGGATTCCTTGCGTCATAGACTCTGTTTTCCCGGATAATGCTGCTGCGCTTGCCGGAATGCAAAAAGGAGATAGTATTGTTGCCGTCAATGGTGTTTCCACACCCTGTAATATTCTTATGACAGAAGAATTACAAAAGCATCCGTGCGATTCGATTACCCTTGATTTTTACCGTGGCGGCGAATTGCAGAAAGCGCATCTCTTTATCGGAGACCAAGCACTTATCGGTGTGGCTATGAAATGGAATATCTTCGAGTTCGAACATACAGATTATAATTTCTGGCAAGCTATTCCTGCCGGTATTAAGTATGGATGGAATATTCTGGCTATGTATGTTAAGCAGTTCCGCCTTGTATTTACCAAGGAAGGAGCTCAATCGTTGGGCGGATTTGGAGCTATTGGAGGCATGTTCCCCAGTACATGGAGTTGGTACGCATTTTGGCATATGACTGCTTTCCTTAGTGTTATTTTAGCGTTCATGAACTTTCTGCCTATACCGGCATTGGATGGAGGATACATACTATTCCTTTTGGTAGAAATGATTACACGTCGCAAGCCATCTGACCGTTTCTTGGAGATAGCTAATGAAATTGGTTTTTGGGTGCTGATTGCTTTATTGATTTTCGCGAACGGAAACGATATATTTAAGTTATTCTTCTAATGGATTATTTTAAGCACGAGTCGTCTTACGTGGACGAGAATTGTACGATAGGCAAAGGAACTAAAATATGGCATTTTTGTCATATTATGAGCGGTTGTGTTATCGGAGAGGATTGCAATATCGGTCAAAATGTAGTTATTTCTCCAAACGTAGTATTGGGCAGAAACTGTAAGATTCAAAATAATGTGTCGGTTTATACAGGCGTTCGTTGCGAGGATGATGTTTTTCTTGGTCCGAGTATGGTTTTTACCAATGTATTAAATCCTCGTGCAGCCGTTTGTCGTAAGGATGAATATCGTGAGACTATTCTCAAACGTGGTGTTTCCGTTGGCGCAAACGCTACTATTGTTTGCGGTCATACATTGGGCGAATATTGTATGATTGGTGCAGGAGCAGTAGTGACAAAAGATGTTCCGGCTTTTGCACTAATGGCCGGTAATCCTGCACGACAGATAGGTTGGGTTAACCGTCATGGAGATAAATGTGCTTCTTTGCAAGAAGCTATGCAAGATTGAAAATAAAAGATAGAAAATGATACAACGTATTCAAACTGTTTATTTGTTATTGATAGTGGCTTTAGGTGTCACGTTATGTTTTGTGCCGGTGTTGCAATTGGTTTCTCCGGTTGAAGCGACCACGCTTGAAGTATATGATTTGGTGGCTGCTCAATTTCTGCAAGCTCCGATTGCCGGACTATGGGGATTATTGGTTGCCACAGGACTTATTCCTTTGCTGGCTTTAATAGATATCTTTTTGTACAAAAAGCGTCTTTTGCAAGCGCGTTTGAATATTTTCTTAGCGATGTTATGTCTGGGATATTATGGTGTTTTGGCTATTTATATCTGGCAGGCACGTTTAGCATTAGGTACTGATTGGCATATTCTGCCTTGGGCTTGTATCCCGTTGGTATGTCTTGTATTAACCATTATGGCTACGCGTCGTATTCTCAAAGACGAGGCACTTGTACGCGCAGCAGATAGAATTCGTTAACTATGGTATTTTTAGATGACCTCTCAAATATGACTTTGGCAGCCGCTGCTCAATCGCAACAAACGCCTGTGATACCTCCTGATTC
Source organism: Paludibacteraceae bacterium (assembly GCA_017412245.1). Lineage (GTDB taxonomy): Bacteria > Bacteroidota > Bacteroidia > Bacteroidales > Paludibacteraceae > Colicola. The sequence goes on along the minus strand of JAFPYI010000027.1, from coordinate 26,963 downwards.
TATCAAGCAGGGTGCGCGTCAAATGATAGAATATGCACAAACCGATCCACAGGGATTTTGGCATGAGGTGGGTGAGACGATGTTGCATTTTGGTCTTAAAGTGCTTGCCGCTTTACTCATTTATATCATTGGTTTATGGCTGATAGGATGGGTGAAGAGAGGACTGAAACGTATGTACATTCGTCGTAAGGTTGAACCTACGATTGCTTCGTTTGTTACTTCATTTACTTCTATTTCGCTAACGATATTATTGATTGTTATTGCTGTCAGTACGTTAGGAATTGATACAACTTCTTTAGCGGCTCTTTTGGCAGCCGGCGGATTGGCAATCGGTATGGCCTTGAGCGGTACTGTGCAGAATTTTGCAGGAGGCATCATGCTTTTGGCATTCAAACCATTCAAAGCCGGAGATTTCATTGAGGCGCAAGGTTTTAAGGGACGAGTGGTAGAAGTGAATATCACGGCTACGAAAATTCTGACGCCTGACAATCGCGTGGTGATTCTTCCTAACGGCGCTTTGTCCAATGGTGCGATTGATAATTACAGCGGACGACCATTGCGTCGTGTGGAATGGGAAGTGAGTGTGTCGTATGGTGTGGATGCAACAAAGTGCAAACAAGCTATTCGTGCTATTCTTGATAGCGATGAGCGCATTCTACAAGCGGACACGGATATGAAGAAACTCTACAAGCAGTTGAAGATTTCCAATTATCAACTCAATACGGTCAATTATCAACTGGATGCCATCCCAGAACCATTTGTGGGGCTTAAATCTCTCAATAGTAGTGATATCACTTTTTTAGTTCGCGCGTGGGTGAAAAACGATGACTATTGGGATGTCCTCTTTGCAATACAGGAACGTTTCTATACTGAACTGCCGCCACAAGGTTTCACTTTCGCTTATCCTCATGTGGAGTTAGTGAAGAGTACAGACGAAGAAGTGTAAAGTGGAAGTTCTTCTTGGTAAAACATTATCAGAACTGCAGGAGATAGCACTTAGTGTCGGTCTTCCAAAGTTTTCCGGCAAACAAATTGCTGAATGGCTTTATGTTCGTCGCGTTTCTTCGTTTGACGAGATGACGAATATCTCTCTGAAAGGACGTGAAGCGCTTAAAGCCCAATATATTGTTGGTCGTCATAATCCTGTTCGTGAGGCAATCAGTCAAGACGGGACACGCAAATATTTGTTTGAATGTTCCGCTTCCGGTCCAAAGAAGACAGAACAGTTTGTTGAATGTGTTTATATTCCGGAAGAAGACAGAGCTACATTATGCGTTTCTACGCAAGCAGGATGCAAAATGGGTTGCCGTTTTTGTATGACGGGAACACTTGGTTTTCACGGCAATTTGACGGCAGCAGATATTCTCAATCAGATATTTTATTTTTCGGATTTGACGAATATCGTTTTGATGGGCGAAGGCGAGCCGATGGATAATCTCGATAATGTGTTGCGAGCATTGGAGATTATGACTGCTGATTATGGTTGCGCATGGTCCCCAAAACGAATTACTGTCTCTTCTGTAGGAGTCTTGCCCGGTTTGAAACGATTCTTAGATGAGAGTGAATGTCATTTGGCGATTTCGCTTCATAATCCATTCGGGACTGAGCGTGCAGAGATAATGCCGGCGGAGAAGATGTGCTCTATCTCAAAGATTGTAGAACTGCTTCATCAATACGACTGGACACATCAAAGGCGTGTCAGTTTCGAATATATCTGTTGGCCGAATAATTCTACGCCGCGTCATGCACGGGAATTATTGCGATTGCTAAAAGGTCTTAACTGTCGTATAAACCTGATTCGTTTTCACGAAGGTGTGGATAGAGAATTTCCTTCTTCAAATGAGAATCAGATGGTTTGGCTTCGTGATTATTTAACGGAGCACGGCATAACGACAACTATTCGTCGTTCTCGCGGCGAGGATATACTTGCGGCCTGCGGAATGCTTGTTAATGCATTACAAAAATAGCATCCATTTGGACGCTATTTTTTTTGCTTTCTTTAGGTTATTAATAAAACGCATTCGCGCAGATATTTGTCGAATCACGCAATAATCACACAATAATCACGCAATAATCACCCAATGTTACCCCGTTGCAAGCCCGTATTTTCAAGGGTTCCGAGAGGTTTTCTGGCTGACTAAAGCAGTTTGCTCAGTTGCTCGTAGTATTTTGGAGAGACGGGAACGGAGATGTCCGTTATGTCCAATTCGGCATGTATAAATCCTTCTTTGTCCCGACGTAATACTTTCACGTGTCTCGGATTGACGAAATACGAACGCTGGCAACGCACTACACCATGTTTGCCTAACAGTTCTTCCACCCCAATCATCGATTGGCGCAAGGCGAACATCTTCACGCGTGTTCCTTCCAAATAATAGATGTGAATATAGTTCTCTTGCCCTTCAATATAGAGCAATAAGGTGTTAGCGACCACTAATTTCAGTCGGCCGGTATTATCTGTGAATCGGATGAGATTTTCTTCTTTCTCATCTGCTGCGTCCGGACGAGTGGCACACATGAGTGCAGGCACAATCACATACGGATAAGAGAGTGTAGCCAAGACAAGAAGCATACATTGTCCGAGTGCCGGAAAATAACCATAATTGCCTACACCGTACATCAGCGCCATATATAAAGCCATGAAGCAAGCAGCGACCAGCCATTCGCATCCGGACCAGATGATATATTGCAACCAAGTCAACCGTACGCGCGTAGCGGTCATAGGAATTCGTGAGCCGCAAAGCACTCCAATTAGAATGCATGTTAGCATTAAAGTGTTGAAAACCAAGCGATTACCATCAGTCATTCCTATAAAATCTATCATCCATGTGCTGCGATAGAGAAGGATGAATACCAAAAAGAATATCGGCATGGCAATCACATGCAACAAAAGTGCCGTTAAATTGGTAACACTACCGGGGATTTTTCTCATAATTTTGTCACTTTTTATGATGGGACGAAATTCTAAAATGACTTATTTTGTCACAGAATAGGCGTTTTAGTCATCTTTTATGTATGTTTCGTCATATTTTTTAATCAACTATCACAATTGTTTGTGCACCTTATTCAAAAGCAGTAATTTTGCACCGTCAAACGAAAAAAACTTGTTAAACCTATAAACAGTTACACTTATGAAAACAGTACAAAAAATTGGAATGAACGTATTGGTAGCACTTTATTGTTTACAGTTACCATTGATTATTGCTTATTTAGTTATCAACTTATAATATACAGCTATTATGGACAAGACAGTTATTATTCAACCCGAGAGCGGCTTGCAATACGACTGGAAAGCAATAGCCGCTGATCCGAGTGGTAAACATGAACCACAAAAGGATGTCATTGCATACAAAGCTTATTATATCAATAAGATTGCGCAAGTGCGTACGCGCGGACAAGAGCCTGTTCTTGTTAGTTTGCCTATCATAGATGAGAATCGTTTTTTTGCGTCCATCACTCGCGGATTTACGATGCAGGAACGCGCTAATCTTCTCTACTGGTTAGGCGGCAAGACCGAACGGCTGCGGAATATGCAAGATGTATATAATATTGCTTTATTCCGTTTGGCCGCACAGCAATGTGTCCATATTATTGATATTACAACCCCTATGCTCAGCAATCCTCATTACGATGAATTGCTGGAGCAAGATGGTGTAACACTCTCCTCGTCAGGAGAGCAGTTGTTATCGTCTCATATTCGCCTTGGCTTGCTCGCGGGCTAACTTCTGTTGCTCACGTTGCATTTGCTCAAGACGAGCCATAAAGCCGGACTTAGGTTTTCCGGCTTTTTTCTTTTTATTAGCCTCCATTTCCGCCAACATCTTCTCGTCGTTTAATGTCCAACGGAAGATCATTGTTTGCAGAATAGTGAAGAACAGAGAAACGAGATAGTAGTAGGAAAGACCTGCTGCATAATCGTTGAAGATGAAGAGGAACATGAGCGGCATAGCGTACATCATGTACTTCATAAACTTCATATTCGGATCTGTAGCTTGTGATTGCATTGTGATATAGGTATAAACGATATTCACAATCGTCATCAAGAGACAGAATAAAGACAAGTGGTCGCCGAGCAAAGGAATATTGAAACTCCAATGGAAGACTGCATCGTAGGTGGACAAATCCGGAGCCCAGAGTAAGGATTTTCCACGTAACTCAATAGCCGTTGGTAAGAACCAGAACATAGCCATGAGAACGGGGAACTGGAATAACATCGGAAGGCAACCTGACATCGGATTCACGCCTGCTTGCTGATACAGTTGCATGGTGGCTTGTTGGCGCTCTTGCATTTTGTCAGCAGGGTATTTCTCGTTGATAGCATCAATCTGCGGTTTGAGTGCACGCATTTTGGCGCTTGACTTATACGAGACAAAGACGAAAGGCAGAATAATAAGTTTGATAACCAAGGTCATCAACAGAATAACAATACCAATGTGGAGTCCCCATCCTGTGAACAAGTCAAACATAGGAATAACCAGAATCGTGTTAATCCAGCTGACGATTTTCCAACCAAGCGGAACCAGTTTATTCAAGTGGAGACGATTGTCTTTCTCCACTCCTTCGTCATAAGCCTTCAGCGTGTGATAATGGTTTGGGCCGAGATAAAAACGCATACCAATAGGATTGTTGCCTGTGATATCGAAGGCAGCAGAAGTCTGCGTTTGGTATTCTTTGATATATCCGGAGTGTTTCGGTTGAACGGTAGATTGGAATTGCGAGGATGTAAACGCATCATCGGCAATCATAACGGTAGAGAAGAACTGGTCTTTATAACCAATCCATTTCACGCGTGCAGATTCTTTGTCGCTGTCATCTTTGCTTTCGCTCAATTTCTCAATATCACCTCCGACTAACATATACTGCAACTGAGCGTAGCGTTCCTCAAATTTACGTCCTTGCTCTTGTTGCGGAATAAGTTGTTTCCAATGGATTTCCATCGAATTGACATTTTGTGCCAGTTCTGTCTGCATGTTATGCGGCGCAATTGACAAATGCACCATATAACTATCCGAGAGGTCGTAGATGAAGTCGATATATGCATCTTCTACAGCAGTCGGTAAACGCAAGATAGCGCGATTGGTTGAATCTGTAGGCACCGGTGTGAAATACATGTTCGATGTTTGCAGAATGCGATTATTAGCTGTGATGAGCGTGAATGCCAGATTGGCTTCTTCTCCACGGAAGAGGCATAACGGATTCACAGAATCGCCAGCTGCGTGATAATCCAGTAACTCAGCACGCTGAATCACGCCTCCGTGTGTGGAAAGTGTGAGTCGTAAGTGCTCATTTTCTAACTTGACCCATTGTTCTGTGCCTTGCGCAGCAGGAGCAAAAGTTCCATACGCAGCCTGCACGCGCGCTTGCAACTCTTCCTGCGAAGTTTGTTGCTCCTGAGTGGTGGTCTGCTCTTGCGGTGTTGTGAGCTGAGCCGCCAAATCGTTTGTCAACTGTTGCGCTGCTTCTTGTTCAGCGCGTGCTAAAGCAATAGAGTCCTGTACTCGTTGGCGCTCTGCCAATTCGGCCTTTGAAGGACGATTGAGCAAGGAGAAACCAACAATAATTGCGGCAATCAAAAGAAAGCCAATCCAAGTGTTTTTATCCATTTAATTCTTATTTAGTTTTCCAAACATTAAACCAATATATAATCGAACTCCGCTCGGTTCCATGAACCCTTTCCATTTTTTGTCATCTGTTAGCTGACTGTCGGTTCGTCCGAACGGAAGCATATAATCTATTCTAATAATAAGCGCCATGTGCGAAGTTAAGTTCGCCTCCAATCCTACATAAGGGTCGATGAAGAAAAATGGCGTTTTGGTATATGAGGCATTGTAATACGTGCTATCTGTTTCTGCGTAATCAACGCCTTCGTCTTGTTTAGGTACATACAATCTTTTCATCGTACCTCCGCCTATAGTGAAGCCCAGAAGCGGACGCACTTTGCCCAATTGAAAATACGCATCGCAGAGAATACCTCCCCAACCCGTGCGTACATTTGAGCCAGTTCTCATCAACGGCATCGTGCTGACAAAACCTTCTGCACCGAGATGAATATGATTGACAAGATGTGCTCTAAGCGCACCTCCCAAACCATAGCAGAAACCGTCTTTTGGTAAGCCTTTCACATAATCGAGATTTCCTAATCCTGTGTTGCTGAAGACCTTATCCGGACTATCTGCAAAGAGATAACCACCGTGTAACATCATTCCTCCGGAAAAGCCGGTAAGAATGGTATTACTACGTGTGGACGTGTGTTCCTCTTGTCCCCATGCGCAGAGGCACAGGAACAAGAGAGTACACACTATGAGCAATCGTTGCTTCATTAGATGATTTCGAATGCAACATCCATCATGTTTGTGAATGAGTTTTGGCGTTGCTCAGCCGTAGTTGCTTCTCCGGTAAGGATATGATCACTAACCGTACAAATAACCAAAGCTTTTTTGCCGAGTCTTGCGGCATTCATGTATAATGCCGGTGCTTCCATTTCGTCCGCCAAGACACCCATTTTTGTCCAGTTTGCTTTGCGCGGGTCCTCGCTATAGAAGACATCTGCGGAGAAGACATTACCAACATGATAGGTGAATCCGAATTTCTCGCAAGCGTCAGCTGCTTTTCTTGCCATTTGGAAGTCAGCAATAGGAGCATAGTTTCCCGGAAGGTTGTATTGCGCAGCATAATTGCTGTCGGTACAACTACCTAAAGCGATGACGAGGTCTCCTAAATGCACATTCATCTGGCGTGCGCCACAAGAACCAACACGAATGATGGTGTCTACGTCATAGAAATTGAATAACTCGTATGTGTAAATACCGATGGATGGAATACCCATTCCATGGCCCATAACCGTTACTTTCTTTCCTTTGTACTCGCCGGTGAAACCTAACATACCACGTACATTATTTATTTGTACAGGATTGGTTAAGAATCTCTCAGCCATTAATTTAGCTCGTAGCGGGTCTCCCGCCATAATCATTGTCTTTGCAATTTCGCCATACTGCGCACCAATGTGCGGCGTTGGGCATTGTTCTTTTGCCATAATAATTTTGTGTTTTATAAGGTTAATATTATCCGTTTTGTTTATACCATTCAATTGCTTTTTCCAGGTCTTGCGGAGTATCAATACCGATAGTCTCTATCTCCGTTTGCGCCACTTTGATTCGGAAACCATTTTCCAGCCACCGTAATTGTTCCAGACTCTCAGCCTGCTCTAAGGGCGAAGGTTGGAGGTGCGTGATTTGCTGCAAGATATCTGCACGATAAGCATACAAACCGATGTGGCGATAAAACTGTCCTTTGCTCAACCATTCGTTTTTCTCTATTCCCCGTAAGAAAGGAATGACGCTCCGAGAGAAATATAAAGCTTCGTTTGTTTGCTTGCTCCACACCACTTTTGGCGTATTCGGGTTTTCGAGGTCCTCGAGTGTATCTTTTTCCGTATAGGGTCGAACGAGTGTAGCTATTTGTGTCTGCGGGTCGTTTTCAAAACAATCGATGAGTGATTGTATCTGCTCGGGTTGAATGAACGGCTCGTCTCCTTGAATATTGATGATGACTGTATCTGCGTCGTTTTGCTCTCTCCACGAAGGAGTGGTGATAGCCATATATGCTTCGAGACAACGGTCAGTTCCGCAACGATGGTCCGGCCGTGTGAGAACGACTTTTCCTCCAAACGACTCTACGTGGTCATAAATACGTTCATCATCTGTGGCCACCAAGAGTGTGTCCAGTTTTTTTGAGGCTTGCTCATAGACACGATGGATGACTGTCTTGTGACAGATGTCCGCCAATGGTTTTCCAGGAAAACGTGTGGAGGCATAACGGGCCGGGATGATACCAAAGTATTTCATATTTCTTTATTTTCAATTTTTGTGAGCAAGTTCATTGCTCCAGCAATCGTTTTTACATTAGTTATAGTGATATACCGTCTTCCGGTTTTTAATCCTTTTTTATCTACCTCTTCATGCAAGTTGCACCTTTCGGGTCGCGTGATAGCATATTGAATCAGTTTTCCGAAGGTCTCTGATTGCCAATAGGCATCTTTCTTTTGCACGAGGTATAATGTCATTCTTTCTCCTTTGAGCAGGATCTTTTCTATTCCCAATCGACAACACAGCCAGCGCAGTCGAACGACAGAAAGTAATTCTTCCGCGGGTTCGGGCAAAACGCCAAAACGGTCGATTAAGCGTTTCTTGAAGTCCAATAACTGTTCTTCGCTATGGAGGCTATCCAATTCCCGGTACAACGTGATTCGTTCGCTGATATTCTCAATATATTCGTTCGGGAAACAAACGGGTAAGTCTGTTTCCAATTGACAATCGCTACACCATGCTATTTTTTCGTTTGAGTGGTTTGTGTCCTCTCTTTCGAAAGCATTCAACAATCCGTCCTCTTCTTTTATCTCTTCCACGGCCTCGTTGAGAATGCGTTGGTAGGTTTCATAACCTAAGTCAGCAATAAATCCTGATTGTTCCGCTCCGAGCATGTTTCCTGCTCCTCGAATATCAAGGTCTTGCATAGCAAGATTGAATCCTGCTCCCAATTCCGCGAAAGTGCCTAATGCCTCCAATCGTCTGCGAGCGTTCTCTGTCAAGAGTTCTCTATCCGGCGTGATGAGATAACAATATGCTTTTCTGTTGCTTCGTCCCACTCGTCCCCGTAACTGATGCAAGTCCGCCAAACCGTATTGCTGTGCGGAGAAAATCAAGATAGTGTTGACATTCGGGATGTCCACTCCGGACTCGATAATCGTTGTGGCGATAAGGATATCGTAATCATAATTGATGAACGCTTCGAGTCGCTCTTCCATTTCTCCCGGCGGTAATTGTCCATGGGCGATGATGATTCGTGCATCCGGACAAAGTTTATGGATACGTCTCTCGATACGTGGTAACATGTCGATACGATTATTGACGATGAATACCTGTCCGTTTCTTGCCATCTCAAGGTCGATAGCCTCTTTGATTATATCTTCGTCATCGAGTGTGATGAGTTCCGTTTGGACGGGATATCTGTTAGGTGGCGGCGTGGTCATGATACTTAAGTCACGCGCTCCGAGCAGACTGAATTGTAGAGTTCGCGGAATAGGTGTGGCTGTGAGTGTGAGAACATCCACGTTGGCTCTAAGCGCTTTGAGTTTCTCTTTTACTGCAACTCCGAATTTCTGCTCCTCATCAATAATCAACAATCCGAGGTCGTGCCATTTGACAGTTTTGCTTACGAGTTTATGTGTGCCGATAAGAATATCAATTTTTCCTGCTTCCAGGTCCGTGAGCAGTTGTTTTGTTTCCTTAGCCGACTTGAGTCGGCTGAGATATTCTATTCTTACGGGCATGTTTGCCATTCGCTCGCGGAATGTGTTATAGTGCTGCAAAGCCAAGACCGTTGTCGGTACCAGTACAGCAACCTGTTTTCCGTCTGTGGCTACTTTGAAGGCAGCCCTCATAGCGACTTCTGTTTTTCCGAAGCCCACATCTCCACAGACGAGTCTATCCATCGGCATGGGACTTTCCAAATCATGCTTCACGTCAGCGGTTGCTTTTGCTTGGTCCGGCGTGTCTTCGTAGAGGAAGGAAGCTTCCAATTCGTGTTGCATATATCCGTCCGGCGTGTAAGCAAAGCCTTTCTGCTGCTTGCGAGTGGCGTAGAGTCGGATTAAGTCTCGTGCTATGTCCTTTACTTTATCTTTTGTGCGCTCTTTGAGTCTTTCCCACGCTCCGCTTCCAAGACGAGAGATGGTCGGTTCCGAACCTTCTTTCCCTTTGTATTTGGAGATACGATGAAGGTTATGGATAGAGACGAACACGTTTGCTCCGTCGCGGTAGTTGAGTTTGATCATCTCCTGTTGCCGTCCGTTGACAGTCGTTGTGACCAGTCCTCCAAACTTAGCGATACCATGATCGGAATGAACCACATAATCTCCGATTTGGAGTTGGTTGATTTCCCGAAGGGTGATAATCGCTTTTCCTCTTCTGGCGTTTTCCGATGCCATTGTGACACGATGGTAACGTTCGAAGATTTGATGGTCGGTATAACAACAGATTTTGAGCGAATGATCTATGAATCCTTCGTGTAAGATTCCTTGAACGGGTTGGAAAACAATCTGATCGTCCGTCTGTGCTTCAAAGATAGCCTGCAGACGGTCGAGTTGTTTCTTTTGGTCCGCCAAGATATAAATCTTGTATCCTTCGTCGAGGTGTTTCCGGATGTCTTCCGTAAGGATGTCAAATTGTTTGCGGAAGACGGGTTGTGGCGTGGTGTCAAAAGTGATTTTCGAATGGGCGGGGAAATAACTTTTCTCCGCTAATTCGATGGTTGTCAGTTTTTCTCCCCATTTTTCTTCGCCCAAGAGAGTAGGCAATTTATATTTGACGACCGCGAAATCGTTTGATACCCAGATGCATTTTTGCGGCAAATAATCGAGGACAGATGCCTGCGTCGGCTCAGAAGAGTTCGCGGCAACGATTTCTGCTGTTTCGATTTTGGCTTTTGAAAGCTGGTCCTCGATGTCGAACTCTCGTATGGAGTCTATCTCGTCTCCGAAGAAGTCTATTCGGTACGGGTTGTCGTGACTGTAACTGTATATGTCGACTATTCCTCCTCGAATGGCGTATTGTCCGGGTTCGAAGACGAAATCCACATGCGTGAAGTTCAGTTCGGAGAGTTGATTATTCAGTTGCGAGAGTTGAATCTCCTGTCCCACGCACAGCGTGAAACTATTTTTTGTCAGTGTCTCTTTCGCCGGCACGGTTTCAGAAACGGCTTCGGGATAGGTGATGACAAATTGGCCGTTTCCTTTAGATAGCGCGGTTAGTGTTTCTGTTCTCTGTATTTGTGCCGCTTCGTCTACCGCGCGTCTTTTCTGCGCAGCAGGGAACCACAGGATCTCCGGTGCGGAAGAGTTATCGGGTAGAATCGTTTTCAGGTCCGCGTAGAGGTATTGTGCGCTCTCTGTGTTGTCGAGAATGATGAATAGCGGCGCTGTGTCTTTCAGCGCGCTGAGCGTGAGTGCCCGCGTGCTTGCATACAAACCGGAAAGGAGAAGATGAATATCTTTTCCTTTAGTCAGTTCCTTTTTCGCCAACGCTATTTCGGGATGCTGAGCAAATAAAGTTTGTATGTCACCTATATTCACGTGCCTATTACCGCAAATTAAAATCGGGCGCAAAGGTACTAAAAAAAAATGATATACGCAAATACGAGTGCCATTTTTCGTAACTTTTTTGGTAAAAGTTACCACAAGGGGATGTTGCTTATGATTTTCGGATTTGAAGCACAAAAAGTGTATATATACTATGTATATATACAGTATAAAGAGGTAATTTGCAAAAATGGCGTTTTATCTTACGGTAATCCTACGGGTATTCTACGGTAATCCTACGGAAGAACCACGTAAAGGATATCTAATCGGTTTGAGAAGAGTATAGAAAGGTCATATGCGCGCTTTTATGCCTAAAAATTTAAATAAGTTTAATTTTTTGTCAAAAAACTTGCATATGTCAAACTTTTGTAGTAATTTTGCAACGCAAATGTGTGTTGGGGTGTGAAATTTTGTGGAGCGTGAGTGTTTTTTTATGAAATCGATTGAGTACAATTTATTTAATTTAAAAAAATAATAAAGATATGAAAGCAAGTAAGTTTTTAGTAGCTCTAATGAGCGTTTCATTACTGAGTTTTATGATGATTTCTTGTGAGAAGAAGAACAAACCGGATGATCCGGATGACGATACTCGCAAGGAAATCAAATTGAGTTTTGACATGAATAGAGGGGACATGGTGAAACTTGATACCCTGTCTGCTTTACAGCCGTACAAAGCTGTGTGGGAGGATTATGAGATCAAGATAGCCGACAAAAGTATTTTATCTTTTGTAGATGATGCGATAAGTGCAGTTGGTTTTGGTAAGACCACAATTACCGCCACTCCAAATGAAGAGTTGGAAGCTTGGGCGTCGTCAAAAGTAGCTCCGAATATCAAGATAACCGTAAATGTGGGAAGTGATTTCTTAATGTATGTGGAAGACGTATTTAATGTTGCGGATCGTGGAATAGTAGTGACCGGTACAGTGCTAAAGGATAAAGTATTTACAGGGCAGTCTGTCTATATTGCCAATCTGCCAGACAGTTTGGGTGTTATTAAGAGTACAGTTGAAGGAATAGAGATGTTCCATAAGACGCTTGATCAGGCGCAGGCCGGAGATAATGTAGGTATCCTGCTTGGTAGTAATGTGGCAACCAAAGATATGGTGGCAATAGGTGCTGCTTTGTATACAGAGGAGAAAGATGTAATCCGTACCAAAGAAGTGTCCGGTAAGACCACTGTTTACACGGCTGCTCCTGCCGGAACAACCTTTACTATTGGTGATTCGAGACAATTATATTTTGAGACAAAGGACCTTACCTCTACATTGGTTGCTTTACCGGGTCATGTAGAAGAAGTGATTACCATCGGCGAGACAGCATCCAGTGTGTGGAGAGTATTTGACAAACATACTGTTACAGTTTACCATGGTATGGAAGTTCCTATCCGCTATCAGGGATATACATTAGGAAATTTGGTAGTAGAGTAATAAGTAGTGCATTCGCGCGAAATTACGGTCGCACGTTCGTGCTCATATGCGCGTTTTCATACCAAAAACTTAAATAAATTTAATTTTTTTGCTCAAAAACTTGCATATGTCAAACTTTTGTAGTAATTTTGCAGCGTGAAATGAGTGAGGGGACCCGAAAAGGTTCCCTCTCGCGTTGAGAATAAGGGGTGATGAAGTGGTAGTTTGAGAAGTAATAGTATGCAATAATATTTGGAGAGTAGGCTATGATAGACAAGAAAGAAATCGAAAAAATCATTCAAGAGAAGCTGTTTGGCACGGATTATGAATTGGTTACTTTAGAAGTGTCCAGCGGGAATGATATATTGGTTGAAATAGACAGACTTGCGGGCGTGGATGTAGAATTCTGCGCGGAGTTGAACAGATATCTTGTGGAGAAATTGGATGGGGCCTACCCCCAGCCCCTCCCTGAAGGGAAGGGAGAAAATAATTATTCTCTGGAAGTAGGAAGTGTGAGTTTGACAGCTCCGTTCAAGACAAAGTTGCAGTACGAGAAGAATCTCGGTCATGATGTTGAAATGTTGGTGAACGGAAAGAAGATTTACGGTCAACTTGTGAGCGTAGATGAAGAGACATTCAGCGTAGATGTAGAAGAGAAAGTGGAAGTGGAAGGCAAGAAACGCAAAGAGAAACAAATCGTCACCCATACATGGAAGTATGACGAACCGAAATATGTGAAATATGATTTAAAATTCTAAATAGACAAATGGCAAAAAAACAAGAATCAATCAACCTGATTGACATTTTTTCTGAATTTAAAGATTTTAAGAAAATCGACAAGCAGACACTTATTAATGTGTTGGAAGATTCGTTCCGCAATGTGATTGCGAAGATGTATGGTTCGGACGCGAACTACGATGTGATTATCAACCCTGACAAGGGCGATTTGGAGATCTATCGTAACCGTTTAGTGATGGAAGATGACGACGTGGCTAATCCTGAGACTCAGATTTCTCTGAGTGACGCTCGTGCATTGGATGACGAGGCAGAAGTAGGTGAGGAGATAACCGATAAAGTTGATTTCAGCAGTTTCGGTCGTCGTATGATACTGAATCTCCGTCAGACCTTGGCATCGAAGATTTTAGAGTTGCAGAAAGAGAATCTGTATTTGAAATACTCCGATATGCTCGGTCAAGTAGTGACAGGTGAGTTATATCAAGTTTGGAAGAAAGAGATGCTTCTGTTGGACGAGGAAGGTAATGAGTTGTACCTGCCGAAACAGAATCAGATTCCGACTGATTTCTACCGCAAAGGCGAGATGGTTCGTGCGGTAGTTGTACAAGTGGACAACAAAAACCAGAACCCGAGAATCGTTCTGAGTCGTACCAGCCCGTTGTTCCTTCAACGCCTTTTCGAGCAAGAGGTGCCGGAAGTGAAGGAAGGTCTGATAGCTATTAAGAATATTGCCCGTATTCCGGGTGAGCGCGCTAAAGTAGCCGTTGAGACATTTGACGACCGTATTGATCCAGTGGGAGCTTGTGTGGGTGTTAAAGGTGCACGTATTCACGGTATCGTTCGTGAGTTGCGCAACGAGAATATCGATGTGATCAACTACTCGAAGAACCCGAATCTGTTCATCCAACGCGCTTTGTCTCCAGCTAAGATTTCGTCGATGGAATTGGATGAGGAGAACAAGACTGCCCGTGTTTATCTGAAGCCCGATGAGGTATCTTTGGCCATCGGTAAGGGCGGATTCAATATCAAACTGGCAAGTATGCTGACCGGTTATCAAATTGATGTATATCGTGAAATGGACGACCAAGATTTGGATGATATCTACTTGGACGAATTCAACGACGAGATCGATCAATGGGTACTGGACGCTCTGAAAGCTATCGGTTTGGATACCGCAAAAGATGTATTGAGCAAGAGTAAAGAAGAGTTGCTCAAACAGACCGATTTGGAAGAAGAGACGATAGATGACGTTCTCCGAATCTTAGCGGCAGAGTTCGAATAATCCGGGTGTGTCCCGAAGCCTTCCTTTGGAAGGAGTTAAACCAAAGTATTAACCCAGAAAACAATACTATATGGCGATAAAACTAATAAAAGCTTGTAAGGAATTGAATATCGGTATGTCGACTCTGACCGAGTTCTGCGCGAAACATGGCCGTGCCATCGAATCAGACCCTAACGTCCGTATCGATGATGACCTCTATCTGCTATTGGCGAAAGAGTTCAATAAAGATATGGCTATGAAATTAGAGGCCGACCGTCAAGCGGCCGAGCGTCAAGAGCGCATAGCTGCACCTTCTTTGAAGGTGGAGAAAGCCGAGCCGGAGCATATTGAGACCAATGTGCCTCAACCAAAAGTGGTTGGAAAGATTGATCTTGATGCGGAAAAGAAAGCCAAGGCCGAAGCCGCTCGTAAGGCATTAGAGGAAGCCGAGAAAGCAAAAGCAGAGGCAGAGGCGGCTCGTAAAGCAGCCGAAGAGGCAAAGGCAGAAGCAGAACGATTGCAAGCCGAGCAAGCAGCAAAGAAAGCGCAAAAAGCAGCCGAAGAAATGCCGGTTGAAGAGCTTGCAGAAGAAGAGAAAAGAGAAATTTTCTCTTTAGGCAAGCCTGCTCTGAAGACCACTCCGAAAGTGGTTGGTAAGATTGACTTGGATTCCATAGATACTTCTACACGTCCGGCCAAGAAGACTAAAGAGCAGAAACGCAAAGAACGTGAGGAACGTCAAGCAGCTCAGCAGGCACAGCAACAAGCTGCAGCCGAGAAACGCAAACGTGAGCGTATCAAAGGCGGAGCTGCGAAAGTAGATCCGAACGACAAACGTAATCAGACGGGTAAGAACAACAAAGGCAAGAAAATTCAACCTCGTGAGGCTACTCAAGAAGAGGTAGAACGCGCATTGAAAGAGACTCTGAGCCGTCTGCAACAGCCTAAAGGCAAGAGTAATGCAGCCAAATATAAACGTGAACGCCGTGAGCAAGAACGTGAGAAACATGAATTGGAGGTAATGGAGGCTGAAGAGCAGTCAAAGATTCTTAAACTGACAGAATTTGTGACTGCCAACGACTTGGCGAACATGATGAATGTGCCTGTGAATAAAATCATCGGTACCTGTATGTCGCTTGGTCTGTTCGTTTCTATCAACCAGCGTTTGGATGCAGAGACCATCAATCTGGTAGCAGAAGAGTTCGGTTTCAAGACAGAATACGTGGCTGCGCACGTGGCAGAAGAGATTAATGCCGATGAGGTGATTAACGATGAAGATATCGAGTCTCGCTGTCCGATTATTACTGTGATGGGTCACGTTGACCACGGTAAGACTTCACTTCTGGACCATATTCGTAATGCGAATGTGATTGCCGGAGAGGCCGGTGGAATTACGCAGCATATCGGTGCTTATAATGTGAAGTTGAAGAACGGTCAACACATCACATTCCTCGATACTCCGGGTCACGCGGCATTTACGGCCATGCGTGCTCGTGGAGCGAAAGTAACAGATATTGCAATTATCATTATTGCAGCCGATGATGCGGTGATGCCTCAGACCATCGAGGCAATCAACCACGCGCAAGCAGCAGGTGTGCCGATGGTTTTTGCTATCAACAAAGTGGATAAACCGGGTGCTAATCCTGACAAGATTCGTGAACAGTTATCGAACATGAATATCCTCGTAGAGGATTGGGGCGGTAAATATCAATGCCAAGAGATTTCCGCAAAGAAAGGTGATGGTGTTTACGAGTTGTTGGAGAAAGTGCTGTTGGAGGCAGAATTGCTTGATTTGAAAGCCAATCCGAAACGTCGTGCCAAAGGTTCGGTTATTGAATCTTCGCTTGACAAAGGTCGTGGCTATGTAGCAACACTGCTTGTGCAAGACGGAACTTTGCATATGGGTGATATTGTTCTTGCGGGAACGTATCATGGTCGTATCAAGGCCATGTTCAACGAACGCGGCCAGAAGATTACAGAAGTTCGTCCGGGTGAACCTTGTTCAATTTTGGGTCTTAACGGAGCTCCGCAAGCCGGTGATGAGTTCAATGTGCTGACTTCGGAACAAGAAGCTCGTGAGATAGCCAACAAGCGTGAACAGTTGCAACGTGAGCAGTCAATCCGCACGAAGAAACATATTGGTTTGGAAGAGATCGGTCGTCGTATGGCAATTGGCGATTTCAAGGAACTGAATGTGATTGTGAAGGCGGATGTGGATGGTTCTGTAGAAGCTATTAAGGACTCGCTCATCAAACTGTCAACAGAGAATATTCAAGTTAATGTCATTCACGGTGCCGTTGGTGCCATCAGCGATAGCGATGTAATGCTTGCTGCAGCTTCCGATGCAATGATTGTCGGCTTTAACGTGCGTCCGACAGGAACAGCACGCAAGATGGCCGAAGCAGAAGAAGTGGATATTCGCATCTACTCAATTATCTACGATGCTATCAATGAGTTGAAAGACGCTATGGCCGGTATGTTGTCACCTGAGGTGAAAGAAGAAGTCACTGCAACACTCGAAGTATTGCAGACCTTCCATATCTCCAAGGTAGGAACTATTGCCGGATGTATTGTTCGTGAGGGCAAGATTAAACGCGGCAATAAAGTTCGTGTCATCCGTGACGGTATCGTCATCAAGACAGCCGATTTGGCTTCGTTGAAACACGTCAAAGATGATATCAAAGAAGCCGGTGTGAATACAGAATGCGGTTTGAGTTTGAAAGCATACGATGACCTGCAAGCAGGTGATATACTCGAATCGTTTGAGGAAATAGAAGTAGCAAAAACATTATAAATCTCCAAATTTTACAATTATGAAGACAAGTTTTCGTTTATTATCATTAGCTATTCTCCCATTCGTACTGAGTGGTTGTTGGACACGTATTTGGACCGTAGCACCTACAGCAGAACCGGTAGCTCCTGTTCAAACGGTTTACACAACGACGGTAACAACTCCTTCGCCGAAAGTAACAACGGTGCAGACGATTACCGTTAACTCTTTTAACGAGGACATCTCGTTCTATTTGGATTTGCAAGCAGTAGCAGCTGCTTTTGCTGAGGCTCGCACTGTGCAAGAGTTTGAGCAACTGCTTAACTCGAGTAAGTATATGATTAATAACCTTGACCTCAACCGCGATGGTTATATTGATTACCTGCGTGTACTTGAGACTCGTCAAGGCAGTTATCATGCATTTTTGATTCAAGCTTGTTTAGCTCCGAATGTATTTCAGGATATAGCCACTCTGCTTGCAGAGCGTCGTCCGGATGTGCTGTATGTAGAGGTTATCGGTGATCGTTATTTATATGGTTACAATTACATCGTTCGTCCTACTTTTGTAAGACGTCCGCCATTGTGGGATGTATTTGGTCGTCCTGTATATAATCCATGGTTATCACCTTATTATTACGGATATTGGCCGGGTTATTACACCAGACCGAAACCCATCTACTTGACTCATTATCAGGCTTATGTGCAAACATATATGCATAACCACCATTATTGCCACCACTGCGATTATCCGTCACATCCGTTCTATAACGGTTACGGTAGCATGACTCAACCTAATACACGTCATGACTATCAAGACCAAAATCCGAATGGATCGTTTGATCAACGTGTGACACATACATTAACAGCTAATGGTTCAGGAGTGACAGTACGTAATGCAGGTGAGTTGCGCACAGAGACTCAGCGTCAAAGTACTCGTACCGGTTCTACATCCGGAACAACCGAACGTGTAAGTTCGAGCAGCAGTTCTACTACTCGTCAGCCGGCTTCGACAACCACAACTACTACTCGTCAGCCGTCTTCGACTTCGACTACCACTCGTCAACCGTCTTCGACAACGAGCACAAGCGCTACTCGTCAACCGTCTTCGACTTCGAGCAGCAGTTCTACTACTCGTCAACCGTCTTCGACTTCGAGTACAACTCGTCAACCATCGACATCTATCGAATCACGTGTTAACAAGAGCGGAACTTCTCGTACGACGATTAAGACGACAGATGCGTCAGGTCGTACTACCACGGTAAAACGTACGGATAATAATAGTTCTCGCTCAACTAATAGTGGAAGTAGCACTCGTTCTACCAGCACTCGTTCGGGTAGTTCCAGTAGTTCGACGAGCACACGCACTTCATCCTCATCTTCGTCTTCCGGTTCAACTCGTCGTTGATGGAAGATGAAGTAAAAAGTATAAAGATATGAAAAAAAGAATACAAAGAGCATTAACGCTCATCGTTGTGTGTGCAGCGACATTGTCTCTGTACGCACAGCAACTGCCGGATCCTCATTTTGAGAACTGGTCTGACAAATTCAATGGTGATGTACAGCTCAAAGACTGGCATGGAAGTAATGTGGCACAAGTAGGTTTTAAGTTTACTTTCATGTACCAAAAACCGGGTCGTACGGGTTATTGTGCTTATGTAACCGACCGTCAGGTAGGTGCTTTTGGTATCAAAGAAACCGGTCCCGGATATTTCGGATTGGGCATTGCTTGGCAGCACATGAATGGTTTAAGTACTAAGACTGCGACTGCAGGAACTTATGGTGGAATTAACTGGAAATATCGTCCTGATTCCATGTACGTTTGGATTAAACGTACGGGAGCCAATACCGACAAGGAAGATTTCCATCTGTTGTTCTATTCATGGACAGGCACAGCCAAAGGAACCAAATACAAGAATAAAGTGGGCGGTTGTACGCATGTAGAGAAGATTAACGAAGAAAGTGATATTCGTCAGGCATTAGACGGCAACGAATGCGAAACTGATGTGAAAGCTAAACAAATAGCTGAAGGTTGGTATCGTGCGCGTGCTAAGTATAATGAGTGGACACAAATCAAAGTGCCAATCTATTATCTCAACGATGCTGTTCCATCTATGTGTAATGTCATTTTCTCTGCGGGTAATTATCCTGCTTTCCGCGCTAATGACGGCCTGTATGATGGGAACGGATTGTATGTAGACGATGTAGAGTTGATTTATTCGTCTAAAATAGACAAACTCGTTATTGCCGGTAAAGAATGGAAAGGATTTAATCCTAATTCTGCTGATATTCAGGTGTTTAAGGCCGGAGAGATTAGTGGAGATGTTAAGATTGAAGCCTTCCGTGGCATAGGTTCGTTGACCAATATCAAAGGCAAGAAAGTTAATTTCCGTGGACGTAGATTAGACTCCAAAGAGATGACAATCGTACCGGGAGAAATTGACGGCAAACCTTGGGTAATTACGGTCAAAGCAGAGGATGGTAGTAGCACACACACGTATAAAATTAAGATTGAACGTTGATATTAGCAGATTTGAATATTGTTGATTGGGTGCTGATAGGAATCCTATTCTTGCTTTTTGTGGCAGAGGTGTATTTCTATGCACGCTATCTCGCCGCTCCTTCCCGGTGTTTGAGACCCGGAAAGAAGGCCGCAAAACCGTTAAGTGAATATCCCGGAGTGTCTATTTTGGTGTGTGCCAGAAACGAGAGTGTCAATCTATCCGCTTATCTGGAGGCATTGTTGACGCAGGATTATCCGACCTATGAGGTGATTGTGGTGGATGATGGATCAGAAGACAATACACATGATGTGATTGAGGCATATATGCTACGTGATGACCGTCTTCACACCACTTTTGTTCCTCGTGGTGCACGCGTGCGTTCTACTAAGAAATTAGCACTCACTTTAGCCGCAAAAGCAGCACAATACGATTATTTGTTGTTAACTGATGCAGATTGTGTCCCTGCTTCCAACCAATGGATTCGTAGGATGATAGAAGGTTTTGCAGATGCCAAAACAGATATTGTATTGGGTTACGGGGCCTATTTTGATGAGCCTGGTTTTGTTAATCGTTTGGTGCGTTACGACACACTTTTTAACGGTTTGCATTATTTAGGAGCTGCTTTATGCGGACATCCTTATATGGGTGTAGGACGTAATTTGGCATATAGAAAATCGCTTTTCTTTGAGACCGGAGGATTCTCACACTTAATGGATAATCCGGCAGGAGATGATGATTTGTTTGTCAATCACTTAGCCACTAAAGAGAACACAGCGGTTGTATTAGTACCAAGTGCCTACACATGGTCGCCTTCCAAGACGGTCTTCCGTGATTGGTTCCAGCAGAAACGTCGTCATCTGTCAGTATCTCCGTCTTACAGGGAATCGACAAAGATGCGTTTGACGCTTGAACCTTTATGCAGAGGTTTGTTTTACTGCTTCACGATACTGCTGATTTATCTTGGATGTCGAGCAGGTGTAATGACTCCGAAAGGATGGATGCTATTAGGTAGTGCACTTCTCTTTTTTGTCACTCGTTGGGTGCTTTTGGTGTCGATTATCAATGCCTCTGCGCAACGAATGCGACAAGTCGGATTTACGCCATTCGCCATACTCGGAATGGATATCTTCCTTCCCTTAGTATCGCTTTGGATGCTTTGTGTACCGCAACCTAAAGGTAAAAAATGGTAAACATATATATAAAAGAATATAATTATGGCAGAACAGAAATTAAACATTAATATCGCACCGGATAAAGCAACCGGTAATTTTGCGAACTTAGCGCTTATTGCTCACACTCCTACGGAGTTCGTTATTGATTTTGCGCAGATAATGCCCGGTTTGCAACAGGCTAATGTCGTATCACGAATAGTGGTTACACCGGACCAAGCCAAGAAACTTCTTGGTGCTCTGCAGAGCAATATAGCCCAGTACGAGAAGAAATTTGGAGTGATAGAACCTATCGGTGGCCCGATTCCGGGTTCTACATTGCCGATGACTTTCCCTTCAGGTGAAGCATAAATAAATCGTTATATATACCTTAAAATATTTTGTGACATGAAAACTTTCCCTGCTTCGCAGCTAATCATCAATGCTGATGGTTCTGCGTTTCATTTGCATCTCAAACCGGAGTTTTTGGCCGATAAGGTTATTCTGGTTGGAGACCAAGACCGTGTGAATATGGTGGCTTCTTTCTTCGATGAAGGTTCCATTGAGTGTGATGTTCAAAGTCGTGAGTTCCATACTATCACGGGTAAGTTCCAAGGCAAACGTATCTCTTGTATTTCTACCGGTATCGGTACTGATAACTGCGATATCGTGATGAATGAGATTGATGCGTTGGCGAATATCGATTTTGCTACTCGTACAGAGAAAGCCGAGAAACGAGTGTTGGATATCGTTCGTATCGGCACTTGCGGAGGAATGCAAGAAGATATACCTCTCGGCACATTCCTCGTAAGCCAAAAATCGATTGGTTTTGATGGCGTGCTTGCTTTCTATCATGACCGTGATAAAATTGCAGACCTCGGTTTCGAGAAAGCCTTTGTTGATTTTGTTGGTTATCCTAAAAAAGCCGCTGTACCTTATGTGGTAGCTGCTAATCCTGAGTTAGTGGACCGTATTGCAAAAGACGATATGATGCGTGGTTGTACGATTGCAGCCAATGGTTTCTACGGACCTCAAGGTCGTGTGCTCCGCGTGGATTTGGCGGTGCCGGATATCAACGAGAAGATTACTGCCTTCCGTTACGAAGGACAACGTATCACAAACTACGAGATGGAAGGCTCGTGTATTGCCGGACTGGCTTTGCATATGGGACATCGCGCAATGACGGTTTGCTGTGTGATAGCACAGCGTAAGATAGAAGCCGCTAATACCGACTATAAACCGCGTATCAAAGAATTAGTAAAAACAGTATTAGAGCGTATCTAATGAAGAAAATTGCAATCATTTTGGCAATAGCAGGATTATTCTGTGCGTGCCAGAAACAAAAAACATTCCAATACAACGTGGATAAGTTTTATGACCTTGAGATTCTCCGCTATGACGTACCGGAGTTCGACCAATTAACGTTGCAGCAAAAGCAATTGATTTATTGCTTGAGTGAAGCGGCTCTGTGGGGACGTGATATTCTCTTCGACCAGAATGGAAGATATAATCTTCGTATTCGTAGAGCATTGGAATCACTTTATCTCAACTATCCGTATGACAAAAACACGGACGAGTTTGCCGCCTTTGAGCGTTACCTGAAACGTGTGTGGTTTAGTAATGGCATTCATCACCATTACAGCGAAGATAAGTTCTTGCCGGAGTTCACACAGGAATGGTTCGTGGCGGCTTGCGAGAAAGCAGGTGTTGAATACGATGAGAACATCTTACCTGTGATCTTCGATCCTGCTGTTATGCCTAAACGCATGACACAACAAGATGGAGTGGATCTGGTGGCAGGCTCGGCGGGAAACTATTATGGTGAAGGTGTTACGCAGGCTGAAGCAGAAGCTTGGTATGCTGCGCATAAAGATAACTCACCTGAGCCATTGTGGATTGGTCTGAATTCCAAACTGGTCAAAAATGAACAAGGAGAAATAGAAGAGCAAGTGTACAAGGTCGGAGGACTTTATGGCGCGGCATTGGAGAAAATCGTTTTCTGGCTCAAAGAAGCACTCAAATACGCTGAGAACGACGCGCAGAAGTTAGCTATCGAGAAGATGATTGCCTTCAACGAAACCGGAGACCTCAAGCTCTTTAACGAATATTGCATCGCGTGGGTAAAAGACCTTGAAAGTCGTGTGGACTACGTAAATGGTTTTACCGAGACCTATTCTGACCCGCTGGGTATTACCGGCACATGGGAGTCGATGGTCAATTTCAAAGACTTGAATGCGACACATCGTACGCAACTGATTTCCGATAACGCACAGTGGTTTGAGGATAACTCGCCAACCGCTAAAGAGTACAAGAAAGAGGAGGTCAAAGGTGTGAGCGCCAAAGTGATTACAGCGGCTATGTTAGCCGGAGACTGCTATCCTGCTACGCCTATCGGTATCAACTTGCCGAATGCCAACTGGATTCGCAAAGAGTATGGGTCGAAATCCGTGACAATCGATAACCTTATGCATGCTTACAACGAGGCTGCGAAAGGCAATGGCTTCAACGAAGAGTTCATGATAGACGATGAGATTTGTGCGCTTTATGACCAATACGGAGCGATATGCAATGACCTGCATACGGACCTGCACGAGTGCGTAGGACACGGATCTGGTAAACTCAAACCCGGAGTAAGCAAAGATGCACTCAAAGAGCATGCTTCGACGATTGAAGAGGCACGTGCTGACCTCTTCGGACTCTATTATCTCGCGGACCCGAAACTCGTGGAGCTTGGCTTGCTGCCGAATATGGACGCTTATAAGGCTGGCTACTATCAGCAGATGATGAATGGTGCTATGACGCAACTCGTGCGTATCGAACCCGGCAAGGATATCGAGGAAGCGCACATGCGTAATCGTCAACTCATCGCTAACTGGGTCTTGGCGAATGTGGACCCGAAAAATCCCGAAGTAGAAATTATTGAACGTGACGGCAAGCATTTTATGCAAATCAACGACTACGAAGGTTTGCGTCGCTTGTACGGACAACTGCTGGCAATCATACAAGGCATCACATCTGAAGGAGACTATGAGACCGCAAAAGATTTCGTTGAAGCCTATGCCGTCAAAGTGAACCAAGACCTCCATAAGGAGATTCGTGAGCGCTATCAGAAACTCAATCTCGCTCCGTACAAAGGGTTCGTCAATCCGGTTTACACGGCGGTGAAGGACAAAGACGGCAACATCACGGACGTTAAGATTGATTTCACGGAAGGTTATGTTGACCAGCACTTGCGTTATTCGCGCGACTACAGTCCGCTGCCTTCGGTAAACTAAAAACGATGACGTGAAAGGAATCACACTTCCGATATCGAAAAGTATAGCGAATAGAATATTACTATTGCAAGCTATCCATGGAGATCCGCTTATGCGGGTCTCTTCGGATATGCCCGATGATGTCATCGTACTACACGATGCACTTCAGCAAATCAGGGATACCTTTGGTACACCAAAAGAACGAATCGCCTCTCCTTTCAGGGAGGGGGTAGGCATTACTCTAAACCTCAAAAACTGTGGCACGGCTTTGCGTTTCCTGCAAGTCCATCTGGACAAATGTTATCCCGGTGAACCTATTACGCTTACCGGTGATGCGCGACTCATGGAGCGCAAAGGCAAACCGACAACACAAACCACTTCTGCACTCATCCTCCACGGAGAAGCAATCCCCGTTGCTCCCAACGAGTCTCCTTATATCACGATGTCTCGCAACATACAGAAGATATACGCTGACAAAGGTTCCCTGCCTTTTAAGGAAGGGATGGGGTTAGGCATAGAACGAGACTGGTCATCTGCCGCTTTCTGGTATGAATACATCGCTATTCATGGAGGAGAACTGCTCTTGGCGGGACTGACAGACGAGAGCCTGCAGGGCGACCGAATCGTTGCTGATATCTATGCTCAGCACTTTGGCGTGCAGACTACATTCACACCAGAAGGCGCAATTTTAACATCCTCCCTTTTAGGGAAGGGGCGGGGAGAAGCCTTCTCTATTGACTTTACCTCTTGCCCGGACCTTTATCCAGCCATTGCCTTAACCTGTGAGCGGCTGAATATCGCTCTGCATGCCACGGGTACAGAACGTCTGCACTACAAGGAATCCGACCGAATAGAAGCTGTTCAAAACCACGAAGTCCGCAATGACCATCGTATGGCCATGGCACTTATCGCAGCTGACTATATCACACTACCTGCTGAAACATCGGCTCTTCAAACCATCATCGCAAAGAGTTATCCTGCTTTCGTGCAGCAAATCTCGGAACTGCTACCTGCCAATAACGAGTCATTTACCTGTCCAAAACGTTATCCACACGGTAACGACACGGTAACGACACGGCAACGACACGGCAACGAAACCTGGTCTCTATATGAGAACGTAGTACCCAAAAGGGGCATAAATGATGATAATAAAGGCAAAAAACACGCACTATCCAAACTCATTCATGCGGCCAAAGCGGAATATATCTGGCTCCATGACGATGATGTCGTTTGGCCGAAAGCCGCAAACCAATCCCCAATCACAAATAACAAATTCGGCGAAGCCAATCTGATTATCCTCCCGCTAAAAATGGAAATCCCTCTCCATCCAGAGGAGAACAGGGTAGGCATACTTCCGCTTTTACAGATTGCCGAATACGCTGCTATTCAAGAACTGACAATGCGTACAGCCAAAGCAGGCAAAGCCGTCATGTGTTCCGGAGCAAATCTTATTGTCCGTCGCGAAGCATGGCTAACCTGTGAGCAAGACCTCCACCCGGAGATTCCGTCCGGAGACGATATGTTCTTGCTCGAGGCTATGAAACGCAGACATATGAAGATTGCCGTCATCGACGAACCCGATTATACAGCTATCGTTCATCCTGTTACCACTTGGCGTGCCTTCTTCCGTCAACGCATGCGATGGGCGGGAAAAGCACCTAAATACACAGACACGGACATCATCCGTTGCGGAGCATTGGTCATGACCGCTAACCTTCTGCAACTCCTTTGTCCATTGATTATACTCATCAAATTCCCGATAGAGTATAGTTTGATAAGAAAAAGAATAACCCCTCCTTATAGGGAGGGGCATGGGGTAGGCCTGTTCTTTACGGCTCTTCTACTCGAATTCCTCTATCCGTTCTACATCCTTGCTTGTCTTATCGGAGGCTTGATACGCAAGAAAAAATGGTGATTATTTCTCGGTGTGCTTTAGACCTTCAATCAGTTTGTCAAGTGCAGGGATTGTGGCTTTCAGCTCGTCTTCGGATACATATTTGATAACCTCTTCACCCAAACGAAGAGGAATCTCTTTCGCTTTTTCCTCCATTGCTTTGCCCTTTTCAGTCAAGCAGACAAAGCGTTGCCGCGTATCTACTTCACCTTTGACACGAGTCACTAAACCAAGTCGTTCCATGCGTTGAAGAAGAGGTGTGACGGTATTGGTCTCTAAATGCAAACGTTTAGCAATGTCGTTCACAGGCTGTCGGTCGTTCTCCCACAATACCATCAGTACTAAATACTGCGGGTACGTGATTCCTAAGGTTTCGAAATAGGGACCATACGCACCGGCAATCAAACGTGCCGCCGTATAAAGACGGAAGCAGAGTTGGTTATCTAATTTCAGTTGTTCGTACATATTGTTTATCCTAATACTACATCGAGAACCATCATCAGCACGAAGCCGATAGCGAAACCGATGGTGGAGAGGTTAGAGTGGGTGCCCTGCGAGGCTTCGGGGATGAGTTCTTCGACGACCACATACAGCATTGCTCCTGCGGCGAAGGCGAGGAGATACGGAAGTATAGGTGTGAGCCATGCCGCCAAGAGGATGACGAGCAGTCCGCCGATGGGTTCGACGATGCCGGAGAGCGAACCGATGAGGAAGGATTTGGCACGGCTGTTGCCGGCTGCACGCATAGGCATGGAAATGATAGCGCCTTCGGGGATATTCTGGATGGCTATACCGAGCGAGACGGCGATGGCGGCAGACATGGAGAGTCCGGCTGTGCCCTGTGTGGCTCCGGCGAGAAC
>JAFPYI010000026.1 GCA_017412245.1 Paludibacteraceae bacterium | reverse complement strand
GAAATCGAGTGCAAAAGTAGTATAATTTTTGCACATGGGCAAATTTATGAACGCAAAAAATTAAAAGTGAAAAGTGCAAGTTTCATTTCAAGGGTTCCGAGAGGTTTCCTGGTTGAAACAGATTCGACATGAAATGTTCTATTGGGTTACGAAAATTACTCTTTTTCTTATGAAAATTGCCAAAGCGCTTGCATATATGGAAAAAAAGCAGTACCTTTGCATCGCGTTCGGCAATCAGTCGCATTGGAGGAGCCTTTTTCCCTGTAGCGGTTTTTCCCGCTAATCGGGAACAACCTAGTGCTCTCCCCCAAAATCAGAGATTTTCGAGGACCCCATTATTGTTCAAAAATATACAAAAATAATAAAAGTAATTTAATTATAATAAAAATAATCGAAAACTCGCTTCGCTCTGGAAAACGTCTCCGTAATAATAGTTGGTCCGTCGGCCTACGCGGCCTGAGCGTAACAGCCTTTTAATTCGCGTTTGTGAGCGAGCTCCCAACGCGCCTTAACAGTCCATCCCGCAGCAGTTGTAAACTGCTTATGCCCAACTATAATTCCGTCGACAAGAAAACATCAAAAACGATTTTTCTTTTCAGTACGGGTGTTCAAAGAGAAAAGAAAAATGCGTCGCTTTGCGACTTACGAAAATATACAAAAATAACAAAAATATTAAAAATACCTTCGACGGCAATCCACTCTGACGAGTTCTCGCATCTATGCCGCTAAGCGGCCTACTTATAAATAAATTTAACGTTGCCCTTTAGGGCATATCCGCACCTCCGAAGGAGGTAATTGCCGCCGTAGGCGAAAATATTAATTATAATTTATCCACAGCGTAGCATTATTTTATCCCCAGCTATGAAATGATGGAATGATGCAAATGATGCGAATGATGGAATTAACGATTAGAGACAATAAATTTTCAATAATAAATTTAAATTGACAAACGTATGAGAAAGATTCTCCGCGACGGCGTGCTCTACATCCAACGTAACGGACATGAGTACAATGCGCAAGGAGCGGAAGTGCGCTAACGCGCATTTGTGATTTGCGATTTGCGATTTGCGCGAAAAGAGAAAAGACCGCTGCGCTAAAAGAGAAAAGAAAAAAGATTATGGCAAAGTATATCGTAGTAGCCGAAGAAGGCGAGAAAGAATTATTGGAGAAATGTTTCGCGGGTGACGGACCTGTGCGCTTGGATGCGTCATGGCGTGACGCAAAAGTGATATACACCGGTGTGGGTGCAATAAACGTTATCCGTGCATTGCAAGATCTGCCGCGTGAGTCTGAATTGCTGAATATCGGTTATGCAGGCAGTGCGAATTTTGAGATTGGCACATGGGCTCAGGTGACCGAAGTGCAGTTGAATCATCCTAACGTGCGTTACGACGAACCGAAATTGCCTCTTGAACTTTTGACCTTGCCTGACTCATCCGTTCTTCGCGCGATGTGCTATACAAACTGCGATTTTGTGCTGCAGTCGGATTATCATGATTGCGTGTTCGACATGGAACTGGCATTCATTGCGGCAATGGGATTTGCAAAAGTGCACAGCCTGAAATACGTCAGCGATAATCTTAGTCTGCATGACTATCATAATTTGACCAACGGAGTACAATAATGCAAATTGTTTGTTTTGACACCGAGACGACCGGTTTAGAGGTTCAGAAAGACCATATCATCCAATTATCGTTGGTGAAAGTGGACACGGAGACGTGGGAACAGATAGACACACGCGACTGGTATCTGTTGCCGGAAGTGCCGTTTACTATTTCCGCCGAAGCAGAAGCAGTGCACCATATCAGCAAGCAGTTCTTGTTGGAAAACGGTGTGAC
Organism: Paludibacteraceae bacterium; assembly: GCA_017412245.1. Lineage (GTDB taxonomy): Bacteria > Bacteroidota > Bacteroidia > Bacteroidales > Paludibacteraceae > Colicola. Next base: position 65,928 of record JAFPYI010000026.1, on the reverse strand, counting down.
TTTGCGCAGCGTGTATGATGATTTGGTTGCTTTCACCGCCGATTGTGATATGCTGTCGTACAACGGGAACGGTTTTGATGCACCGATACTGCATTTTAACCTGCAGCGGATAGGCAAAGATTTTGATTTTGAGCGCACGTGGTACGATGCTTTGTTGTTGGAACGCAAACATGTGGCAGAGACTTATCCTCAGCCTGAGGAGGTGACGGACGAGAATCGAATTTCTTGCAACCTGACAGCCGCTTATACGCGGTATTACGGTCATCCTTTCGAGGGTGCGCATAACTCGCTGGACGATGTGCTGGCGACGATAGAAGTATTCAAGGCGCAGATACAAAACCACGGTTGGGCTTGGACACAACAAGAGGATTTTCAGTTTGTCAGTTTCGACAGATGGTTGACTCGCCGCGGACAGTATTATTATCTGAATATGGGGGCGCACAAAGGCGAGAGCATCGAGACAATGTTGCGAATCGATAAATCGTATCTGGAGTGGATAGCAGACAGTTGCAAATGGACGGACCAGCAGACGAGAGATATTATTCTTTCTTATCTTGGTGCTCCTGCGTCAAAAGTCAGTGCTCCTGAGCAAGAGAGTGCGCCTTCTGCCAATGAAGGGCCCAAATCCTCCGACGGCAAGAAAAAATCCAAAGGTGTGATAACCGATGCCGATTTGAAATTATTTGAATGAGACGCGGTTGGGTAGTCATATTAACAGCGTTGCTTTCGTTGTCGGTGTATGCGGATGCAGTGTTAGGCGGTGCTCCTATCAGTTCAGAGGGTGCGTCTCAGGCATCCAAAGCTTTTGACGGGAATTCGGATACTTATTTTCAGGCCTCTGTCAGTTCGTTCGGATGGGTAGGACTGGATTTGGGCAGAGCATACGTCATCACGAGTGTCGGTTGGGAAGTTTATGAGAGTTCCAAGCGTTCGTTATTGGGTGTCTTCGAAGGTGCTAACCGAGCGGATTTTTTAGATGCTGTGCCGCTGAAGATTATCAGTGAGGAATCGTTGGTGGGGCAAATGAATTATGCGCAGATATCTTGCACAAAGGGCTTTCGGTATGTGCGTTATGTAGGTCCTGACGGTCAGCGATGCCGTGTGAGGGAACTGCGGTTTAAGGGAAATGTCGGTGCGGGTTCTACAGCACAGTTATGCCAATTGACCAATCTGCCGGTGGTTAGTATTCACACGGAGAATGGCCAAATACCGGAAGACAAGGTAACGGATATCCCGGCATACATAACCGTCATCTCGAATAACGGACGTACGCAGGTAGCCGATTCAGCCACTATTCGTCTGCGCGGAAATGCTTCTCTTTCTTTTCCGAAGAAACCATACCGTATCAAGTTCGCTCAGAAGCATAGTATATTAGGATCGCCCGCGAGCGCGCGTAAATGGACACTGATCAATAATTACGGAGACAAGACACTGATGAGGAATCAGTTGGCATTTGAGTTAAGCCGTCGTCTTGGAATGCCTTATACTCCTTTCTGCGCGTATGTGGATGTGGTGCTTAACGGCGAATATCAAGGCTGCTATCAGTTATGCGACCAGATAGAAGTTCGCAAAGGTCGTGTGGATATAACGGAGATTCTGCCGGAAGACAAGAGCGGTACAGCGCTGACAGGAGGTTATCTGATAGAGGTTGATGCTTACGCGTATGACGAGGAAGTGAGTTTCAATTCATCCAAAGGAACACCTGTGGCGGTTAAATCTCCTGATGGCGACGAGATCATTTCGGAGCAGTATAATTATATCCGGAATCAATACAATCTGATGGAAAGTCATCCGGATACCTATTTGGACCGGAATACATTCTTGCGGCATTTCTTGGTAGGCGAGTTATCCGGCAATACCGATACTTACTGGAGCGTGTATATGTACAAACAGCGAGGGGACAATATGATTTATACCGGTCCGGTGTGGGATTTTGATTTGGCATTCGAGAATGACGACCGTACCTATCCGATAAACAACAAAACCGATTATATCTACCGTACTTGCGGAAGCACCGTAGGTTATATGGAGGCGCTGACGGATAAGGTGGTTTTTAGTGCGGCGGGCAAGCAGATGTTGTATGATATCTGGGCTGCGGCTCGTCAGAACGGATTGACCAAAGCCAATATGCTGGATTATGTGGACCGCCAAGCACAACTGCTGGAGCAATCACAACGACTGAATTTTATTCGCTGGCCGATTATGAATACCTATGTTCACCAAAATCCGCGATTATGGGGTAGTTATGATGCGGAGGTGGAGAATGTGCGTAACTATATCAGGAAACGCTTTGACTGGATGGACAAAAAGATAGGTTACACTTCTCACGGTGTAGAAGAAGTCGAGAATGGAGAGTCAAGAGTCGAGAGTCAAAAGATTCTCCGTGACGGTCAACTGTTTATTATCCGAAATGGGGCAGTATATACAACATCCGGCTTGCGGGTGGAGTAATATACAACATTTCATATTTCAGATTCCTACAATTTTGAATAAATAGAGTGCATTTTGATAAGTAAAGATAGAAAAAATGCACTTTTTTGTAACTTTTTTCGTAATTTTCTTGCATAAGTGCAAAAAATGTAGTACTTTTGCGCCAAATTGACCTTTTGGGTCTGTTTGTGTATTCCCTAATGCACGCAAAAATTGTTAAAAATTGACCAACAAACAACATTATTAACAATAAATTAAAAGCGTATGAAACGATTTTTATCTTTTTTCATTGCCGCAGTCACAGCTATGCTGTCCGTGACCACATGGGCAGCTGAAGTGAGCAAGGAAGAAGCAGCCACATTGGCAAGCAGTTTCCTTTCGGCAAAGACGCAGAGCAGTTCTGCAAGAAAAGCGCCGTCGGCATCTACAACCAAGTTGACTTCAACTAAGTTCAAAACGATTGAGTTGAAGGATGAATTGATAGTAGAAGACCAGTTCTTTGTACTTCAAAACGAAGATGGCGAAGGTTGGGTTATTATGGCATCAGATGATGCTATTCAGCCTGTTTTGGCGTATTCTGAAACAGGATCCTTTGACCCTGACAATATGCCTGACAACCTAAAATGGTGGTTGGGAATGTACAGCCGCCAGATTGACGCTGCGATTAAAGCAGGCGTTACTGCAACGGCAGAGGTGGCTACCGAATGGAGCGAACTTCGCAGTGGTATTCGCAAAGCCAAGGCAGCCACAGTGGTTGGCCCATTGATGACAACCCAATGGGATCAAGGTTCTCCTTTCAACAACTTATGCCCGTCCAACAGGTACACCGGTTGTGTGGCTACTGCCATGTCACAAGTGATGAACTATTGGGAATGGCCGAATCAAGGTCAAGGTAGTAAGTCCTATTATGACAGCGAGAGTGGAACAAGTCACAATGTAAACTTTGCCAATACAACGTATGATTGGGCAAATATGAAGGATACTTATAGATCTTCTACTACTGCCCAAAAGACAGCAGTAGCAACACTGATGTATCATGCAGGCGTATCTGTAGAAATGGGTTATGGTTCCGATGGCTCGGGTGCGCAAACCCTTCCTTTCCGCAATGGAAACACTACTCAGGCCTGTGCGTTCAATGCGCTATGGAATTATTTTAAATATGATGCTGATTCACTGAAGGCTTATAGCCGTAGTGGCAATACTGGCAACTATACATCGGGTTATTCTTCCTGGACTGATGCCAACTGGAAGGCAATGCTACGTGCAGAATTGGACAAGGGACGCCCGATCATGTACAGCGGTTACGGAGGTAATTCCGGTCACAGTTTCGTTTGTGATGGATATGATACTTCTACGGACAAGTTCTATTTCAATTGGGGCTGGTCCGGCAGCTACGATGGTTGGTTTACCGTTAATAGTCTAAACCCGGGTACCGGTGGTGCAGGCTCGGGTTCGGGAACCTATAATGAGATGCAAGGCGTGATTATCGGAATCGTGCCGAATGTAAGCGATAAGTACAAGATTACATATAGTGTAACCAACGGTACTTTGAGCGGTTCGTCTACTTGGACGCAATCGACAGTCGGACAAAGCACGACCCTGCCAAATGTAACTCCTGCAGAGAACTATTTGTTCCTCGGATGGACGGACTTGGAAGGCTCCAAGAAAGCGAATGTAGGCCAAGCAGGCGATAGTTATACGCCTATGCGTAATTTGACATTGTACGCAGTAGTTGTACCTGACGGCTATGTACTGAACTTTATCTCTACGATTGATTTGAACGCTGAAATTACCGAGTTGGCAGAGCAAGAGGGTGCTCCTTATTATTGGAGCGACTTTATGGATGAGATACCATCATGGAGCGGTCATGGTACATGTGAAGAAACCTCGCTGCGTGAGGAAAGCAAGGGCGCGGGTATCGTATTGCCAAGTGCTAATAATGATCCGGGCTGGACATTCCAGAGATGGATTTATATGGCTAGCAACGGTAGTCTATATTCTGCCGGTTATCCGGGCGATCGTGTATATCCGTATAGCGACATGAACCTCTATGGCTATTGGACCGAAGATTCCAAAGTATGGCTGGATTACACCCTGACAGGAGCGGTTCAGACAGGCGGTACTGAAGACGGATGGTTTACACAAGCGGATGGCATCTCGGCAACATTCACAGCTGATGAATTCTTCGCCACATTGACAAATGCGAACACGACTGTGACGGTCAAAGTAGGTGATGAGACTTTGGATGCAAGCAATTATACCAAGTCGTATAGCAATGGTACGTTAACTTTAACTGTCCCTGCCGATAAGTGTATAGATGATGTAGAGGTTGTAATAGTGGCTACAGAGGACTATAGTGCATGCCCTGCATATTCCGCTACACTGGCCAATAACAACACGTACTTGGGTACTGGTAGTAAGAGTTTCGGAACGCCGTCATATACATGGACGGTTTCTGCTACTGGTAATACGACAACCGGCTTTGTAAACGGCAAGGGAGAGAGGTTTGGGGCTACAAGCGGAACAAACAGACAATGTACATCTGCTACTTTTACTACTTCAAGCGCCAATAACTGTCTGATTCAGACTATAACAATTAATGCCAGTGCAGGTGTTTCCGGTACAATCCAAGCGTTTATCGGTGACACACCACTTGGTGATGCTCAGAGTCTAACGACAAGCGATGCGTCATATACGTTCACGAATAAGAATAAGTTGCATGGAGAAGACCTAAAATTTGTGGTAACTAACACAGCCACTTCAGGCAATAATATGTATTATCTATACGTGCGTAGGATAAACATTGCAATGTATCAGCATGTGGCACCACAGGCAGCAATACAAGTTGCAGCAGACTTCATCTATGCAAACCGCTTCAACTATTATGAGGATGATGAGAGTATGGATCCCGATTGGGATTGGTTCTTCCAATTAATGAATACAAGCGGAAGTTATGTATTTGCTTCAACGAGTTATCCATTTGTATATATTCAGGAAGACGCTGCTCCGTCTGCCACCGCTTTGACAGGTACGCATAATCCATATATTTGCGCATTGTTTACTGCCTCTGGTACGTACACTATGGGTACTACCATTATAGAACCTCTCGTTCTGACATATAAGAGCACAACAACAAAGCGTCAGACGTATAATGGAAGTACATATAACATGACCTACTACATCTACCACGCAACAATTAGGTGGTCAGATGCTACGGGACAAGAGTACTATGTTGACTCGGATGTATATGCGTATATCTATGATGACGAGAGTGATGCGGAAGTTACCCCTACGGGTGATACTGACCCACGCTATTATCGTGCAGATTTCTACCTGCAGGATGTAGAGGGTAGTGGCTACACGTTAGAGGAGTCTGTTACTGCAACGGGTGAGAGTGGCGCGACCATAGAGGTTCCACGTAACTCCTACACAGGATTCTATTATCCGGAGGCTCAAACAATTACGCTGGCAGACAATAATACCAGCACGAATCCTAAGGTGGTATCATACTACTATGACCGTCGCTCATACCCAATATCGTTTATAGTCAATAATATGACTGTACAACGCGATACCTTACGTTATATGGCTACTCCGGCATATAGAGGAACCACTCCTACACGCGAGGCAACAGATGAATATGAATTTACATTTAACAGATGGTCACCGACTATCATCCCAGCCAAAGCGCCAAAGACATACACGGCAGTATTTGATACACTACGTTCCTATACCGTAACGTTTAATGTGAACGGGCATGGAACCGCTCCTGAGAGCCAGAGACTATCAGAGGGTAGTCTGGTAACCCGTCCTGCAGATCCAAGCGAGGCAGGTTATACCTTCGGCGGCTGGTACAAAGAGCAAGGTTGTGCAACAGCATGGAATTTTGAGAGTGATGTGGTGACAGCCAATACCATCCTGTACGCAAAGTGGACAGCTAACACGCATAACCTGAGTTGGGACGCCAATGGCGGTACACTGAGTGGCAGCTATACCAGCGGAACGGTAGCCTACGGTGCAGCTATCACGGCTCCGACTGCTACCCGCACGGGTTATACCTTTGCAGGTTGGGATGGTGTCGTTCCTGCTACAATGCCGGATAACGATCTTGAGTTTACTGCTCAGTGGACGCCGAACACGAATACGGCATATGTGGTTAAGCACTTCCAGCAGAATATTGCGGATGACAACTACACAGAGGTAGTGGCAGACCGTGAGAACCTGACCGGCACGACGGGTGCAGAGGTAACTCCTGCCGTGAAGAACTACGAAGGTTTCACTGCTCCAATCGCGCAGACCGTAGCAATTGCCGCAGACGGTAGTCTGGTAGTGACCTATAACTACACACGTAACAAATATGCGTTGACATGGGATGCCAACGGCGGAAACATCAGCGGTAATTATACCAAGGGTGATGTGAAGTACGGTGCATCCATTACAGCTCCTCTCAATGCGAACGTAACGAAGACCGGAAGCAACTTCCTTGGTTGGAATCCTTCTGTTATTCCTGCAACAATGCCGGCTGAGCCTTTGACCTTCGTGGCACAATGGGAGGTTAAGACCTTCTCGGGCATCACCTTCACGAGTGAGGACGAGAATGAAGGAACGGTAAGCGTTAATCCAGAGAAGAGCGAATATACCTACGGTGACAATGTGACAATTACCGCCACGGCAGCCGAGGGATATGAGTTCAGTGGTTGGAGCGATGGCAATGAAGAAGCTGAGCGCACCATTACCGTAACAGAGAGCACCACTTCTCTGACAGCAACTTTCAGCCCGAAGACGAATATCAGTTATACCGTTCGTTTCTGGAAGCAGAACCTCAATGACGATGAGTACACCGAGCAACTGCCGGCAGAATACAGAACAGGTACAACGGGCACATTGACAAATGCTGCAGATGTAGCCAAGGTGTATGACGGCTTTGAGCAGTTGGCATTCGAAGAGAAGATCATCGCCGGTGACGGAAGCACGGTAGTGGATATCTACTACAACCGTCTGACATTCCAGATCCGCTTCTTGGTAGAGGGTATTGAGAAACAGCGTGAGACACTTCGTTACGATGCTACTCCTGTATTCAAGGGTGAGACTCCTGCCAAGGCAGCTGATGCACAGTATACCTATACCTTCAATGGTTGGGATCCCGCTATCGCAAAAGTAAGCCAGGCACAGGACTACAATGCTAAGTTCTCGACCACATTGAATAAATATACAGTAAGTTTCAATGCAAACGGTCACGGCACGGCTCCTGTACCACAGAGCATCGGTTATGGTCTGTTGGCTAGTGAGCCGAGCGCACTGAGCGAGGTAGGTTACACCTTCGGCGGCTGGTACAAAGAGGCCGCATGCACCAATGCATGGAACTTTGCGAGCGATGTAGTAGAAGGTAATGTAGAACTCTTTGCCAAGTGGACAGTCAACAGCCACAACCTGGCATGGGAACTGAATGGCGGAACGATCACCAGCGCAGCCGGCGAATACACTGCAGCAGGCAGCGTAGCCTTCGGAACCACTCTCGTAGCTCCTGTAGTTGAGCAGACAGGTTTCAACTTCGTTGGTTGGGATCCTTCAGTTCCTGCAACAATGCCGGATGAGGATGTAATCTATGTTGCTACCTGGCAAGAGAAGGGTGATATCGTTTACAAAGTACGTCACGAATTGCAGAATATTGAAGACGACAACTTCACATTGGATGTTGAGGAAGAATTTTCTGGAACAACCGGTGCTTCTGTAACTCCGTTGCGTAAGACTTATGAAGGCTTCACAGCTCCTGCTGCTCAAACGGCAAATATCCTTGCAGACGGTTCGTTGACAATCATTTATCAATATATCCGTAATAAATACACACTCGCATGGGATGTAAACGGAGGTGATGCATTGAATGAGCCTTACAGTAAGGGTGAGTTGAAGTTCGGTGCTTCTATCATAGCTCCTGCTGATCCTGAATGGAAAGGTCACACTTTCCACGGATGGAATCCTGCAGCTCCTGCAACAATGCCGGCAAACGACGTAACATGTGTAGCTCAATGGACGACAGATACTTACAACAATATCTCGTTCAACTCTTCGGATGAGACGATGGGTACTGTAACTGCAAGTCCCGACAAGGACAGTTACAGTTACGGCGAGGAAGTAACCGTAACGGCAGATGCCAATGAAGGTTACAGCTTCGACGGTTGGAGCAACGGCGAGACTTCTGAGACTATCACAGTAGTTGTTGATGAGAACACAGGTGCTATTGTAGCGAACTTCAAGCCGAATACAGATACGAAGTATATCGTTCGTCACTTGAAAGAGGCGTTGACCGGTGAGTTCGTACAAGAAGGTGCAGATGAGGAACTTCGTGGTACAACAGGTGCCGATGTAACTCCAGAACCACTTACATTCGAAGGTTTCACCACTCCTTCTGCTCAAACGAAGAAGATTGCTGCTGACGGTTCGTTGGTAATCGAATATCGTTACGTACGTAATTCTTACAGCCTGACATGGAATGCTAACGGTGGTGAGTTCACCAACAGCGGTTACACAGAAGGCCAAGTTAAGTATGAGGCAGAGATTATTCCGGCACAAGTAGCTCGTAAGGGCTATGAGTTCCTCGGATGGGGTGCAGAAGTTCCTTCTAAGATGCCTGCAGGTTCGTTGGCATTCAAGGCACAGTGGAATGCCGAGACCTTCAGCAACGTGAATATACCTTCCGGTGCGCAAGAAGGCGGAACAGTAACCGTTAGTCCTGATAAAGACGAATACAGTTATGACGAGACCGTAACCATTACTGCTACTCCGGATGAAGGTTATGAGTTTGACGGCTGGAGCAATGGCGAGACAAGCCAGACCATCGTAGTAACGATAGCCGGTGACACCACCATTACTGCCACCTTCACTCCGAAGAGCGGAATCAAGTATGTGATCCGTCGCTTCCTCCAGAATATCGAGGATGACAACTTCACTCTGTTAGATGAGCAGGAATTGAGCGGTACAACAGGTGAGAGCATACAACCTGCAGCTCCTGAACTGGAAGGCTTCACTGCTCCGGAAGTAGAGGCACAAACGATAGCCGGTAACGGAAGTACAGTCTTTGTATTCAACTACATACGTAACAAATACACGTTGAGTTGGGATGCGAACGGCGGTCAGCTGCTTGACAACGGCCGTACAGAAGGCGAAGTGAAGTATGGCGCAGAGATCAAAGCTGCAGAGGCAGAGAAGAAAGGTCATATCTTCCTCGGCTGGGGCGCAGATGTGCCTGCAACAATGCCATCACACTCATTGAGTTTCTTAGCTCAATGGGAGGCAGAGACATTCGACGGCATTACCTTCACCAGCGAAGACGAGACGAAGGGTACTGTAACAGTAAATCCTGCAAAGGATGAATACTCTTACGGTGACGAGGTAACTATCTCAGCAGAGGCTAATGAGGGTTATACCTTCAGCGGCTGGAGCGACGGTAGCACCGACGGCGCAGAGCGCACCATCGTAGTAGATGAGAACACCGAATCAATTGTAGCTCTCTTTGAGGCTAATACGAACACGAAGTACACTGTCCGTATCCTGTTGCAGAACATTGAGGACGATGAGTTCACCCTGTTCGCAGAGCAAGAGTTGAGCGGTACGACCGGTGCAGAGGTAAGCCCTGTAGCAGACCCGATAGAAGGATTCACCGCTCCTGATGCCCAGGTAGCCAACATCCTTGGCAATGGTAGTCTGGTAATCGAATACAAGTACTTGCGTAACAGCTACACGCTGACCTGGGATACCGACGGAGGCGAGTTCGGCGAAGGTGAGTTTACACAAGGTCTGGTTAAGTACGGCGCAGAGATTATCGCTCCTGCAGATCCTACGAAGCCTCACTTCACCTTCCTCGGCTGGGATAACATTATTCCAGAGACGATGCCGGCAGAGGATTTGACGCTGACGGCTCAATGGGAAGAGGATAAGACCGGCATTGAGATAGTAGTAGATGGCAGAACCATCCTGAGTGATCAGGCTATCCGCATCTACGACTTCAACGGCCGTGATGTAACCGAACTCAACGGAAGCTTAGGCAACGGTCTGTATATCGTAACAGGCGGTGGTCAAGCAACCAAGGTGGCAATCTTCCAATAATGGAAGACCTCACCAGACGAAAATAGAAATTCGTCCGAAAAACAAGGGACGGCTTGCGAAAGCGAGCCGTCTTTTGTTGTAAATGAAGTCAAAACATATTCAATTTCGCAAAAAAAAGCTCAAAAAGTTTGCGTATGTCAAAAAAAAGCAGTACCTTTGCACCCGCATTTGAAAAAAGTGCTGTATCGCGGAGTAGAGCAGTGGTAGCTCGTCAGGCTCATAACCTGAAGGTCGGTGGTTCGATCCCATCCTCCGCAACACGAAAAAACGAGGTTTGAGGACCTCGTTTTTGTTTTCTACTTTTCCACGTAACTTTATCGTGGTTTTGTCGTAGTCTTATCGTGGTTTTGACATTATTTTCACAAAAGATTAATTTATTTGGCTCTAAGCCATGTTTGGTTACGGCCAAGCAAACCTCTTTTGTCCAACGAACCACGGAGAACTAATTTTCCATCCTTGAGATAAATCTTACCGTAATAGAATTTACCGGATTCGGGGTCGAGCACTTTACCACCGCGCAATTCACCGTTTTCTTCTTTCATTCCGCGAATGATAACCAGTCCTTCGAGCGGTTTGTTATGATCCTCTCCTTGGCACGGTGTACAAACAGTGACCGGTACTTCGATAAGGAGTTTGGCAATTTTACCGTAATAAAGTCCATCCGCGGCACGATATATATTGACAATCGAACGCACTTCTCCGGTTTTATCATCCACTGTTTTCCAATTGCCAAGCATTTGATTTACTTGTGCATTGACACCTATGGTCAAAGCCATGCAAATAGCAGTCAAAAGTGTTATTCTTTTCATAATAAATGTTAGTTTATATGATTTTCGGGTGCAAAGTTACTATTTTTTTTGCATATTGCAAAATTTTTTGTATCTTTGTGCCCAAATTCGCGTAGTGTGCGTAGAGAAATAAGTATGCGATTAGTATTTGCGTCAAATAATGCCCATAAGTTGGAAGAGGTTCGGCAGATTATGCCGGCCGGAGTGGAAGTGCTGAGTCTTCGCGATATCGGTTTTACCGCCGAGATAGAGGAAACCGGTGCGACTTTGGAAGAGAATAGTCGAATCAAAGCTGAAGCGATAGGAATAGATGGTGTTTTTGCGGATGATACGGGTTTGGAGATAGATGCCTTGGATGGCAAGCCCGGCGTTTATACGGCTCGTTGGTCCGGCGCAAGCGGTCCGGAGCAAAAGATTTTCCTTTCCAACCGTGCCAAAGCATTGCATGAATTGGCGGGTGTTGAGAATAGAGGTGCACAGTTTAGAACGGTAATTACTTTGATTTTGAACGGCAAAACCATTCAAGTAGAAGGTGTGGTAAGAGGCACTATTGCTACAGAAGAACGCGGAGAAGGCGGATTCGGTCATGACCCGATATTTGTTCCTGAAGGATATGATAAGACCTTTGCTGAATTGCCGGCAGAAGTGAAAAATAGTATCAGTCATCGCGGAAGAGCGTTGGCAAAATTGGTGGAAATATTGAAACAATAGTGCTTAAAGGCAAGAAATATATATTATCAGTTCTCTGTTTGCTGTTCTGCGGATTCGTTCCTGCTCAACGGTGGACGACGCATTTTGCGTATAACAATGTAACGCAGATTGCCATGACACCGACAGAAGTGTTTGCTCTCTCTGACGGCAATATTTTCAGTGTCAACAAGCAAACAGAGGAGATAAAAGTATATAATCGTCTTTCAGGTTTGCACGGCGTGCATGTGAGTTGTATCCATTATGACGAGCGTACGGAACAATTGATTATCGCTTACGAGTCCGGCAAGATTGATTTGCTGAGTGCATCCGGTGTGCGTTATGTGGGCGATTTGTACAACAAAGACATGACGCAACGCAAGACGATTTATAATATTACTCTTTGCGGACGTTTGGCATATTTATCCACTCATTACGGCGTACAAGTTTTCGATTTGAGTGAAAATAAATTTACCGACAGTTACTGGCTTCGTCCTAATGGAACGGAAACACCGATAAAAGATGTGCTGGTGGCGAATGACAGTATTTATGCGTTTGGTGAGGATAGTTTATACAGCGCTGCCTTGAATGACAATCTGGTGGATTATCGTTACTGGCATCGTGAGGCCCGGAGCGAACGTATTCAACCGGATGAGGAAAAAGGACACCATTATCAAGATACTTATGACCATTGGTTTGCATCGTATGCAGAAGGCATCGTGCGTTTTACTCCAACGGATAGATTGAATTATATTCCTAATGGTCCGCTGAATAACAGTCCTTATTTCATGACCTTTAACCAAGGAGATTTGTATGTTGTTCCGGGTGGCCGTTGGAAGATTCAATATGCTCGCGGCGGTGCAGTGATGCGTTATGACGGCAATCGATGGGAAAATATAACTTCAGCGCAAATAGAAGCCACAACTCAAAAGACGGCATTGGATTTTGTGAATGTGGCTGTTGACCCCAAAGACAAAGAGCATTTCTTTGTGACGAGTTACGGAACCGGTTTGTATGAATTCCAAGGTAAAGAGTTAAAAAAACATTATCTTCCAAGCGCAGAGAATACATTAAGTTCTGCGGTTATCGGCAATGAAAATTACTACACGCGTTTGGATTGTGCTACCTATGACAGCGTAGGTCGTTTATGGTTGATGGTAGCCGGGAAAATCAATCCCTATCAGTTCGTGAGTCTCGATGAAGAAGGTCATTGGTTTGGCGAACCTATTTCGCTAAACGGGCAACAAAGAATGGTGGAGACACCTGCTGATTTGATAATTGACAGTCTGCGTCCGAATACTAAATGGTTGTTTGTGGCGACCAATCAAGAAGGAATATATCTGCTTAACGACGGCGGCACACCTACAGATGCCGGCGATGATGTTTTTGTTCACCGTAATCATTGGGAAGACCGGAATGAACATCCGTTTGACCCGGTGGAGATTCGTTCGTCAATAGAAGATAGAGAAGGCCGTATATGGATTGGTACGGAGCAAGGCATTGCATATATAAATGATGTGGCAGATTTTGAGGCAGGGAAGATTGTTATTCCTGCTCCCATGGACGAAAATGGTATCAATCCGCTGCCGAATGAACGTATTAATGCCCTTTGCGAGGATGCGGAAGGGCAGATTTGGATGGGTACGAATACAACCGGTGTGTTTGTTCTCTCCGCTGATGCTCAAAGAGTATTGGCACATTATACTATCGATAATTCAGCCATGCCTTCCAATGCCATCTTATCGCTGGCAATAGATAAGAAAAAAGGTGTTGTGTATATCGGTACAGCAGAAGGATTGGTGGAGTTCGACCCTGATGGCAAACCGGAGAATTTATTGCTGAATGAGCAAGAGGCAGAATCGGATTTGGGTAGTTTGCAACAATGGAAATTGCATTATTCCTATCTCAATCCGCAAGAAATAGAAGGCACTCCTCAACACGTGTATGCTTTAGCCAGCGGCGCATTATTCTCTGTGGACCGTTCTACGAATGAGATAGAATATTGGAATAAATCAACCGGATTGAATGGTAATACCGTCTCGCATATTGCTTATGACGCTGCTTCTGCACAATTGGTTATCGGTTATACCGACGGTCGTATCGATTTACTGGCAGAAGACGGTTCGGTTCGGCAGATGCCGGATTTGTATATCAAGGCATCCTCAATGGCAGTAACCATCAATGATATAAGCGTGGGTTCGCGAGCAACTTATTTGTCGATGTCTTATGGAATTTTGGCATTGAACACCAAGAAAGCGGAGATATCGAATACGTATTTTATTGGTGACGAAGCGGCATATGTTGATGTGCAGAGAGTCGTTGAAATCGGTGATTCGCTTTATGCTTTTACGCGCGATTATCTCTATAGCGCCTCACTGAATGATAATTTGGTGGATTATTCGTATTGGCACAAACGTTTGCTGCCGGAGAGCGGTGTGAGCGATGCTGTAGTCTGGAGAGATGAGTTATATACGCTTCAGCATGATTCATTATACCGTTTGCGTGCAGGTGAATGGCAGTTGGTTGCTCCTAATCCATTGAATTGGATTCATGTTTCAGACGGTCAACTGCTTACATATCAAAGTGGTAATGGCTTGTTGCGTTTGACGGAAGAAGACCAATTCAGCGGTCTGACAGGCAGTTATACTGCGACAGATGCTATTTGGACGCAAGGGGAGTATTGGCTTGGAGATGCCACGCATGGTTTGATTCGTCTTAATTCCATGGGTGATGAGTTCTTCTTGCCTGAATGTCCGACAACGAATATGGGCTATCGTTTCCATGTGGCGAATGATCGTTTGTATGTCGCTTCCGGCGGTCGCTGGGCAACACAGTTTGGACGTCAATCGGATTTGAATATCTATGACGGCAATTCGTGGTTAGGCATTCCATGGGCAGATACGTATTGGCGCACCGGTGTAGATATTCGCGATGCGGTAAGTTATGCTGTAGATCCGAATGATGCCAGTCATTTCTTCGTGGGAACATTCGGCACAGGAGTGTTGGAATACCGCGATAATCATGCAGTGGCACATTATGGCACTTCCAATAGTACTCTCCGTGAGGCGAAAGAGGGAATGGATCCTACTTATTTCACGCGAACAGAAGGATTGTTATGGGACAATCAAGATAATCTCTGGGTGCTGAATGCAACGGAACTTGGATCTCCTGTGCATGTCAGAACACCTAACGGAATTTGGCATCCGCTCAATTTGACCAGCCGTGGACAACGCGTGAGTCTCGATACTCCCGGAGCCATTTGGGTTGACCAACGTAACAGTCAATGGAAATGGATGACGGAGCAAAGAGAAGAAGCAGGCGTGATTCTGTTAGATGACGGAGGTACACCAAGTTATGGCGGTGATGACAGATGTCTGAAACGTTATTCCTTCACAGACCAAAACGGAAATAATCTGGTTCCATCGCATGTGTTATGTCTGACGCAGGATCTGAATAACCGGATTTGGATAGGAACGTATTCAGGTATCATCATCATCCCTTCGACAACGGACTTCTTTAGTAGTGATGAGTGCCGCCGGATAATCATTCCTCGTAACGACGGAACCGGTTTAGGCGATTACCTGTTGGGCAACGAGCGCATCAACTGCATGGCGGTGGACGGTGGAAATCGTATGTGGATAGGAACCGCCAGTTCGGGATTGTACTTAATAGCAGACGACACAATTACTGTTGCTCATTTCACTGCCGATAATTCCAATCTGCCATCAAATACCATCCAGACCATCGCGATTATGCCGATGACCGGAGAGGTGTTTGTGGGAACTGATAACGGTATAGCGTCTTATCGCAGTGATGCCAGTGCTCCTCGTGAGGACTTTACACAAGCTTACGCTTTCCCGAATCCGGTAAGACCGAATTATGGAGGTTCCATTGGTATAGGCGGTTTGATGGAAAATACGGTGGTCAATATCGTGGATGCCGGCGGAAATTTAGTGTGCAAGACGCGCAGCAACGGAGGAATGGCCGTTTGGAGTGGCAATCTACCGGATGGTCGTCGTGCTACAAGCGGTGTCTATACCGCCTTATGCAATGAACCTGACGGCAAGCACACTGTAGTAAAAATTCTTTTTATACAGAAATAGAATGATAGCAGGAGACGTGCGTAAGTACATACGAATAAGTGTTTTGTTCGGACTGCTTCTCATCCCTATTATTTACGCTCTTTGTGCGGCAATCGATTTGCAATACTCATGGATAAAAAAGATTGCCTATCTCTTGGTCGTGTTGTGCTTGTTGATTATTCCGGCATTATGTCTCAAGGCACGAGCTTATTTTATTGTTGAAGGAGTTTGCAATTTCTTGTTCTTCCCGATAGATGTTGCGAGTTTATATCTCAATGGGCAACCGACATCTACCTTCTTTTTACATAATATCTTTGCTACAAACCTTTCCGAGTCGGTTGAACTCGTTGCCTCTATGTGGCCTATTGCGTTGGTTGTAGTATTATTGTGGATATTATATTTCTATCTATCTGCAAGAATAGAGAATGAGTATTTATTCCCTCGGAAAGTAGTTAAAATCATCTTGCTGAGTATAGGAGGAGGTTTAGTAATTGGAATGGTAGCAATGATGATAATCACTGCTCGTACCTACAGAGATCGTGCTCCCAGAGATATTATGGTTGATGGTATAACCTTGGCATGGATGAAACTATACAAGATTTATCCGTATAATTTGTATTTGGAAACGATTGACCTTGCCAAAGAACACTATACGCAAATCAAACTACAAAAGCAGGTTGCATCTTTTCGTTTCGGTCTCAAACCTAAGCATTCCGAAGATGCAGAGTTGTACATCTTGGTAATAGGAGAAGCAGCGCGATGTGATCACTTAAGGATTAATGGGTACGAGCGAAATACGACTCCTTTGTTATCCCAACAGCCGAATCTTATTTCTTTTGATAGTGCATTTGCTCAAGCAAATTTGACTTCTACATCTGTCCCACTTATTGTGACCCGTGCTACGGCATCAGAACGGGAGAAAGTATATTCGGAACGCACATTGCCGGAAGCATTCAAGGAAGCAGGTTTTAAAACCGGTTGGATAACAAAACAGGTTCCCTTCCCGTTCATAGAACGAGCGATGAAAGAATGTGATTATGCTAAATTCTATGCTAAAGGTGTAGATGTTGCGGCCAATTACGATGCTGAAATGTTAGAAGATTTGAAAGCCTTCACAGAGGATACATTACAATTCTTTGTGCTTCATTCATTAGGTTGTCATTTCCGTTATGAGTTGCGTTATCCGAAAGAGTTTGAGCAGTTCCAACCTGTGTTTGGAGAAATGCTTAGTTATTCGATGATATCTAAGGAAAATAAAGAGCAACTAATCAATGCGTATGATAATGCGATTCTATATACCGACTATTTTTTGAATCAAATTATAACTTACGCTGATAGTTTGAATCGCCCTGCAATAGTTTTATATATCTCTGACCACGGAGAGAGTTTTTGGGATGACGAACGTGAATTATCATTGCATGGATCGTATCAAGTTTCTAAATACGAATATCATGTGCCGTTATTAGTATGGATGTCGGACGAATATAAGACTAAATATCCTCAAAAGGTTGCGAATCTTCTACAAAATAAAACCACACCTGTTTCGTCAGATGTGGTCTTCTATTCGTTATTGGATTTAGCGGATGTTAGCACGATTGTTGATTCAACACGCAGTATCTGTTCTCCAACCTTGCAAAGAGTAGATACGTTCCCGATTATTACAGGAACCGGAAGTGTGGTTCCTTATAGTTTTACGGCGGTAAAATAAACTACCCTTTAATCAGTTTCATAAACTCCTCTCGAGTCTTTGCTTGCTCAAAAGCTCCGGTGAAGTCAGACGTAACAGTCATGGCGTGTTGTTTTTGAACACCACGCATTTGCATGCATAGATGCTCTGCTTCTATCACGACCATCACACCAAGAGGATTAAGGGTATTCTGAATGCAGTCTTTGATTTGCGAAGTGAGACGTTCCTGTACTTGCAAACGACGGGAATAGACATCCACCACGCGTGCTATCTTACTCAGACCGGTAATGCGCCCGTTAGGTATATATGCTACGTGCACTTTTCCGAAAAATGGCAACATATGGTGTTCGCACAGCGAATAAAAATCAATATCTTTGACTACCACCATCTGCCTGTAATCTTCCTCAAAAAGTGCTGAGCGTAGAATGGCTTCTGCGTCCTCATTATAGCCTTTGCATAAAAACTGCAAAGCTTCTCCTACACGTTTAGGCGTTTTCAATAAACCTTCTCGTTTGGGATCTTCGCCAATCTGCTGTAAAACGTTTTCTACAGCTTGTGCTATGTTTTCCGTCACTTCCGGACGGCTGTGAAAATCTTGTAAATTCATGGCAATACTTTTACCTTATCACGAACAATGTAGGTCTCTCCTGTCAATTCCGGGAATTGCTCTACAAAGTTCTTTTTGTATTCACGTGCTTCATCTGCCGTACGGAAATCTCCCACACGCACTTTCCAAAATGGCGGCAAGTAGAGAACATAAATAGTCTGGTCAACTTGATTTTTCAATTTTGCTTCTAAGGCCAATGCCTCACTTTTGGCAACCTGATGTTGATTGCTGGAGTAGATTTGCATACGATATCCGTCAATCTCGATTAACTCTTGTTTGCCTTCAATAGTAGCATTGAGCAACCGAATGATAGCCGAGTCTTGGACCACTTCCACTCCGCCCATCTCATCAAAGAGATTCTGCCGCGCAACAGCAATCGAATCATCGGCATAAACTCCGATGACCACACATAATGCGCTTATGATACTTATCCAATATTTCATATTCTGCTGTTTAATAATGGAACGAACTACCTCCGACGAACTCACGTAAGAGTGATGTAGGCGGTATTTCTTTTTCCGGTATTGGTATAAAATACTGCAGGAATTTCAAGAGTCGATGCGCCTCTGTATATTCCTCGCAGAACTTTGGTACTTCTTGTAGTATCGGTTCAGCATGACGTTTCAGTACTGCAAACTCGAATATCAGCGCTGAGTTAAACATCACGTCTGCTTCTTCTTGATATGGATAAACCCATTTCGTTTCTCCACGAATAACACTCGGACAACGAGCAATAGTCTCTTTTGCCGAATAATTACGATACTTATAGTCTCGCACAATACGTCTCAGCAAACGAATGTCAGTCGTCGGAATCCAATTATGATTGTCTATATTGATGGTCGTCAATGCAGAAACATAAATCTTAAATGTCAACGAATGATCAACGTCGGGCAAGATACACGGATTGAGAGCATGTAATCCTTCAATAACAAGAACTGTGTCTTTTTGTAATTGCAGTTTGCGCCCTTCAAACACGCGTTCTCCGATAGAGAAATCATAGGTTGGCAAATCCACTTCTTTACCATCTAACAAATCATGCATCTGTTGCCGGAAGAACGGCAAATCAACAGCATTAACATTCTCAAAATCCCATTGACCATTTTCATCACGAGGTGTATCTACTCGATTGACAAAATAGTCATCCATGCATAATACTTCCGGACGAATACCATCCACCATCAACTGAATCTGCAAACGTTTGGAGAAAGTGGTCTTGCCGCTTGATGAAGGACCGGAAATAAACACTAATTTAGGTCTTTTTTCTGCAATTGCATCAGCAATCTGTGCCACTTTCTTTTCGTGCAATGCCTCTGCAAGTTTAATCATCTCGAATGATTTATTGCTCTTGCAAGCCACATTGAAATCATTTACATTATTGATGCGCAGCAGTTTGTTCCAGCGGTTATACTCTTGGAAAATGCTGAACATCTTTTCTTGAGGAATAGAATCTTCCAATCGTGTCGGTTCTTCTCGATTCGGAATCCGTAATAGCATTCCGTCTTGATAAGGTTCCAAATCAAACACGTTGAGATATCCGGAACTGGGCAAAAGCACGTTGGTGTAGTAGTCGATAAAATCTCCCATTCGGAAATACCGGCAATAAGGATTGCCCAACGCTTCAAAGATCGAACCCTCGTCATTATATCGAGCGGCAAACATACGGATAACCTCTTTGGTCTGCTTCTCTTCCTCGTGAATAGGACGGTCTTCAGCAATGATTTGTTGCATGCGTTGTTTAATATCTTCCACCATTTGCGGCGTGAGAACAGGTGCTTCTTCATTGCATCCGTTCTCTCCGTGCCATTGCAATGTGCAGTAATATCCTTTGCTGATAGGATGCTCTATGCGCAAATCTGCACGAGGGAAGAGCTCATTGATGGCGCAAGCCAAAACCATATTGAGCGTACGGACATACACTCGCATACCACTTGGAGAACTGGCATCAAGGAATTCAATATCCTTAGGTTTATAAAGCAGAAATTTTAGATTTTCTACCTTATAATTCACATGCGCTGCAATAATCGGATAAGGCAATTGAATATTAAGTAAATCTTTTAATTCAATCAGAGAAATTCCTCTGGGTACCTCATGATAGGCATGTGTGTTCTTGCAATAAATGGTAATGGTTGGCTCCATATGTACGCTTAATTAAAGTCAATGATATGGTGTATCGACAAAATTCCTATGATATCGTCTGATTCCGGTGTCTCTGTAACGGCCAATGTGGTAATATTATATTGGTCCATGATGGCGAGGGCATCGGTCAATAAAGCCTCTTTTGTGATGCGCTTAAAGCTGTGAGACATTATTTTTTCAGCGGTGACAGTCAAGTCTCCATAACGCTCAATGGCACGTCTTAAATCGCCGTCAGTAATAATACCTACACATTTCGTGCCATTATAGACCATGGTCATTCCCATGTGTTTGTCCGAAATCTCATGAACCAAGTCCCGCAACGTGGTATTTATATCCACTTTAGGAACGGCTTTCTGCATGGCGTTTTTAACTCGTCTCAACAACTGACGTCCTAATGCTCCTCCGGGATGATAACTTGCGAAGTTCTCAGCGCGGAATTGCCTTTTTTCCATCAGACAGATAGTCAACGCATCACCCATAAGCGCTGTAGCTGTTGTACTGGTGGTAGGCGCTAAACCAAGAGGACAGGCCTCATGATCAACATGCATGGATAATACCAAATCACAACCCTTGGCAAGCGGAGATTGTTCATTACCTGTTAATGCTATCAATTGGCAACCGAGGGTGCGTAATGGTGCAATCACATCGACAATCTCATTGGTGCTACCGCTGTTGCTCACCAGCAGAACAACGTCGTCTCGACTAACCATGCCTAAATCGCCATGCATAGCCTCAACGGCATTGACAAAAATGGAGGGTTGACCGGTAGAAGCCATGGAAGAAGCAATCTTATGACCGATAATACCGGTTTTTCCGATTCCCATTACCACTAATTTTCCTTTGCAGTGGTATATCGCATCTACAACTTTATCAAATCGACTGTCAATAGAGCCCCCGAGTTTCTCGAGTTCCACTATCTCGTCATGAAATATCTCTTTCGCGCGTTCGCTATACGTCATTATTCTTTTGGATGAATTAGATTATCAATTGCTATGGCTTGCTTCAGCAAACTCTTCATATCACTTAACCGCACTTGGTTTGCCGCATCGGAGATGGCTTGCTCAGGGTTGGGATGTGTTTCTATAAATAGTCCGTCCACACCCACAGCCAAAGCTGCACGCATCAATGCCGGAACCAATTCTCTGTTACCGCCCGTAATACCTGAAGCACTACTTGGCTGTTGTACAGAATGGGTGGCATCGAAAATGATAGGACAACCGATAGCGCGCATCTCTACAAGAGAAGTCATATCTACCACCAAACGTCCATATCCGAAAGACGAACCTCTTTCTGTTAACCATACTAAACCTTCGCGCACGGCATGAGGGTTCACCTCTTCTACCTTGGCAACGGCACCTTTCATGTCCCAGGGCGCCATGAATTGTCCTTTTTTGATATTGACAATACGACCTGTTTCCGCTGCGGCGTGTAACAGGTCCGTCTGCCTGCTCAAAAACGCAGGAATCTGCAGCACATCTGCTACCTCAGCTACCGGCTTGCACTGATAGGACTCATGCACATCGGTCAAAATAGGCAAACCGAATTGCTCTTTTACTTCCTGCAAGATACGAAGCCCTTCGTCCATACCCACACCTCGTGCGGACGTAGATGTGCGATTGGCTTTGTCAAAAGAGGACTTGTAATAGAGAGTGATTCCCAAATCATAACACAGACGATTGAGTGTCTCGGCCGTCTGCATTACTGTGTCACGATTCTCTATGGCGCAATTGCCTGCAATTAAAAACATATGCTATTTTTTCTTTGCGGTTGCTTTCTTTGGAGCCGCTTTTTTCTCTTCTTTCTTTTCCTCTACAGGCTTCTCTTCTACGGGCGCTGCAGGTTTCTGATCTACTGTACGGTATGCACGAACCCATTGTACTTTCAACTTACCTTCGCCTGCTTTCTCGCTTGTCGGCAGGAAGGATTGTGCAAGGAGGAACATCTGCTCTTTCGGCAATGTGTTCTTGATACGCAATACTTCCATATTGTTTACATACCAGAATAACTCGTCTTTAGTCCAACGGAATGCATATACGTGGTACATGGAACGAAGAACCCAGTCCAAATCAACCAGACGTGTGTTCTGTCCGTCGAAGAGACCTAACTGATGCTTTTTCCCGTTATAGTAGTAGAGTGCCACAACAGGTTTCTTGGTGTCACCTGTACTGAGACCGAAGAGATGGTGCCCGTCACCTTGACTACGTACTTTTGCCATGAACATACCTTCCTCTTGAGCGAAGATATCTTTCGTGTTCATAGTGTCGGAAGTGTAGTCGAATACTTTCTCAATAAATCCTTTCTGTGCGTCCCATGCAAGCGCTTTTTGGCTCTCGTGACGAGTCTCGATATCCATACGTCCTTCAGCGAAGAAAGTGTTGCGACCGCCATTGTATGCTTGGTGCTCACTCGTACGAGAGTGACCGTCACGCAACTCTGCTTTAGGATAACCGAAACCGGCTTTCCAGTTCTTGTTGCTTACCATCAAATCCTCAAACGAAGGACGGAATAACTCTGCCCAGTCAATTTCTTCCGCACGTTGAGCGTAGAAGAACTTAATATCGTCAGAATTAGCTAACTCCACGTATCGTTGCTCTTTCTTGTATTCCTCAGAATGTTGCCAGCGTTTTGCATCAGCCCATAATGCATTGCTCTCTTGGAATTCAGGAGTATTAATCTCTGCTTCCAATTCTTGCAGTTGCTTCAATTCGTCAGAGTTAAGAACTTTCAGGTAATTACGATAGAATGCCGAACGATAAATCATGTTGTACATGCGTAATTCCGGTGAACGAAGACGCTCCTTCAAACTGTTGATTTTCGCAAAGTCTTCGGTCTCGCGGAATGCCAGAAATGCTTGGAAAGTAGGACTTTCTACTGCGCGGTCATAAGCACGCATACGCATCGTTCCTTTCAGTTTGTCGCGGAAAGAAGTCTTGCGGCCTTCATCGGTCTCTTTGTACTTGCGACCCATCAGTTCTTTCTTGCGTGCTTGAAACTCAGGAGACTCAATCTCTTGTTTCAGCGCTAAATACTCTGCCATTTCCGGAGATTTCTCTACTTGGCGATAACGGATAACACGTAGTTGTGTCTCATGCATGTTGGCCTCAAATTGTTCGGTAGAGACCATCTTGCCGGTTAAGCGGGCTGTGAATAGATTCATACGACTATTATGATTTGTGATTTATTTTTTTTTGATTTATAGCGTCTATGGCTGCGAATAATTCTTCGCAACTATCGACAAAAACAGGTTTGTATGTCTCCTGCTCAGGAATGAATTGTAAGGTCCGCATATGCTCTATTTGTGCTTTCAAAGGAGCATAAAAGCCTTTATAATTCAATACCAAAATAGGTTTGTGATGTTCTCCTACTATTCCGCTGGCGGTTGCATCCATCATCTCGTCTAATGTTCCGTAACTGCCGGGAAGACAAACGATGACATCTGCAATCTCGCGCATAGCTTGTTTGCGTTCACTCATGTTAAAAACACGGTAGAGTGTGTCGCAGTTCTTCGCTAAACGACCGGCAGCGATGATACGAGGAGGGATAACTCCAATCACTTCGGCTCCTGAAGCTTTAGCTGCATTGCTCGTGCGAGTCATTAAACCACCGGTGGCTCCGCCGTAAACGAGAGAATAACCTTGTTCTCCTATCCACGAACCCAAACGGTCGCCTAACGCCAGATATTCTTCAGGAATACAGTCTTTCGCACTGCAATAAACGGCTATCTTCATTATGCATCAATATTTGCGTACGTCGCGTTTTCTTCAATAAACTCACGACGAGGAGCTACATCGTCACCCATCAGCATCGCAATGGTACGATCTGCTTCTGCCGCATTCTCAATGGTCACTTTCTTGAGCAAACGACGAGCAGGATCCATTGTGGTCTCCCAGAGTTGTTCATCGCTCATCTCACCCAGACCTTTGTAACGTTGAGTCTTAATCTGTCTCTCATCACCGTTACCGTAGTTCTGAATAAACGCAGCGCGTTGTTGGTCGTTCCAGCAATACTCGCTGTAAGTACCCTTAGAACATTTGTATAACGGAGCCATAGCAATGTAAAGGTGTCCTTGCTCAATCACCTCTTTCATATGACGGAAGAACAGTGTCATAATCAGAGTGGCAATGTGCGCACCATCCACATCGGCATCGGCCATGATGATTACTTTATGATAACGGATCTTGCTCAGGTTCAATGCTTTAGGATCCTCTTCAGTTCCGAAAGTAATACCAAGAGCCGTGAAGATATTACGAACCTCTTCACTCTCGAATACCTTATGCTCCATGGCTTTCTCTACGTTCAGAATCTTACCTCTCAACGGCAGAATAGCTTGGTGCACACGGTCACGACCGGTCTTGGCTGTACCACCTGCAGAATCTCCCTCGACAAGGAATAACTCGCACTCACTGGCATCTTTCGATACACAATCGGCAAGTTTACCGGGCAGACCACCACCGCTTAACGGCGATTTGCGGAGAACGGACTGACGGGCATTACGAGCTGCAATACGAGCTTGAGCAGCAAGAATAACTTTCTCTACAATTCGCTTTGCATCGTCCGGATGCTCTTCCAGATAGTTTTGCAAAGCTTCTGCTACGGCACTCGAAACCATTCCGGCTACTTCTGAGTTACCGAGTTTGGTCTTGGTCTGACCCTCGAACTGAGGTTCTGCTACTTTAACGCTGATAACGGCTGTCAAACCTTCACGGAAATCGTTAGGATCGATGGCCGAGTTACCGTCCTTGTCTTTCAGTTTTGCTTTCTCAAGCATCTTGCTGTCCTCAGCGTATTTCTTCATCACACGTGTCAAAGCGGCGCGGAAACCGGCTACGTGTGTACCACCTTCAATAGTGTTGATATTATTGACGTACGAGTGCACATTCTCGTTGAAGTCGGTGTTATAAATCATAGCCACTTCAACAGGAGTACCGTACTTGTCGGTGTTCAAATGGATAACTTCGCTAATCAGCGGAGTACGAGTGCCGTCGATATAACGAACGAACTCTTGCAAACCTTTTTCGGAGTAGAACTCTTCCTTCTTGTCCTTACCCTCAGCATCTTTCACACGTTTGTCTTTCAGGATGATTCGGATACCTGCATTCAGGAAGGCCAACTCACGCATACGGTTAGCCAAAATCTCCCATTGGTAAACAGTCTCGGTGAAAATAGTGTCATCCGGCCAGAACTGAACGAAAGTACCGGTCTTGCGTTGCTCCCAGTTACCGATAGCTTCACTCTCGCTTATCGTGTGAACAGGTGCTAACGGTTTGCCTTTCGCGTAGTCTTGGCAGTGAATCGCACCGTTGCGGTAAACTTCTACGTGCATCTTGGTGGACAAAGCGTTAACACAGCTTACACCCACACCGTGCAAACCACCGGACACTTTGTAACTGTCCTTGTTGAACTTACCTCCGGCGTGTAAGACGGTCATAACGACTTCCAATGCGCTACGATGCTCTTTCGGATGCATGTCCACTGGAATACCACGACCGTTATCTTGAACGGTAATAGAATTGTCAGGATTGATGTGAACGGCAATCTCATTACAGAAACCGGCCAATGCCTCATCAATAGAGTTATCTACTACTTCATAAACCAAATGGTGCAAACCTTTTTGCGATATATCGCCGATATACATCGCAGGTCTTTTACGCACCGCCTCTAAGCCTTCAAGTACTTGAATACTTGAGCCATCATACTTTTCTTTTTGTTCTTCCATTGTTATTTTTTGTAATTTAATTATTCTGTCAATTTAATCCTTTTGGTGCTCTGCAACCCCTAATTAACGAGCGCGAGCGCGCGTGCACATACGCACACACAAAATTCGGCTGCAAAGGTACAAAAAAAAATTGACATACGCAAGAGCGTATGCCATTTTTTAGATTTTTTTTCGCAATAAGCCTTAAAATCAACGATTTGGCTTAGGCATTCGTTTCGCAAGAGAGATTGCTCCGGTCGGGCAAACTAAACGGCATAAATGGCATCCAACGCATTTGGTGCCGATGATGCGAGGCTTGCGATCTTCACCAAATTCAATCGCTTGATGACCGCCGTCCCAACAGGAAACATAGCATCGTCCGCAACCCACGCATTTCTCACGGTCAATCTTGGGAAAGACCATCGTCTCGCGGTCCAAATCGGACGCTTTCACAAAATTAGGAAGCTGTTCGCCTACTAATTTCTTCAACTCAGTTATTCCGCGTTCCTGCATGTAATGTTGCAGACCTGATTTCAGGTCGTCAATAATCCGATAACCGTATTCCATTACCGCTGTACAAACTTGCACATTCCGGCAACCCAGTTGAATAAATTCCAATGCGTCACGCCAAGTCTCAATACCGCCTATTCCGCTGATATCCATGTGTTTATCTACGCCGGCTTGCTTAATCAACGGATGACCGGTCATCTCTAAAATGAACCGTAAAGCAATCGGTTTGACAGCGCGTCCGGAATAACCGCTTGTTGTCTTTTTGCCGCTTACCGAAGAGTCATCACTCATCGTCACGGATTTAATTGTATTGATGGCGGAAATACCATTCGCATTCGCATAAAAACATGCCAACGCCACAGGTGCCATATGCGTGATATTCGGCGTCATTTTGGCAATTACAGGAATCTTAACCGCCTGACGAACATATGCCGTGTAGAACAGCACTAATTCCGGATTTTGGCCCACATCACTTCCCATTCCGGCAAGTTTCATCTGCGGGCAGGAGAAATTCAATTCTATGGCGTCGCAACCCGCATTTTCAGCCATCTTAGCCAATTCTATCCATTCTTCTTCCGTCTGGCCCATGATGGACGCAACGATGATTTTGGAAGGATAATTTTGTTTCAACCTGTGCAGAATATCAAAGTCCACTTCATGCGGATTTTCGCTCAACTGCTCCATATTCCTGAAACCGTAGAAATCGCTGCCTGCACCTTGATAAACGGCGTCAAAACGAGGAGAAACTTCTCGTATATCCTGCATGCAAATCGTCTTGTAGAACACGCCGGCCCAACCTGCTTCCAAAGCACGAGCAACCATCTCGTAATTCGTACAAATGGCGGAAGAAGCAAGGAAAAATGGGTTCTCGCACACCAAATCGCAGAAATTGATTTCCAACGATGGTAAAGCATCTGAACCACATGCATTTTTATTGGCCTTCTCGCAAGCATTAGAGTCGTCTGCAGAGCATTCTTTTTCTGCTAAAACTGCAGTCTTCAACTCGCCGATGCGAATCGGTTTGTCGTAGTGAATACAAGCCTTCTCAGCGGCTTCTATCTCTGCATCGTTTAACGCTGCAAATTCCTCACGAGCGGTCCATAAGTTGTCAAATCGTATAGCCCGAATGGCACGAGCTGCTTTGCCGCAAGGCGCATCTTTACACAGCAGGCATCGACCCGCTTCTTGTCCCAAGTGAATCATGTTGTATTAGTTTTATGTTCTT
Organism: Paludibacteraceae bacterium; assembly: GCA_017412245.1. Lineage (GTDB taxonomy): Bacteria > Bacteroidota > Bacteroidia > Bacteroidales > Paludibacteraceae > Colicola. The sequence continues at coordinate 37,978 of JAFPYI010000026.1, read as the reverse complement.
TTTATATTCTTTTAATATTCTGTTTATATTTTGTCTGTGTATTGTCTGTATATTGTCTGTATTTGGTTCGTATTTTGTTTGTATTATGTATGTATTATTATGTATTGTGTATGTATTATTATGTATTATGTTTGTATTACGTATGTATTATGTATGTGTCCTATTTGTATTCTGATTTGAAATTCCGCCGCAAAGATAATACATTTTTTTTAATTATGCAAAATTTCTTGCATTTTTTGTAAGGCCCTCTCACCCCTCACCCCCTCACCCCTCACCTTTAATCTACCACCCTTCCCTTCAGATGGAGGATTGCCTTGACTTGGCAATCCGAACGGCCGGAGCAGCGGGGAGCGTCGCTCCAACCAGAACGGATGGGGGTAGGCCTACATCATTTACGTGGTTTTTCCGTAGGATTCCCGTAGAATATCCGTAAGATTACCGTAGGATAAAACGCCATTTTTGCAAAATACCTCTTTATACTGTATATATACGTAGTATATATACACTTTTTGTTTGTATTCTCTGCAAAAAACATGCAAAAATCATACCAAAATCATACCAAAATCCATCGAGCCCAAAACAACAAAATATAACTTAAAACTTCAAAAATAAAGATAATTGCCATAAAAACGCAAACCAAAGTTTGCAAAATGTAAAAAAAAAGACGTTTTTGTGGAAAAAAGTTGGACACGTAAAGAAAAAAGTGTATTTTTGCGCACTTTTTGTCGAAAAACAGAAAGACAAAGGTGGAATAGTTTGGGACGATGACAATCGAAAAGGTAAATAGTCTGTTACGGAATATAGCGCTAATTGTCTTATTTTCAGTCGCTTGCACGCAGTACGCTGCGTGTCAGCATGCTTTCCGATTCTCCGCTGATTTTTCGTACGCGCGTGACATACCCGTGCAGTCCAATGGCTTTGCGCCGGGACTGTCTATCGGTTATAGATACAAATACAAACACTTCATCGCTGACCTCGGACTAGGCGCTCAATACCGATTTAGAGTGAACAAACTCGAGACCCTTACAAACATCGTCGAAAATGAATTGGATGAAGTCGGAACGCCTTATACAGGACATCATATCTGGGACAAAAGAAAGGACCAAAAACAGAATATAGGAATCAATATTCCGCTTCGTTTTGGAGGCGAATGGAATAAATTCTATTTCCTCCTCGGTGCCAAATTCAATGTCGACATTTGGGGAAATAGCAAAGAAAAAGGATTGTACACCTTACTCGCTGATTATGAGCGATATATGGACCCGATGACAGATATGCCGTTGCACGGATTTGTGCTGGATGAACCATATACCAATGACGCGGTAAGCAGTCGTCTTGGATGGGATCTCAGAGTCTGCGGAGAAATAGGATACAAACTCTCAAAAATATATTCCGTCGGAGCTTTTGTGGAAGCGGGAGTGGTCAGTAGCACGGATGTTAAACCATTGTTGATCGGAGCAAGACTCAATATCTTATTGAGAGGCAAAGAGAAACGTCGTTGTATGTGTTTGGACGATTGAAAAAGAAAACTTACATATTATTCTTAACCCTTGTCCTGAACTTAGGATGGGCTACACAAGCATTAAGTGCGCCGATTACAATGGCGGACCTGCCGTATTTATGCGACTTTGAGACTGAAACAGAGAACGCAAACTGGACTCTCAATCCCGCTGTGGATGAGATTATTACGGAAAACAGATGGTGCATTGGTAATGCAACCGCCTACACCGGAGAAAAATCCATGTACGTCTCGCAGGATAATGGACTCACAAACAAGTATGCCGCTACCAATAATGTCCTTCTCGCGTATCGAGACATCACACTCGAAGCAGGAGACTATGATATCGCGTACGATTGGATGGGTACGGGAAATAAAACCAAAGGTTATCTCAAAATCATCTACGCCAATCGTCCTACAAGCGGCTTGAAATGTGTGGGAAATGCAACAGAACCGACCTATGTCAGCACGTCTGTTCAACTGATGGGAAACAACACTTCCTTGGTCGATGGCGATTCGTGGCGTCATGTACAGGCAAGAGTCACTATTCCGGTTGCACAAGCCAACAAAACCACTACGCGTCTGTTGTTTATATGGGTAAACACGGATGTCACGAAAGTGGACAGTCTCACAACAATAGCAATCGATAATTTCCAACTGGCGAAAGCTTCGCCAACGGGCTATCCTACTAATATTCACGTAGTTACGTCTTTAGGAACGTCTGTCGTCAGTTGGGATGGAGAAGCAGATTCGTACGAAGTGATGTATCGCCAAAAAGGAGAAAGTGAGTTCACTTCTCTGCCGGTGGACGGAAATAGCGTCTCATTGGAAAATGTAGAATACGGAGCATACGAATTCTGGATTTGTGCGGTCAATGGCGAAGACAAATCGCTTTACACCGTTTTCCCGACGGTCTATATCTACGAAACAGACTGCTTCGACGCACTCAATATGTACAACGCGCAATTTGAATACGGTAAATGGAATTATCGTACAGGCAAAGAAGTGCAAGGAACGGAAAGAGTGGACTTTGGTGCACCGGATATCAGAAGTCGTCATACAACCCATTTTGACAGAAATGAAGTGGATCCGCGAACTGTCATCAAAAACGGTCGAGACACAGTCGCTTGCTTAAAAACCGTGCCGAGTGGAGAATTTGGTTCAGTTCGTCTCGGAAACTGGAACACAGGAAGCGAATACGAATCGGTTACATATCACTATACACCGGAGTCCAATTCCAATGCAGTATTGCTAATCAAATACGCTATTGTCCTTGAAAATCCTGACCACCAGGACAAAGAACAACCGCGATTCACACTCGATGTCCTCAATGCAGCAGGAGAACCGATTGATATCGAATGTGCTTCGGTGGACTTCCACTCGCCTACACCGCAAGAATGGCAAGACCCGAAAATCCAAGCTCTTTGGCATACTTCACAATGGGTAACAGGTACTTCCTCTGCAAGGACTGTCATGTGGCAGGATTGGAAAGTAATTGGTATTAGTCTCGAAGATTATATTGGAGAAACACTTACCATCACTTTCACAGCATATGATTGCGATCAAGGAGGACACTTTGGTTACGCCTATTTCATGATTAACTGTGCGCGTTCAGATGTCGATGGCTTACCTTGGGGAGATGGCTCTACAACTCAGATGTTCACAGCGCCGGAAGGATTTAATTATGCGTGGTTCAATCGTGATGATGTTTCATTCTCGGACACCATCTCTGTGGACCGTTATTTCTATGTACAGGAGACAGATACCAATACGTACCTCTGTCACGTTACGTATCCTACTAATCCCGCGTGCGGGTATTGGTTTGACGCTTCTGCTAAACCGCATAACGTACAAGCGGAATTAGGTTTCAAATGGACGCCGCATGACTGTATTAACGGATTTACTTTCTACAACCGCTGTCACGTGGTGCTTACCAATCAGGAAACAGGAGAAATAGAGCATCGTTACGACAAGACGGTAAACAATAGCGTGCTTGTCTTTGAAGATGGTACACAACAGACTATCGGTTATCCCGAAGGCGGAGTATATGTACCTATGCCGGATGAAGGAGGAACAGTGAAATACGAAGTCCGTACAGGCATTTATGTGAATAATCAACTCTTCGGAGATACGGTAAAATACGAGTTTGAAGTACCGGCGATCGCTCCGCAGGAAATTCATCTTTATGACTCAATCTGTCGTGGAGACAATATCATTTTCCCGGAAGACGGACGAGACAAACGAACGGAAACAGGAGATTATGTTAATCCGCTCAAATCAGTCATCACAGGCTGCGATAGTACGATTATTATGCACTTGACGGTTCATGAACCGGCTTTGGAAACCATCTATGATACAATCTGTCCGGGTGGCTCGTATGATTTCAATGGAAGAATACTCACAGGACCGGGAAGACAAACAATGTTGTTAACCAGTCTCGTTACAGGTTGTGATAGTGTGCTTACTCTGAATCTTTCTGTTGCGCAAAGACCAAAGACACATGTTTTGACAGATCGTATCTGTGCTGATGAACCGCTTATCCTTGCTACCGACTATAGCGAATATGCGTTGCAGATGGAACTGACTATGGATGAATTGGATACAACCATTACACTCCGTGAACCTAATCTGCAATCCGTCGTTTTCCTTAATAATAAATCGGCGGGACAACAGAAAGCTTTGGCGTATATCACTATGCCGTGGTGCGATACAACCTACGTAGATACATTGCTCTTTAATGTCAATTTGTCTAATAGCATCGTGGAACTCCATTTCGACGATGTCTTAACCTTCTTAAGTCCTGAATATAACGGAGGTTTGACATTCACTTCTTATCAATGGTATGCAGACGGACAACCGATTGAAGGAGCAACGGACTCATACTATTATCTGCCGGATATGGATTGGAATACGGAATATTCTGTACGCGTTACTTTGGCAGACGGAAGTGAAGCATGGGTTTGTCCTTTCACTCCGGAGCAGGCAAACAGAACACAAGATGTAGAAGAAATAAATACTGACCGAAATAATAAGAAAATCATCAGAAATGGCCATCTGGTTATCATAGTCAATGACCGCGAATATACTGCTCAAGGGCAGCGAATAAAATAATATGAGAAAATATATCTTCATACTCCTCTTGTCGCTTTGTGCAACGTATATCGCTGCACAATTGCCGCATACCTATTCCTGTGATTTCGAATCCGCAACAGAGAATGCGAATTGGAATCTCAACATACCTAAAAACGAAAACTACGAATGGGTCAACCAATGGGCAATAGGTGACGGAATAGCATCATTAGGCGAAAAATCGATGTATATATCTGCAGACGGTGGTACTACGGCTGCATACAAGAAATCATTGTCCCGTATAATGATTGCTTGGCGAGAATTGACAATGGAATCCGGACGTTATGACTTGGCATTCGATTGGCAATGTGGAGGAGACTCTGTTCGTGCTGCATTATTGGTAGCATGGGTTCCGCAAAGTCAATTCGAGAACATGGTCTGCAAACTCAGTGATAACTACGCTTCGGAAGCATGGATTCAATCCAATTTGCTGACTTTCAATGGTGTAGAGATTCTTACAGGTGGTTCGGTTTGGACACACGCAGTACAAAACATCCAATCCGACGGAACACCGCATAGATTGGTTTTCCTATATACGCAAAGCAGTACAGCACAGATAGTACAACCCGGAGCGTGTGTAGATAATATCCAACTCTCGCGCAATAACTGTGGTATCCCGACACAAATGGAAACCTCTACACTCGGACAGACGGCAAGACTCAAATGGAATTCAACCGCTGATGCCTTCAATCTGCGCTTCCACCGAATGGGAGATACAGACGCCTCTGAGGTAAAAAACATCAAGACAAACTCATATACGGCTACTTTGCCGATTGGAGTATATGACGTGCAAATACAAGTTATTTGTGGTGAAGACACAAGTGTCTGGTATAATTTCCCGATGATTTTCATCCACGAGGCTCTTTGCTTCGATTATTTGGATTTGGATGATGACAGATGTTACTATTCGGCAGAAACAGCAAGCGACTATACGCAAAACGATTCATTGCTCGTGAAAGGAAAAATCGATAACGGATTCACGTCAATGTTCAGCCGTCATACTATTCATTATCATCCCGAAGAGTACGACGCACGAACGAGAGGAAGTATTAATAGCGCAGGAGAACCTGTTCCGATGTTAAAAACTGTGCCTGATGGAGCATTGGCATCTGTACGTGTTGGTAGTTGGGAAAAAATGGCACGTGTAGCACGTATTGAATACGATTTTATGGTCGATGCAAAACAAGCAGCTGTGTTAATGCTTAAATACGCAATGGTATTAGAGTCTTCCGGACATACCGAAGAGCAGCGTCCGCGACTCATGATTGATATAGTGGATGCAAATACAGGACAATCGTTAAGCACTTGTACTACGGTGGATTTGGCTTCACAGACAAGTGGAGAAGGATGGAATCGTGTGCCGGATGGTGGTGATGGTTCAAGAGATGTTTGTTGGCGTGATTGGACTACATTAGGATTGAACCTTGCGGATTATGACGGGCGCCGTGTGAAAGTGAAAATAACGGCTATCGGTTGTACTGCGGAAATCCACTACAGTTATGCTTATTTCACACTTACTTGTGCTTCAGGTAAACTGGAAGGTATTCAGTGCGGAAATACACCTACTAACGAATTCATTGCACCCGATGGATTTGATTATCGTTGGTATCTGTTGTCTAATCCTTCTGCTACGCTCTCTCGAGATAGAGTTTACCCTGTGGACTATCGCGATACAAGAGATTATGCAGTGGATGTAACTTACAAATCGAATGCCAATTGCCGCTTTACACTGTATGCAAACGCTATCCCTCGATTCCCTGTACCGGAAGCAACATTCACGCTCTCACAGCATGATTGCGGAAACTACATCACCTTTAATAATAATAGTCACATCCGCACGCGTGATTGGAATACAGGACAAATAACAGAAACTACTACACGCCCCGATTTGCTCTTCTGGGATTTTGACGGATTAGTGCCGGAGGAATTAGTAGGAGATTCTATTCCCTGGAATCCTTCTTTCCGTTTGCCGGATGAAGAAGCGGATTATCATTTCACTTTACGCGCACAGGTGGGATTATGTGATAGCATCCAGCATATCTATGTGCATGTTCCGCGAGTAGGAAAAGATTCTATCGTGGAGAAGGTTCAACGCTGTGAAGGAGACATATTTGTCTATAACGGAAAATATTATGCTGCCGATGCAGATATTATTGATGAGGACTACAATCGCGCAGGATGTGATAGTATACACGTCATAAACCTGAGGTTTGTGGAATCAATTCGTGATACAATTGAAGCAATCATTCCGGAAGGTGAATCGTATCGTGTTGGAAATCAATCCTTTAATACTTCCGGCGAGCATGAAGTTCAGTTGACTTCAGCAGCAGGATGTGATAGTATCGTGCTTCTTAATCTGAAAGTTGTTGTTCCGTTGCGTATGGATATTACGGTAGAGAGTCCGTGTCCGGAGGATCCTTCTTTCCTTATTTATGCACACGCGCGCAGCGGAGAACCGAATTATTACTCCTTGCGCTTTGATGAATCCGGACAGTCATTAGGTCTCCTGCCGAAAGCAGACTCCTTATCCGGAGGAATTGATAATACAATAGAAATTCCGCTCCCTGCGGGTATAAAACCAAACTTTTATCCATTCACAATCTCTTTCAACAGTAAAGAGAATGGTAATACAGAATTAAACGGAGAACTGATGGTACATTATTCCGCTTCACTCATTCAACAGCGGTGGGATGATGTCTTAGGAATACTGAATGCCAATTATAATGGTGGATATGATTTCGTTACTGTCCAATGGTATCGCAATGGACAAATCATTGCCGGTGCTACGAATGCATATCTATACGAAGAAAATAAACTGCAACCCGGTGATGAATATGTGGTAGAATTAGGACTGCCGGAACAAACACGCACTATCACTACTTGTGCGTTTGTCGTTCCTGTTTCCGCTTCTCCTTCACCATCGCGCGCACCGCAAAAAATCATGCATAATGGACAACTGCTCATCTATCGCGATGGCCGTATCTATAATGCACAAGGACGATTGATTGAAACAGAACATAAATAACTGAAGTATTAACTCTAAAACAAACGCAAATGAAACGCTTTTTTACACGTTTTCTGTTGTTCACAGCACTCGTGATGAGTACTACAACAGCGTTGGCACAAAAATCTGTGCTTGACGAAAAGTTTTCCAATGGTGCACTACCGCAAGGGTGGAGTACTGCCGGCTCTTACTGGGATTTCTCAGGTAACAAAGCTCAGTACAACGGACCTTTCGAAAATGCAGCAGACACGCTGTTGACATCGGTAGTAAACCTTAGTGAGTTGGACAATGTGCCAACATTAACGCTTACCTATAGCTTGCAAGCTAACGGAAGCAATGTAAACGTGCTTAAAGTACTCTACCGCGCTGCAGTAGAGAACGAGTGGGCCGAGTTAAAAACTATCAATGAGGCAACAACGGAAGACACCAAGTATGTTGAAGCTTTGCCGGCAGAATTGACATCCGTCCAAATCGGACTCGTCATTGCTTATCAAGCCGGTGGTGCAAGTTACATCAGCCAAGTACGTATTGCTAACAAAGTGGAAGCGGCTGAGGCACCTGCTAATTTGCATGTAGAAGATTTAACTACTCGTTCTGCTGTACTGTGGTGGGATCCGTGTCAAAGCAGTAAGTTCAAACAGTACAATCTTAAAGTCAGCTCACATAAACTGACTGAAATGTCGGAGGTGGCTGACGTTCTGGACCGAGTAAATTGGGATTTGACCGATGAATTCTTTGAATTAACCGGTTTGACTCCAAACAAGCAATATTGGTTCTACGTACAATATGATTGTAATGACGGTGATTTGTCTCCTTGGGCTGAATTCGAATTTGCAACTCCGTGTGAGGCAATCAATGCTCCATTCGTTGAGGATTTTGAAGGAGAACTATCCTCTTGCTATACGATTATTAAAAATAGCACGAATGCGGAAATATCCTTAGACTATAGTTATAATAGCCAGAAGGCATTCAAATCCAATTCCGCAAAAGGTAAATATAACTACCTTATCCTGCCTGAATTCAATGGCGCTGTGAAGAACTATCAAGTTTCCTTTATGGCTGCTGCGGCTGATGGAGGAAACACCTATGCGCGCACTGTCACTATTGGTGTCTGCACGGAGGCTAATGAGGCATCTTTCACAGAGGTAAAAACATTAGATCTGCCGAAAGGTCGTACATGGGAGCAGATTATTGTAACTCTCAAAGGTTATCTGGGTTCTGGTAAGTATATCGCTTTCCGTTTTGGTAATGAAGACAAAGAGAACCGTCTCTTTATTGATGATATCAAGATTGAAGCGGCTTCTGCATGTCCGAAACCAATGTTTATTGAGGTATCGGAGATTACGCCTAACTCTGCTAAACTGAAATGGGTAGAGACAGGTGATGCTACCGAATGGAACTTGGTATTATCTACTAAATATTTAGCAGATCCGGAGGATATTGAACCGGATGAAACTAAAGGCGAGTTCGCAGGTTCTATTTCGTCTAACCCATACACTGCATTAAACTTGTTGGCAAATACAACTTATTTCGCTTATCTGCAAGCAGGTTGTGGTAGCAGTGAATGGAGTAATGCCGTAGAGTTTAAGACTTCCCGACCTGTATTATTCCCATATAGTGAGAAATTCGATCGCATGAATCCGGATCTTTATACTGATTCGTATTTAGCAGTTCCGGATGGATGGGTAATGGATGTACGTAATGCCCATGTAGGAGGTTCGTATTTCGATCAGAAACTATCTACGACTTCCTATAATACGTTTGTTCCGCAAGTAACGACAACGAAGAACCATGAGACAACACCTTATGTAAACGCTGCACTGCAAATCAAAGGACAGTCTGATGGTACGGGGTCTACTACAAGCGCAAACGTAGGTATTGCTATTATGCCGGCTTTGCCGGATGGTGTGATCATCAAGAATCTGATGGTTTCCTTCTGGGCGCTTTCTACCAATGGCGCACAAACAATCGCTGTCGGTGTAGCTAAAACGCAAGACAACGAATTGAATGCCGGCCAACAGTTAGGAGATAACATCACTCTGGTTAATACGGCTACTATTGCAGCCGACGAATGGAAAAAATGCAATGTGTTGTTAAAGGACTACACGGGTGAAGGACGTTATATCGTCTTCTCTGTTGTTCCTGCAACGGCAACGCCGACAATCTTTATTGATGATATCGAGATTGATTACGCACCGGATTGTAATCCTATCAGCGGTTTGGCGGCACAAGCATTAAGTGTCAATTCGGCAAAAGCTACATGGACTGATGGCTCTTCTGCAACAGCTTGGAAAGTCAAAGTTTCTTCTACGGAGATTGACCCGAGTGCTGCTGATGGAGATATTGCTAATGAAACCGTAAATGCTAAAGAATATACGGCTACAGGTTTAGCAATGGGAACCACCTATTATTTCTATGTCAGCCCTGCATGTGGTGATATGTGGGAGAGCGCAAGTGTTACGACTTTAGTTGGTCTCCAAGTTCCATACTATAATGATTTCCAAACGGAAACTCAAGGTAATAATGCCTCACGTGGTCCAAAGAATTGGAAATTAGGTAATATAAACATTACTGCAGCAGTAGGAACGCAGACGAATATCCCATATGTTTATAACACTGCTATGACAGGTGCTCCCGCTGATGTTGTGAAACCGAACTTGTATTTCTATCACTCTAATTCTGCAACTAATACCGGAGCCTATGCCATTATGCCGGAATTGCTGAATGCCGATGTCAAGGATTTGAAGATCTCGTTCTATGGTTCCTATAATAGTACAACTGTAACTGCTAATTATAGTAAGGGTATGATTCGTATAGGAGTGGTTGATTCTCCAAGTGATATAAATAATACGGATAAATTTACAAAAGTAACACCGGTTAAGACTGTATATTGCTCTGCACCCAAGATTACAGAATTCTTCACAGTAGATATGTCTTCGTATACAGGGACAGGTAAATACATTGTATTCTATTCCGATACAGCGAAGTATAACTACTTTATGTTGGACAATTTGGATATCACTTTGGCTTCTGCTCCGCAAAAACTCTCGGATTTCGTAGTTTCGGCTAAGACACAGACTTCTGCTACCTTCACATGGACTGAGAATGGTAATGCAACAAAATGGGATGTTCGCGTGTTTGCTGCAGAGCAAGAAGATCCGGATGCAGGTACTCCTATCTGGTCAGAACAAGTAACCGCTAAGACGGCAACTGCTACCGGTTTGAACCACTCCACTCTCTATTATGCGTATGCACGCGCCGTGCAAGATAATGGAAACGGAGATTGGAGTTCTGTTTCATTCTGGACAGAGACTGGTGAATGGTCATTGCCGTTTGCTGAGAATTTCGAAACATATGTTTCTACATCGTCTTATCGTTCATTGCCCGAGTATTATTATATTACAACTCCGGTTGGCGTATATACATATGTGAAAGATTTAGGAGGAGGATTATATCTTTATAATCAAGCGACAACGTCTTCAAAGACAAACATCTTTGCCTTCCCTCCATTTAACAAGCCTGTTAATGCGTTGCAAATGAAGTTCTTAGCTCGTTCTGATGCTGGAACAACTGCAACCGAAAGCGGACAACAAACGGCTATTGAACAGTCCTATACAGAGATTGGTGTATTGGAAGAAGATAGTACATTTACTCCAGTATATTCATTCCGAGTTACTACTGCTTTGGATTGGGAAGAACAATATGTTAATTTCCAAAATTACACAGGTACAGGTAAACGCATAGCAATTCGTTCAGATTACAACAAATTTAACAAGAATTCAGCCATCCGTATAGATGACGTACTTATCAGTGAATTGCCTACATGTGGCCGTCTGATGGGAGTAGAGGTTAACGATATTGATTCTACTTCAGCAACCCTTTCTTGGAACCCAATCAAGACTGAGACAGCTTGGAATCTGAAGGTTAGTTCTTCTCGATTGACAGATCCGGATGCACAGACTGCAGATGCATTCGACGGTCAAGTGACTGCTCAAACACAAGCATTGACAGGATTGGAAGATAATATGTACTACTATGTATATATCCAACCGGTTGATCCTGTAAATAGTTGTGAGGGAGAATGGAGTAGTCCGACGAAATTTAGAACACTTTGTAAGAAACAAATATTCCCATATTATGAGAATTTTGAAGAAGGGTACGAAAGCGGACAAGGAAAAGATCTCCGTTGCTTGATTCTTTCCGGCCAAGATGTTAACCACTCGTATGTAACTACTCGTGGAACAGACAATTTGGCTCTTTATCTCAAACAGGTTACAAAGGATCACAACAACTATTTCGCATTCCCTGCATTGAATGTGGACTCTGTGAAACGCTTGCAATTGAGTATGCGTGTAGCGCCGGGCGGTACGTCAACTACTAACTATTATTATTTTGAAGTTGGTGTGATGACAGACCCGAATAACCCATCTACTTTTGTCGCAGTTCATATGGACTCTGTGCAAGGCGCGACAGGTTATCCGTTCTACGATAGAGCATATACCTTTGAGACTTATGCAGGTGATGAGGGTGGTAAATTTGGTACATATATAGCACTCAAACCGCTGCATTACAAGAATCCGGCAAATGCGAACTACTATGCAGGTTATGTATACATTGATGATGTTACCATTGACTTCATCGAGACGTGTGCTGCACCGTTTGATTTAGCGGCAGATTCCATAGGTATCAATGGTGTTAAACTGATTTGGAAGACAGATGATAAGGCTGCTGCACACCGTGTACGTATCTATGCTAATTCGTCTGCTAAACCTAATGACGAAGGATGGATTGCGGAAGCCGTTGTAAATGATTCCGTCGCTATTTTGGAAGGACTGACGGGTAATAACATTTACTATGCATATGTTCGCAAAGAATGTGGTGCAGAAAACGGTGATAGCAAGTGGTCTTCAGCATATCAGTTCAAAACGGAATGTCCGGAAGTAAATCCGTTGCCGTACGCTGATGACTTCGAGAGCTATGCATTAAATAGTGCTCCTGACTGCTGGACTGCTATCGATGGACCTTCTGTTTCTCAACCGGGTGGTGGAGGAACGATACAAGGTAAAGCCTATGTCTCGAGCTCTTCAGCCGCTGCTACAGGTGCACAAGGACTCTCTATCTCATCTACAGGAGGTTCTACTTCCTCTGATCCGAATAGCGGTTCATACTCAACAGCATCGATTGTTACTCCGGCACTGGATGTAACCAACCTCAACGAGTTACTCGTTTATTTCGATTGCAAAGCGAGTGGCGCAGGAGGCGCACTGAAGATAGAGGCTGTTGAAGATAATACGGCTGACGCAAATGCTATTGTCCTCACGCAAATAAGCGATCTGCCCAATGCTTGGACTAAGGTGTATATCAAATTAGCCGACTATTATACTTCGGTTCAACCTTACAAGTATTTGCGCTTCACACCGGCTATGAAAGGTAAGAGTATTTATATTGATAATATCGTATTTACCAAAGACTTAAATGTAGTTTTGCCGGTAGAGAACCTAACATTACAAATGATAACGGACAATAGTATTAAGTTCTCGTTCGATGAACCGACGCCAACAGTTACAGAATGGCAAGTGCGTTATATAGCTCCCGATAATAGTATGACAACCCGCACCATCAACCAAACTGAGTACACGATTGAAAATCTGGCTGCTAACACAACCTACGACATTTATGTTCGTGGTAATGTGGATGGTGATGCATGGGTAGGACCGCTTACTGCAACTACCTTCCAAACACCGTCTCCACTGCCATTGATTACAGGATTTGATGAGGATGACAATGATTTGTGGGCTCTCTATAATGTGAAGACAGTACAAGGTGCGTTCTATCCGAACTACTTCATCATTGGAGATGCTGCTAAATGTGAGGGTACGGGCAATAATGCTCTCTTTGTAACAGATGACAATGAGTCCTATTCGTATCATACATATAATACTGCAGCTTCGGACATCTGGGCTGTACGGAATATTAATGTTGAGGCAGCAGGAACATACAGGTTCAGTTTCAAAGTGAAAGTGCCTGGAAATAAGGATGTTAACCAAGATAATTGGGATAACGATTATGCGACTGCTCATCTCTTCCCAGCCGGAGCAACATTCAAAGCAGCAACAGCTACTATGCTGGATGGAACAACTCGCAATGGTGATATAACTACTGATGTACCGGCTAAAAACATCTATTCTTTGATGGGAAAAACTTACCACCAAGATGAATGGATTTGGGTTAGCAGAACCTTGGATATCGCTGAGGCAGGAATCTATTCGCTTGCTATCTATTGGTACAACGCATCCGTCGGAGCACTTAACGGACAACCTGTTGCTGTCGATAGTGTTATTGTAGAGGAATATCTCTGTACGACACCGAGAGATATTAAGTTTACCGCTCGTACGGCTACCAGTGTGGCTCTCTCTTGGTTCGGCGGTAAATGCAAGGACTTCGAGTATGTTCTCTCGAGATATGCTAACTTAGGTATGCCTAATATGATTGAGGCAGAAGACAAAGTAGCATCCGGCACACTCAATAATGGTCCGCAAGTATCTTTCACAGGATTACTGCCAAGTACTAACTATAGTTTCTATGTCCGCACTATTTGTCCGGAAGGAGAAACTGAATGGGTAGAGTATGATTTCAACACACCTTGTGCATTGGAAGAGTTGCCTTATACCGAAGCTTTCTACGAGACACCGGAGTGCTGGATTCTCAAATCGGCTACAATCGGGAAAACTACAGTAGGTACCTCTGCCGATCATGAAGATTGGAATCGTCTGTCATTGACTGCTACAAAAGGTATGGCTATTCTACCGGAACTGGCGGTTGATTTGAAGAATGTAGAGATAGAGATAGGTCTATTTAATACAACTTCCAATTATGGCGCAATCTCTCTTGGTGTAATGGATAACACATGGGATTCTTTGTCGTACAAAGAGGTTGCATACTTCCAACCTGTAACCAAACCGGCTAGTACAGGTACATACACTCCGACTCAGTTAGAAGTGTTCAGCAAGATGATGAATACTTATCAGGGTACAGGAAAAGTATTGGCTATCAAGAACGCAACTGCTAACAGTATTGGTATTAAGTATGTCAAACTGACTGAATTGCCCGATTGCGTAAAACCGCAACAGGTAGAAGTAACATTGGTAACAGACAAAGCCGCTACTATTAACTGGATTGCAGGTCTGGAAGAGGCATGGGAGATTAAGGTTAACGACTCGATTATTGAGAATGTGACTACTAATCCTTACCGTGTACAGAACCTTGAGCAAGGAACTGTTTATTCAGTTTCCGTTCGTGCTATCTGTGATGCACAGCATACCAGTGAATGGGCATTGCCTGCTACCTTCCAGACAACTTGTGGTGTAAATGCACTGCCGATGTTTGAGGACTTCAGCAATCTAACCCAACCGATAGGAACTGCTGATTTGCGCCGTGCAACGCTCACTTGTTGGGATAATATGGTTTCGGCCAATAATATTGATCAGGTATTCAATGGAACGGACGCGCCGTTTACACCGGCAAGTAGTGTATATGTAGGTGACTCATGGGTATCTAACTGGATTTCTGCATTGGGCGACTACAAGCAACTGCACTCTTATCGTCGTGATGATCCTACTTATCGCTACAAATGGTTCGTTAGCCCGCAATACGCTATTGAGGGTGACGCTACGCTCAGTTTCGATATCCGTGTATGCAACAATGTAGGAAATGGAGCAAAGAACTCCGATCGTACGTTTGTAGCTATCACTACCGACAACGGTGCTACATGGAAACGTGAGAATGCTACTTTGTTGACAGATCTGGATTCTGTATATAGAACCAAGTCCATCTCGCTCAATAAGTATGCAGGTCAAAACATCCGTTTTGCATTCTATGACGAAAACGTAAGCAGTTCACATAAATTAGGCGAACAACCATTTGTACTCATTGATAATGTTCGTATGAACTGTGCTGAGACCTATCCGGAAGTAGATAATACTTGTGAAGGAAACGACTACGAAGGCTACGGATTCAGTATTAAGAAGGAAGACTTACCGCTTGTAGGTAAGGATAGTACTTATACACGTTTCGCTCAGAATACAGGAGAAGGTTGTGATAGTATTATTTCACTGACGCTGACTACTCATGCTAAACCGGATGCAGTAATTATCGATACAACTATCTGTAGAGGTGAGGTTTATGTCTTCGGTGGTCAAAATCTGACAGAACCGAATCCTGCCGGACAACCGTATTATTTGTCAGATAAGTCTGTATTCGGTTGCGATAGCGTGGTTTATCTCAACTTGTCGGTTCGTCCTGCAGATACGCTCGATATCACTGCTCCTAAGACATTAGAGTTGAGTGAGTTGCCATTCACCTTCGATGAGGGTTATGTTGTTCCTGCCGGAACAGCAGTAGGAGACTACAGCGAAATAGTGAAGATTGACGGATGTAATTATAACCGTTATATCTTCTCTGTTGAGGATACAGGAACCGGCTTCATCAATGTGACAGACGACATTGATTTCATTGAGATCTTTGATGCCTTAGGTCGCAAAGTGATGACCATCACGGAAGCAAGGGGTAATTATCAACTCCATCTGCCGATGGGCGTATATATGGTACGCGCAACGATGCTTAGTGGTAAGACTGAAAACAGCAAACTGCTCATTAAGTAATCGTCACTAATCCGGATAGCCCGATTGGTTTCGGGCTATCTGACTAAAGCTTTTAAACCGTATAAGACAATGAAAAAGCATCTTTTATTACTATTAACAGTATGGACAGCTCTCCATCTGTCTGCTGCTATACGTAGCCCGCAGGACGCTTTGCGTATTGCTGCAGGTTTCCGTAGTCTTCCTACATCTGCTATGCGTAAGGCACAAGGAGATGTGAATGCTTCTCTCATTGTCGATTCAACAAAAACTTATTATGCCGTTAATACAACCAAAGGTTATGTGTTAGTCGGGGCTGATGAACGTATGCCGGAGATATTGGGTTACAGCGACAATGGTTCGTTTGAAAAGGAGAATATGGCTCCTTCCCTCCGTTTCTGGTTAGCGTGTTATGCAGAGGAACTGGACGAAAATGGTAGTTCTCCAATGTATTCACCCCAAGCAATCTCCGCTATTGAACCCTTAATGACCTGTAAATGGAATCAAAACACTCCGTATAATAATTATGCTCCGACATATAATGAAACCGGTGGGCGATGTGTAACAGGTTGTGTAGCAACAGCTATGGCGCAAGTGATGTATTACCACAAGTATCCTTCTCAAGGAACGGGTTCTCATTCGTATTTGTGGATATGTACGCAACCGGTAGGTCCTACAGGAACACTTTCTGCTAATTTCGGACAGACTACGTATCATTGGGAGAATATGTTAGACAGTTACCGAAATGGTGGTACGGCAGAGCAGGAAGATGCAGTAGCGACGCTGATGTATCACTGCGGTGTGTCTATAGATATGGGTTACGGGCAATCAAGTGGTGCATACACCAGTGATGTTCCGCGTGCATTGAAGAACTATTTTGGGTATGATTCTAATTACCAGGGAATTCAAAAAGTGATGTATCCTGCCGATAGTTTGAATGCCATTATTCATAGCGAATTAGCCGCTAACAGACCTGTACTCGTCAGTGGTAGCAATGACGAAGGCGGACACGCATTTGTTTGTGACGGATGTGATAACAAAGGTTATTTCCATATTAATTGGGGCTGGGGTGGAAGTAACGACGGTTACTTCCTGTTAACGGCTCTCAATCCAAGAGGAGAACAAGGGATAGGCGGAACGACCAAAGGTTATAATAAACACACTTGTTTTTATATCGGTATACAACCAGCCAAGACAGGAACACCTAAAGCTATTCCGCAGATGGCAACGACGAAGTTTACTGTCAGTTCGGAATCATTTAGCAGAACATCATCGTTCTCTGTCTCTATATTAAGATTGCAAAACTACGGACTTACCGATTTTAATGGTTCGTATGGTGTAGCACTTTATGATGAAGATGAGACGCAATTGATGGCTGTGCTCGAGCAAGAGAATAATTATTCGCTCAGTGCCGGATATTACCGCACCACAGCCGCCAATTTAACCAATATCACTATTCCTAATACGTTACCATCGGGAACCTACCATCTCTGTGCTGTATATAAAGACGCCAATTACGGTTGGATGCGTCTGTTGTGTACAGAGGATGACTATTATCGTACGTTAGTCTTAACCGATTCACAAGTGACATTCATGGCTAATGATGCAGAGCCAATATTGACATTGACTTCACCTTTAGCCTTCCCTGAAGGAACAAATGCAGACTCTGTTCCCAAGACCGGTATTCCTGTGTCATTTGTGGTAAAAAATACCGGTGGTACGTTCCGTGGAGATATTTCAGCACGTATCTATAAAGGTGCTTTCTCTAAGGGGCAGTACGAGATAATGGACAGTACGGTTATTCGCTACAACCAGTCTCTTTCTTCTGCACTACAACAGCGTTTCGACGCGGCCTTGGAATTAGGCACGCAGTATAAGATGAAGTTATGCTGGCGAAAAGATGCTTCCGATTCATGGCATAATTTTGACGGAGAGTTGCCATTCAAACTCTATGACCCCGAGTATCATTTGTCGCTCACAGATACTATTCGTTTTGACCGCAACGACAGCGTGCCACGAGATAGTGCTAATTTGTATTTCTCGATTAAAAACACCGGAGCCGCTTTTGACGGAGAGTTGCAAGTGTCATTCTATCAAGACTATTTCTTGCGCGGGAAGAGTAGTATCAAGACGATACACGTAGGAACGGGTGAGACGCTTACAGATGCTTTCTCGGGCCCGTTAGAACAAGCAGCAGGAACGTATAATGTCATTCTTCGTTATCGCGAATTGGACGGCGACTGGATGGATTTTATTGATTTGAATTATAATAATATAGGTTCTATCTCAGCCACAATCTATGAACCAGAACCGGATGATCCAACCGGAGTGGAAGAAATAGAAGCAGGGGTGTTGGAGATGAATAACAGGAGATTGATTCTCCGTCTCGGTGCATATGATTTATATGCAGTGCCGGTTGAGAATGGAGAAAAAACGCAGTATAAGAAAATATTTGTACCGGTTCAATGAAACAATATAAGACCATAGTACTCGGGCTATTATGCCTTGCATTGCCTTTGCATGCAGATGTGAAGCGCGAGAGTAGACATTTCCTTACTACCGAAGCCGGAATAGGTTATTCGGCATTGCTTAATAAATCGGATTTTGGTAAATCAAGCGGTTTAGCAGGTGCGAAACTGCAGATAGGTTACGAATGGAACTACCGTAAGTTCTTGTTGCATACAGGCGTTGAGTTTGCGTCGATTAACGATAGAGCCACTGTGCAACCATTCCAGATGCAAGTGCCGTATACGGTAGGATTACCGTCTTCTACGCCAATGGTGCAGCATTTTGATTTCTTGTCCTATCATGATACACAGTGTATGGGGCAGGTAAATATTCCTATTCAGTTAGGTGGATGGTTTGCCGATCGTTACTATTTCTTGGTTGGTGCGCGATTAGGTTTCCCGGTTCTCAGAAACAGTATGACTAAGACTCAAGTGCGGACTTATCTTACTGACCCTTCGCTGATAGGCGAGTTGACGGATGTACCTATTCATGATGCTTATACTTCCGTAGAAAAGGCTAAACATCAGTGGGCAGGCTCTATCAATGCACAAGTGTCTGCAGAGATAGGATTAGTGCTTAACTCTTTCTGGGAGAAACCTCAACCGAAGGGAAAGAAAGGTGCTTCGCAAGCACGCAATAAATCTCAAAAGAAACCTATTCTGTATCGTGTAGGACTGTTTGCCGATTATGGAGTGACAGGATGTGTCATTCCTTCACGGATGTTAGGTGAAGAGCCGCAGTTGGTGTCTGTGGCAGAGCCTCGTGAGATGACGTTCTATCCGTATATCAATACTGCCACATCAGCGGTTAATTCTTTGCTTGTAGGTGCTAAGTTTGCCGTTCTATTCCAACTCAACGAACAGAAACCACCAAAAGCGCTTCCTTCGTATTTCGATATTTATATTGCTGATGCTACGACCTCTCAACCGGTAGCAAGTAGTTTGAGTATCTACGACAAGAAGAAAAAACGTGCTGTGACGAAAGAGGCCAAGAACGGACATCTTAAGTATCGTGCAAAGATTGGCGATTATACCATCACGGCATCCAATAATCTCTATTATCCTGTTACTCAGGATGCTTCTATTGTGGAAGAGGATCAGTTAGATACATTACGTTTTGCCCTTAAGGCTCGTCCCTGGTTGCGTGTTCGTGTGACCAATACGGATACAGGTGAACCGCTTTCTGTTGCTGTGGCATTGCAGAATGCCCAAACCGGTGATAGTGTTACGACACTTCATACGGCGCAGGAGAATGGTTCGGCACGCGTGATGTTGGATGAGCAAAAGGCATATAAACTGATTATTTCTCAAACCGGTTATGAGGCAGTAGAACGTTCTATTGCTTATGTCGGTGATTCGCTTAATATAGGTCTTACGCCGATTAAGGTTGGTAAGAAAGTAGTATTGCATAATCTCTTCTTTGCAACCAACAAGACGCGTATCTTGCCTCAGTCAGAACCTGCATTGGATGAGTTGTACGAGTTCCTGCGTGACAATCCTTCGCTTGTGATTCGTATTACCGGTCATACGGATAATGTCGGTTCGGATAAGGCAAACCAAATTCTTTCAGAAGGCCGTGCTAATGCAGTTAGGGATGAAATCATCAAACGCGGTATCATTCCTGAGCGTATAGAGGCAGAAGGAAAGGGTGAGGCAGAGCCGATAGCAGACAACAAGACAGAAGAAGGCCGTGCGAAGAACAGACGTGTGGAATTCACCATTATCTCCACCGGTGGTGCTGATATAGAGCAAATCAAAGAGTGATGCTCTATGCACCTTTTACTACTTTTGCGGAGTAAAAAATAAGTTTTTTTTGGATAATTGAAAAAAAAGCAGTACCTTTGCACGCTTTTTTATCGGGGCTATCTGGTTTTGACAGCAGGTAGAATAGTTGTGTAAGCACGTCGAGCAATGAGGCAACGCTCGTAAATATCGCTTCAAATCATAACTGGCAACAACAGTGTAGCTCTCGCTGCCTAACCGAAGTATAGTAGGTTGGTTTATTCGGGTGCCAGGCGCCTGAACGAGACGTCGCTCCAAGCCGAGTCTGTGGGCTGATAGGGTCAAGCGGCGCAGGAATTCACAGAATAGTTTCAGTAGGCTGCGATGCTGAGGCGAAAAATTAGCAGATAAGCCGTTGGTTGGTGGCTTGGGTCTTGCCAACGGACGAAAATTCAGGCCAAGATAAACGTGTAGAAAGCACAGGTGTTCCTTGTTTGGACGCGGGTTCGACTCCCGCTAGCTCCACTCGAAGAGACTAAGCGTGAGTCTCACCCTGCGGGTTCTTATCTCGCAGAGCTCGAACGATTATTGTAACGGATTACAATTTTCGACTCCCCTATACTCCACTTGCGGAAAGAGAAGTAAAAGAAGTAATGGCTATAGAAATACGACAAATAAAGACTAAAGGAGAACTACGCAGATTCATTGAGTTTGCGAATGATCTCTATAAGGACTGTCCGTACTATTGTCCTCCCTTGTTCTTCGATGAGATGAACTGCTTCAACCCTGAGAATAATCCTGCGCTTGAAGTGAGTGAGTATCAGTTATGGATGGCATACAGGGACAATCAACCTGTAGGACGTATAGCAGGTATCATCAACCGTAAGGCCAATGAGAAATGGGGTGTTAAGCATGTTCGTTTCGGTTGGTTCGATTTTATTGATGATTTGGAGGTTAGTAAAGCGCTTCTGGATACGGTTAGCCAATGGGGTAAAGAGCATGGGATGGATGCTTTGAACGGTCCTGTCGGATTTACGGATTTTGACCATGAGGGATTGCTGTTGGAGGGATATGAATATCCTGCGGTAATGGCATCGCTCTATAACTATCCGTATTATGTTCGACATATGGATGCTTACGGTTTGGTGAAAGAAGCCGACTGGATAGAGATGCAGGTTTATCCTCCACAGGGTTGTCCTGAGCGTCTGAATCGTATTGCCGATATCGTTAAGCAACGCTCGAATGTACGTGTCGATAAGGTAAAGAACAGTCGAGAGTTAGTTCGTAAATACGGCATTCAGTATATGGATGTGATAGACGAAGCGTACCAGAAGTTGTATAATTTCCAACCGATGACGGTAGCGCAGAAGAACTACTACAAGAAGATGTATTTCCCTCTGCTCAATTTCGATTTCGTGACGTTGGTTGTGAACGAGAAAGAAGAGATAGTAGGTGTAGCCTTAGGAATGCCGGACATCTCAAGCGCTCTTCGTAAATGCGGAGGAAAACTGTTCCCGTTAGGTTGGTATTATCTGCTGAAAGCATTGAAAGCCAAGAAAATGGATAGTTTCAGTTTCCTGCTTATTGCTGTGCGTCCGGATTATCAGGATAAGGGCATCAATGCGTTGTTCTTCCAAGACCAGATACCGATGATTAACAAATACGGTATTAAGACTCTTGAGACCACGAATATCTTGGAGACTAACGCCAAGAATATTGCTAATTTTACGCAGTTTGACCATAAGTTCCACAAACGTCACCGTGCTTATATCAAACCTATCGACTGATGAAACCCGCGAAGACATATGAATCCGTGATGGCACGGTTGAATGCTTATCTTCGAGCACGCAAAAAACGTTTGACCGTTGAGCGTAAGTGGATAATAGAGCAGTTATGTCAGTTGCCACAGCCGTTTACGAGCGAGCAGTTGCTCCAAGCCTGTTCAGAGAGAGGTGTTGCACGGGCCACTGTTTTTAACACGATAGACGTGCTGTTGGATGCATATATTCTGCATGGCGACGAACGTCGTGCGGGTCAACCAGCCACGGAATATGAGATAGTCGCCGGTGGAGGTTCGAAATTGCAACTCGTTTGTTGTACCTGCGGAAAAGTAAAAGATTTTCATGACAGGTCAATTGAAAAGTTGATTAAGGAACGCAAATTTTTGAACTTTAACAAGTTACGTTATTCGCTTTTTATTTATGGCGAGTGCAAAGTATGCAGTAACAAGAAAAAATAACCTTTAACCCCAAGTAGCTATGTTGTATTGGATTCTTTTTATCGGTATCGCCCTGATTAGCTGGATTGTCTCGGCTTCCTTGAAGCATAAATTCGCAAAATACTCCGAGGAACTGCTTCCGATGACAGGGCGTGATGTGGCAGAGAAAATGCTGCATGACCATGGCATTTATGATGTGGAAATTACATGTATAGAAGGTCAATTGACCGACCATTATAATCCTACCGACAAGACAGTGAACTTGTCTCCTGATGTTTATCACGGTGCTAATGTAGCCGCCGCTGCCGTAGCCGCTCATGAATGCGGTCATGCAGTTCAGCATGCAATGGCATACGGTCCATTACGAATGAGGTCTGCGCTTGTGCCTGTAGTATCATTCGCAAGTAATTGGGTAACATGGGTAATATTAGCCGGACTATTTTTGATTCGTTCGGGTTTAGGTCAACCTATTTTGTTGGTAGGAATCTGTTTGTATGCATTGATAACCTTGTTCTCGTTTATCACGTTGCCGGTTGAGATTAATGCGAGTATGCGTGCTGTTAACTGGTTGCAGGAGGCAGGAATAACAGATAACCACACGACAGAGATGGCAAGCGATGCATTGCGTAGTGCAGCGTACACGTATGTAGTAGCGGCATTGAGTTCGTTGGCTACATTGATTTACTATATTCTTATTTTCCTTGGTGGAAGTAGGAGATAATTTTTGCGTTCGTTAAACGCTCGGTCCCGTAGCTCAATTGAATAGAGTGTCAGATTCCGGTTCTGAAGGTTCTGGGTTTGAGCCCCAGCGGGATCACATAAGCGCCACAAAAGTGGTGCTTTTTTTGTGTATAGAGCAAGGGTAAAGAGCAAAGAGACGGAACAAGGAGCAAAGAATTTGAGAAAAAAGAAAAGGGATAAAAGAAAGTAGCAAAGAAAATTAATAAAAGAAAAAAGTTTTTTTGTCCTGTCCTTTTGTCCATTTATAGTCCCCTAAATCCCCTAAGTCTAAAAGGACTGTAAGGACCTGAAGGACGAGAGGGACGACAGAAGGGACAAGACATTTTATTAAGAAGAAAAAATATTTTTTTGAAATAAATTTAGATTATAACTCCAGGGGGGGGAGTGTTCAGATGCGATAATAATTCGTAAATGGTTCGATATTCATCTGTAAATGGCTCGTAAACGGTTCGATATTCGTCTGAGAAGGGGTGAGTATGGAAGGCGGGGGGGTGCAAACTATGTTAAAACCATGTGAAAACCAGGTAAAAACCCCGTTTTATATAGGTCAAAAAATGGGGAAATGAGAATTTTTATAAAAGAATGACTTTTAGAAGAACACTAAAATGAGTTTTGTATTATCTTTGCAGTCGAATTTGCAGGTTGCGTCGGGAACCCCAATATATATTAAAAATTTCACTTTTCGAGGAACACATTGTTTAATCCAACACTATCTTTGCACCGAATTTGAAAATCAGGCGCATTGGCTTAGGAAGAAAAATTTTTTTTAGTTCTTGAGGAACACTAAAAGGGGTTTTGTATTATCTTTGCATCGGATTTCGTAAGAGGGGCGAAAAACTTTGAAGAGTATAGTTCAGCCGTAGTGCTATTGCGCAGAGTTAAGACGGATGTCAACGATGATAGGGTCGTGGTCCGCGAACCGATGCAAAGATTTGTCTTTTAGTCTATATGCGGCATGTTGGTAGTACCAGTCAGCGTTGACATGCCACGGCATCACCTGAATGATTTGCGCCGCCATAGAAGGTGAAGCGAAACATCTGTCGAGATAACCAATCTCTCCTTTGTACGAGTAGGAATAATCGTTTTGACAGAAGACTTGCAGCATGTCGTTGTATCCTGCTCTAACGATAGTTTGAATAGGTTGTTCCTGTGTGTTGCAGTTGTAGTCGCCCAGCAGTAACACATCTGAATCAGCGAACTGTTCGATAGCTATCGGTAACATTGCCAGGAGCGAGTCGGTGTTCTCCATTCGTCTGAGATTGGTGTCGTACTGCGTTCGTCCGGGTCGTTTGGATTTCATGTGATTGAGGGAGACGATGAACCGTTCACCGGTTTTTATCTCTTCAAATCCCTGCGCGAGCATTCGTCCGTGATAATGACTTGCGGTGTCTTGGTAAGCGGAGAGCCAATCGCCGAAGGGTTTCAGCCGGTCCTTGCGATAGATGAAACATCCGCCAATACGGTCCATATTCGGCAGTTCTGTTTCGATATACGCGTATTTGTTGCCCAGCGCTTGCAGAAGCATTTGCGGTGCTTTATCGCCGACTTGCATCTCGCAGATAGCAAACAAATCGGCATGCATCCGTTTCATAGCTTTTGCCACTTTGCGAGTCTTGAGAGCTTGCTGTTCGGGAGTGGTTCTTTTGGTAGCATAGCCTCCTAAATCGGCAAAGAAATTTTCGATATTCGTGCCGACGATGCGCAATTGTCCTTTTTTGCGGAGAGGTAAGCGTGGTTGGTAAGTGTGATGCGTACGAAGTGACTGTCCAGTGAGCAGTTGTCGTTCTCCGGTGACGCGTGCTTTGAACGAACAGATTCTATCGCCAGTTCGGACGTTGTAATAAGCGTTTCGGCAATGGACACAAATGCTGTTGGCGTAGTTTTGCTTCACTAACTGCCAATAAAGCGTACTATCTCCGTCCGCCAGTCCTACTGCTTTTTCTTCAGGGCAATAGAGTCGTTCGGGTGCGAGAATAAGCGAGTCGTAGAAACTGCCGCACACCACCAAGGGCGTACGGAGTTCTACAATTCGGTTTTGATATCTCTGCCAGTCGTTTTGCAGTTGCTCCAAAGTGACTCGCTCCGTAGCATTAGCAGCGAGGGAAAAAACAGTCAAACAGACCAGCAAAGATTTACGCATAATCGTTTATGGATTTTAGATGTTATTCAACGACTTCAACACTACCGTCCACGATGCCATTCTCGTCAACCAGGAAAGTGAGTGCCAGATCTTGCGCCAAAGCTCCTCCGGAGATGGTCGTTTGAGCGAATACGCCATACTGATTTTGCTCATTTTTGCCGGTGAAGGTTACGTATACTTCGTCAATGGAGAGAGGGACAGTTCCTTCTATCATATACGTCAATGCCGGGTTGAACGAGATATACACTTTACCGCTGGTAGGATATTGGTCGCCCACGGAGATAATCATCGGATCAGCATCTTCGATAGAGACATTGAAACCGGGAACACTATCTACGTTGCTCTCTCCGTGCATGAGACCAGTGATGGAGTAGGTGTGTGTAGTGACATCCGGCGAGAGCATGCCATTGTCCGCCAATCCTGCAATCAGTTCGCGTGTGGTAGATTCCGAATAAGTGAGTTGGCTGTTTCCGCCCAGTGTAGCATTTTGTACGACTACTTCGTAAAACAGGTTTCCTGCAGCGTTCGTTCCTTTGTTGGTGACAGTCTGCGCACCGGTCATTACGGAGCCATATACTTTGAAGTTTTCAAAGGAGACATTGAGCACAGCGTTTGGAGTTTCGAAAGGAGCTGTAGCTTTGATTTTTAATACTCCGGAGTGCTCGAGACCATCGGTGCAGGCAATATCCTGCGGACCATAATTGACGGTCAGGTCAACCGGCCATGTTCTGTCTTGCGGCGTCCATTGATAAGTAGGATAGTTTTCTGTTCTGATGCGAGCGGGCAGCGGTGTTTCCGGAATTTCGGGTTCGGTCATTTCCATCATGGCGATGGATGTTTCAATAAAAGTGCCGTTGAAAGCCACGGGCGAAAGGAAATAAGCACCGGCGTTCACTTCAGTCGGTTGCGGGTCCGGTTCTACAATCGGTTCATCGGGTGTGTTTCCTTTGTCTTTGCACGCAACGAGTGCCAATGCAATCGATGCTAATAAAATGATTTTTGTCTTCATGTTTGTATGATTTTAATGTTATAAAAACGAATGAGTTTTGTTAACAATTTTGCGGTTGCAAAATTACTATAAAAAAATGAAACACGCAAATTTTTTGCTCGAATTGTAAATATATTCTATATTTGTGTATATTGATATTTCCTTCGAATTGGAGAATAGAAACGAATCGAAATATTTGGACGAAATGTGCGAAAGTTCGTAAAGCGTTGATTAGCAGCGTGTTGTGATTTTCGAAACAAAAAACATGTTTTATAACATAATTAGAAAAATAAGCAAAAAATTGTAAAATTCGTAAGAATTTTGTACCTTTGCAGCCGTTTACAACATTAAATCGCAGTTACCGTGAGGAAGCAAGTCTTATTATTTTTACTTCTTTGTGTGCCGTTGTTGGTATTTAGTGCCCCGAAGAAGACTTTCAGCAAGAAATATAAAGACACCCGTTTGGAGGAGGTTTTGAACGATGTGTGCAAACGTTTCGATTACCGTTTGGTAGTTGATCCGTCCGATATTGATATGGACAAGCGTATCACTTATACGTTCAAGAATGCTTCTGCGGGTAATGTGTTACGGCGAGTGTTGGATAAAGACTTGACGTACAAGATTAAGAAGGGTGCGATTACTATCAACAAGAAACCTTCTCCTCCGACGGTATATACTTCTCGCGGCACCAGTCCTGCATCCGTAGAGGAGAATGACAGTTTGAAACTGACTTTCTGGACCGATACGGTGTTTAGTGTTACTTGCAAGACTGTGACGGTGGAGAGCAAAGGTCAAAAGAGTACGTCCCAAGTGAAGAAAAAATCGTCTTCTTCCAAGAAATCGAAAGGCAGCAAATCTTCCAAGAGATCCAAGGGTAAGAATTCGAAAGGCAAGAACAGCAAGAGTTCTACCAAGGCACCTACAAAAGCCGCTGAGAGCAATGTAGAAAAAGTGCCGTATAAAGGTCATCATATCCAGTTTGCGTTAGGCGGTGCTTATGCTGATTTGGGTTATTCGTTGCGTGATGCGAACGGTCGAGTAGGTCGAGAACACGGTAGTTTCGGTGGCGTGGCTGAGTTCAAATATGCGTATTTCTTCCATGAGAATTGGGGAATAGGTCTTGGTGTCGGTTTCAGTCATTACACGGGTTACGGTATTCTGACGCAAGCGAAACGTTTTGCAGGTCAGACCGATACGGACGGAGAGGCTTACACGCACTTGGCTGTTCCTCGTAACTGGACAGAGCGTCAGGCGGCGTATATGATTGATATTCCTTTGGAATTGCAGTTCCATTATCCGCTCAATGATGATTTGGGATTATATGGAGGTGCCGGACTGAAAGCGGGACTGATTCTTGCGTCCGATTGGCGTTTGAAGAAAGGTGGAATCGAGCATCAAGGAGAGTACGAGAAATGGGGTCTGACGTTAGATAATATGCCTAATCACGGTTTTTATACCGAGCAGATAGGAACTGATTTCTCCACCGCTAAACAACCGTTGAATCTTAAGATGCCTGCGATAGGTGTGTTGGCGGATTTCGGTGTGAGCGTTAAGTTGACCGAGCAGTTGAATCTGTTAGTAGGTGCGTTCTTCAATTACACCTGCATGGATGTTCGTCCTGCAGGCGTGACGGAATTAGGTTGGAAACAAACGCAATATTCCGGTGCAGAGACTTACCGCAATCACGATTTTATGAATACTTATGCGGGTGAGATTACTTCGGATTATGTGAAGGCTGTTCGTCCATGGGAAGTAGGCATCAAAGTAGGTATCGATTGGCGTCACAAACCGAAAGCTAAGCCTGCTCCGATAGAGTACACACGCATTCAAGTATGCGACACGACCGTCACTTTGCAGCAACGTGTGGATACGGTTCATAAGCCTAAACAACAAGCTGTTCGTGAGATTGTTCGCCTGATGGAGACTTCGGTTATCTGGTATGATTTGGATTCTTCGGAACCGAAACTCAAGCCGGCGGATATATTGGATAAGATAGCAGCGATATTGATTGCTAATCCTGACCAGAAGATTCTTATCAACGGTCACGCAAGTAAAGAAGGTTCGGCACTGCATAACAAACGTCTGTCGGAGAATCGTGCGAAAGTGATTTACGACCTGTTGCTGCAGAAGGGTGTTAATGCTGACCAAATGAAGGCGAAAGGTTACGGTGTGGAGAAATCGTACCAAGAAGGAGAGCATGAGATTTCGCTCGACCGCCGTGTAGAAATTATTCCTGTTTACGACAAATAAATGAAAAGCATATGAAAAAACTTACATTATTGACATGCGTCTTCTGTTTATCCGCATTTGTTTATGCGGCTAATCCTACTGACGATCCGCATCAGTTCTGTGATTTTGAGTCGACCACCGCATTGCCTGCATCAGGTTTCCACGCTCCAGACGGAGGCGGAACGGTGAGCTTTGTGGATAATCCTTACAAGACGGGTATTAATACCAGTGCCAAAGTGCTGAAGGTCATTTCTCCTGCCGGTGCTAACTGGGGTGGTTGTATCTTCAACGAAGTGAGTCAAGGCGAGACGAATATGAACGCTTTGTACGGCGTGACGAATAACTGTGTGATTGGTTATGATATCGTGTCGATAATGATGTATCGTGAGGATAATACCAGTGTTCCGCAGTTGAAGACGGTGGATGTAGATGATGACGGTCGTACCGGTGTGAATTATCTGGATTTGAAGCCTTATTCGGTTGACGGCGAGAAAAACTACGAAGCCAAAGGAACCATTCAAACCGGTAAGTGGCAGGAATATGTTTACAGTGTGACGCATTGCCACAACAGCGGAATCAAATTCATCTATATCATGCCTGACCGCACGGGACAATCGACGGTTTATGTCGATAATATCGTATTCAAGAAAGATATAGAGAAACCGGTGATGGGAACTGCTACTTGTGGTGGTTCCAGTTCAGAGAGTATCACTTTGAGGGTGACTGCTACCGATAATCTCTCGAATCCTGTTAATCATTTCATGGTTTCCACAAACGGTTCGTTGGCAAGCGCAACAGATTTGTTGGCGAACAGCGGTAATTTGACTATTACGGGATTGGAAGCAAGTACATCCTATACGTTTACCATCTGGGCGAAAGATTATGCAGGCAATGTGTCGGATAATTCCGTTACGGTTACGTGCAACACTTCTGACCCGCAGGCAAGTAATTACTGTCACAAAGAGGTAATTGCAGGCGGACATACCGTTTATTTCTCATGTTCGAAAGAGGGTGCCAATAAGTATGTCTTCGTGATTGAGAGTGAAGATGTGATGACGGGAATTTCTGCGGGCTGTTATTGCTATGTCAACGGCATGCAGTCTTACCAATACGGGGCAACGGACAAATATACTGTATCCGATGGCGGAAAGAAAATAACATGCAATATCACTTCGACTGATGATCCGCGTTTCTATACACCGGTTTATGTGCTCTTCCCAGGCGAAGTGAGTTATCCACAACCGACCGACATTATTTGGGGTGTTTGCAAAGCTCCGGAACCTTGTGTGGGTCCTTCAGGAGGATGGATTCAATGGCCGAATCTGCAATACAGTCGTGGAGCACATCCGTACGACATTGAGTTCTCGGCAGTCTATGGTACCGATTTGCAGTTTGAGTGGCACTATAATACGACAGGAACGATTAATCCTGCTGATCCAATCTATCCCGGTGAAGGTTGGAATAAACAAAATCTCAATCCGCCTACGGACGTAGTAGGAAGAACTTATTACTGGTGCCGTATTTACAATGATTGCGGTAGTATTAATTCAGATATTGCCAATGTGGATATTATAGAGTGTATGTTAGGTAATATTAGTATTTCCGGTTCGTCAACCGTGGTGGAAGGCAATGCTCTTTCGTTGACGATGAATTACGTAGATTCGAACGGAGGATACAAGACTGTTTCCTGGTACAAGGATGGAACTCTCATTCAGCAAGTAGGTTGGCCGACGGACAGTATTCATAATGTTCATACACTTACTATCAATCCGTGTGCTTTGAGCGACGGCGGTTGTTATTATTGCGTGATGCAAGACGGTGTGAACTGTACGAGACAATCGAATCAGATTTGCGTCAATGTCACTCCGGGTGTTACCCCTCCTACGCCCACAACTATAGACCACCCGGCAGTAGATCTCTGTCTGGGTTCGTCTATGACGATTAAAGGTGGCAATGTAGGCCCTTGGACGTGGGACAACGGCGCTACGACGCAAAGTATTACAGTCTTTGGAAATACGCTCGGAACGGTACATTACACATGTACTACCACCGCGCAAATCGATAAATATACCATCAATGTGATTGACTGCTCCGTTCCTTGCGAGAACCTGATTTACAGCAAGTGGGATGACGTTTTGTTTGTAGATAACGGTGACAGTATTTTCGTCAATTATCAATGGTATCGCGACGGTCAAGCGTTGGAAGGCGAGACGAAACAATATTACTATACCAGCGGTGAGTCTATGCAAGGCGACGGACATGAATACCACGCTGTAGCATTCAAGGCTGACGGTTCGTCTGTAGTGGCTTGTCCTTATCTATTTGAAGGATTTGACCGCAGTGCAGACAAGAACCCGGGAGAGAGACAACCAATTGTCATTTATCCAAATCCGGTAAGGTCGAATATGCCGATACAGATTCACGGCATGGGCGAGGAACTGCAGATAACGGTTTACAGCGTGCTCGGACAAAGAGTGGCTGTTTATACGGATAATTCCTTTGTAGTCAATCTGCCAACAGGACAATATATCCTGCAAGTGCTTGATAGCACGAATGAACCGCAATGCCAATTGCTGATTGTTGAATAAGAATCCGTGACTGAATATGCGTAAAATCATTATCTTCGGTTGTTTGATGCTGTGCCGGTTAATGGTGCAAGCAGATACATACTCGATGTTAGAAATCTCGGGTGGCGGAGGATGGAGTACGATGACGTATAATCTAACAGGAAATACAAGTACTACGCAAACATCATTCTCGATACCCGGAAGTTATAATTTCACGGTGCATGCAGGTTACGGACTCTTCTTTAACCGCTATGTAGGATTGGGTTTAGGTGTCGATTTGAGCCGTTATGGCGGTGCTGCGGCTATCAGCGGAAACATGCGTTGGAATGATGTGACCGATAGCGACGGAGAGAAATACAACCACTTGCTGACGATTAACCGTTGGCAGGACAAGCAGGAGATTTACTATTTAGAGGTGCCTCTTACGCTTTATATTGCTTTTCCGCTTGCCCATCATTTGGATTTCTCAGCAGAGATTGGCGTTAAGTATGCTTATCCGTTCCTGAGCAAAGCCGTTTATGCCGGTGAAGTGGAGCATCAAGGCGAATATCCGCAGTGGGGAATGACGATCAAAGATATGCCGAACCATGGTTTTGAGACCAAGCATCTGGAAGGCACCGGCAGTTTTATTCCGCAGCAGAACTTCATCGCTTTTGCCAAAGTCGGTGTTGAGTTTCCGATAGCTAAACGGATTGCTTTCTTTACCCATGTCTATGCTACATGCGGTTTCAAGAAAGCGCTTAAGGCAGAGGCGGAAGAGCATGAACTCGGTTTTAGAGAGGATACAGACGCAGCAGCGGCTTTAATGCCGTTTATGTCTACTTATACGCCGCTTATCAATACGCAGAAGGCGAAAGGTTCGTTCTTGCCGGTTTCTGTGGGTTTAGAAGTGGGATTGCGTTTCTTCTTCCCGCATACACAGAGGTCTCATCATCCTTGCCGTTGTTTGGATGACGATTGATAAAACGCGGGTGTTTTCCTGCCAGGTTTAAACCATGTGATACATAGGTAAAAACCAGGTAATAACCAGGTTCTACAATGGTTTTTTGGTCCGTCCTTGTGGCGGACCCTTTTTTGCGCTGATTATCACTCGATTTGTGTAAAAATTGTGCAAAAATGATGAAAAATCACTACAAAATGCATTTTTTCGTATTTTTTTATAAAAAATATTTGGTCAATTCAAAAATTTGTTGTACCTTTGCACGCTTTTTTCGGCGCATGTGTATGACGCGCGTACGTATATGAGACGTTCGGAGACACTGAAACGAAGAAACAGGGAATATTTAAATTAATTAATTAATCAATCAAAAACAAACAAAATGCCTACAATTCAACAATTAGTTAGAAAAGGAAGAGCAGAACTGGTGGACAAGTCAAAAAGTCCTGCATTGGACAGCTGCCCACAGCGTCGTGGTGTTTGTGTACGTGTTTACACTACCACTCCTAAAAAACCTAATTCCGCAATGCGTAAGGTTGCACGTGTACGTCTGACCAACGCAAAGGAAGTCAACGCTTACATCCCAGGTGAGGGTCACAACTTGCAAGAGCACAGTATCGTAATGGTACGTGGCGGTCGTGTAAAAGACCTTCCAGGTGTTCGTTATCACATCGTTCGTGGTACACTTGATACTGCCGGTGTAGCAAACAGACTACAACGCCGCTCGAAATACGGAGCAAAACGTCCGAAGAAAAAAGCTTAAGTAAGTAGTCAAAAACAAAAAGCAGTTCTGCTTGAAATTAACTAACTAAATGTTCCCATAGAAGGGACGATTAACATGGGTTGAAGGTTGAGTAAGCAGTTACGAGTTAACAGCTGAAGAACAGTACAACCACAAAAAACAATTTGAAACAATGAGAAAAGCAAAACCAACAAAACGCGTTATCCTTCCGGATCCCGTTTTTGGAGAAGTAATGGTGGCAAAATTTGTGAACCACCTTATGCTGGACGGCAAGAAGAGTACAGCATATACCGTTTTCTACTCTGCTCTTGAGGTAGTAGATCAGAAAATGAAGAGCGAGGAGAAAGCAGCGCTCGATATTTGGAAACAAGCATTGGATAATATCACTCCGCTCGTAGAGGTTAAATCGAAACGTATCGGTGGTGCTACCTTCCAAGTGCCGACAGAGATTCGCGCAGACCGCAAGGAGTCTATTGCAATGAAGAATATGATCAACTTCGCACGCAAACGTGGTGGTCACTCTATGGCAGAGAAACTTGCAGCAGAAATTATTGATGCTTATAACAACCAAGGTGGTGCCTTCAAGCGTAAAGAGGATATGCACCGCATGGCTGAAGCTAACCGCGCATTCGCACACTTCCGCTTCTAATAAGTAGCGTACAAAAAAGATTGGATAAACAACAATGGCTAAACACGATTTAAAACTCAACCGTAATATCGGCATTATGGCGCACATCGATGCGGGTAAGACAACTACGTCTGAGCGTATCTTGTTCTACACAGGTCTTACTCACAAAATCGGTGAGGTGCATGATGGTGCAGCAACCATGGACTGGATGGTACAGGAGCAAGAACGTGGTATTACTATCACCTCTGCGGCTACTACGACCTACTGGAACTATGCTGGGGATAAATACAAGATTAACCTCATAGACACTCCGGGACACGTGGACTTTACCGTGGAGGTGGAGCGCTCGCTTCGAATCCTGGATGGTGCAGTCATGGCTCTGTGCTCTGTCGGTGGTGTACAACCGCAATCAGAGACTGTTTGGAGACAGGCCGATAAATACAATGTGCCACGTCTGTGCTACGTAAACAAGATGGACCGTTCCGGTGCTAACTTCTATGACGTAGTACGCCAAATCAAAGAGGTATTAGGTGCAACTCCGTGTCCTATTCAAATTCCTATCGGTGCAGAGGAGACCTTCAAGGGTGTCGTTGACCTCGTGAAGATGAAAGCTATTCTCTGGCACGATGAGACAATGGGTGCAGAGTACAGCGAGGAAGAGATTCCTGCAAACCTCGTAGCTGAGGCAGAAGAATGGCGTGACAAAATGCTGGAGACAGTATCTGAGTTCGACGATACACTCATGGAGAAATATTTCGACGATCCTTCAACGATTACAGAAGACGAGATTCGCGTAGCAATCCGTAAAGGAACACTCGCTATGAAGATTTTCCCTGTAATCTGCGGTAGCTCGTTCAAAAACAAAGGTGTGCAAACCATGCTTGATGCAGTGTGTGCATACTTACCTTCTCCACTTGATACAGAGGTTATCAATGGTACTAACCCGAATAACGAAAAAGCAGAAGAGCGTCATCCGGATGATGCAGAGCCTCTTTGTGCTTTGGCATTCAAGATTGCAACCGACCCGTATGTAGGTCGTCTCTGCTATTTCCGTGTGTATTCAGGTCACCTGGATGCAGGTTCATATATCTACAATCCTCGTTCGGGTAAGAAAGAGCGTATCAGTCGTATCTTCCAAATGCACTCTAACCACCAGAATCCTGTAGAGACTATTCTCGCAGGTGATATAGGCGCAGGTGTAGGATTTAAGGATATCCGTACGGGTGATACTCTTTGCGATGAGAATAAACCTATCGTTCTCGAGTCTATCGAGTTCCCGGCGCCGGTTATCGGTATCTCTGTAGAGCCGAAGAGCCAAGCTGACTTGGATAAGTTAGGTGTTGGTCTCGCTAAATTGGCAGAAGAGGATCCTACATTTACCGTTAAGACTGACGAGCAAACGGGTCAAACAGTCATCTCCGGTATGGGTGAACTTCACTTGGAGATTATTATCGACCGTTTGAAACGTGAGTTCAAAGTAGAGTGTAACCAAGGTCGTCCGCAAGTGGCTTACCGTGAGGCAATTTCTGCTCCGGTTGAGTTGCGTGAAGTGTACAAGAAGCAATCCGGTGGTCGTGGTAAATTCGCAGATATCATCGTTCGCGTTGAGCCTGCAGATGCAGACTTCCCAGGTGGACTTCAATTTGAGGATATTGTCAAGGGTGGTAACGTACCAAAGGAGTATATCCCATCGGTACAAAAAGGTTTCGAGATGGCTATGAAGAATGGTGTTCTCGCAGGTTATCCGCTTGACAGCCTCAAAGTAACACTTATCGATGGTAGTTTCCACCCGGTAGACTCTGACCAGTTGTCATTCGAGATTGCTGCACAGATGGCGTTCAAAGAGGCTTGCGCAAAGGCTAAACCGGTACTGATGGAGCCAATCATGAAGATTGAGGTTGTTACTCCGGAAGAGAGCATGGGTGATGTTATCGGCGACTTGAACAAACGTCGTGGTCAAGTAGAAGGAATGGATACCAGCCGTACCGGTGCACGTATTGTAAAAGCAAAGGTGCCATTGGCAGAGATGTTTGGTTATGTAACCGCTCTCCGTACCATCACATCCGGTCGTGCAACCAGTTCTATGGAGTTCTCGCATTATGAGGCAGTAAGCAGCAGTATTGCGAAGACAGTCCTGACTGAGGTTGGCGGTCGAGTAGACTTAGTCTAAAAAACGTGGGCGCGTGTGTGCGCAAGCGTGCGTACACACACGTTCAATAATATATAATATATAAAATTAACCCTGTGGGGCGCGGGTCATCTAAGCAAATGACTCTTTAGGTTGTCTGCGCTCTGCGAAATATTAACAAAATAAAACATTATTATTTATTATGAGTCAAAAAATTCGCATCAAACTGAAGTCTTTCGACCACAATTTGGTTGACAAGTCTGCAGAGAAGATCGTGAAGACCGTAAAGGCTACGGGTGCTTTAGTAAGTGGTCCAATTCCACTGCCAACACACAAGCGTATCTTTACCGTTAACCGCTCAACGTTCGTTAACAAGAAAAGCCGTGAGCAATTCCAATTAGCGAGCTACAAGCGTCTGATCGACATCTACAACTCGAACAACAAAACCGTAGAGGCACTCATGAAACTTGAACTTGCCAGCGGTGTGGAAGTAGAAATCAAAGTTTGATAACCCAAGGTCCGTTTCCATCGGATAGCATTGAAATCCCGATGGCGAGAACGGAAATTAAAAGTAATTAACTAATTAAAAATCTAAAGCAACAATGCCAGGATTATTAGGAAAAAAGATCGGAATGACATCCGTCTTCGGTGCCGACGGCAAAAACATCCCGTGCACCGTTATTGAGGCCGGCCCATGCGTTGTTACACAGCTTAAGACCGTTGAGAAAGACGGTTATAAAGCTGCTCAAGTAGGTTTCATGCACAAGAGCGAGAAACACACTAACAAAGCAGAGGCAGGACATTTCAAGGCAGCAGGCGTTGAGCCTATGCGCCATTTAGCAGAATTCGAGTACGACGAAGAAGTTGCTCTCGGACAAACCATCACAGCCGCTGACCTCTTTGAGGAAGGTATGTACGTAGACGTTATCGGAACCAGCAAAGGGCATGGTTTCCAAGGTGTCGTTAAACGTCATGGTTTTGGTGGTGTAGGTCAATCTACTCACGGTCAAGATGACCGTTTACGCGCTCCGGGTTCAGTGGGAGCATGTGCTTATCCAAGCCGTATATTCCCTGGAACTCGTATGGCAGGTCAAATGGGTGGAGACAGAGTAACAGTTCAAAACCTCGTAGTACTGAAAGTTATCCCCGAGTACAACCTTCTCATGGTAAAAGGTAGCGTACCCGGTGCAAAAAATTCAATCGTCATTATTAACAAGTAATTAGTTATGGAACTTAGTATTTTGAATCAATCCGGTAAAGCAACCGGCAAGAAGATTGCTCTCAATGACGCTATCTTCGGTATCGAGCCTAACGACCATGCTATTTATTTGGACGTTAAGCAATTCTTGGCCGCACAACGCCAAGGCACAGCGAAAGCAAAACAACGTAGCGAGAATGCTCACTCCACACGTAAACTGGGTCGTCAGAAAGGCGGCGGTGGTGCACGTCCGGGTGATTTGAAATCTCCGGTACGCGTAGGTGGTGGTACTATTTTTGGTCCAGTTCCCCGCGACTATGATTTCAAGTTGAACCGTAAGGTTAAACAATTAGCTCGCAAGAGTGCTTTGTCACTTCGCGCAAAACAAAATGAGTTGCTCGTGCTAAACGCACTCACCTTTGATGCTCCTAAGACGAAAGCTATGGTAGAGGTTCTTGACAATCTCAAGATAGCAGACAAGAAGGTGCTGTTCGTGGTAGACGATGCGAACTTGAATGCTCGCAAATCTGCTGCTAATATTCAACGTGTGAATGTGGTGAATGTAAACGAGCTGAACACCTACACAATCATGAACTCGAACGCTGTTGTCCTCACAGAGGCATCCGCAGCTGCTCTCGAGGCAACTTTTAAAGCATAAGGAGGTAGAATTATGGCAATTATTATTAAACCAATCGTCACAGAAAAGATGACTGCCGCCGGCGAGAAACTGAACCGTTATGGATTCGTAGTTGAGCGCAATGCAAACAAAGTTGAGATTAAGAAGGCAGTAGAGGCAATGTATAATGTTCAGGTTACCGATGTTAACACGCTTATCCGTGCTCCGAAGACCAAACAACGCTGGACCAAATCCGGTTTGTTGAAAGGTTCTCAACAAGCATACAAGAAAGCCATCGTAACCTTGGCAGAAGGTGAAACAATTGATTTTTATAGCAATATCTAAAAATG
>JAFPYI010000025.1 GCA_017412245.1 Paludibacteraceae bacterium | reverse complement strand
TGAAAGAGTATATCAGGTATTACAACAACGAACGTATCAAACTAAAACTGAAAATGAGCCCGGTACAATACCGAACTCACTTTCAAAATCAAGTCAAATAGATTTAATAATCCGTCCAACTTTTTGGGGTCACCTCAAATGGTCGCTTTTTTAATGTTTAATGTTTTGCGGTCTTTTTACTTATTGTCTGTCGTGGCGATGATGTTTCTTCATTTGTCTCCAGAACATCTCATCCTGACGGAAATTACATCTGTCGAAATCTTGGCGCATGCATTGACGTTTGCACATCTTACGTCTTTGGAACTCGCCCCTGCGGAAATCTTTCTTTCCACAGAAAAACATCTTGCCTTGAAAACTTGCGTCGCGTTGCCAATCGCCTCTACGCCATTCAACTTGTCGGCATTGACAATCCTTCTTGTGCGCTTTCTTACCTCTCATATCGCCGGCACTCAGGTTCAGAGCCATTACTGTGCCGAGCATCAATAATAATAATTTTTTCATTGTTTTGTCCTCCAATTTAAGCAGGTTAATACTCATTTATAAAACCGGTTCACAAGGCGTCTTACAAACACCGTGCCAAACTCAAAAAGGAGGAGTAGCAACAATCTCTATTTTTTACGAAGTTTAGATGCGAAAACAATGCCGTTTGTTACGGCCAAAAGAATTGCAATTATATCGTCTATCCAACCTATTACCGGCACTGCGTCCGGAGAGAGGTCAATAGGAATAAGAACATATATCAATGCCACCAAAGCACCGATAATGATATTCATTTTGTATTTCTTTTTGCTATCCATTTTTTATTAAAAGGTTAAAGGTTAAAGGTTAAAGGTTAAAGGTGAGAGGTTGTAAACCTTTCTAGGCGGAGGCCGCTCTTCCCGTTCCGTCGGGAAGACGCTCCGGGTTAAAGGTTAAAGGCTCACCATTTAATATCCAAGAATCT
This sequence comes from Paludibacteraceae bacterium, assembly GCA_017412245.1. Classification (GTDB taxonomy): domain Bacteria; phylum Bacteroidota; class Bacteroidia; order Bacteroidales; family Paludibacteraceae; genus Colicola. The sequence continues at coordinate 9,715 of JAFPYI010000025.1, read as the reverse complement.
CGGCGTGGCAACGATGGATAACCACCCCCAGTACATTCGACCGTCACCGGAAGCACGGCGCAGTTTCTCCATGGATTTGGTGCCAGCCATATACGAGAAACCTAATGACAGTTTGACCTCCGGAATAATCTGATATGCCGCATCTATCTCCACCTCATGACCTAAAGTGGGTTCTATATCTTCCAATTTAACCGCCGTAGCCATATAATGGTATTTGAGCGAGAGGTCCATCCCGCGTATAGGATGCACGTCCACACCGGCATACGCGTTTTGAAGACCCGGCGTAAAACCATTGACGAACGTCCTTAAATAGAAGAAATCCATGGCTCCGTAGAACTGGTGGTGAGAACCGTATACAGGGTTAAATCCACGAATCACATCATGACGAATAAGTCCTATCTGTCCTTTGGAAGGCACTGCGAAATAAGGGTCTCCGCTCAGGTAATCATAACCAAGTTGGAACCCGAAGATTGGCATTGGACTGATTGTCGCTTTCGCACTTGCCATGAACGCATCGATCTTTCCTCCGTGCTCCTCACGACCGAACTGATGGTAATACGATCCTTCCAATGACCACCCGATAGGATGTGTCTCGTGGTTGCTGATTTTGAAATACGCACCGGCTAACTGCTGCCACTCCAAATGCTCATCCACGCCTTTCTCACCCGCCTGCATTCCGATATTCATGAATAGGAATGACGCACCGAACGGATAGGAAGGTAATTGGTAGTGATACCAAAGCGTCTGCATGGTCTTATACGGCTGTGCACCGCCGGTAAAGAATGTTGTTCCGGTGCTTAGATTGTTGCTGTTTTGGTTGTAAGCACCTATCAAATGCAACTGATGACCAAAACCGCTATAACCCAAAATCAATGCGTCGTGGAAATGGGCAGTCATTGTCCAGTCATCCGCACCGATAATACGCTCGTCATCGTAATTCAGCACTTGCCGACCAAACTGCATGAACAATCCATGTTTGCTATGCAAACGAGCAAATGCTTCGTAGAGGTTAAAACTGTTTATTCCTTCCTGTCCCCACGCACCGGCATATTGTAAGGAGATGCGCGTCAGTAACCATTTGCGCTCATACTCTAAGGTTAACCGCGCACGACCGACCACTCCTGCCCCAAAATCCGTCGGTTTCTCTGCTTCCGGGGCAGCCGGATAACCGCCGTCTCTGATCTCACCACGAGCCATTAGGTTCAAGTCCATCGTGAAACGATTATTCTTGTCCTTACTGTCCGTGTTCCGGTAAATAGCTCTGGGAGTCAACGGGTCATTTGCCTTTTTCGTTTGTGCAGAAACAACACTGTCATTTACGACCACCGAAGAGGTCTCGGCAGAAGAAACTGCTTGCGCTTGTACAGTCCATGACAGGCACAGAAAGAATAATATAATTATCGAGCGTTGCTGCATGTAGATTTTTACGCTGCAAAGGTAATATATTTTTATTACTCAACCAAATCTGAGAGGCAGAAAATTACTTTTTTTACAAAAAAAAGCAAAAATATTTGGTCAATTCAAAAAAAAGTAGTAATTTTGCACGCTTTTTTCGGGCATACGCCTTGAAAGAAGTATCAATATTAGTATTAATCGCCGTGCTGGGCAGTGCGAATAAACGCTTAATAGATGTCTGTCGGCGCGGCCTAAAAACAAACACAAATGGAATTTAACAGTTACAAAACAGTTTCTGCCAACAAGGCTACCGTTAAGAAAGAATGGGTAGTGGTAGATGCTGAAGGCCAGATTCTCGGCCGCATGTGCACCAAGGTGGCTAAACTCCTCCGCGGTAAGTACAAACCATCTTTCACACCAAACGTGGATTGTGGTGACAATGTAATCATCGTTAACGCTGACAAAGTGCAGCTGACAGGTAACAAATGGAACGATCGCGTATATGTACGCTACACCGGTTTCCCGGGCGGACAACGTGAGTTTACTCCGGCTGACCTCATGGCTAAAGGCGCTGACAAACTTGTACGCAAAGTTGTGAAAGGAATGCTTCCTAAAAATCGTCTCGGTTCGAAGTTGATTAACAATCTGTATATCTTCGCCGGAGCAGAGCACAACATGCAAGCACAACAACCAAAACAAATTGATATTAACACCCTCAAATAATAGAAGAAAATGGAAACAGTTAATGCATTAGGACGTCGTAAAGAAGCAGTAGCTCGCGTTTACGTTAATGAAGGTGCCGGCAAGATTACTATCAATGGCCGTGACATCGAGACCTATTTCCCGTCTTCTATCTTGCGTTATATCGTTCTTCAACCTCTGAAGAAACTCGAGGTAGCTGAGAAATACGATATTAAGGCAAATCTTGACGGTGGTGGTTTCAAAGGCCAAGCAGAAGCATTGCGTCTCGCTATCGCTCGTGCTTTGGTAAAAATCAATCCGGAAGACAAAGCTGCACTGAAGGCAGAAGGCTTTATGACCCGTGACGCTCGTGAGGTTGAGCGTAAGAAACCGGGACAACCGAAAGCTCGTAAACACTTCCAGTTCAGTAAACGTTAATACGTACAACTCCAAATCGTGTGGATTCCTTCGGGACTACCACACGATTGTTTTGGATTGCCAAACGTATATGCGTGCGCGTGTACCTAATGAAATATACGCGTGAAAAGCAAATCCAAAATATACGGAGAAATAATCATTATTCATTAATCATTATTCATTAAAACTCAAATGAGAACAAATTTTGATCAACTGCTTGAGGCTGGCGCTCATTTCGGTCACCTCAAACGCAAATGGAATCCAGCTATGGCTCCGTATATCTACATGGAGCGTAATGGCATTCACATTATCGACCTCAACAAAACAGTCGTTAAGATTGAAGAAGCTGCAGAAGCAATGAAAAATCTCGCTCGCAGCGGTCGTAAAATCCTTTTCGTAGGTACTAAAAAACAAGCACAAGAAGTTGTTGCTGCTCATGCTCAAGAGGTAGGTATGCCTTACATCACAGAGCGTTGGGCCGGTGGTATGCTCACTAACTTCCCTACCATCCGTAAGGCAGTGAAAAAAATGAGCCAAATCGACAAAATGACAACTGACGGAACGCTTGACAATGTTTCAAAACGTGAGAAACTGCAGATTGCACGTCAACGTGAGAAACTCGAGAAGAACCTCGGTTCTATCGCAGATATGACTCGTCTCCCGAGCGCTGTGTTCGTAGTAGACGTTATCAAAGAGAAAATTGCCGTAGCAGAGGCTAACCGTCTCGGTATTCCTGTTTTTGGTATCGTAGATACTAACTCGAACCCGAACAATATTGACTTCGTTATTCCTTCTAACGACGATGCAACTAAAGCTATCGACGTTATCCTTACCGCTCTCTGCGCAGCTATTCAAGAAGGTCTTGAGGAGCGCAAAGTAGAGAAAGCTGACGAGAACGCTGCTGAAGCTCAAGCAGAGAACGCTGCTGAAGCGCCGGCACCAAAAGAGCGTCGTCAACGTATCCGCAAAGCTGCTAACAAAGCTGACGCTGAGAAAGTAGCAGAGGTTAAGGAAGAGGCTAAAGAAGAACCTAAAGCAGAAGAGGAGGCATAATCATGGCTGTTACATTAGCTGATATCAAAAAACTGCGTGATATTACCGGCGCAGGAATGATGGATGTGAAAAAAGCACTCGAAGAGGCTAACGGAGATTTCGAAATTGCAAAAGACTTGCTCCGTAAACGTGGTCAGGCTATTGCTGCTAAGCGTAGTGACCGTGAGGCTTCAGAAGGATGTGTTCTCGCTAAAGTGAAAGATAACTTCGGTGCCATCGTTGGTGTAAAATGCGAAACTGACTTCGTAGCAAAGAACGAAGACTTCGTAGGAATGGTTAAACTCATCCTCGACGCTGCTTTGGATAACAAAGTTCAATCGCAAGAAGAACTCAAGAACCTGAAGATTGGTAATTTCACTGTAGCAGAAATCATCACCGAGCGCTCCGGCGTAACCGGTGAGAAGATGGAGCTCGCTGACTATGCATGCCTTGAGGCTCCTGTAGTTGACGCTTACAACCACCTTGGTAATAAACTCAGTTCTCTCGTTGCAGCTGCTGAAGGTTCTGATAAAGAGACCGTTCACGGCATTTCTATGCAGGTTGCAGCTATGAGCCCTATCGCTCTTGATGCAGACCACGTAGCAGAAGAGACCAAGAAACATGAGTTAGAGGTAGCTATCGACAAAACCAAACAGGACGAGATTAATAAAGCCGTTGAGAACGCTTTGCGTAAAGCCGGTTTGAATCCTGCTCACTGCGATAGCGATGATCACATTGCTTCCAATACCGCTAAGGGTTGGCTCACAGAGGAACAAGCACAAATCGCTCGCGATATTCGCGCAAAGGTTCCTGCTGAAGCAGAAGCAAACCTCGCTAACCAAGCCAAGAAAATTGAGATGATTGCTCAAGGGCGTTTAGGTAAATTCCTGAAAGAGAACACACTGCTCGAACAAGCTTATATAATGAGTGAGAGCAAGGAACTCGTGAAGGATGTACTGAAAGCGAAGGGCGTTCAAATATGTGACTTCCGCCGCATAACTCTCTCAGCAGAATGATTACACGAGGCTATCCTGTCCGTCAGGGTAGCCTCGCTCGCTTATAATAATTAACCATTATTTATTACTTCAAAAATTTAATCAAATGAAAAAGATTTCCTTGATGGCCGCTTTCATTGCAGTAGCCGCTATCTTCGCTTCATGCGAGAAACAACCAACAGCCGTTACTCCGGAGAATATGGGTTCGACTGTGAAACTAACCGGTTATGTTAGAATCATTAAAATGAAATCTGACAAAAAGAAGGATACTACCTTTGTTAAGAACCAAGAGATAGCAGTTCTTTATGGTACGCAGGTGGGAGAAAAGATGACTTACCGTCCTTATGTAGCTACAACAGACAAGAAAGGTTTCTATTCTATCGACTTGGGTTGCCCGGTAGGACAAACAATTGATAAAGTAAAAGTAGAGTATTCTGCCTATGAAGAGACTTATGTCATTCCAAAGGGCAAGTCTGATCCTATTGCAACCGATGCATACTTCTATGGTTCTGCAGAGAAGACTAATTTAGCGGCTCCTCAAGCTTACAACCTTGATTTCTTCGTTACAGCTCAAGACTATGTAGGTGGTCCTGACCAAAATTAATAATTCTGATTATTATGAAACGAGTATTAATTATAATGAGTGCCCTTGTGCTGAGCGCAGGTGTACTTATGGCTCAGGATAAAGAGGGCAAGAAGAATCATGTTCCGGAAGTAGGTGCCGTTTCTATCGGTTTTACTTTCAATGCTGCTTCTCTTGGTACTCAACTCGCTGCGCAGCCTAAAGCAGATACGCATGTAGGTGCGTTTATTCAGGACTTGGCCGGTACTCCGAAAAGTATGTATGTACTTTCGCAAGACCCGGTAGCTGCTTTCCGTGTTAAATATCGCCTAACTGAGCATTGGAATATCCGTGGTTCTCTTGGTTTCAACGGAAGTCACGTGAACTACTCTGAGTATGTAAAAGATGATTTGGCTGCTTTGATTGATCCGAATACGGAGAATAAAGTGGTTGACCATATTAAATCTGATTTGAACTCTACCAATTTCGCTTTCGGTGCAGAGTTCACAGCCGGAAAAGGTAACTTGAAATTTGTAGCAGGTCTTAACTTATTGTATGCTTTTGCGGGCGGTAAGGTAGGTTTCGCTTACGGCAACCAGTTAACCAAAGAAAATCAAGTACCTACCTCCATGGGAATGACGGCTACCGGTGGTGCTTACGATGATTGGACCGCAGCACAAGGAATTGCTTGGGCACGTCCGGTTGAGCGCAAGAACGTAGGTTTCAGTCATGGACTCGGTATTCAGGCTGATATGGGTATTGAGTGGTTCTTTATTGACCATCTGTCTCTTGGCGCTGCAGTGACATTCACTCCGGTGATGTTCGTTAAGCAATGCCAGACCTACACGGTATATGAAGGCTATTCTGCAACATTAGGAGATGTAATGCAGTACAATAAATTGGTTTCTCCGGGTTCTTGGGCTTGCCTTTACGGCACCGACAACTTAGGTTTCCAATTGTCGCTTAACTACTACTTCTAATCATACAGGGCAGAAAAAACAAACGAGGAGAATCCATTACGGGTTCTCCTTGTTTAAATAAAAAACAAAAATACGCAGACTATGAAAAAAGCGCTTAAGATTTGCGGTTGGATAGCATTAGCAATAGTGCTCCTCTTTGCATTAATATTGGCTCTCTCGCCGGTTGCCAAATATGTGGTAAATAATTATGGCGAGCAGATCGTGGGTCGTCAACTCCATGCAGATAGAGTAGTTATCAATCCTTATTGGGGCGGAGTGACTATTCGTGGATTCCAATGCAAAGAAGCCAACGGAGAAACAAATTTTGTTTCTTTCGACCATCTGTACGTACAAATAGCGTGGCCACAACTGATTGGCAAACGTGTAATCTTGCGCCATATTCATTTGGATGGTTTTGACGGGCAAGTACTTAAATGCGACGATAAACTCAATTTCTCCGATATTATTGAGCGGTTCTCCAAAGATAGTACAGAAGCACCGAAAGACACCACTAAAGGGCATTGGACCATTTCATTGAAAGATATTCGTCTGAACCAAAGTACGCTTCGTTATCGTGATGTGGTGAGCGATAAACAATGGAGTTTGGAGGACGTTAGTCTCAATGTGCCGGGTCTGTATTTTGATAACACACAAACCAATGCCGGTTTGGAATTTGGTTTGCCGACAGGAGGTAGAGTAGGTTTGGTGGCAGGATACAAGATGCAATCCAATCGTTATGCGGTGCGCGTAAACCTCTACGACGTTCATGCAGATGTAGTTTTGCCTTTGGTGCAAGATTATTTAGATATTACGGGCTTGGGAGCTTTGATGAATGGTCAGATTCATGTTGATGGTAGTTTAGAGAATGTTACGAATATTCAACTCAACGGTCATCTGTCGATGCGTGGCTTGAGTCTGCGTGATAAACATAAAGATGAAGTTGCCGCTATGGAAGAACTGCGTGTGGTGATTGAGAAAGGCGATGTAAGCACCAATACTTATCTGCTTGATACACTGGCAATTACAGGTATCAGCGGTGATTATGAAGTGCATAAAGACTGGAATACTTTAAGTCGTTTGCTCAAACCTCATGATGCGCAACCGGACAGCACAAGTACTGTTTCTGCTACGGATAGTACCAATAATGCGGAGAAGAAATCAAGTCGTCCGTTAGTTTGGATGGCCAAAGTGGTAACAATTACCGGTCACGACTTGCAGTACCACGACTATTCCATGAAGAATAATTGGGAATACGCCATTAAGACTCTTCGTGTGGACGGAACGAACGTAGCCAGCAATGGCAGAAACAGTATTCGTCTGAAAGCCACACTTACCGGTAATGCTCAATTGAATTTGGATTTCGTAGGCGGTTTGGATGTGAAGAAATACGATACACGTGCTAACCTTTCGCTCTCGGGCGTTAACTTAAAAGATTTTAGTGCGCTTTGCCAGAACTACACCGGTTATCCTCTTGAACGAGGAGTATTGAAACTGCGCTCCAATTGTGTTATTGAAGGCGGCAAATTGAACGGAGATAATAAAATCGTGATTGAAGATCCGAAAGTAGGAAAGAAAGAACGTTTTAGCAAAGCTCCTTATAAAAATATTCCTGTAAAAGCAGGAGTAGGTTTATTAACCTCTGCGCAAAACATGATTGTATTGGATGTGCCTGTTACCGGCGATGCAAGCAATCCTAAGTTCAAATTAGGAAAAGTGATTGGCCGAGCCATTCTGAAAGTCTTCTTTGGCCCGCTGATGGGTGTTACTGATAAGAAAAATGCAATCAGCGCAGAAGAATTGGAGGAAATGCAAGAGTTGTTAGGCGAAGATTCGTTACAAGTGGACACGCTTGGCGACCTCTCTGCAGACGTCGCAATGACCGCAGGGGATAATGTCGGACTCTCCGAAGTAAGCGAGTAATACTTGTTCGCGGCAGAATTGCGTTTGCTCTGCATACTCAACCATTGCTTGTAATTTAGCGGCGTATTGTTTTTGCCGTTCATCGAGAATAGAGGGCGGAAGGAAGATTTCTTCTTTCCGCTCTTGCGTAAAGGTAATGGAACAACCGATAGAACGCGGGATATATGTTAAAATTCCTATTTGCGCAAGTGAGACAAGGACCTTATGCATTTCCGGTGAGTCTGCTTCCCGTACGTACTGCAAGTCCGTAAAAATACCCGGATAGTGTCTCATCAGTTTATCAAGCAGTTCTATTTGCTGCGAATTGAGCGTATAATCGCCAAACTGCTGTCGTGGTATATCTATACGCACGCGTGGCTGTGTCTCGTGCTCCTCTTCAAAATAAACGTATCCAGCCAAAGAAAGGATGTGCAAAGCGGAGAACGTTTGTATGACCGGAAGTTTCATGGCGTGGCATAATTGGTCCATGTGCAACATAAAACGATGGCCATAACCGCTTCCCGCTGCTACTTGTAAGAAATCACACGTGTTACGATATACTTTTTCGATAAACTCTTTTGGCGGATAGTTGTCTGCCACTCTTTTGCGTGCTTTGGCTTTGTCTTCCGATTCGTTGAATAGCAGTACTGCATATGCTGTTTCTCCGTCTCTCCCGGCGCGTCCTGCCTCCTGATAGTACGATTCTATACAACTGGGCAAATCAACGTGAATAACCACACGTACATCCGCTTTGTCGATTCCCATTCCAAAAGCATTGGTGGCGACGATGATGCGCGTCTGGTCATTTTTCCACGCTTCCTGTCTTTCGTTTCGTTCGCGTGTGCTTAGTCCTGCGTGGTAGAACTCAGCATTCAAACCGTTCTCTTGTAACCATTGGCTCAAGTCCTGTGCACGTTTGCGATTACGTACATATACGATAGCACTTCCAGGAACACGGTTTAAGATGTGTATGACTTGTTCGGGTTTGTTGTTCGTTTTTCGAACAACATAAATAAGGTTTTCTCGCTTAAAGGATTTGCGTAGTACATTTTGCTCCTTGAATCCCAAACGTTTCTGAATATCGATTATCGTTTCCGGAGTAGCCGTAGCCGTAAGCGCCAAAATAGGTACGTCCGGCAATAAATCTCTTACGGCTGCGATATTTAAATAAGAAGGTCTGAAATCGTAACCCCATTGTGAAATACAATGCGCTTCATCTACAGCAATCAAGCCAATCGGTAATTGTGCGAGACGCTTGCGAAAATCCTCACTTTCCAATCTCTCCGGTGAGCAATAGAGGAAATGATAAGGCCCGTAGAGACAATTATCGAGCGCTGCTTGCTGACGGTCATATGACATGCCCGTGTGTATGGCTTCCGCATGAATGCCACGCGCTTCAAGATGCGCCACTTGGTCCTTCATTAAAGCAATGAGAGGTGTGATGACAAGACACAAGCGTTTGTCAGGATTCTCTTGCCCCATAACGAGAGTAGGGATTTGGAAACAGAGACTTTTTCCTCCACCAGTAGGCATGAGGGCCAGTGTGTCCTTGCCTGAGAGCACAGCATGGATGATTTCTTCCTGCAACGGTCGGAAGGCATCATAGCCGAAATATGTATGTAAAGCGTCAAGTGCGGTCATTTCGACCGCAAAGGTACTATAAAAAAAGCATATATGCAAGTTTTTTACCAATAAATTTGTGTAATTGAAAAAAATGTTATACCTTTGCACCAAAATTAGTTTAGATATTATGGTCACTATCTATCTATCTATCT
>JAFPYI010000024.1 GCA_017412245.1 Paludibacteraceae bacterium | reverse complement strand
TAGGTACCTATTCGTCTGTGTTCATCGCATCGCCGATTGCTTACGATATCCAGCAAGCACAGGCACGCAGAGCAGAGAAGAAAGCTGCTAAATAATTGAAAATTGAAATTTGACATTTATGTCTAATGATTTCTTAAAATTCGCTAACGCACAAGGCCTTAACTCCATGCATGTGGAGAAGGTCTTGTCGCAAAGCGCAAATAGTATCATTGCTTCCGGAGGTTATATCTCTCCGTCTATTCTGGAGGAGCGTCAGTTGAATGTAACTCAGATGGATGTCTTCAGCCGTTTGATGATGGACCGCGTTATCTTCCTCGGAACAGAAATAAACGACTATACGGCAAACGTCATTCAGGCACAGTTGCTGTACCTCGATTCCGTGGATAGTGAGAGAGACATCTATCTCTATTTGAACACTCCGGGTGGCTCTGTTTATGCAGGATTGGGTATCTATGATACCATGCAGTTTGTTAAAGCTCGCGTATCCACTATCTGTACCGGTTTAGCAGCTTCTATGGGCGCTGTTCTGTTGGTAGCAGGTGAGAAAGGAATGCGTGCTGCACTGCCGCATAGCCGGGTAATGATTCATCAACCGCTCGGAGGTATCCAAGGACAGGCATCGGATATCGAGATTACAGCAAAAGAGATTCTCAAACTGAAGGACGAACTCTATCAGATTATCTCTGATCATTCGGGCAATACTATTGAAAAAATACGCCAAGATGCAGACCGTGACCACTGGATGACGGCTGCTGAAGCATTGGAGTATGGAATGATTGACCGCGTATATACTCGTAAAGAGTGATGACGAATGGCAAGAAAAACGTCTAAAATAGAAGTTTGCAGTTTCTGCGGAAGATCTATGCCGAATATGTTTTCCGGCACAGATGGGGCTTTGATCTGCTCGGAATGTATTGAAACCGGACACCAGCTCTTGGCAAATATCCAAAAAGCCAAAGGCGATGATAAGGCCTTCCTTACATTGGAGCAGTTGCCTACACCGCAGCAAATAAAAGAATTTCTGGATTTATACGTCATCGGTCAGGATAGCGCAAAACGTTTTCTTGCCGTAGCGGTTTACAACCATTACAAACGTGTGCTGCAAGAGATCACCAATGACGATGTAGAGATAGAAAAAAGCAATATTCTCCTGGTCGGTTCTACCGGAACAGGAAAAACACTTCTCGCCCGTACCATTGCTAAAATGCTGAAAGTGCCTTTCGCTATTGTTGATGCAACGGCATTAACGGAAGCAGGGTACGTTGGAGAAGATGTGGAATCGCTTTTGGTCCGTCTGCTGCAAGATGCCGATTATGATATCATCAAGGCACAAAGAGGCATTGTCTTCATTGATGAAATCGATAAAATAGCACGCAAGAGTGAAAATCCTTCTATCACACGTGACGTGAGTGGAGAAGGAGTACAACAAGGTCTTTTGAAACTCTTGGAAGGTTCCGTGGTGAATGTGCCGCCTCAGGGAGGACGCAAACATCCCGAGCAAGAGTTCTTGCATGTAGATACAAAAAATATTCTCTTTATTTGCGGAGGTGCTTTTGATGGTATTGAGCGTAAAATAGCGCAACGACTTAACACACAAGTCGTAGGATTTGAAGCTCAAAGTCAAGCTGCAAGAGTAGATAAAAATAATCTTCTCCAATATATCGCTCCGCAAGACCTCAAAGCATTTGGTCTTATTCCGGAGATTATCGGTCGTCTGCCGGTCTTGACTTACTTGGACCCGCTTGGCAGAGATGCTTTGAGACAAATTCTGACCGAACCCAAGAATGCACTTACCAAGCAATACCAGAAATTGCTTTCTATGGATGGTGTCAACCTCGTGTTTGACGATGATATGCTCGATTTTATCGTAGAAAAAGCATTGGAGTACAAACTCGGCGCACGCGGGTTACGCGGATTGATGGAAGCGGTTATGACGGATATAATGTTTGAATTGCCGAATCATAAGAAAGACGGCACACGACAAACATTCACCGTTACCAAACAGTACGCGCAAAAGAAACTGGAGAAAGTTGATTTATACAGATTAAAGAATGCGGTTTAATTGCTAAACTGCATTTTTTTATCGGTTAAAAACCTTCGGAGAACTCGTATTCATAGTCTATAGAGAATCCGCTATAAACCATTTTTAGATTCATGCCGTTAGAGGCAGATTTGATTTGAGTAGCAGACATCGTCTGTTGCTGTTTCACGGATGTGATGGCTGTGCCGGCAGAAGAAGAACCTGTACTAACAGAAACAGGCATTAAGACCATCTGCAACGCTGTATCCGGTTCCTGTTTTCTCAACTGATTTGTCAGCAAATCAGACAAATCATATGAGTAGTAGTAAATCGTATTACCGGCAGAATCCGTTCCTTGTGTCAGGGCACTTAATATTGCACAAGTATCAGACGGCAGTTCCTTATTGTTGAAGAAGCGTTCAACACTCTCCTCACGAATAAGAAGCATATATGCTGCAGGCTGTAACCAGTCATTACGTCCTTTCTCGTTCGCTGTCCCTGTGAAGACATTCTCTACATCTATCTGCAATTGCGCCATATTGACATATGGAATCTTCTTGACAAAAACACCCGGTTGAGAAGTTTCATACATCATATCAGCATTAATCGCATTCACCATATGTTGCATAGGGAATATCACACGTGTGCATACGCCCGCAGGCGCAACTATATAATTGAATTGTGAAGAATCATTCTTGAGAGAATCAATCCACTCTTGCTTGTCTCGGTATGTCAAGTGATTGATAGTACGCACCTCCGAGTTGGCATAAAAGGCCTTCATATCATTTACAGTGGTATCTCGTCCTGCTTTATTGTATGTGAAATGATAATAAACGCCTAACGCCACATCGGATACATTTAATACTGTGGACGAACCGAAAGAAGTCTCAATCAGCAGACCCTTAAACTGTTGATTAAAAGTTGCTTGGTCATCAAAAGAACGAATAGCACTGAAATAGTCCAGGAAATCATCATTCAATCGCATACGCAGCATAGGTACGTATTTTCCACTGCTATTGGCGATAGAATCCAATTTCTCACTGGCAACCACTATTCTGTGATTGGTCAGAATACTTTTATCGCGTGAACAGTAGTCGTCTATATTCAAATCAGTAGGATACGTGCGCGCGTAATCAAAGGTCTTCTTATCCATCAGGTAGGCATTCAAAGCTATCGGAGAATAACCGTCACCAACCCAACTGGAATAATACATAAACAGACAAATTGAATCAATGGTTGCCTCATCCGGATAGGAATAACCTTCCGGACAAGCCAATTGCGTCAGAATAGAGGCACGCATCAAACCATAATCGGTTTCTAACTCACCTAACAAGAATGAGTCTGCTTGTGAGACGATAGCAAGACAACTGTCTATCTCCGACTGCAAGGCAAAAGTGTCTGCAAGCACAATGATGGCATCCTCATCATCCAGAATAGCACTACCGGCGGAGGTTACATCATTCTTGCAACTGACACATAGCAGAACTGCAAAAAGACCTAATAATATGTGTTCAATCTTTTTACTCATCAGGATTGAGCATCTTCCCGTAGAATTCCCATTGACGACGACAAGCGGCCTCTAAATTATCTGCTTCTTCATAAGGCAAGATAGGTTTGCCTTTGGTTTCGGCATAGTTGATTAAGCGTTGATTGACATGCGGAGTAGCATAAACGATAGCATCCGAATAATCAATGGCTAATCGCATCAACTCCTCGTAACCTACAGGGAATCCGGCAATCGAACGAACATCTGTATTGGTCACACCGTCTATGCGTAATTTTTCGGCAAAGCGCGTACCAAAAGGTTTGATGTATTCTTGATCATCCAGAGCCAATACTATTTTGGAATTGGCGAAGAACGGTTCATCGCCGTAAGCCGTCTTCAAGTATAAAGGTGCAAGCGCTGACATCCAACCGGAGCACAAAATAACATTCGGTGTCCAGCGTTGTTTCTTGACTGCTTCAATCACGCCGCGAGCGAAGAAAATGACGCGATCGTCATTATCTGCATACTCTTCGCCGGACTCATTAGCAGTACCTTTGCGACGGTGAAATAAATCATCGTTATCAATGAAATAAATCTGAATACGTGCCTGCTGAATAGAAGCCACTTTAATCAGCAGTGGATGATCGGATTCCTCAATAATAAGGTTCATCCCTGACAAACGAATCACTTCATGCAACTGGTTGCGTCGTTCGTTGATTTCACCGAACTTAGGCATAAACGTACGTGTCTCATAACCGTGTGCCTGGAAGAATTCAGGCAACTGACGATTAAGAAGACGAATGGGCGTTTCTTCAGCCAAATAGGGGTAAATCTCCTGAGAGATAAACAAGATACGATTCGGCTCTTTCATAGGCGCATTTTTTGAGTTTTTAATGGATAAAATACCACAAAGGTACACTTTCGCATTGCAAAGGTACAAAAAAAAAATGATATTACGAAAAAAAATGGCGAAAAATTTTATTTTTCGAGTATTTTTAACTAACTTTGCACGTTTTTTAGCAATAACAACCTCAATTTTATAGCAAAACACATGCAAATCATCACTACCAAAAGCGACTTGCAGAAAGTCGTAGAAAAATGTAAATCTGAAGGTCTGAGTATCGGACTTGTACCTACTATGGGAGCACTCCATGCAGGGCATGCATCTCTGGTGCAAAGATCTGTAAAAGAAAACGACAAAACATTCGTTTCTGTCTTTGTAAACCCTACTCAGTTTAACAATAAAGAAGATCTGGCGAAATACCCTCGAAATATTGAAAGAGATGCGGAATTGCTCCAATCAATAGGTGCGGATTTTGTCTTTGCTCCGACTCCTGAGGAGATGTATTCTCAAGACGAAATGGATACTACCTTCCAATTCGATTTCGGAGGATTGGATAAAGTGATGGAAGGCAAAATGCGTCCGGGGCATTTCAATGGCGTAGTGCAAGTCGTCAGTCGTCTTTTTTATCTCGTGCAACCGAATAAGGGCTATTTCGGAGAAAAAGATTTTCAACAATTGGCTATCATCCATTTTATGGTTGAGCGAAGCGAATTAGCCGGAACATTTGGAGACCTGCAAATTATTGATTGTCCGATAGTTCGTGAGGAATCAGGATTGGCTTTATCCAGTCGTAACGAACGACTTTCTGCTTCCGAAAAACAAATAGCATTAGGAATCTCCAAAACCTTATTTGCTTCGTTGAAATGGGCAAAAAATGAAAATAGTACGGTTGCCGAAGTACAGCAAAAAGTGATTGACACCATCAATGCTATCGACGGTTTGGAAGTAGAGTATTACGAGATTGTGGACCAATCGACATTGCTTCCTACCAATACTTTTAAGCACGCTATCGGTTGTGTCACGGTTTATTGCGGTCCTGTGCGACTGATTGACAATATCAAATACAATTAAAAAGCAGCGCCTTGAAAATTGTTGCAGACATAGATATTCCTTTTTTGGCGGAAGCAGTCAAACAATACTGGCCGGATGTGCAGATTTATCCGATGAAATCGGAAGAAATCGATCATTCTGCTATTCTTGACGCGGATGTGTTACTGGTGCGAACAAGAACTCTTGTGAATGAGAACCTGTTGAAAGGCACCCGTGTGAAAATGGTATGTACTGCTACAATCGGTTTTGACCATATTGACACCGTTTACTGCGAGAACCACGGTATTCAATGGATTTCTTGCCCGGGCTGCAATGCACAAGCTGTGTGCGACTATATCGAAGAAGCTTTGGATGAAATAGGTCCACGTCAGACAATAGGTATTGTCGGTGTCGGGCATGTAGGAGTTTTAGTGGCGCAAATGGCCAAGAAAAGAGGATATAAAGTCTTGCTCAATGATCCTCCAAAAGGAATAGGTGTTCCGCTGAGCGAAATAGCAGAGAAATGTGATATCATCACCTTCCATACACCTTTGGATAAAAGTACGTATCATCTGTGTAACGAAGCATTCTTGAAACGTTGTAAGTCTGAAGCAGTTATTATCAATGCCGCTCGAGGCGGAGTAGTAGATGAGCAAGCATTATTGGCAAGCGGCTTGACTTATATCCTTGATACATGGGAAGGCGAGCCTCGTATCAATCATCAAGTGCTACAAAAAGCTTATCTGGCATCTATGCATATTGCCGGTTATTCGTTACAAGGGAAAGCGAATGCTACACAAATGTGTTTGAATGCTATCGCGCGGGCTTTTCTACTACCGAATATATCTTTAGAATATCCGTCTAAATCGGGAGAAAAGGACATAAAAGGAGATTCTGAACCGGGATGGTTAAGACGTATCAGCAATCAGCTGAAAGACCATCCTGAAGCTTTTGAGCAATTACGAAAAGAATATCCTCTGCGTTAATATTTTTGAAATTCAGTATCCAATTCTATCATTATGCAAACTATTCAATTGTCAAACGGAGTAGAGATGCCTTTGTTAGGTTATGGTCTCTTTCAAGTTCCTCCGCAGGAAGCGGAACGTTGCGTGAGTGATGCACTCGAAGTCGGTTATCGTTTGATAGACACGGCTCAAGCTTATCAGAATGAAGAAGGCGCAGGTGTGGCAATTGCGAAATCCGGTATCCCGAGAGAAGAGATTTTTATCGTTACCAAAGTATGGATTACCAATGCCGGAGAAGAGAGAGCCGCAAAAAGTATTGAAGAGAGTTTGCGTAAATTACAAACGGACTATGTAGATCTTTTGCTTATTCATCAAGCTTACGGTGATGTGTTCGGTTCTTGGCGTGCGATGGAAAAAGTGTACCACGAGAAAAAAGTTCGTGCTATCGGAGTAAGTAATTTTCAGGCATGCCGATTCTATGATTTTGCCCGTTTCGTAGATATCAAACCGATGGTTAATCAATTGCAATGCTGTGTGTTATCACAACAGAACACGATTATACCGGAGATGGATGTTTTTGACACTAAAATGATGGCTTGGGGACCGTTAGGTCAAGGTTCGGACGATCTTCTCAAGAGTCCTGTTCTGACTGTTATTGGTTCCCAGTACGGCAAATCGCCTGCACAAGTAGCACTCAGATGGCTTACTCAACGCGGAATAGTGGCTATTCCGAAGACGATGCACAAAGAACGAATGCAGGCTAATTTTGATATTTTTGACTTTAGTTTGTCCGAAAAAGATATGCAAATCATAGCCACGCTTAATCAGCAAGATACCGGTTTTAGGAATTTTGCTGACCCGAATTATCTGCGTCGAATTTTGGGAATGTTTAATTTGTGATAGTGGAGTATAGCGGACTCGAACCGCTCACCTCAACACTGCCAGTGTTGCGCTCTAGCCAGATGAGCTAATACCCCTTCAGCAAGTTTATTGTGCTTGCTGAGATGCTGATGTGTTAGCATCAACCTCTTTCTCCTTTGCTTTCTCTTCCGTACGAGCAGGACGGCGTTCTAATTGTTTGGGCTCCAATTGTCTTGCTTTCTCTTGTTTCGGATCCTTAATAGATTTAGGATTTTCCATTGCTTTCTTGTCGAAAGCTACTTTTTGTATCTTTTTCTCTTCTTTTTTCTCAGAAGGAAGCGCTGCTTTCTTTCCTATTTTCTCAAAGGCTGCGATGATAGTAGGTACATCGGTTTTATTGGCATCATAGGTGACCGTAACAGTTTTTTCCTCCAGATTGCATACCAAATCTTTTACACCTTTCTCAAAGGCGATATTTTTCATCACTTTGTCGCAGCATCCCTGGCATTCAAGATTACAAGAGAGTGTTACTACTTGTTTGTTTACTTTTGCGTTGATGGCTACCAATGGTAAGCAGACCAACAGAATCATTAAAATCTTTTTCATACTTATTATGAGTTTTCGTTATTTCTTATGAACAAAAATCATACCAAATTGCCGATTTGGAAAATGATAAATGCCATCAGCCAAGCGAGAATGAGCGAATGGAAAACAGTGAACCAAGCCCATTCTTTCCCTGCTTCCCGATGGAGTGTAGCGATGGTAGCGACGCACGGGAAATAGAGCAAGACAAATATCATGAAACTGAAAGCCGTCAGTGGCGTAAATCCTGCAGTAGAGATATCTCCGCCATAGAGAATAGCCAGTGTGGAGACGATAGCTTCTTTGGCCGGAAGTCCTGTGAGCAAGCAAACAGACATTTTCCAATCAAACCCGAGCGGTTGCATGACAGGTTCAATGGCTTTGCCAATCATAGCCAGATAGGAGTTCTCCAGATCGTTGATATCTTGTGACGGGAAATACTCCAATGCCCAGATGATGATAGACGCCCAGAGAATAACCGTGCATATTTTCTGCAGATAATCTGCTACTCTTTCCCAAATATGCGCACCGGTCAATCTCCATGAAGGCATTTTGAAATCCGGCAACTCGTTGACTGTATCATTTTGCGGTTGTCTGAACCAGCGTGTGTGTTTCATGATGACAGCAAAAATGATAGAAAGCGTGATTCCGATGGCATAGAGCGAAATCATGACAAGCGCTTTATGGCGTTCGAAGAACGTATCGACGAAAAGCATATATACCGGCAGTCGTGCAGAGCAAGACATGAATGGTACCATAAGCATGGTTAGCACTCGATCTTTCGGGTTTTGAATGTCTCTCGCAGCCATAATTGCCGGAACATTACATCCAAATCCCATCAGCATAGGAATGAAACTACGTCCGTGCAATCCTACACGGTGCATGATTTTATCCATCAGATATGCTTCACGTGCCATATATCCGCTATCCTCCATCAGCGAGATAAAGAAGAAGAGAATAATGATATTCGGCAGGAAGGAGAGGACGGCTCCTACGCCTTGCAAGACGCCGTCAATCAGTAATCCCGCAAACCATCCTGACGGCCATTGGGTGTGGCAGATTTCACTTAACCAATTGATACCACTCTCAATCCATGCTTGCGGATAAGCGCCCAAAGTGAAAGTGCACCAAAAAACAAAATACAGAATAGCAAACATGATAGGGAAACCAATCCAAGGATTAGTTAGCACTTTATCAATTCGCTCCAATCGTGTTTGATGCTTATCATCTTTTGCGTGGCGCAGCGTTTGCGTCAAGACACCATGCACATATGCTTGATATGCCTCTTCGTCGTTTTGGTCGCGCAAGTGATAAATAGGATGTGCTTTGGAGAGTTCCTGAGATGCCGTTTGTGTCAGCAAATCAAGACATTCCTCCAGTCCTATATTTTTTCGTGCCGAGACAAGACAAACCGGAACACCAATCAGTTCCTGCAGTTTAGGCAAGTCCAACGAGTGGTCAGTTTGCAGCAGCAAATCGTAACGTGCGAAAGCCAAGACGATTTTCTCCTGCTCATCAATAATATGCGGCGTTTGTAAAAGTGATTCCTCCAGTCGTGTAGAGTCCACCACCTGCAAGATGACATTATATGCATGCGAATGCAGTTCGTCCAAGTGGTGAATCTCGGAGAAGAGGTAAGGCAGATGCAGACTCTCTGCAAGTGTCTGCAAAGCATTCGTAAGTCTGCTTTTTCCGCTCTGCGGTAGTCCTACAACGGCAATATTTACTGATTGAATATCCACAAGGGAAGGTCGTTAATTGAATTCGGGTGCAAAGTTACTGCTTTTCTGCGAATTATGCAATACCCAAAAGTGGTGAATATGCATATAAATAGTAAAAAATGCCAATAATTTATTAAAAAATGGTCATTTTTCTTGCGTATATGAAATAAAAGTAGTACTTTTGCGGCGGAAATGTGACAAATCAATACTTACTAACCACAAAATTTTATTTTACAATGAAAAAGTTACTTTATTTAGCCGTTATGGCTTTGACAATCGGTTTCTTTGCAAGTTGTGCAGCCGGTGGTAGCGGAAACTACAAAGAGGGTGATCCAGCTCCTACTATCGATTATGAAAAGGGTACTGTAAACGGAATCGCTTATGACGATGAAAATGAACATTGCTGGCACGTAGCAGTTACCTCTAAATTTGCAGGTACCAAGACTACAACTGATTACTATGAGTGGGATACCGAGTTCGGTGTACACGCTGTTTATGAGCAAGCAGCATGGATGGCAGCTCAAACAGGTATTCAATATACCTATATCGCAGCTGTCGTTTCTGCAAAAGATTCTGAAGATTGCTTGAACAAAAACGAGAATAAAAATTAATTGCTTTATTTTTAAATGCTAAAAATAGAGCAGCCGTTTGGTTGCTCTATTTTTTTGTCTGTATCCCGTGGTCAGGTGGTCTAAATTAAAAATCACGGTTTATATATACACAGTATATATAAGAGATAAGCAGGATACGTTAAACCTTCGATAAGCCTTCGAAAGGACCCTATTCCAACCCATTAAAAGGATGGAAATTTAGAAATATTTGGTCTCTTTGCCTACGATAGAGGAAAGAAGGTTGTTTGCCAAGCGGCTTGCTCCGAAACGGAAAGACTCATTGTTCAGCCAGTCTTGACCGAGAATCTCTTTCACCAAAGTATAGTGTTGAACGGCTTCTTCCGTAGTAGAAACACCTCCGGCCGGTTTGTAGCATTTCTTTTCACCTGTTTTCTCTTTCCAAGCCTTGATAGCGTGGCACATTACGAAAGTGGCTTCCGGTGTAGCGTTAACGGCAATCTTTCCTGTGGAAGTCTTGATAAAATCAGCGCCAGCCGCCATAGAGAGGATAGATGCTTTCCAGATATTCTCTGCAGTGTTGAGCATACCGGTTTCGAGAATCACTTTGAGGTGATGTTCTCCGCACACAGCCTTGAGTTCTTGAATCTCGTCGAAGCACTCCTGATAACGTCCTTCGAGGAATTTGCCTACGGAAAGAACGATGTCAATCTCGGTTGCGCCTGCTTTGAGAGCCAATGCTGTTTCGGCTATTTTGACTTCGAGGAAACTTTGTGAACTTGGGAAAACCCCACTGACGCAAGCGATATTAAATTTCGGGTCTTTCAGTGCTTTGCGAACATATTCAGCCATAGCGGGATATACGCAAATAGCGGCTACGTTAGGAATTCCGGGGAAGTCTTTCTCGAAATTATTAACGGCATTGGCCATTTTCTCTACTTTAGCAACAGTGTCGTCCGCGCTAAGCGTGGTGTAATCGATTTGGTGGAGGCATTGTTTCCAAACCTCAACGTTATTGTTTTCTGCGAAATGTTTCTTCTCAATTTCCGCAACCTGAGCTTTTACTTGCTCATCAGTAAATGGGCAGGGGTACTGCGCAAATAATTCTTCAAATTTGTCCATGATGTATTAAATTTTAATCTTGTTCTGCTTTTTTTGCTTTTTTCGGTTCTTCTTCAGCGAGTCGTCCGATAATAGTTTCATTTCCTCGAACGGCTTCTCCCACTTCAACGAACATCTCCGTATCCAACGGCAGATACATATCTACGCGTGAACCGAGTTTGATAAATCCGAGATGTGAGTTTCTGTGTGCTTGATGTCCGGGTTTGGCGTATGTTACGATTCGTCTTGCCATAGCTCCTGCTACTTGCCGAACAGCTATTTGAATCTTGTTCGGTGTTTCAATCACCACGAGCGAACGTTCGTTTTCTGTGGACGATTTCGGAAGCCATGCGCCTTTATGCCGTCCTTTTTGATGCTCGGAAACGATGATATTTCCTTCGATAGGATACCAATTGGCATGCACATTAAACGGCGACATGAAAATAGAGACTTGCAGTTTCCGCTCGTGAAAATACTCGTTCTCTTCCGTCGGTTCAACTACCACAACGCGTCCGTCAGCCGGCGCGATGATAAAATTCGGGTCATCGATTTCCAGGACGCGGACGGGATTTCTGAAGAAATACGTCACGAAAACGAGTAGCAAGGCCGTGAGTGCCAAGATGATTCCAAAAATCCAATGCGGGAAATGAAGATAAACAGGAATATTGATGATAAAGAGCAACAAAACGATGCCGATTATCGTGTTTCTTCCTTCTCTGTGAATACGTGGAGTTTTCATATTATTGCCATTGTGAATACGGGAATTGCGCAAGCATTTCTGCTGCTTGGTCGAGTCCCTGTTGCATTTTTTTCTCAAGCATAAACTTGAACATCATCGGTATATCTGCTTTGACGGTCAGTTTGATTCGTGTGTCGGTAGGATTGACTTCCTTGAGTTGAATCCAGAAATTTGCCTGCATCGGAATACCTTCTGCGCCGAATTTGACGGTGTCGTTTTCAATTCTATCTATGATAGCGATTTTGATTTTCTGGCCCAAACCGTCCACTTTCATGCGGATATAGTCAGAGTCGATTTCCATCTCCTGGATTTTATCCTGCGGAATGAGATCTTTTACTTTTTCTATGTTTTTCAAGTCGCTCAGCACTCTGTAAATCTGGCTTGCAGAGCATGGCGAGGAAGTAATTTTGCTTTCGTATTTGGATTCGGACATAGTGCTAAACGTATTTGGGTGCAAATTTACTGCTTTTTTTTGAATTGTGCAAAAGGTTTAGTTTTTTTGTAGTCTTTTTTGGTATTTTTCTATTTCCAGTGATGTGCGATGGATGCGTTTGTCGAGTTCGCGCAGGTCTGCGATGACTACAAAAAGATTGTATGCCGACTCAATGGCTTTTCTTTCCGCTTCCCATAACTGTTTGCTTTCCGGACTGTCCGGTGCGCGATAGGTATCGAGGTCAATGCGTTTCCCGTTCAGATAACCGACAGGTGCTACTTGTGCATCATCCCGCACGAGCACGCGCAAGCGCCCGCGTTCCATAACATAATTACCATGGTCTTGGTATTTTTCGTTCTTTTCGTATTTGAACAGAGCCAATAACGAATCAGCCTTCGGTTCCAGTAATTCTCGCTGCGAATGATAGTACTCGAGACTTCTCTCTTGTTCGGAGAGCGCAATACTGTCCTGAATGTGTTTCTGTTGTTTGCGTTGCTCGGCAGGCGAAGACTGATGGCAAGCGGCACAAAGCGCAGCAATAGCAAATATGAATAGTATTTTTTTCATTTGGCTTGCAAAGGTACTATATTTTTTCGATATATACAAATAAATGAAAATATAATTCCATTTTTGCGAGAGTGAACGAGTCATTCTCGAGCCGATTACGAGAGATAACACGTTTCGAAGAACCCTGAAAATTGAATAAAAAATCGGTTTATTGAAAAAAAAGTTACGCAATTATTTGCATAATTGAAATTTTTGTAGTAATTTTGCAGCGTGAAAGTGTGGACCCGCTCGATACGTAGCGTTTGTGCCTCACAAAAGGTTTTGAATAACCAACCAATAAAACAAATTTTATACTTATGAAGAAAGGTTTATTTCTGAGCCTTGTTGCCGTAGTAGCAATCTTGGCATCCTGCAGCAAAACGCTGCCGAAACCGGATGATTTGACAGTTAATCCGAGTCCTCTTGAGAAGGTAGGTCAAAAGGTAAATGCTGAAATTACCGGTACATTCCCTGCTAAAAAGTTCGTTAAACGTGGTGTACTTGTTGTTACTCCAGTGTTGAAGTTCGGTGACGAAGAACTTCTCGGCGAACCTGTAACTTACGTAGGTGAGAAAGTAAAAGAGAATGGTATTACCGTTAACTTCAAAGAGGGTGGTACTTATTCCCAAAAATGCTCATTTGATTACAAACCGGCTATGCGTAAATGCGAGTTGTATCTTCGCTTTGACGGTAAGATCAAAGACAAAGTGATTGAGATTCCTGACATGAAGATTGCAGACGGTCTGGTCGCAACATCTGAATTGGCAGAGGCAAAAGACAACAAGTCTGTTACCACTCCTGATAAATTCCAACGCGTTATCCAAGAGTTGACCGAGGCTGACATCAAGTTCCTCATTCAACAATCCAACCTCCGTTCATCGGAGACCGGTTCTGACGCAGTTAAGAACCTCCAAGCAGCTATCAAAGAGGCTAATGATAACGAGAAAAAAGCTATCAACAAATTAGAGGTTAGCGGTTACGCTTCTCCTGATGGTGCTCAAAACCTGAACGAGAACTTGGCAAAGAACCGTCAGAAAGCTGCTCAAAACTTCTTGAGCAAAGACCTCAAAAAGAACAAAGTAAAAGCTAATATCGCTTCCAATATCACTGCTGAGGACTGGGAGGGATTCCAGAAAGCAATGGAAGAGAGCAACATGCAAGACAAAGACTTGGTTCTGCGCGTTCTCTCCATGTACAGCGATCCTGAAGAGCGTGAGGCTCAAATCAAGAACCTGAGCTCTGTTTACGGAACTATCGCAGACGAGATTCTTCCTGCTCTCCGTCGCAGCCGCCTCATCTTGACAACCGACCTTATCGGTAAGAGCGATGATGAGATCCGTGACTTGGCAAAGAACGATCCTTCACAACTGAGCGTTGAGGAGTTGCTTTATGCTGCTACTCTGACCAACGACAAACAAGAGAAGATCGCTATCTACAACAAAGCTGCTGAGCAATTCAATGACTACCGTGCATGGAACAACATGGGCCAAATCTACTTCAATGATGGTGAGATTGCAGAGGCTCGTCGTTGCTACGCGAAAGCATTGGAGATCCAACCTAACGATCCTGACGTAAACTACAACGCAGGTTTGGCAGCATTGGCAGATGGTGACCTCGACAAAGCAGAAGAATATCTTGGCAAAGCAGCCGGCACAGAAGGTAACTTGAATGGTGCTATGGGTACTCTCTACACTATGAAGGGTGACTATGCAGCAGCTAAGAACGCTTACGGTGAGGCAGCAAGCAACAACGCAGCTGTTCAACAGATCTTGGCTGAGGATTATGCAGGTGCTCGTCAGACTCTGGACAACGTGAAAGAGCCGAACGCTACAACCGCTTATCTGAAAGCTATTGTTGCTGCTCGTACCAACGACCGTAACGGTGTTTACGACAACCTGAAAGCTGCTGTTGCTCAAGATGCTTCCTTCAAAGCTCGTGCTCAAGAAGATATCGAGTTTGCGAAGTATGCTGAGGATGCAGAGTTTGCTGAAATCGTAAAGTAATATAAATGTCAGTACTTTTTCCAAAAGTACCGAAACCCCGTGAGTGGGATTATCGTCCCATTTATTACGACAAGGATAAAGAGGCGCGCAAGGATAAAAAACTTGCGCGTCTTCATCACGGGTCATTTCGAGAGGAACATGAAAAGAATATGACCGAGTTGCGCAAACGCAAGAACTCACGATTGTTGTTCTGGATTGCACTACTGATTATATTGATTTTCGGTGTTTATATCTTGCTATAAATGGATATCATTCATCTATTACCGGATAGCGTTGCCAACCAGATAGCAGCAGGAGAGGTGATTCAACGTCCTGCTTCGTGTTTGAAAGAGTTGGTGGAGAATAGCTTGGATGCGGGAGCCAAACGCATTCAGGTTATTGTTCGTGATGCCGGACGCACAATGCTGCAAGTGATAGATGATGGTTCCGGTATGAGCGAGACGGATGCTCGTATGGCTTTTGAACGCCACGCGACGAGCAAGATAACGAATGCACAAGACCTGTTCGCACTTCGTACCATGGGTTTCCGCGGAGAAGCATTAGCGTCTATTTGTGCCGTGGCGCAAGTGGAGTTACAGACTCGCAGAGCGGAAGATGAAGTAGGCTCATTATTGGAGATTCACGGATCGGAAGTAGTTCGCAGCGAGGCATGCACTTGTCCTGTGGGAACGAATATCAAAGTAAGTAATCTCTTCTTCAATGTGCCGGTTAGACGCCGGTTCTTGAAATCCGACCAGACGGAATTGCGAAATCTGCTGACGGAGTTCTATCACATCGTGCTGGTCTATCCGAAAGTGGCATTCACGTTTGTGCATAATGACGAGATTCTGTTAGAACTGCCTGTCGGAACAGAGAAACAGCGCATAGAGGCTATTTTCGGTAATCCCAAACGAAATGTGTTTACCTCCGGATTTGTGGAGGTAAGTACAGACACGGAATTGGTGTCCATTCGCGGTTTTGTGGTCAAACCGGAGTCGGTAACTCGTAAAGCGGAGCAGTATTTCTTTGTGAACGGACGATATATGCGTCATCCGTATTTCCTGAAAGCCATTCAAACGGCATATTCGGGAATGCTGCCAAATGACTATCAACCTTCGTTCTTTATCTATTTTGATATTGATCCGGAGGCAATAGATGTTAATATTCATCCGACCAAGACGGAGATTAAGTTTGCAGACGAGCAGACGATTTTCCAAATCCTGATGGCTGCAGTTCGAGAGGCATTAGGTAAGTTTACTTTGGCTCCGCAGATTGATTTCGACACGAGTGGAAGTATAGATATTCCGCTGCCTTCGGACAAACCGGTTAGTCGTCCGCAAGTGGCGGTTGATCCGAATTATAATCCATTTCATTCCCGTAGCACTTATACACCGCCTCGCCAGAATATAGAGCACTGGCAGAGTTTGTATGAACCGAGTCGTCCTGCTTCGGAAATCCGACCTGAAGAAGGAGGAATCGTGTTGACGGAGAGTATGGTAGAGTCCTGTCCGTTATGGCAGTACGGCGGGAAATATATTTTGCTTCCTGCGGAAGGCGGTTTGGTGTTTGTCCATCAACATCGCGCGCATATGATGTTGCTTTATCATCAGTTGATAGAACAGTTGTCTCAGACTCAAGGTGCCATGCAACAACTGCTTTTTCCGGAGGTCTATACACTTCAACCGGACGAGATGGTTCTTTTTGAGCAGTTACTGCCGGATTTACGTGCCATTGGCTTTGATGCGGAACAACTGAGTGCGGACAGTTATTCGATACAAGGTATTCCTACGCAAATGGCGAATCAGTCTGCTTTGCCTGTGTTGCAGACTATTTTGCATGCAGTGCGAGAACGAGGCGCCAATACACAGCAGGAATGGCGCGAACAGATAGCTCTTTCTTTGGCTGAGGCTTCGGCTATTGCGCAAAACAAGAGTCTGACAGAGATGGAGATGCGCGATTTGGTATTACGACTCATTCGTTTGCCGTTCTATCGATTAACGCCGGATGGCAAGACTATTCTGTTTGTCCTGACGGACGAAGATATACTCAAACGATTTTAATTAACAACTACCATGAAAAAACTTTTCTTTGCTTGTTTGTCTGTTATGTTGATGACAGCTTGTACGCCTGCAGATCATTTAACGATTTTGCATACGAATGATACGCATTCTCAAGTAGAACCTAAATCAAATGATTTAGGCGGATATGCTCGTCGTATGGGTCTCATCAATCAAGAGCGTCAAAAAGATCCTAATCTGCTGTTGGTGGATGCAGGTGATTTTTGTCAAGGTACGCCGTATTTCAATGTGTACAAAGGTCGCGTAGAGATAGACGCCATGAACAGGATGGGTTATGATGTAGCTACATTGGGTAATCATGAGTTTGACAATGGTGTAGATACTTTGGCCGCAGTACTGAAGACCGCACGTTTCCCGATTGTATGCGCCAATTATGATTTTACCGGAACAGCCTTGGAAGGAATCGTGAAACCTTTTGTTATTCTTCGCCGTGGCGGTTTGAAGATAGGCGTTTTTGGTTTGGGTTGCGATCCTAAAGGACTTATTTCCGACAAGAATTTTCTGCCGATTCAATATAAAGAACCTTATGCCGTAGCACAAGAGATGGCTGATTTGCTGCGTGCCAAGAGATGTGATTTGGTGGTTTGCTTGAGTCATATGGGTACTTGCGGCAAAGCGCCTGAAGATGCGTGTGATACCACGATGGTATCTCAAACACGCGGAATAGATGTTGTTATCGGCGGACATACACACAAATTATACGACCATTTGCGTATAGCAAACCTGGATGGAGACTCTATTCCTGTGTCGCAAATGGCGAAAAGTGGTGTGTATTTGGGCAAAGTGGTGCTAAATTTGGGTGACAAATCCATAAAATAATGTAAAAAATTTGCATAATCCAGAAAAAAGCAGTAATTTTGCGCCGATTTTGCGAGATAGGCAATTTTGCGAAGTCTAAAATAGAAGAAAACAGATAATAAATATTAATTTAATTTTATTAAGTTATGGCTGAAATTGAAGCAAAAGTAAAAGCAATCATTGTTGATAAGCTTGGTGTAGAAGAGTCTCAAGTAACCAACGAGGCTAATTTCCAAACCGATCTCGGTGCTGATTCTTTGGACACCGTAGAGATGATTATGGAGTTTGAGAAAGAGTTCGGTATTCAGATTCCTGATGAGGACACTCAAAAAATCGCAACCGTAGGCGATGCAATTGCTTACGTAGAGAAAGCACAAGCGAAGTAATCTCTAAATCCACACATGGTTTACGAGTTTACGGTTTGTCTGTAAACTCGTATACTTTTTATTTGGCCGAAACTAAATCATATGCAATTACGAAGAGTAGTCATAACGGGTCTTGGCGCCTTGACTCCGCTGGGCAATTCCGCTCCGGAGACATGGGAAGCGCTGGTAAAAGGAGTGAGCGGTATAGCGCCTATTACTTCTTTTGACGCCAGTTTATTCAAGACTCATTTTGCGGGAGAAGTAAAGGGTTTTGATCCTGAGTCGATTATGGATCGTAAGGAAGCCCGAAAGATGGATCGTTATTCTCAGTTCTCTATCTGCGTAGCCGGCGAGGCTTTGCGTGACAGTGCGTTGGATTTGGATAAGGAAGACCGCAGTCGCATTGGTGTTATCTGGGGAAGCGGAATGGGTGGTTTGCAATCCACCGAGGAGGAGATTATTGATTTTGCAAAGGGTGACGGCGTACCTCGCTTCAATCCTTTTATGATTCCTAAGGCTATTCCGAGTATTGCAGCAGGACATATATCTATCCGTTTTGGATTAGGTGGTCCGAGTTTCTCTGTTTCAACCGCTTGCTCTTCATCATCTCACGCTGTAGCGTCTGCTTTTGACCAGATTCGTTTAGGTCATGCAGATGTATTGCTGACAGGTGGCGCTGACGCAGATGTGACGTATACAGGTATTGGAGGATTCAATTCCTTGCATGCTCTTTCTACGCGAAATGACTCTCCTTCTACCGCCAGTCGTCCATTCTCCAAATCGCGTGACGGTTTCGTGTTAGGCGAAGGTGCGGCTTGTCTAATAATGGAAGAGTATGAGCATGCTAAGGCTCGTGGCGCAAAGATTTACGCAGAGATGATAGGCGAAGGAATGACTTCTGATGCTTATCATATGACGGCTCCTGATCCTGACGGTAAAGGTGCAGAGCGCGTAATGCGTTTGGCGCTTCAAGATGCACGTTTGGAACCGAAGGATATTGATTTTATCAATACTCACGGAACGAGTACTCCTCTCGGAGACGTAACCGAAGTGATGGCTATCCAGCGTGTTTTCGGTGACCATGTGTATGAGATGAATCTTGATTCAACAAAATCCATGACGGGTCATTTGATTGGTGCCACGGGCGCAGTAGAGGCATTAGCTTGTATCATGGCGCTGAAGGACGGAATTATTCCTCCAACCATCAATCATGATCCAGAGGATGAGGACGAGCAAATTGATTACCGCATTAACTTTACCTTTGGTAAAGCTCAGAAACGAAATATTCGTTACGCTTTGAGTAATACGTTTGGTTTCGGCGGTCACAATGCTTGCTTGATATTCAAGAAATGGGAAGAGTAACCCCATTCAAATGTTACTCTATTAGTCAACAAAAAATTATTTAAGGTATTATGATCACAAAAATTGGCGAGAATGCAGGCCTTCTTTGGAATGCTCTGCAGAATGGTGCACAAGGCATCAAGGCTTTAAAAAAAGCTACAAAGCTCAAAAATGAAGATTTGTTTTTGGCTCTTGGTTGGTTAGCTCGCGAAGGTAAAGTGAACTTTACCGAAGCAGAGTCTGACACCATTGTAGCATTAGCTTAAAAAATCCGCTTATCCTCTGCATGTTTTTGCAGGGGATAAGTTTGTTTTAATCTATTATATAGAAAAACATTATGACAGTAGCTGTTGTAGGTGCGTCCGGCGCGGTCGGCCAAGAGTTATTACGTGTATTAGAACAGCGAAAATTTCCTGTGAGCGAGTTACGTTTATTCGGTTCTGAACGCTCGGCAGGAAGAAAATATACTTTTTGCGGCAAGGAGTATGAAGTACAATTGCTGCAACATGACGACGCTTTCAAAGGCGTCGATATTGCTTTTGCATCCGCGGGCGCGAGCGTGTCACGTGCGTATGCGGAAGACATTACTCGTTATGGAGCGATACTGATAGACAATTCTTCAGCCTTTCGCATGGATGAAGATGTGCCTTTGGTTGTTCCTGAAGTGAATGCAGCGGATGCATTGGTACGTCCGAGAAACATTATTGCCAATCCTAATTGCACGACGATTCAGATGGTAGTGGCTCTTCAGGCGATAGAGAAGTTGAGCCATATTCGCCGTGTGCATGTGTCTACTTATCAAGCGGCTTCCGGTGCAGGAGCACAGGCCATGGAGGAATTGAAAAACCAATACCGCCAAGTGCTTAACGGCGAAGAAGTGAAGGTAGAGAAATTTGCTTACCAGTTAGCATACAATCTGATTCCTCATATCGATGTGTTTACCGACAACGGGTACACGAAAGAGGAGATGAAGATGTATAACGAGACACGCAAAATCATGCATTCGGATGTGAAGGTGAGTGCTACCTGTGTTCGTGTTCCGTCGCTTCGTGCTCACAGTGAGAGTATCTGGGTAGAGACCGAACGTGCGATAAGCATAGATGAAGCCAAGCAGGCGTTTGCGAATGCTCAAGGTTGCGTGCTGATGGATGAACCTGAGAAAAAAGTTTATCCTATGCCGTTGTTTCTGAGCGGAAAGGATGAAGTGTTTATAGGTCGCGTACGTAAGGATTTGACGGACGAGAACGGCTTGAGTTTCTGGTGCGTGAGTGACCAGATTCGCAAAGGTGCAGCGCTTAATGCTGTTCAGATAGCAGAGTGGCTTCTCAGCGCTTCTAAACAAGGATAGAGTAGAGAAAAGTAACCGAATCACGCAATAATCACACAATAATCACGCAATAATCACCCAATGTTACCCCGTTGCAAGCCCGTATTTTCGGGGCTTCCGAGAGGTTTTCTGGTTGAAAATGAACTATGGCAAGTACGAACGTCGAAATAATGGCTCCAGTAGGATGCTGGGAATCGTTGGCAGCAGCCATCGAAGCCGGTGCTACGAGTGTGTATTTCGGAATAGAGCATCTGAATATGCGTGCTCGCAGTTCCGTCAATTTCACGACCGCCGATTTGCATACCATAGTGGCAAAATGCCGTGAGGCGGGTGTTAAGACCTATTTGACACTTAACACGGTGATGTATCCTGAAGACCTGCCGTTGATGCGTGAGATAGTGGATAATGCGAAAGCAGCCGGTTTGGATGCTATTATAGCGAGCGATATTTCTGTGATGCAATACGCTTGCAGTGTAGGTGTGGAGGTTCATTTATCGACGCAATTGAATATCGCCAATACAGAGGCATTGCGGTTCTATGCGCAGTTTGCGGATGTTGTGGTATTGGCCCGTGAGTTGAATATGGAACAAGTAGCCAGTATTGCTCGAGACATCGAGGAACAACATATCTGCGGACGCAAAGGTGAACTGATTCGTATCGAGATGTTCTGTCACGGAGCATTATGTATGGCCGTGAGCGGGAAATGCTATTTGAGCCTGAATAACTACGGTTTGAGCGCTAATCGCGGTGCGTGCGTGCAGGTATGCCGCAGAGGTTATACCGTGCATGACAAATCGTCTGATTTGGAGTTGGATATCGACAACGAGTATATCATGTCTCCGAAAGACCTGAAGACGATTCATTTCCTGAACAAGATGTTAGACGCCGGAGTGCGTGTGCTGAAGATAGAAGGTCGTGCCCGTGGAGCAGAATACGTCAGCACGGTTGTTCGTTGCTATCGTGAGGCTGTAGAGGCATGGCAGAAAGGCGAATACAACCATGACGAGATTATAGAGCCGAAGATAACTGACTGGAACGAACGTTTGGGACGTGTGTTCAATCGCGGTTTCTGGGATGGTTATTATCAAGGTCAGCGTTTGGGCGAATGGACACACAGTTACGGCAATAAAGCGACCTGTAAGAAGATTTATGCAGCCAAATGTACCAATTTCTTCAAGAACTTGAGCGTTGCGGAATTTGTGGTGGAGGCAGTGGATGCTATTCGTGAAGGAGAGCCGTTACTGATTACCGGCGAGACGACCGGTGTGTACGAGTGCACGGCAACAGGTTTGCGTGACACAGACGGTCATCCTACGCAAGAAGTGAAACAAGGAGAGTATTTCTCCCTGAAGACCGATAGAATCATTCGTCGTGGGGATAAATTGTATCTATGGAAGGAATAAGTCGTATATTATCTCCGTTGAGCGCCGATTGGTACGCATGGACCATTCTGTTTTTGGCTATTTGTGCCATCCTGAGTGAGCTTTTTCAACCCGGTGTGCTGACTCGTGCAATCAGTATGTTACAGTTCCGCTCCATCAAACGCATGTACAAAGAGGCACCGACGAATTTTCTCGGTCAACTCTTCATTACGCTTTTCCGCATCGGTGTTCCGGGATTGATAGTGATGATTCTTTTCAGCGTTGAGAATCAGTTTTCCTTCCTCTCTTATCTGCTGGTTTGCGGTCTGATGTTAGGCGTGATTATGGTAAAAATGCTTCTCAACCAATGGATTGATTATACTTTTATGCTCTCGCACCACTATGAAGAGCTTTATGAGCAATACGGTCATATGGTGACTCTTTTGGCGATTGCTTATTATCCGTTTCTGCTGGTGCTGATGTATTTATATAATTCTGTAGCTGCCGGTTGGGTGCTGATAGGAGGAATGGTGCTGTTCTGGCTTTTGTTTCTCTATCGCAGCGTACGTATTTTTTACCGCACTCCGGCCTCGATACTCTATATACTGATATATTTTTTGACCATGGAGTTATTGCCAGCAGGCGCTTTATGGGGATTAACATCGCAATTGATAAAAGTAATATGATAAAGAAGATTTTATTTTCACAACCTCAGCCCGGCATAGGACACAATCCGTATAGCCGTTTGACAGAACAATATGACGTGGAGTGTGATTTTTATCAGTTTATCCACGTGGAGGGTTTGTGTGCCAGCGAGTTTCGCCATCAACGCATCAATCCGTTGGATTATACAGCGGTTATTCTGAATTCCAAGCTGAGCGCGGAACATTATTTCCGTATGTGTAGCGAGATGAGGTTGACTGTCCCTGATTCGATGCATTATTACTGCAATTCTGAGCAAGTGGGACTCTATCTGCAGAAGTTTATTCAGTATCGCAAGCGTAAGGTTTTTTTCCCTGAGAGCGGCAATCGTTTTGAGGATTTGCTTCCGGCAATGCGTCGTCGTCCGAACGAGAAGTATATGATGGTTTTGTCGGATATTCACAACCAAGACCAGCTGAATATGTTTGCAGAGAATAATATCGAGGTTCAACCTGCTATCATGTACCGCACGGTGACTACTCCCTGGCCGGCAGGCAAAGTTTTTGACTACGATATGATTGCGCTCTTTACGCCTGCCGGAGTGAAGGCACTTCGTGAGAATTTCCCGGATTGGAAACAAGGCGAGACGCTTATTGCTGCTTTTGGCGAAGGAACCATCAATGCCTTGCGTGAGTCCGGTTTTCGAGTGGATGTAGCAGCCGGTCCCGGTCATCCGTTTACGTCTCTTCCAATGGCTATTGCCGATTATTTGGACCACCATTGAACAGTCTTCCTAAATATAGCAGGTTATGCGGGCGTAAACAGATAGAGACGCTTTACCACGACGGCAAACGGTTTGCAGCCTGGCCATTACGCGTGACTTGGTTACCGACGGAAAGCGAGACGCAGATACTTGTCTGGGCACCTAAATCGCTTTTCAAACACGCGGTGGACAGAAATCATCTGAGGCGCTTGATGCGAGAAGCCTATCGGTTGCATCAAGATTTGTTGGAAGACAAACATTTTATGATAGCTTTCAATTATATGGACGCAGAGAAACGTGA
This sequence comes from Paludibacteraceae bacterium, assembly GCA_017412245.1. Lineage (GTDB taxonomy): Bacteria > Bacteroidota > Bacteroidia > Bacteroidales > Paludibacteraceae > Colicola. The sequence goes on along the minus strand of JAFPYI010000024.1, from coordinate 9,873 downwards.
GTTTGCGTTCATTGAGAAAGCCATGTGTAAAGCCCTGAAACGTATTCATGGAGAATAATCAACCACAAACAGAAAGTCCTAAATGGAAGATTGTGCTGCGGAAAATGTTCCTTCTGCCGGTGTATTTTTACCGTGTGTTCATCTCTCCGCTCACTCCTCCTTCTTGCCGTTACACGCCTACGTGCAGCCAGTATATGGTAGAAGCGGTACTCAAGTACGGCATTTTCAAAGGCGGTTGGCTGGGCATCAAACGTATTCTTCGTTGTCATCCTTGGGGCGGATCAGGATATGATCCGGTTCCCTAACGGTTTAACGTCGCGAAGCGACCATTTTAACTATTTAACAATTTAACGTTTTTCAGAGAAAAACATGCGAATAGATATCATCTCTGCTTGTCCGGAATTATTAGAGTCTCCGCTTAACCACTCTATTATTCAGCGTGCGAAGGCCAAAGGTCTTTGCGAGATTGTCGTGCATAATCTGCGTGACTGGACGTTGGACAAGCATCGTAAGATTGATGATTATGCTTTCGGCTTTAGTGCCGGAATGGTGCTGCAGATTGAACCTATCGACCGACTGATAGAACACCTGAAATCCGAACGGGACTACGATGAGATTATCTTCACGGCTCCGGATGGTGAGAAGTTCGACCAGAAAGCTGCGAATACACTTTCTCTGAAACAAAACATCATCATTCTCTGTGGGCATTACAAGGGTGTTGACCAACGCGTGAGAGACCATTTGATAACCAAAGAGTACACGATAGGTGATTTTGTGTTGACAGGTGGAGAATTGCCTGCAGCGATGATGACAGATGCTATTGTTCGTCTGTTACCGGGCGCAATGGGAGATGTAGAAAGTGCGTTGAGTGATTCGTTCCAAGACGGCCTTTTGGAAGCAGGTGTCTATACCCGTCCGGCAGAGTATAAAGGCTGGAAAGTGCCGGAAATACTACTCTCAGGCCATCAGGCGAAGATTGAGGAATGGATGTATGAGCAGTCACTCAAACACACGCGGGAACGCCGCCCAGATTTGCTGGAGGGGGAATAGTATCAAGAGATAATGTATCGCGTACGAACGGTCATAGTATTCTTTGTGTGGGTTTTCTGTCTCGCTTCCTGTACGCCGCGTGCGGTGCGTGAGGCGCAGGAGGTGGTGGCGCAGGCGGACAGTCTACGTGCGGAAGGAATGATTTATGGCATCGATGCAGGTGACAGTCTCGCACTGGCGCAGGCCTATGAGACATTAGGAAGGACATCAAGATATCTATTACCAATTACCAATCACCAATTACAAATCACAAATACTTATGCTCATGCCTGCTACCACTACGGCCGTCTTCTGCGTGAGAAAGATGATCCCGTAGGGGCGATGGAGTGTTTCATCAACGCCACTCACTCCCGCACGCGCGACTACCATATCCTCGGACGCATATACAGCAATATGGGTGATCTTTGCCATTTGGCGAACGAGTTTCAGTTGGCGTATGATATGTACGAACGCTCTGCCGATTCCTATTTACATAATGGTGACACGTTGTTGTATTATTATGGATTGTATAGGAGGGCTTATGAGTTGGCTTCTGATGGTTTAAAAGATAGTTGCTTCTCTCTTTTGCAAGTCATCGAGAATAGCGGTATCGAGAATTACGGACTGCAAACATATTGTAATATCACGCGTGCAGAGGCGTTTTTACGTAGTGCGCAATATGATTCTACTATATATTATGCACATCAGGCTCAAGAACACCAATCGAATTTGCCCGCCTTGCTTTTGCAATTAGCACAAGCATATTCTTTAATGGGATTAAAAGATTCATCAGTTTATTACGCTCAATATGTTCTTTCCGTATCCAATGAATTATTCGATAAAAATAATGCAATGTATATTCTTACGCACAATGATGATAGTAAGAACAGAGAGGATGTTAGAAAAATTTCTGCCGATAGATCGGATGTGCAAAAACTTATAGAAATCCATCAAGGCAAGTTATCACAAGCCGTTCAATTATTAGAACAAGACCTTAACAGAAAGCCGGATATTCATAAGCGTATATTATTGCTAATATTGTTGCTGCTTTTAGTGATAGTTAGTTGTGTGATGTACATAGCGAACAAGCGCAAAAAACAAATGATTTCACTCACGGACAAACATGCAGATAGTATTATCGAATCCATAAAACAGCATATTGACACAACGGATATAAACAACACTCTTCATTGGAAAAATTATGTAGTCTTGAAATCAGATGCCGACTTGTATATGGGGGGAATAGTCAGCAAATTAGAGGGGTGTAATCTCAATGAGGTAGAAATACGCTTTTGTATTTTAACGATGTTGGATTTCCGACTGAAACAAATAGCAGAGACTATTCATTATGGTTATCCATCGGGCATTAAAACCCTAAAAAAGCGCGTTTCTGACAAACTTGGAACCACACCTCCAGAGTTAAAAAACTTCCTTTTGCATAAATTGTAGACCTACTAAAAATCTACATAACTGATTTTCAGTGCTTTGTAATAATAAAATGTAGACCGTTATTTCTTGCGGGATTGCGCAAAAAGCAGTAATTTTGCACCGTCAAATCGAAATGGTTTGGCGGTTTGTTTTTGTTTAACTAAAAAAATATTACATTATGAGAAACAAAATTACTGCTTTAGTTTTAAGTATCCTCTTTATTATTCCGTGCGCGTTACGTGCGGAGGAAGTAGAAATCCAGTTAATGGAGGTAATTGAGATGGGAGTTATTCCGGGAGATTCTCCATTTGATGATCCTATTCAAAGTCCAGGAGTTCCTCCTAGTCCAACCAGTTTCCGTGCCACTATTAACGGAAATGCCTTTTCTCTTGTCAAACGCAGTGCATCTATTCCTTCTGCGCAGGCAACAGTAGTGAATGCTTCAACCGGCAATGTGGTTCTTAATCAGCAGTTCTCGAATTCAGTTCAGCACCAGATTGCTACACCGGGTGTGTATATCTTGCATATCCAAACCGCCAATGGTGCCCTAACCGGACAATTTGTTGTACAATAATTATCATTCTTTGGCGGCTTGCTATTCCGCACCGCCAAAGAAAATTGCTTCAATCAGGAGATGGATCTTCCAAACAAACATTCTTTATGTAAATCCATCTACAACGAGCGTAAGCCTCGGTATTACCAATCCATCTAAGCATTAACACATCAATGGTATTTTACAAATAATGTTTTGAATAATAATTCCATGAATAATAACCAACCCAATCATCTTAGTGGATGGGCGCAATTTGCTTTGTTCGGTTCGTCTTATACTCCCTTGCTAATAGTCCTTTTGACAAAAATTTTAATCACAAAATCGGACTATTTACATTGGGGCGGTCTAAACCGACAAGCGTTATTGATGTGTTTGCAACATTTTTGGGCGGCATGCTTATTGGCTTTTTTGAGGTGGAATAACTCATAATATAAAATAGCGCACACACGCGTATGAGAAAGATTATTGCTAGTTTGTGTATGCTGGGAGCCGCGTTGTTATCTCCCTTGTTTATGTCGGCGCAGGTGCTGACATCAAATCACCATCTGCCGAACAGGACGGACAGTATAGAGGTGTATAAAATGCCATACATTGCAGTATCAGATACGGGAAAAAACTGTATTTGGGATTTCTCCATTCTTGCTATTGACAGCGCAGAGATACTTCCCTTTGATTACTTCGCTCCAACAGCGGATGTTACGACTATTGGTCTGCATCGGGAGCACTCTAATTATTATTTCAATGTTAGGCAAGATACGCTATGGCTGGAGGCATATGAAAATTCTCACAAACAGATACGTCTTTCTTCCCAAGTCCCGATGCTTCGTTTTCCTTTTGTGTATGGAGATTCGCTTAGCGGCGAGTTCGCCGGAGAAGGGGAATACAGCCACTTGATTCCTGTTTCTATAGAGGGTTTTTACAGGACAAGGGCAGAAGCTACGGGGCAACTCATTTTACCGGACATCACTATTGATACCGCTCTGCGCGTGCATACTATGATACAATATTATGAACAGAGACAGCCGCAGTGTACTATACAGGAGAATCGTCATATATGGTTCTCGGAATATTGCCGCTATCCGCTCTTGGAGACGCTGATTCGGAGTAGAATTTATGCCAGTGACACCATGGTTGTAGCCTCTACTTATTATTTCCCCCAAGAGCAAGCAAGCCATCCTTCTCCACGATTGGTAAAACCTATAGAAGAACAGGAAGAATTGATAACAGATGTCAGTTATCTGCCGAATCCTGTGCAGACTAATCTACAGGTACGTTTTAACCTAAGTCATGCTGCGCAAGTGTATATCTCATTGCATTATAATGGCGGAGTAACGACCTATCAGACACCCCTCCATCAAGAGGAAGAGGGAGAGCATTTTGTATCTATCAATATGGCAGGTCTGCCTATCGGTACCTATGTAGTGTATATACATGCTGATGAGGTGGTCGTTTCCGGAAATATCATTAAAATATAGTCTTGTATGAACTATTCTGTTTTTCATAGGATCCGATTTGTGTTGCTTGGATTATTGTTTCTAACGAATGCTGTAGCGCAAACCAATTTACAGCATGACAATACGCCTGTCTATCCTGCGGCAGTTGGTGGAGCGAAGGCTGCCACCCAATCAACTCCTGCTACTCATTCAGGCAGTGCTGCAGCATCCTTGTTCACGGGGCGGCTATCATATACAATACCGATATATACTATAGAAGATATTGATTTTCATTTGGATATCGCATTGCGTTACTCTACAGAAGGATTTAAGCCCTTTCAACCATCCGGCAGTTACGGTCAAGACTGGACGCTTGTTGCAGGAGGCTGCATCACACGCTCTGTACAAGGACTGGCTGATGAGCATAGGATTATTTATACCGGAGGGTCAATGGAAGACTATCAACAGATAGGAATGCTTCAAGCGATAAAAGAGGGAGAAAATCCTGTCAAAGAAGAGGTTTTTGATTTTACCACTCCTCTTCACAAACCAGAATGTGGAATCCAGTATTCAGAAGATGATTATTATATTCTTTCTGGGTACCAGTTTAAAGCAATTTGTGACTGGGATAGAGATTATATGTCTGATATTTACTATTTCTCTTTCTGCGGTTATAAAGGAAGTTTTACGATTAACAATGCGGGAAAACCTGTAATTACCAGTGGAGATTTTGTGGATATCAATTTCGGTAGCTTTAACGAGATGGATGATGATAACCGTTCTCAGAACTCATTGTACACGCCATCAGATGCTTCTTCCATAATAATCCGTACTATGGATGGTTATTCTTATACCTTTGGTGGTTCTCATAATGCAATGGAATACTCTTCGTACGTTAAAAAAGACGAACAAGTTAATCAGCCGGTACCGGCAGTGAGCGCATGGCATCTCACTAAAATCACTGCGCCCAACGGACGCTCATTAATGCTCTCATATGTTAATTCTTCTGGAACTGATATGCTTAATGCAGGTCTTATGTCTTTTATTACGGACTATGATTGGACGGAGCAAAGTACTGATTCAATCATCTATATGCTCCATAAAGACTGCCTGCTACAGTCAATATCTACATCCGATTCGATACCCCTTACGGTTACTTTTCACTCGCACCCTGAGGCAGCAAGACAATATGAAGTCAAAGATGATTTCAGATACAGCAAGCCACATATGCAGTTGGATTCCATAATAGTTGAGCATGCCGGGCGAAAAATCCGCAAGGCGCGGTTTTCATACCAATATCGTTCCTACCTAATGGATGTGCTATGGTTGTCTCCGAAGCCGAACTACAATTGGCGCTACCTAAAGGAAGTATATATCTCAGGAATAGGGAAATACACCATGATGTATGACCATTTTGACCCTTATCCATCGAACCCGCTGCCCAACATGAATGTATATCATCTGCATTGGTATCCGAATCTGTATCCGCAAACAAGTGCTGCCTACAAAAAACTTGTAGACAGATTCGGGTTCTGGAAAGTGTCGGATAAGCAAGGATTATTACGGACAGTCTCTTTACCTACGGGAGGGAAGATAAAGTTCACGTACGGTTCACACCAATACGGAGAAGAAAGACGTTTTCGCTCTGTCGGGACAGAGGATGTAGAGTTATACTCGCTTACAGATACCGCCAAGACAATAGGGGGCGTCCGTATAGAGAAGATTGAGACGTTTGCGGACGATAGTACGCTCGTAGAAACAAAGACATTTGCCTATAACAAACAAAATGCCGCTACTTCTTCCGGTATTTTCTATAATATCTATGAGATTTTTTACGCTACAGACCCTACAACGGGACATGCCATAGCCAATCCTTTCAATTACGGCATGATAGATTCGCACATCGGGTATTCTTACGTACAGCAGACTATCACTTCCGGCACACGGACATATAAGACTGCATATACTTTTGATACCGGTTACAACTCCTATTCTTCATTAGGAAATAGCCTTATCAATAGAAGTGATAGTGTTCCTAACTACAGCAGCACAACAGAGCTGTGCTCCGGTTCTCTTACATATAACGGATTATTACGGATACCGGGTAATATCTTGGCTATAGACCAGTATAGAAGCAATACCCTTATTAAATCTACCCGCTACAAATACAATGGCATTCCCAATAATTTGGAAGGAGTGACAATAACGCCGGATTACTCACTGGGGAACACGGATACAATCGTATGTCTCTCCAAATATTCCGCCCATGTGGCCCGCAAACTGATTGTGCGTCCTCCGTTGTTGGAGCAGGTGGTCACCTACGAATATGGTTCAGATGGCGCGCCGATGATTTCAGCCAAGGCATATACCTATGATTCCTTGTTCCGCAAGAAAAAGGAACTTACTACCGACAGCCGTGGCGTGTTGCGTTTTACGAAATATACCTATCCTGATGATATCCCGGGTGCGAATTATCCTGGTACGAATCCACCCGCATTGTTCATTATGATTCATTCTAACCGCATTGGAACTCCAGTGGAAACCATCTATGGCTATAGCCAGAATGATGTGGAATATATTACCGCAGGGAATATCAATCTGTATGCAAACAACACGGATACGATAGCGAATGGTGTGTATTTCTACCCCTATCTATACAAAACACTTGCATTGTCGCTCACAAAACCTACAACCAATTATCAACATATGACTGTCTCTAATACGCAGCCTGTTTACGATGATAATTACCGACTGGAGTGCCAATATTATTTCAACAAACAAAACCGCCTTCTATCTGTGCGACCATTTGGCAAAACAGCGACCACTTATACGTGGGACGGTCTGTATCCTGTTACAAGAACTATCGGAAACCAAACCACAAGGTATACGTATATTCCGTATGTAGGAGTCAGTTCTGTGACAGACCCTCGCGGCGTAACCACATATTACACGTATGACGCTGACGGACGCCTGACAGAGACCTATCAATTAGAGAACGGCAAGAAGCAGATACTGAATATCTATCAATACCACATCAAAACCGAGTAATTATGAATCTGCATAAGTTAATATATAGTATTTTAATAGGGGCTTTGTGCTGGTCTATAGTTGCCGCTGCTGATAATTATGTTATTATCAACCAAGTTATGTATGACACCCCAGAGAATGAAATACCTGTTTTGGGACATGCGTACAATGGTGAGTTTATCGAGTTATACAACGCCGGAACAAGCGATGTCGCTCTTAACGGATGGCAGTTGCATGGCGGTGGCAGTTCCGAGGTATGGACTTTCTCGACCACTGACAACATACCTGCGGGAGGGTATCTGATTGTATCGTGCAGACGTGGCTCAGGCAATACATTTGTGCTATCCGATTTGTTTGATGACGAAGAGATACTTCCTGCCAATAGCACTATTATCTACCAGAACAAGATAATCTTGAATAACGACGGCGAAACGATAACCCTCTGCAATGCCGCCAATGACACAATCGACCTATTGCATTATGACGGGGAGTCACACCAGACAGATCCTTATCGACTGCACGCAGAGAATGCCACGGGGATTAGCGGCAGCCAATGTGTCAGTCTTCATCGCACGTGGGTGGAGTTTGACGAGGACGGGATTGCCATAACCGGCACCGGTCAGTGGCAGACAGCATCGGTATTATTTGGCAGACATATGCTGCCATATGATACGTATCAGGAAACCTCTTTATTAGGTGCACAATCGTTGCCTGATGGAGAAAACTATGTCCTGTCCGTTATGCCGCTTGATCCCACTTCGCGAATAGATATTGCAGACGGTCGTCTGTCTGTCAGCAGCGGAGTCCGCATGCAGGCATCACTTACCTACATGGACGGTATCGGACGGCAGGAGCAGACCATTGCCATGAGGGCGACGCCCGGAGGCAAGGATATAGTGTCTGTGGCTGAATATAACGGGAAGCGCAAACCGGCGAAACAATGGTTGCCTGTGGTATTACAAACAGAAGGCCAACGGACTCATGTGTCAGACTTGAAGACACAAGCACAAACGGATTATGGAGACAGCCGACCTTTTGTAGAAACACAATACGAATCCTCTGCACAAGGACGTCCTACCAAGCGCTATCAAGCAGGGGAAACGTATGGAGCTGCGGCTGCCGAGAATATATACGACATCTATGACGGCACTATGGATGTACGTATCTATACTATTGTAAATGACAGTTTTCTGAAAACCACCGGAGCCAACTATGCGCCTCAGACATTATACAAAACCACAACAAGAGACGAGGACGGCAAATCTCTCATTACCTACACCGACAAATCCGGACGGACGGTGATGGAGCAGCGTGGAGACAATCAAATATACTATGTATATGACGAAACAGGCCGCCTCAGATATATCCTGCCGCATAATGCCCAATCCAAACTGACGAACGGAGAATATGGTCCGGATAATGCTGTATTGCGTGCCGCGGCTTATTACTATCAATATGACGCACGGGGTAATATGATTTACAAGCGCCTGCCGGGTTGCGAGCCGCAATACATGGTCTATGACCAGACAGGACAACTGGTGCTCAAACAAGACGGCAACCAGCGGGCAGCCAACAAATGGACACTTTGTGCGTATGACTCGATAGGACGAAATCTGTACGTGGCAGAATTACCGTTGCCGGAGGAGCATAGTTATTATATTGATTTCTTTGCAGACAGATGGGCGGTAGAGCATTACGGCAACAACCATTCCTATCCTCTGACCGGAACAGGATATGCATCCTCTATACTTGGGAAAACAGGTCTGCATCTTCTGACTGTCAATTATTATGACGATTACAGACATCTGAACCTCATTGATACGCCTACCAAGCAGGCATTGAGTTTCAAACCTTTGTCCGGTTATGACCCGCAGCATGACAACGCTATCGGAATGCTGACAGGAACGAGGGTGTATAATCTGTCAGATGACAATTATACCATTACTGCTTATTACTATGATGCGCAGGGGAGAGTAGTGCAAAGCCGAAGCACACGTAATGCCGGCGGAGTAACTGCCACCAGTGCAAAATATCATTTTGACGGAACGGTTGCGCAGCGGTTGGTGACGCAAGGAACAGACTCGGATATGGTAAGCGAGCATTACCGCTATCTGTACGACCATATGGGACGTATACAAAAAGTTTATTACCAACTCAATAATGATGCAGAAATCATTTTATCCGCATTTTCTTATGACAGTATAGGGCGTTTGGTACAAAATTTGTTGCATAATTCTGTAGATACCGTCAGGTATTCCTACGATATGCGCAATATGCTGACAGAGACGAGAAGCAGGCATTTCTCCGAAGGGCTGTTCTATGCCGATAACCTTCCGGAGGAGTATGTGTCTGCCTGCTATAACGGCAGTATCTCAGCCGTACGTACGTCCTGGGCGGATACCG
>JAFPYI010000023.1 GCA_017412245.1 Paludibacteraceae bacterium | reverse complement strand
TTTTATGCCCCGGGCGGTCTAACCTGCGTTTGACATCGCCAAGCCTGCTTCAGAGGCGCGCGGTGTCTGCGGTGCGGAGTTCGGACGGTGTGGGGCGTGCGGTGTGCGCGCTCACGGACGCGTGGCGCGCAGAGGCGGCAGAGCCGCCCACACACAGCATCGCCGATAGTACTGCACTGCGGGGTGAGGAGCGAGTAAGAGCGTAGCATATGCCCTTCTAGGCGGAGGCCGCTCTTCCCGATTAACGGGACGACGCTCCGGGGAGAGTAGGTAACCGCCACTTTCGAGAGCTCGAGGATAAATCCCCGGGCTCTCTTGTTTGTGTTTAGTGTTTCGCCAGGAGGGCTGTGTTTAGTGTTTTTCAGTCTGCTATTGGTATTCTCCTTCCGCATAGCAGGAAAACACAGCAGGAAACGTTTCTACGCCATAGCAGGAAAACACATCAGGGAACGGTTTCTGTGCCATGGAAGGGACAAAATAACCATTAATGGGTATTGCGTATGTAGCGTAAAAGTATTACCTTTGCACTCGATTTTGAAATACAAATAACCATGGCACACGATCATCATCACCACCATACCGTGCCGGCGCAATCGTTGAACGGCATTTTTATCTTTTCAATTGTTCTGAATGTTCTCTTCGTGCTTATCGAAGCAGTGGTGGGTTTTTGGCAGGACAGTCTTTCTCTGCTTAGTGACGCAGGTCATAATCTGAGTGACGTTTTCAGTCTGCTATTGGTATTAGTTGCTTTCCGTCTGGTCAAAGTGCATAGCAACGAGCATTTTACGTATGGGTATCGCAAGTCCACGGTCCTGATCTCGCTTCTCAATGCTGTGATTCTATTAGTGGCAGTTGGTGCCATTGTTATCGAGAGTATTCATAAGTTCAGCGAACCTGTGCCTGTGAATGGTATTGCCGTTTCCTGGACAGCAGGTGTAGGAATAGTCATCAACGGTTTGACGGCTCTATTGCTAATGCGTGGCCAGAAAAACGACCTTAATGTGCGTGGTGCTTTCCTGCATATGGTAGCAGATACGCTTGTTTCGGTAGGCGTGGTGATAAGCGGCGTTGTTATCAATTATACCGGTTGGAGTATAGTGGACCCGATAGTGTCTTTGGTCATTGCAGCAGTCATCCTTGTCTCTACTTGGGAATTACTTTCCGATAGTCTGCGGTTGGCCGTAGATGGTATTCCTGAAGGCATTGATCGTCATGAGATAGAAAGTGTTCTTACGGCCGAGGAACAGGTGCAGGAGGCGCACCATATTCATATCTGGGCTCTCAGTACCACAGAAACAGCGCTCACGGCTCATCTCGTTCTCAACGATTTGATATCCTGGCCTCAGGTATCCGAGCGTATTAAACATGAGCTTGCAGAGCACGGAATCTCGCACGCAACGCTTGAACCTGAAACGCCTGACGCTATGTGCCATCAAAAAGAGTGTTAGTATTTTTGTAGTACCTTCGGTGTGCAAGCACAGATGAATTATTTCATTTAAAATCTTGCACATTTCAAAAATTTGTTGTACCTTTGCCACCGCAAAGGTCTCGTGGACCGCTTAATGGTTATGAATAAACTATTTTACAACATCTCTAACTCGCTGATAATCAGCAAAATAGGGGGGGGTATTCGCAGAATATCCATCCTTTTAGTTCTTTGCGTATGTCTCTACGCGTGTTCATCTAAACCTCAATCGGAGGAGCAATCAGTTCCGCAAGCACTACAAGTTGTAGGCGAGAAAGTAGAGTAAAGACCGCTCGCGTGCTCGCTTAAAGAGCAAAGAAAAGAGAAAGGGCGCTCACAGTCGTGGGTGCTCTTTTGTTTGGGTATAGGTACCCGCTACTAAGTGGAAAAAATGCCAAAAAGTGTGGAAAAGAACATGCAACACTTGCAAATGCCATGCAATTATTGTAATTTTGCATTTGTTTTTGAAAACACTTAAATCCATGAAAAGACTTATACTCTGCTTATCACTCTCTGCAATGACCATCTTCCTCTCGGCAGCAGGAATCAATTACAACGGCACTAACCTGACGGAAAACACCGAGTTCACTCGCACGCAGTGCGGTACTATGTACAAAAATACCATGTCCGAGACCAGCGGAATGGCTGCCTCCCGACAAACGAAAGGTTACCTCTGGGCGCACGGAGACGAGAACACCGGCTCGAACCGAAAAATAGTGGCGGTACACCCTTCCGGCACACTCGCCATGACGGTCAATATAACCACCACCGGCTCCGATAGAGACGACTGGGAGGATATTTGCACAGGCGTCTATGGAGGAAAAAAATACATCTTCATCGGCGCCTTCGGAGATAATGACCTGAAGTTCAAAGACGAGTATTATATCTATTTCTTCGAAGAACCGGCTATCACCTCAGGAACGATAGCCGTCAATGCTAATTATATTCGTTTCGGTTACCCGGACAACGCTGCCCATAACACCGAGACACTGATGTACGATAATGTAGAGCAGACATTCTATATTGCCGACAAAGTGAAAGACGGTATTTGTCATCTCTACTCCTTACCTTTCCGCACGGATTACGGTACTAACCTGCAGAGACTGACGGAAGTGTGCGCATTAGGCAACGGCGACAAGTTCGACCTCTGTACAGGAGGAGACATATCCCCGGACGGCAAATGGATTGCTATCAAGAATAAGAAATATCTCTTGCTTTGGGAACGTCAAGGTAGTGAGAGTCTAAGTAATACTGCCCAACGGCTGCCGCAACAGGTAGCTGCTTATCAGGAAGAGACACAAGGCGAAACTATAGCATGGCTCAATGACTCGACCTTCTTCACCACCAGTGACGATAAGAACGATGTACCTATCTACCAATACGACCGCTGGGGCGGAACCGTCATTCCGGACCCGGACCCGCAACCTGTGGACTCCTCGCTCAAAGCGATCAATGAGGTGATCCTCTCCAACCACTACTATGCCTTTATCAATTCCGGCGAGACGATTATTCGTGGTTGGTATCTCGCAGGCGAGAGTGTGCCGACGATAGACAGTTGTAACGTCAGCGCAGGAGCTACGTGGGCGCAAAGCGGTTCCACACTCACCGTCACCGCCCTCAATGGTTCCACAGCCGTCTATACGCTCGACATACAACCCGTGACACCTTGTGCCTTCACGCCCGAAGAGATAGTATTCGACGGCTCGGAAAGCAGTTGGGTAAAAGGTGCTTACGGATGGGATGATACCAAGAAATGGAGATTCTCGAAGACCGACACCGATTACAGTCGCGAGATAGCAGGTAAGACCCATGTGGAGTTCTTCCTCCCTGCCTGCGACACCGTGGTGCTCAAATCCATGGACAGCAAAGAAAGAGATGTGCGTATCTACGTCAACGGCGTACAGTTAGGAGGCAAGACCAAACTGCTGACCACCGGCAATAGCCTCGTCGTCAAGCAATCGTCAGCGTTCATGCTCTCTGTGTGCTCTGCGCAAGACAGCGGTGACGGAGGGGTGAAAGCACTGTGCATGGCGAGAGTCAGTACAGCCATCGAGACGGCAGAAAAAGAACAGAACACCACCCGAAAATTCATTCGCAATGGTGTCCTGTATATTGAGCGAAACGGCCAAACGTATACCATTACCGGCATTCCCGCTAACCGCTAAACCGGGCGCGTTTAGTGCTGCTTTGCAGCGTGTAGAGGGACTGCGTCCCGTTTAGTGCAACCAGAGGTTGCGTTTAGAGGTTTAACTAAATTCTTTCAAGGTTCTGGAGTCTAATCCATCCTTCGTTAGAACCGACATGAATATTGGCCCATTCGCCAATAGTCTCACGGATAGTCACTTTCGTTCCTTCGTGAACCGTAAATATATCCGTTCCGGAGCGGTCCGGTGAGGATTTGGCATTAACTATTCCCTGTGTGATGATAGCCTCATTGCGCAGGGTGTCTCTTTGATGGAGCGAATAAGCATTCAGACCCGTGCAAAGGGAGAAGAGTAGGGCTAACCACGCAATATGAAAAGCTGTCTTGCGCAACCATAACTCACGACCCAGCAGGAAAAGTAGCAACCCGATAAGTGCCAAGCAGAAAAGTGCAATGGAGCAGATTAACCATGTATTCTCACTCGCACTGTTGCGGATAGTACGCGCCCAGACGGAAAGGAAGAAATCCTGCTCGGGAATATTATCCGTGATGCGCGCTTGAGCAATCTGCAGATTATATTTCGCGTCCTTATGGTTAGGCTTGAGTCGCAAAGCTCGCTCGTATGCCAAGATAGCCTGCGCCAACTCACCTTGTTTGTATTGGGCGTTGCCTAAGTTATAATACGCCTGTGCACTCGGTTGCTCGTCAATCAGTTTTTGATACAACGCAGCCGCCTCGTCGTAACGACCTTCGGCATACGCATTATTCGCTACCTCAAAATCGGTTTGCGCGAAAGAGAAGGTACTGACAAGAAGGATTGCCGCAAGGCAAAGAACTCTAAACTTTAAACTCATATCTTTTGGTCTTCAAGATTATTAATCAATTGTGTGGTGTCTCTGTATAGATCATCCATGGCGTGCTCCGTACTCGGTGCGTAACGTGCAAACTCCGCCGTAGAGAGCACTTGGTGCACATCGTTGATAAGCGACTTCTGCACACCTTTCCGGCGCAGCAGAGCGGCTATGTTGTCCTTATTCAACTCCGCCGTAGGAATAGCCAGACGGTCACTGAGATAAGTCCAGGCAGCACGTTCTATCTCTTCGTAGAAATGGTCTTTGTCGTTCGCTTTCAGGGCTGCGGCTGCGGCCTTAAGACGTTTCTGCGCTACCTTGTTGGCACGTTTGTAACGAACACGGGTAATATCGGCATTCTCGCGAATCTGCTTACGCAGAACAATCAGCACGATAACCGCAAGCAGCAACGGCAGAACATAGTATAACCATAAATAACGACTATCTAACCATTCACCTTTCACCTTAGTCCTTTCACCTTTCAGCGGTTTGGTGTCGATATAACGAATATCCGTGCTGAGTTGCTTAATATCCTCTTTCTGGGCATAGTACACACCTTGCCCTTCCGTCGTGGCGGCAGAAGCGTCTCCGTTACCGCGTTTGACATTCAGGGTGTATTCCGGAGTAGTCAGCGTGCGGTAGGTTTTGTCTTCTATATCGAAATAACTGAAGCTGATAGGCGGAATAGTGTACTCGCCTGCATTGCGCGCAATAGCCAGGTACTCAATCGACTTGGTGCCGCTTACTCCGGCCGTGGTGGTGTTGAAATTATTGGTTACCTTCGGGTCGTAAGGTTCGAACCCTTCCGGCCAATCGACAGCAGGAGTCTTAATCAGTTTCATGTTTCCTGCGCCTGTAATATCCAAACGAATAGTAACCGCATCATTCGCTTGTATCTCCGTTTGCGAGATAGAAGGAGTGATATTGAATTTACCTACGCCTCCGGAGAACCCTGCCGGTTTACCGGAAGGAAGAGCACTGACGTGAATAGTCACTCCCGGAGCGGTAATCATACGCGTCACATTGGTGTAGGAACCAAAGAAATCATCGAAGATAGACCTTACCTGTTGCCGGGTCTGCACACGCAGCACTGCTTCGAACTTAGCCGGTTCAATCTGTATATCTCCCGAGTGCTGGGGATAGAGAATAGTGCGGTAGAGCACTGCGGTCTGGTAATTACGACCGTTATAATGCTCCAACTCCGTTTGTATCTCGCCCTGCTCCAACTCTTGTTTCAGGAATCCCGTGAACTCCGGCAACTTGGTGTTATTGGTCAACTGCGCCACGTCCACATTCGCAAAATACAGCTTGTAGGTTATCATCAGCGCCTCCTGCTCATGCACGCGTGTCTTGGACGCAATAGTGCGCACAAACAGATTGTCCGACGAGGTCTGACTGCTTGCGGATGATTGACTTGTCTGACTTGCCTGACCGGTCTGACCGGCTTGGTTAGGCTGAGAACTTTGTGCCGGTTGCTCATCTTCCGGTAAGACGGTTATACGCACACCGTTAGACTGATAGTTGTCGCCGTCCACACGGATATTCGCCGGACCGATAGTAAATGTACCGGCTTTCTGTGCCATCAGCGTGTAGGTGTAGGTCTGCGAGAAGGACGAGGTACGATGACCGTTCACAAACGATGTGCTGCTACTCGTGGATGTGTACGGACCCGCTAACACATCAAAATCCGTAAACTCCGGTGCACGCAAATCACGACTGCGCTGATTGACCGAATAGGTCAACTGAAAAGGCCTGCCGACAATCACTTGGCTCGGCGCCTGCGCCTTAAACACCACATCCTCAGCAAAGACCGATAAGGTCGTGCCAAGAAGCAGAAATAATATTAAAAATCTATCTTTCATAAAATAACTAAATATCCAAATCGTACATGGTACATGACCAAATTGTAAATGCCTTTACCACTCTTTTTCTACTCTGCGTTTCTTGCCTTGCTGGCGTTGCAGTTTCTCCTGAGTATCCTGTTCGTCTTGTTCCAATGCCTGCAAGATCTGTTCAGCTGTTTCTTTATCCATCCGGTCCTCATTTTGTTCTTGTTGTTGCTGTTGTTGCAACATCTGAATGGCTTTCACCAGATTATAACGTGTGTCGTTATCTTTCGGATTGGCACGCAATGACTCCTGGTATGCCGCAACGGCTTTGTCGTACTGTTGCTGTGCAAAATTGCAGTTACCAATATTATGCATCACTTTCGACCAGCGTTCTTTATCCTGCTTGCGGTCAAGCATTTTAGCTGCGGTCTCGAACTCTGCCTGTGCCTCAGGATATTTGTCTTGTTTGAATAACGCATCGCCTAAATTATAATGCGCTTCATAACTATCCTTATTCGTATCTATCGCACGGCGATAATCAATCTCCGCACCGGTGTAATCCTGTTTGTGGTAATCACGATTGCCTTTGCGTATGTCGCCTGCCTCTCGCTGTGCAAACACACCGGAGCAACAACTAACGGTCAATAATATTAAAAAGAACTTTTTCATTTCCAATAGCCTGCAGGGCGTTCAATTTTCAATTTTCAATAGGACTTTGTCCGTTCAATTTCTCCTCCCCGAATATATCCAATCGACTCAGTGCTTTATTCTTACGGTTGAAGATAAAGAAGTCGATGATAAGCAGCAGTAATGCAATGAGTGCGAAACTCTGGTACTGTTCGTTATAGTCGGTAAACACTTGCGTCTCTATTTCTTGTGTGGCAAGGGTGTCTAATTCTTTCTGAATAGCTTTCGTGGCGGTGTTGGTGTTGTCGCAACGGACATAAATTCCTCCGCCTGCTTGTGCTATTTCGCGGCACATCTCTTCGTTCAGTTTAGAAACCACCACATTACCTTGACGGTCCTTGATATAATCATTGGTTCCGGGAATAGGAATAGGTGTTCCTTCGGGTTTACCTATACCGACCACTAACACTTTGATACCTGCCTCTTTGGCTCTTTGTGCCACAGCCACCGCGTCGTCTTCGTGGTTCTCACCATCGGTGATAAGGATAATCGCACGGCTCGCATCGCTCTGTTCTCCGAAACAACGGATAGAGGTGCTGAGCGCTTGTCCTATGGCCGTTCCTTGCGTCTTGATGAGGTTAGGAGAGATAGAGTTGAGGAACATCTTTGCGGACACGTAGTCGCAAGTGATAGGCAATTGCACGAAAGCGTCTCCGGCAAAAACCACCAGTCCTACTTTATCGTCCACCATGTTATCCATCAGTTTGCTGAGCATTTGTTTGGCTCTATCCAGACGGTTAGGCGCCACATCCTCAGCCAACATAGAATTAGAAATATCCAGTGCTACAATGGCTTCTATGCCTTGCCGTTTCTCACTATGCTCAGTTTGACCGAACTGTGGTCGAGCAGCGGCAGTGATGAGTAATGCCAAAGCAACCATCACGATGGAGAACTTAACGGCAGGACGCACACGACTGGCGTTCGGCATAAGGGACTCTACTAACTCACGGTCGCCGAACTCCTCCAACTGGCGACGTTTGCGACGCGTGTAAAATATGTAGGCTACTATGAAAACAGGAATTGTCGATAGCAACCAAAGCATTTCTATATTTGCAAATCTTAACATAAAAACATTTACTATTTGGTCATGTACCATTTACTATTTGGTCATTTAGTTGGCAATCGTTCTAACTACGAAGTATCGTATAATCACTTCCAATAATAAACAGAGTACTGCAGCGATGAGGTAGGGAGCAAAATTCTCCGTGTGTTTGCTGTACTCGCGCACACGCATCTTGGTCTTCTCTAACTGGTCTATCTGTTCGTAAATCTTCTTCAGACTGTTATTATCCGTAGCACGGAAATACTGTCCTCCGGTTATATCTGCAATATTCCGCAGTGTAGTCTCGTCGAACTCTGAGTCCATGGTGACATATTGTCTTCCGACAGGCGTTTGCACCGGTACACGTGTCTGACCGTAACTGCCTACACCTACGGTGTACACACGAATGCCGAAAGTCTTGGCAATCTCTGCAGCGGTCTGCGGGTCTATATCTCCACGGTTATTACTACCGTCTGTCAGCAGAATAACTACTTTCGATTTCGTTTGACTGTCTTTCATTCGGTTCACTGCATTCGCCAGACCTAAACCAATGGCAGTTCCATCTTCAATCATTCCGTACTCAACGGATTTGAAGAGATTAATCAGCACAGCGTGGTCGGTAGTCAACGGGCATTGAGTGAAACTCTCTCCGGCAAAGACTACGAGACCTATCTGGTCGTTAGGACGTGCAATGACGAAATCCGAAGCCACTTGTTTAGCTGCCTCCAGACGGTTAGGACGAAGGTCTTCGGCTAACATCGTACCGGAAATATCCAGTGCCATCATTATATCTATTCCTTCGGTGGATTCGGACGACCAACGGTTGGTCAGTTGCGGTCGCGCCAAAGCGATAGTAAGCAAGATGACAACTGTCACACGCAGCAGAAAAGGAAGGTGCAAGAGGTAGATACGCAGCGATTTTGGCTGCTCGGAGAATGGAGTAGTGTCCGAGATCTGAACACTGGCGTCCGCCTTGCGCAACTCATAAATATACCACCCGATGATAGGAATCAGGAGCAGTAATAAAAATAAATATCCGGGATTAGCAAAAGTCATGATTATTTACTATTTGGTCATTTACCATTTGTTCATTTAGACTTGAGGTGTCTCTTCCTCCTCTCCTTCCGGGGAGGGGTCTGGGGTAGGCCTTGTCTCGTTGACAAAATCATAGGCAGTGGTGAGTGCCTGTTCGTTCTCGTCCGGCGTGGTGTGCCACTTAGCGAACTTAACTAAGTCGGCTAACTGCAGCATTTTACTTAGACGGCCGAACAAGTCTTTGTCAATCAGTGGCTTCATGGCGTGAAGTGTCTCATTGGAAGTTTTCTCCGTGCTCTGCACACCAAAGCGGCGACCGATATATTCACGAACCACATCCGTTAAGTCGGTTTGGTATTCTTTTACTTTACCGTCTTTCCAAATCTTTTGCGCTTTGATAGCATCCAGTTTCTCGAGTGCCACCTCGTCAGCCGGGCGTAATAACTCCGGATTGATAGGTTCTTCCTCATCGCGTTTGCGACTTTGCCACCAACGCCAGAGATAATACCCGCCAACAGCTAAACCGATAAGCAGGATAACCAATAAAATCCATCGAATAATACCCCACCACCAGATAGGCGCTTTTTCAATATCCTTAATATCCGTGATAGCGAGTGTGGTGTCCACTTCAAACGGTTGCACTACGTTCAGTGCCATATTTTCCGTCCAAAAAGTATCTTCTCCGCTGACCACCGGAATAGGGTTGATAGCGAAGAGAGAGTCACGAAAACTGGTTATCGTCAGTGCTTGTTGCAGTTGAATTCGTCCGTCGGATAGGGTAGTTGTGTCAATCGCCGAGCGGTTAACGATTTCTATATCTTCTTGTAGCGCATTGCCGAACACAGGCAGTGTTGCTTTTTCTTCGGGTGCCATCGTTACTTGCAAATGCAAATCTGTCTGGTCACCAATCATCAGCGTTGTACTGTCTATGCTCGCGCTAACTACTATGGCTAATAATAAATTTAACATAACAGTTTAACGTTTTTGTCGTAAACAAAACCATTTTAACTATTTAACTTTTTAACGTTTTAACGCTTAATGCGCGAACAGGCGCATCAAAGCTTTCACGTAGTCTTCATCGGTGCGGATAGAAATATGGTTCATTCCGGTTTTGGTGTACATGAGTTCCAATGCGTCTTGTTGGTCACGCCACGCCTGTCCGTAAGCATTTCTTACGCTTGGCAGAGCTGTATCGGTCCAAACGCGTGCACCTGTCTCCGGGTCTTTCACTTTCAGCAGTCCCACATTAGGCATCTCTGCGTCTCGACGGTCATAAATCTGAATGGTCGAGAGGTCATGTTTTCTGCTGGCGATGACCACCGGTGCCACAGTGCTTTGTGTGGAACGTTCTTTCTTCCTGTTCTCGACTAATTTCGGGTCCATCAGGTCAGAGATGAGGAATGCCGTACATCTCCTTTTCTGTGCATTGGTCAGGAATTCCAGTGCTGCATTAATATCTGTCCCTGCGTGTTCGGGCTCAAAACTGAGCAGCTCACGAATGATATGCAGCACATGACTCTTACCTTTCTTCGGAGGAATAAATTTCTCCACTTTATCAGAGAAGAAGATTACCCCCACTTTGTCGTTGTTTTCTATGGTTGAGAAAGCGAGTGTTGCGGCTACTTCGGCCATCGTGTCGCGTTTCATCTGGTTGATAGTACCGAAATTTCGGCTACCGCTGACATCAACGAGCAACATTACCGTCAACTCGCGTTCCTCTTCATAGATCTTGACGTACGGTCTGTTCATTCGCGCGGTTACATTCCAGTCGATGGCTCTCACGTCGTCCCCCGGTTGGTATTCGCGCACCTCGCTAAAAGCCATACCACGACCTTTGAACTGGCTGTGGTATTCGCCTGCGAAGATATTCCGACTCAAACCGTGTGTCTTGATTTCTATCTTCCGAACTCGTTGTAATAATTCTTCTGAAGTCATAAATTTATTGATTTATTCAATTGGGGTCCCCGACGCAACCTATAAGGTTGTGGTGGGGAGAGCGGAGGCAATGGTCGCACCTATCAATTAGCAGAGCGGTTTGATCTTTTGCGACCCATTTGCCGAACGATCAAGGCACTTGTACAGCGTTAAGTACTTCGGTGATGATGTCTTCCGTTGTCACGTTGTTGGCCTCTGCTTCGTAGGTCAAGCCGATACGGTGGCGCAGCACGTCGTAGCAAACGGCGCGTACATCTTCCGGAGTGACGTAACCTCTCCTATGAATAAACGCGTAAGCGCGTGCAGCACGTGCGAGATTGATACTTGCACGAGGACTACCACCGAAAGCAATCATCTGTTTGAGGTCTTTCAGTCCGTACTCTTCCGGGTCTCGGGTAGCAAAGACTATATCTACGATATATTTCTCAATCTTCTCGTCGAGATATACTTCTTCTACTATCTTGCGTGCCTTAAGAATATCCTCTTTGCTGAGGATAGGCAGCACTTGTTTCTTCTCGTTGCTGATATTCTGACGGATGATAGCTTGCTCCTCTTCTTTCTTCGGATAACCGATAACGACCTTGAGCATGAAACGGTCAGTTTGTGCTTCTGGAAGAGGGTAGGTCCCTTCTTGCTCAATTGGGTTTTGCGTAGCGAGAACGAGGAACGGTTCATCTAATTTGAATGTCTCTTCACCTATGGTCACTTGGCGCTCTTGCATAGCTTCGAGAAGCGCTGATTGCACTTTGGCCGGCGCACGGTTAATCTCATCTGCAAGCACAAAATTAGCGAAGATAGGACCTCTTTTGATCTTGAACTCTTCGCTTTTCTGACTATAAATCTGTGTACCGATAACATCTGCAGGCAACAGGTCCGGAGTAAACTGAATACGGCTGAAATTAGCTTTGATTAAGTCGCTCAGTGTCTTGATAGCTAACGTCTTTGCCAATCCCGGCACACCTTCCAAAAGGATGTGTCCGTCGCTAAGCAAACCGATTAATAAACTCTCTACTAAATGTTTCTGACCAACGATTACTTGGTTCATGCCCAGCGTGAGGGCGTCTACAAACGAACTCTCGCGTTCAACACGCTCTTGCAGTTCGCGAATATCTACTACATTTTGCATAATTTTGTATAGTGTTTTTTTTGTTAGCTTTCAATTTTCAATAGGACTCTATCCGTTCAATAGTCGTTTACGGCGTTCCATTTTCAATTTAGTCCTTTGGGCGCAAAGCAGCCTGTTATTACATAACAAATTCCGTGCCAAATCACGATTTTTTTTGCTCTGTGGCTTTTTTTTTGTTCAATTACAATCGTATTTCGAGTAGGTGATAAGTAGGTGATAAGTATGTGATAAGTAGGTTATTTTCATTTTTACGTATTTTTAATGAGTAATTACGGAAAGATCTTGTGTTTTGCTTTGAGTAAGGACAAAACCACCTTAAAACCCCGTGATAACCCCGATAAAGTTTCGATTACCCTGTGTCAAAAGAATGAGATTTAGTATACGCTTAGATCCATAAATAAAAATGTACATAAAATCTTAAAAATCGTATATTTTGTAAAGTCAATTTGACATTTTTTTGAAAGTTTCATCTTAATAATCGTATACTTTTTCGTAAAGATGGCTATTGTGGGGTTGCTTAAAAAGCAGTAATTTTGCACTCGATAAAAATTGTGCTATTTTTTAGCCCAAAATCGTAAATAATTTAATATAAATATTAATATGAGTACATTTTTACGTAATTTTTTAGTAAGTTCAGTCTTGCTCTTGAGCACCGCACTTTCTGCTCAGCAAGTAACGAACTCTGATTTTGAAGATTGGAGTGCCCCTGCTTACGACGGCAATGCTCAACCGAAAGGGTGGAATGCATCCAATGTGACCCAAGTGGGACTGAAATTTAACTTTGCGCACAAGGAGAGCGGTCATAATGGCGGTTACTGTCTTATGGTTCAAGACCAAGACGTAGGTGCAATGGGTATTACGGAAACCAGTCCGGGTTATTTCGCTCTCGGTCAGCCGTGGGCATATCTTCCGAGTATTACGGAGATTAGCAAAGCCACAGCCGGAACTTACGGAGGTATTAGCTGGAAATATCGTCCGGACTCAATGTCTGTATGGATTAAACGTACAGGTTCCAATACCGACAAAGAGGATTTCTATTTGTTGTACTACGCATGGACTGGCACAGCCAAAGGTGATAAGTACAAAGGAAAGAATGGTCAATGTACCAGCTATTCTGCTACGAACGAGGAGTCAGATATTCGTCAGGCACTCGATGGTAACGAATGTGGTACAACCACCAAGGCTACACAGATTTGCGAAGGAATGTGGCGAGAGAAAAAGACTTATAGCTCGTGGACCAACATACGCGTTCCTATTTATTATATAAACAACACGGTGCCCACGATGATGAATATCATCTTCTCGGCTTCCAACTATCCTAACTTCCGCGCCAACGATGGTCTGTACGAGGGCAACTCGCTCTACGTCGATGACGTAGAACTGATTTATTCGGCTTCCATCCAAAAACTCTACGTCGGCGGTAAGGAGTGGAAAGGCTTTGACTCCAACAGCACGGATGTGCAGGTCTATGCGCTGGGCGAGAGTGCTACGGAGATCCCCACTATCGAAGCTATCCGTGGCGCAGGTTCGATAACCAATGCTCACGGCACAACCGTTCCTTTCCCAGGACGTACATTGAGCGGAAGTGAGATAACCGTAGTAAACGGCGACCTTGTCAGCACTCCTACGACCATTACCGTCAAATCAGAGGATGGCAAGAAAACGATGGTTTACAAGATTCAATTCGTTAAAGCTAAGAGTTCGAACTCTAAATTAGCTGGAATTACCATCAACGGCGAGCCGATGGTTGGTTTTAGCCCTGCTAAATACAACTATCCAAATGTGGCTCTGCCTTATGGAACAACGACCGCTCCTGTAGTAGGTGCAGAAGGTCAGGAGGACGACCAAACCATCAGTATTACTCAACCTACTTCCCCTACCGGAAATGCGACGATAGTTGTTACTGCAGCAAACGGCGAAGCAAAGAGTACGTATAATCTTACTTTCTCCGTGGCCGATTTGACGGATAACACGCTGCAAAATATCTTGGTAAACGGTTCTCCTATACCGGGTTTCACTCCTTCGCAGACGATTTATAAGGTTTCTCTGCCAGTAGGAACGACCGAGATGCCAACCGTTCAAGCCGTTTCCGCTTATGCAGAAGGCGAACAGACAATAGTTTATACCGCTCCTTCTGTCCTCGATGGAGGTACTTATAGTATCAGTGTGACAACGAAAGGAAATCCGGTTGCTAAAGTATATAAACTGAATTTCAAATTAGAGGCCTCCTCGTATATCTATCTGAATAATTTAGAGATGGCAGGCGGTTGGATTCATAACTTCCAGCCTACGCAGATGACTTATTATGTCAACCTGCCATTGGGAACCACCGAACTGCCGGAGATTACTTACGAGAAAGGTGATCAGTTCCAAAGTGTAGAAATTGTTCCTGCCGGTTTAGACGGGACAACCCGTGTTATTGTTACTGCCGGCAATGGCGACCAAGCTGTTTATAAGATTGTTGTATCGACTGAGAAATCAGAGAATTCTATGCTCCAAGGCATTAAGATTGGCGGACAAGCTATTGCTGATTTCCGCGCAGATAGCACTTCTTATACCTGGGCATTGCCTGTAGGAACCACTGAGCTGCCTGAGATTGAACCTATTCCCGGTGATGAGTATCAGTCGATAAATATCACTCCGGGCGGTGTGAACGGAAAGACCCGTATTACGGTTACAGCAGGTAACGGAAGCACGACGATTTATGTCATTGCTTTCTCCGTACAGACCTACACCGACAATACTTTGAAAGGAATTTATCTGGATGGCACACTGATTGAAGGCTTTGAACCTGAGACGAACGAATATACGGTTAATCTGCCACAAGGAACCACTGCTTTGCCGAGCGTTACCTACGAGTTGCAGAGCACTGATTTCCAGACCGTTAGCGTTCGTTCCATTTCCGGATTGAGTGGTGATTATAAGATTACCGTTCGCCCACAAAGTGGTGCCAGCCGTACATATATTATTCATTTCACCGTAGCAACCTCCTCGAACGTTGCATTGGCGATGATTTATATCGATGGCGAGGAATTAGAAGGTTTTGCACCGGGTACGACCGATTATGAGATTACTCTTCCGGCAGGTGTAAGCACGATTCCTAATGTAACCTATTTGAAATCAGAGAACTCGCAACGTGTATTAAGCGTGTTGGAGGACAAGACACAAATCATTACCGTTACAGCCGAAAGCGGTGATAAGCGGGAGTATAGAGTTACATTCATTATACAGGTTTCCAAGAATGCTTACCTCGATATGATTTACCTCGATGGTGTTGAGTTGGAAGGTTTTGACAAAGAGGAGCTGAATTATACCGTTGAATTAAAGTCCGCTACTTGTCCTCTTATCACAGTAGCTAAAGAAGCAGGCCAACAAGTGACTATCACGGCTCCTTACGCAGTAGGAACAGCCTATATTCTTGTTCAGCCCGAGCAAGGCGCATCGAATACCTATCGAATTGAGTTTGTTGCTGCGGCTGCCGAGAGCGCACAATTGAAGAATATCTTCCTTGATGGAAATGATTTGGAAGGTTTCCAACCGGCCACCTTGCATTACACTCAACAGTACGCAGGTGCTCTGCCTGAAGTTACATGGGAAAAAGGTGCAGCAGACCAAACTGTTTCTCTGCTGTGGAAAGGTGAGGTAGCATGGATTCATGTGCTAGATGCTATGGGTAATAAAGCTGCTTATAGTATTACTTTTAGTCGTCAATTGTCCGGCGACAAACGTCTGAGAACTATCTTGTTAGACGGAACACCATTGCCTTCGTTCAATCCGACGATTCTCAATTACGACAGCACACTGGCTGCAGGTAGCAGTTATCCGCAAGTAGGGTATATTGCAGAGGATAATACCCAAATCGTCTTCTTCGGTCAGTTGGAAGACGGCAAATGGGGAATTTCTGTAGCAGCTGAAGATGGTACCAGTCAGACCTATACTATTGCGTTCAGCATTCTTCCGTACAATGATGTAAATCTTGTTAATCTGGAGGTTGTAGGTCATTCTATAGCATTCAATCCGGAAGAAGAGAACTATAGCATCACTATTGATGAAGGTGCGGTTCTGCCGGATGTAATTGCAACCGCTAAAGAAGGTCAAACCGTTGTTTCATACGTTGTTGACGAAAACCACCAACAAGTAGTGGTTACAGCCGAAAGCGGTGCAACGAAGACCTATTATATTAATTATACGCGCGTACAGAGTGGTAATGCTCTGTTGGCAGATATCTTGATTGAAGGTGAGAGTTTGTATCGCTTCCGTCCGGATAGTTTCAACTATAGCATTACACTGCCGAAGGGGACTACTGTGGTGCCGAATATCTATCCTATGGCACAATTAGAGAACCAAACAATCACTACTTATTTCAGCCGTCCTAACGGAACGACTTTGATTGAGGTAGAGGCACAGGACGGTACGAAAGCGCAATACACAATCGCTTTCCCTGTTGAGCAATCGACTAACACAAGATTAGGTGAGTTGATGATCAATGGTGATATGAAGGATGTGAATGAGACGGAGTTCAATTTCGTCCTGCCGTTCGGCACTACCGAGCCTTACGAAATTGCATACACCAAAGCGGAGGCGGTACAAACAGTTGATTATATTTCCGCCCCGATTACTGGCGTTACCAAACTCATCGTTCATGCCGAGAATGGCGATACACGCACGTACTCCATCCGTTATAGCATTGCTACTCCGGAAGGAGCAAATATCATCACAAAGGTAGATTATAGTTACGTCAACGCTGCCGACGAAACGATTACAGGCACTATTACTCCTGCTCTGGGAGAAAACATTGTGGACCTGCCTATCGGTTCGAAATCATTTACCGTTGACTCGGTTTACAAGAACTACAAAGAGCAGACAGTAATCTTCTATAACGGAGGAATTCGTCGTGGCGCTACTGTTATCGCTGCGGCTAACCGTGAGGGAGAAGAAGATGCAGTATACACGATTATTCCGCAGATGCCTGCTTTTGATACTACCGGCAAACTGAAAGAACTGAAGTTCAATGGTGCGCTTGTACCGAAATGGAGCCCGGATGTATATAATTATATGATTAACGTTACCACCCAACCTACAGTGGCAAACTTTACATACGTAGCATACGACGGTAAGACGGTTACGCCTTCTTCTCTTGATGCGAAGAAGAAACAAATCACCTTTACTGTAGAAGGCGGAGAGACCTATTCCGTCTGCTGGTACTACGAGAATGACAAAGATCCGTTTGACTTCTCTGGTGTTTGGGTATCTGCTGGTTCTACTGGTTCTAAACCTTCTGCCGACTGGGTAACAGTGGCAGATAAAACCTCAGGACACACCTATAAAATTGCCGGATATCCTATCCCATATACTTCCGGATTGGAAGTGTCGCAGAGTGGAGAGAATGCAGTAATGCTATCTACTATCCGCCAAGCGGCAATCCGTGCTTCCATCCCGGGAATGATGACGCTCGGTGATATGAGTGTAACGGTTGCAGATGGTAGTTTATTCGGATGTAACTCTTCTTCCTCTGTTACAGTAAATGCTACAAATGGTGCTCGTTTCCGTAATACACCGGAGCTCTTGACCTTCCAGTATAATCCACTGAGCGCTTCGGGTATTAGTACGTGGAGTATCAAAGTGTGGATGAGTAATGGCTCTGCGTTGGGATCTGTAGCTTCGTATTCCAAAAACTACAACGAAGGAGCTGGACTGAAGAATGGATCGATTACGCTGAATTATCCTTCTGGTAATGTGGCGCAAATCAATGCAACGCTCAACTCTTGCGCAACGGAGAATATCAATGATATGGGAGGCTTAAATGATACGCAAAGTTCTCGTCTTCTTCTCCAAAATATGCACCTTGCCTACAACTCTGAACTGACCGCTGCGTATGTGGACGGAGTAGAGGCCACCAAGAACGGAAATACATTTACTATCAATGTAGATGATAATTATGTTGGTACACCCAAACTGAAGTTTGTAGGAAAGGTTCATGACCAAACACAAACTATTGAGTGGCTCAATAACGGCGAATGGATTGATGGTAACCTTCAGGCGAAAGTAACCAACTATGGTGAGAACTCCTTGGACAACACCGTTTATACGGTCGTACTCCATCGTAATCCTGTAACCTCGTTGGAGTACACAGCTGCGTTTGGTACATATCCAATGACGGCCTCCGGTGATACTACATTTGTCAACCTGCCGTTCGCAACGCAAGCAGTGCCGGATATGACTATCACTCCTGCATCTGTTCACCAGAACTTCGCTATCACGAAGGTAGGTAAGAATATCAAAGTCGTTGTGACAGCAGAAGATGGCAGTTCCGCTACTACCGTTTATGCTTTCCGCGAGACGAAATCGAACAATGCTGCACTCTCTTCGATTACAGCAAAAGATGCTAAGGGCGCGAATATTGAGTTGACACCTGCTTTCGATGCCAATACATTAGAGTATTCTGTTTTGGCAGAACAAATGCCTATCTTCTCCTTCGCTAAACAACGTTCAGTGGATGATAAAGATTTAGGTCAAGTAGCAGAACTCAAATACAATGCTACGGGTGCTACTATTACTGTTACTGCAGTTGATGGAACAACCCAACGCGTTTATACAATCAATCGCACGATGGAAGAAGTCATTACGTCCGGTAAGGTAGATGAGTTCTCTATCGGTACGAATGTTTACACTAAGTTAGGCAAAGAGACTTATGAGTGTACAGACAAGAAACCAGAAGAAGCAATCTTCGTAAAACGTCAGTATGATAGTGACTCAATCGTCTTTGTACAATCACAAACGAAGATGGAGTGGCAAGTGTACGGAACAGAGAACCATACGTATGTATATAACTATCCTACGACAAAATCGAATAACGCTCGTTTGAGTGATATTTTGGTTGGCGGTAAGAGTCTGGAAGGTTTCGATCCTGAATACAATGAATATACCGTTACGACAGACAGAACGGTATTGGTTCAAATGATTGCAGCCGAGGCTGAACAGTCGATATCTATTACACAAAGCCAAATTGCAGGTGGAGTAGAGTATCAAGCTATTGTTACAGCAGCTGATGGTAGCACTAAGAAAACCTATACAGTTAAAGTTGTTCGTCCGCAAAGCAACGATGCTACGTTAGCAGGACTCTTCTTAGACGGTGTGCTCGTCAATGGTTTCCGTGCTGATAGCATGAATTATGTGGTTACAATTCCTGCTCCGGCGATTAAGATAGCACAACCGAAGATGCCTTCTGTAACCTATCTTGCAGGACACGAAGGACAGACAATTGAGGTTGAACCGGGATTGTTAGGTGAGACTACTACCATTGAGGTTAATAGTGAAGATCGTAATGATAAGAACTATTATTACCTGAAGGTAGAAGCAGAACCGAGCCATTGTGTAGACTTGACAGGTATCACTGTTAATGGTGAGGTAATTGAACATTTCGAGTCCGGCCGTCACTTCTATTCTGTTTCTTTGAAGACTCGTGAAGTGGTAATCGACTATGCGGCAGATGACCGTTTCTTGACGGTAACTCAGAAAGGCGAAGAAGTAAGACCTGACCAATATTACATCTATACGTTGCATGTAATGGCAGAGGATAATGTTACTACTTCGGATTACCAGATTGAGATCTTCGTTGAGAACCAATCATCTGATAACAAGTTGAAGAATATTACCCTTGACGGTAAGGACTTTGTGGACTTCGAACGTGCTTTGAACCCGACCCTTACTTACGATGAAGGCAATAACAATTACACCATTATTCTGCCGGCAGGTACAACAACTTTACCTGAGGTTAGTGCACAACTGAAGATGAATGGTCAGAGTGTACTTATCGAGCAACAGACGAACTCGGTTCTGTTGCACGTTACAGCCGTAGATGGTACACCGAATACCTATACATTGCATTTCGTAGTACCATTGTCAAAGAATGCCGATTTGAGTATGATCTTCCTCGATGGTGATCCATTAGAAGGCTTTACCCCGGATTATTACTTCTATCAAGTCACGCTTCCGGAAGGAGTACATTCACTGCCTGACGTAGCTGCTCAAAAGGGAGAGAGTTCTCAGACTATTCTGCCGATTGAGATGGATTACAATAAACTGCAAGCTACCATCAAAGTGCAAGCAGAAGACACAACGACACGTCTCAGTACGTATGTAGTGGTATTCCATTATTCTCAATCCAATGCAGATACCCTGATGATGATTTATGCCGACGGTGTAGGATTGGAGAACTTTACTCCACATACATTCTATTACAATGATTCGTTGGCAGTAGGCACACAGGTATTCCCGGACCTTAGTTGGGAAGAAAAAGACCAATGGCAAACCATCACGATGGATACAGTGTTGGCAAATGAAAATTCGATGATACGTCAGATTCATGTGACAGCCGAAAGTGGAAAGAAGAGCACTTATACTGTTTCTTACACAATCCGCAAATCGGCTATTGATACACTCCAGATGATTTACATTGACCAACGTGCTTTGCCGGGCTTCAATGCAGAACAAACCGAATACTCGTATACACTTTCTGCTGCGCAAGCAAGTGGATTGAGTGGATTGACGCCAGAAGTAGAGTACATCGCCGGAGATGAATATCAAACGGTCTCTGTTACTCAAGCAACCGACTCCCTGAGCGGTAAATCACTTGGATATAAATCGGTTATCACTGTTACAGCCGCAACCGGTGCAACACGTACATACACAATCCATTATCCTGTAGAACTCTCTACCAACGCAACGCTGAATATGATTATGATAGGCGGTAAACCAATCAGTAACTACGACGCAGAACGCTTCAACTATAAGGTAGAGATTGACATGGAAGCTTCAGTTCCTGTTGTCTCTGTAGTCAAGAAAGAAGATGCACAGACATATGAGATCCGAGTGCTGGAAGATACAGTGTTGGTAGAAGTATTCGCAGAAAATGTAGAGTACACGCAAACCTATACACTTGTCTTCGACCGTCAGAAGTCATCCATCACGACGCTCCGTGACATTATCATCACAGACGATAGTGGTGCGACATTACCAACTTCAATCTTTGCTTTCCGATCGAAAGATTACGAATATACTATCAATATTCCTTACAATGCTGAGGACGCCGAACCAATTCCGGCAATTGAGACTATACTCGAAGATCCGCAACAATCGGTTGAGAGAATAGAAACGGAATTGCCTAATGGAGATGTTCAGGTATCACTCTTCGTTACCGCGCCTAATGGCGAAGACCAAGCAGAGTATTCGCTTACCTTCCACTTCGTGAAGAATAATGATGCAACTCTGAAGGCAATTTATTTGAATGAAGTACTGCTGCCGGGATTTGATAGCAAGGTAACTGAGTATGATTATGTATGGCCTTATGGTTCGACATCTGATGATTTCTTTGATGCAGATGCAATTACGTATCTCCTGAGTGATGAATTGGCTGTTAGCAAAGTTTGGGTAGACGAGAGCGGCGTAATCTTTATTCAGGTTATTGCACAAGATGGTGAGACAGAACTGAATTATATCATTCGTCAAATCATTGGTAAAGATAATGACTGCTCTTTGATTTCCATCTTCTTAGGTGAGGATTCACTTCGTGGA
Organism: Paludibacteraceae bacterium; assembly: GCA_017412245.1. GTDB lineage: Bacteria > Bacteroidota > Bacteroidia > Bacteroidales > Paludibacteraceae > Colicola. Next base: position 67,923 of record JAFPYI010000023.1, on the reverse strand, counting down.
TTTGATCCGGAAGAGACCTTCTATACCTATTACTTGATGGAAGGTATCAATCCGCCTGCAGTAGATGCAATTCCACATTCAGAAAACGCTGAAGTTAGTATCCGTGAGGTTGCAGCCGGTGATACCTGTACAATCATTTGTACCGCAGCAGATGGTACGGAACGCAGATATTATATTTACTTCGCAGTTTCTACATTGAACGATGCTCTTCTGCCGACAGAGAACGATGTTCTGCTGAAGCGCATACCGGGTACGTTCCAATTGCTCGCTGCTACCATTCGTAAAGACGTATCAATCGTACTCTATGATCAGAATGGACATATGCTTTATAATGCTACAGTGCCGGTTTCAGATCCGAACGATGTAGAAGTTATCTCTGATGCAGATAATAAAGATCGCTTGAATAAAGTAATTGATGAACGTTCAGGATTGATTATTGATATTCTTCCAAACCAGATTTATTTCTACTCCTTCTACTCACAAGGTAAGAAGAAGATTAAATCCGGCAAATTCATTGCAGTACCATAATCCTATAGTGGGTAAATATTTAGAAAGAGAGGCAGTTTTCAAATTGCCTCTTTTTTGTTTTATTTACGATTATTTTGAATGAGATACACACTTTTTAAGATTTAGAATTGCATAATTCAAAAAAAAGCAGTACCTTTGCACGATTTTTTTCGTTTAACATACATTATTTAATAAATATACAATGGAAGAAAAAAAACAATCTGTTAGAATACAAACTTCTATTCTAAACGCTTCTGAAAAGAAAGTTCTGGTTTGGCTGGCCAACCATTTCCCGAAATGGGTTACCAGTGATATGATGACTTGGTTGGGCGTCTTTGGCGCTCTTCTCTGTGGTCTGGGATTTGCGCTTACATGGTATAGCATCTATTGGCTTTGGCTTACTGTCGGAGGTCTGTTTATTCACTGGCTTGGCGACTCTACGGATGGTACTATCGCGCGTGTGAGAGAGCAGCAACGCCCGCTCTATGGTTATTATCTGGACCATAACATGGACGTTATCACAGAGGCTATGATGTTTATTGGTGCAGGTCTCTCTCCCTTGATGCACATGAGTGTTTCGCTTGCTATATATGCTGCATATCTGGCGATGACTGTCTATGTCAGTATTAATGCACACATCAAGAGTGAGTTCAAACTGACCTACGGCAAACTTGGTCCCACGGAGTTCCGTGTAATCATCGCAATTGCATGTATCATCCTGATGTACGTGCCATTCTTAACACAGTTCCATCTGTCATTGCCGATTATGGGTAGAACGGTGGTTCTTGGAACATTGGATTTGGTGGGATTAGCTATCTTGTTAATACTGGTAGTCATCTATATTCATAGTTTCTTCTCGGATCTCCGTTGGTTCGCAGAACGTGACCCGCTTCCTAAGAAAGAGGATAAAGAATAAGATAACGGAATGAATAAGCAAACGGCATTTACCTTATTAGTACGCTACGTTAAGTTCGCTGCCTCTACCTTAGCCGGTACGGCAGTGGACATGTTCGTACTATGGTTATGCTCGGATATATTATTGCCTAAGACTTATTGGGCTGAGTATTTGTTAGCACCGTTCTTGTCGTTTGAATGTGCTGTGCTGACCAATTTTACGATTGCTTATTTCTTTGTCTGGCAAGATAGAATATCTCACATTTCCACCTTATCTTTTTTGCGGCATTTTGGAGGTTATAACCTCTCGTGCGTAAGTGCTTTTTCAGTTAAGATGGCTATTCTGCTTTTGTTGGAAAGTGTGTTCCACTGGCATGTACTACTTTGTAATATCGTAGCACTCTGTTTCTCTGGACTACTAAACTTCTTCCTCAACGAAAGAGTCGTATTCTCTAAGAAACGACTGCCAAAACCTAAAGAGCCGGAGAAACCGGAAGAGTAAAGAAAAATTATCTTATTTCCATCTATAGCCGATACCTAAAGAAACCGATTGAGGATAAATAAGTGCATCGGCTATTTCTTTTCCCTTCATCTCACTATAGAATCCCGCAATGTCGGATAGACTGACTTTATATTGCGCATTGATCTGAATGCCGATGGGAAACTCATATCCAACCGTTGCACAGACACCGAAGTGGTTATTATGGAGCGTGTACAAACGACTATAGTCGTAACTATTTTCCGCTTCTTTTTGCGGAATACTGCTTGGCGTGACACCTTCGGGCTGATCTACGTTTTCAAACTTATTGGCGATATTTGAAGCAAAGGTGAAGTGGGTGAAAATACCAGCTCCAAACTGAATGTAACCTTTCTGCATATTACCAAACCTTCCTAAGAAATAGATAGGAATATCCACGCCGAATGACCAAAGATGGTTAGTTGTATCTGTGGCTTCAAAATGATTTTGCTGAGCGGTAAAGATGATTTGCGGTTGAATAGCGAAATGCTGGTGAAGCGAGAAATCCAAGAAACCGCCTAATTCTCCTCCTACACGCATGTGTGAACTCATCGTATTGTGGCTACGAGTAATGATATAATTACTCATATCCGCAAATCCTAATATACCACCTGAAACTAATTTAGGCAGGTCTTTCTGATCCAACGAATCTAACAATCGCTCTTTGTTGAAATCTTCCAACCTAAGCCTTGCTTCTTCCAAATTGCGTTGGACAGCTTCGTTGATATTCACTTGCGCCGTAATGCTGAGTGACGCCCAAAGGCATAAAATAGTTAATCCGATGTGTTTCATATCTATTCGTTATAAGGCTATTCGTATGGTTATTTTTACTCCGTTTCGTCCCCATGCGCCGATTTTTCGACGACCATGAATCATTACAGGATCGCCATTTTCGTCTACCGCAGGACGGAAACCAAGTGTAGGTTTATTAGCATCGATGGGTTCCATCTTTTGGATTAGATATGGCAGTTCATAATCATTGTATGTGATACGACGGATATAATCGATACGGATGAATTTGAAGATATTCTCAAATCCTGCTGTTACTTCCATATAAGGCAGTTTGCCAATAGGAGATGCCGTGCGATAACCGTCCTGAAGATAACCATTATGGTCAAACGCGTTGTCGGTTATTGGTCCGAAATCTGAGTGTGGGAATTCATACAAACCATTACCGGTTTCCAAATAAGGGTTGTTCTTTTTGCTCAAACCGCCATATACTCCGGCGAAACTAACTACACCACGGAGCTTCAGTTTGTTGATACCCGGAATACGATTTAGAAGCCAGCCTTTGAAATAATAGGTGGCATAAAGTGCAACATACTCATCCATGATGAATTCCATAGGTTTCATCTGGTTGAACGAACGCATGGCGAGTAAAATGCTGGTAGAAGTATTCGGGATAAACAGTTTAGTGAACGGCACTTTTTGCCAAACCATACCGGTTTGCACGCGCAGGTCTAAGTGTCCGAAAGCCGAGAACCAGAAACGTTTGTCAAAAAGGAATTCCGTACGGTTGTAGATAAATCCGGTACCTCCGTTATGTCGGTCGTCCAAATATCCTACATAGTGTGTTAATTTGATAGTAGGTGCATCTGTGTCTAATGCAAACGGACTGGAATAACCCATTCGATTGATATACAAACGTGTTCCGGGCATGTATTGTAACTCCAACATTCCTTCGTAACAACGATACGAACCGATATTTGTAAGGCTGGAAGTCCATGTGGAATCGCTATTCATATTCCAATCAATGCGATTGTATTTCAATGCTCCTGCGGCTTCGTTATTCGTGAAATCAAAAGATGCGCGTAAGGACAAATTATTGCGCCATTCCTTCATGTATTCCATTTTAGCATGGAAAACATATTGATTAAATCCGATAACAGGTTTGCTGGTAGGAATAGACATTAAGATATGGTCACGACGAATCATGTCAACATCTTTTCCAGGTTCCTCAACATCGTACATTGCCGTCCATTGCAAATGATGACGGATGCCATCAAAAGGTTGTGACTTATGCTTGTCGAAAGTATAAATAAGCGTGGCTTCGTATTTAGGGCGCAAATCAGTTGTACCAAACGCAACATAACCACGAGCATATATTTGCGGGTGCAGTTTTGCGGTGGTCATACCACCAAAACGAAGACGAACACCTTCCAGCATATTCCAACTCAAGAAGTTGTATATCGGTCCGATATCAAACTTGCTCTCGTTCATGATACGCGAAGGTTTGGTTGGTACGTATTGCGTAGAGATAGCGTTTGCAAATAGAGCAAGACTATTGAATTTCGGTGTGGAAGTAAATTCGTTTACTAAGTCCACAACGGAACTCTCTGCTTTTGTCAAAGGTTCAGGACGCAGGTTGTCCCAATCTTTCGAGGCAATACGTACTGCCGACGAGTCGTTGGTCTCTATTGCAGAGGATTCATCTGTCGGTGTTAAACTGGAGAACGTCTCTTTGGAAATAGGTGTTTCTAAATCCCAATCGGTATAGATTTTCGTCTGCCGAGCTAACAAACCACGTTTGTTGTTCAGTATATAGAATTTAGCATAAGTAGTCGTTCTATCTGGTGCCCATAGACCATTTTCCAATTGTTTGTAACTATGTTCCAACGAGTAGTTGCTAACGAAATTTAAGTTGATATCCGGTGGTACGTTAATGGCATATTTTTTCAGCCGGAAAGTGGAATCGTTAACAATATACAAGTGTCCCGTAAATCCATAACTCTCGGAGTTAACAGGCACGAAAGCTAAATCTATACAAGGATAGCCGTCCACCATGATGGTATCCATAATATAGTATTGATAGAACGTAACTGCCAATGTGGAAGACAAAGGAGAGACAAAACGATTGAAGAGCAGATTCATGCTATTATCGTTGATATCTACATCTCGAAAGACCGCTTCTGTCGTTTGTTTCAATGTTCCGGAAGAAAGCACATCTTCCACACCGAAAATACGTTTCTTCATCAGGATTTTCTTCTCACGGTGTGGTTTGCGTTGGTAATATTCTTCACCCAAATGTTCGCGAATGCTGACTGTCAGATTCGGATAGGTTCCTGTTGTGTCGATGTATTTCTCAATAAAATCAAAACTTTTCCAGAAGCCTTTTTTGAAATTCATTTTGAGATTATCCAACGCAAAAGACATTCGCGAATAAGTCTGTGCGGTATATTGGTCAGAAGTGGTGACACAGAACGAATCCTTGTGTGCAATAACGTTCTTTATCAACTCAACAGCCGGATTGCCTTTGCGCTTATATTCGCGTTTGCGATGCTTCGGAGTAACCACGATATCTTGCAATCCGTACACATCAGGTGTCATTTTTACTTTGACATCCTTGCGGTTTTGACCTTTGCGGAGTGTGAGCATTTCCGTCTTATAACCCATCATCTGGAAATGCAAAGTGGTATATCCTTCGGTGTTGCTGATTTGAAATTTACCGTCCAAATCCGATGTCGTACCTACCGCAGAAGGAACCATTCCTCGGTCGTTGGTGGATTTGAGGAAGTATATCTGTACGAAAGGTAATGTCTCTCCTGTATCCGCATCGACGACAGTTCCGGAGATACCTGTTCTTTGCACAGATGTCTCTTGCGCCCAAGTTATTGTAGCGCAGACAAGAAAAAATATGTACAGGAGTCGTTTCCGCACGTTTATTCTTGCTTTTTGAGGCTCTCCTTGTGAATGGCATCAAAAATATGCTGAATGAGTTCCTGAGAAAGTCCGTTTTGTTCCGCCCATTGCAATCTTTCTGCTAAAATCTGTGCATATCGCTGTGGTTGGAGTGGAGCAATATGATTGGCTTTTTTCCATTCTCCGATACGTTGACTGACTTTCATCCGGTCTGCAATCGTTTGCCATAGTTGGTCGTCCAACTCGTCAATTTCTGCGCGTAACCAGAGTAGAGTAGAGTTGTCTTTCTGTTCAGCCTTATCTCTCGTAATTGGTTCGAGATTGGTTCGAGATTGGCTCGATATTGACCCGTTCACAATTTGTTTGTATTGGTCAGGCGTAATCTGCTGTTTGGAGTCAGAAAGTGCGTTTCCCGGACACGGATGCACTTCAATCATCGAACCATCGTATTGCAGTTCTGCCGCTTTCGCAAGCAATGCGGAGATGTATTGCGCATTTCCGCTCATATGACTCGGATCGATAAGCAATGGGATGTCCGGTCTTTTTTCTCGCAAATGATGCGCCATTGCCCAACAAGGTTTGTGATTACATCCGCGATGCACGGCAATAACAGACAAGCCTTTCGCTTCCAAACGTTCCAAATCGCCTATCCATAACTCAGGATCGTTATGCACAGGATTTTTGACGAGAATTGCTTTTGGTTTATGGGAATGGGCAACAATAGCATCCGCCAATTCTTGCACAGCAATAGGATTCGCTGTCGTTCTTGCTCCTAACCAGAGATAGTCAATGCATGCATCAAGTGCTTTTTGAACATGTTCGGGAGTCGCCACTTCTGTAGCTATCTCCATTCCGAATGTCTTTTTAACTTCTTGAAGCCATGCCAATGCTTGCTCTCCGGCGCCTTGGAACGTGTTTGGACTGGTTCTCGGTTTCCACACGCCTGCGCGAAAAATAATCGGCAACTCACCGCCTGCTTGTTGAATTAAGCGTGCGGTGAGTAAGACCTGTTCGCGCGATTCGGCGCTACAGGAACCTGCAATATAAAATTTACGATTGCTGATTAGTGCCTTAATAAATCAGTTGTAAGCGGAAATGCATGGTCTCCGGATTCTCAGCAGTGTAGGTGTAGTCTGAGTTGGTCAACTGGATTTCTACATAACCTACTCCAATGCGATAATCGATGTGCTGCGTGTAGTAGATTGTAGTTACCTGGTGTGTAACAGAGTCCTCTACGTTTTCCCACATATAGGAACTTTCCGGCAATGCCACTTGGTATGCATCTGCTGTACCATAATTATACTCACGGCAGATGGTCCAGTTTCCGTAATCGTAGATATCCCAAGTCAGTTCAGGCACATCAAAATGAAAATAGAACTGCTCAGTATTCTCATCCCACTGCCAATCAGCTTGTTTAACAGTAAGGTCCAACGTCTGTGCGTGGAATTTGCAAGGTTCTTGGTTTCTTTCACAACTGAAAAATCCAAAACTAACCATTGCTAAAAGCGCAATAAATATGATTTTTTTCATAAAAATAAAATTTTACGCTGCAAAAGTACTACTTTTTTTGCATATATGCAAACTTTTTAGTATTTTTGCACGATAATTTGCGTAAATGATTATTAAAATGAAGAAAACAGTTATTATTTTTGCTCTTTTGCTGAGCGTTAGTGTGTTTGCACAGAAACAAAATGCAGACTATTTGTCGTATATTGAGCAATGGAAAGGCGTGGCGGTTCAAAATCAACAGGATTACGGTATTCCGGCTTCTATCATCATGGCGCAGGCCTTATTGGAATCAGGCGCGGGAAAGAGTGAATTAGCCGTAAACGCTAAAAATCATTTTGGTATTAAATGCACCGGCGATTGGTTCGGTGGTGTATATTATCATGATGATGATAGTGAAGGAGAGTGTTTCCGTCAGTATTACGATGCGGCAGAGAGTTTCAAGGACCATGCTTTGTTTTTACAACGTCCGCGATATGCTTCGTGTTTTGAGATTGCAGTTGAAGATTATGATGGTTGGGCATATCGGTTAAAACAATGTGGTTATGCGACGGACAAGACGTATGCTCAGAAATTGATTAAACTGATAGAAGATTATCGTTTGGATACGTTGGCTAATGGTTCAGTTGCCGGCACTCCTTATACTCCCGGACCGGAAGCAAAGCCATTGTCCGCTGCTCGTCCAAAACCCGAAGTAGTGTCGCAAGGAACGGCAAAAAAAGCTACTGTAGTTAAAATGACAGAACCAATAAAAATAATCAATCGAGATCCGGAGCCTGAATATATTGCTCCATTGACCGCAGTACAAGAGGAAGAGCAGTTTTTTTTGAATCATCCAAAGAAAAAATGCAATGGTGTGACTTATGTTGAAGCGCGTGAGGGCGATACGTATGCGAATGTGGCTTTTCGCTTAAATGTGCGCGAGCGTACCTTAAGAGAGAATAATGATGCATTGGGACGTGAACTTAAAATTGGAGAACGCATTTTCTTAAGCAAAAAACGCACCGCTGCACCCAAGGAAAAAGAGTTGATGTGGGTGCATCCCGGAGAAACACTTTGGGATATCTGTCAACGGGAAGGCGTGCAAATGAAAGCCGTGCAGAAGTATAATGGTTTCGAACCTTCGTTGCAAGTGTTTCGTACGCGGCAGAAGATTTATTTGGCAAAAGTAAAGGAACAGAAATAATGGCCAATAGTGCAATATCGATAGGCGAAGCATTAGTACAGTTCTTGCGCGAAAGCGGATTGGAGCAATCGGTCTTGGAGCAGCAAGTGGTGGACGCATGGCCGCAAGTGATGGGAAATATCGTTACCGAAATGACCAAAAGCGTTGAGGTCAAGGATGGTATGCTCATCGTGCGTGTAACGAGTGCGGCGCTTAAAGCGCAATTATTTGAAAATCGTTTTGAACTGGTCCGCCGACTCAATGAAGCGGTTGGTTCGCCTGTTATTCGTGATTGCCGTATTTTAGGTTGATGGTCTATCCTTCCAATATAGAGCAAAAAATTGACTTTTCACTTCTGCGTGAAGAGTTGAATCGTCGTTGTTCTTCTCCATTAGGTCGTGAACGAGTGGAGGCAATGCATTGGGAAACGGATTGTGAAACAATCTGTCGCCTTTTAGCACAAACAGATCAATTACGATTGGCGTTGGAAGATACTTCTCTTTCTTTTCCTCGTGGCGAGATTTTCGATGTGCGTGAAGCAATGAGTCGGATTCACGTAGAGGGTTTGTTTTTAGATGAAGCAGAACTGGACGCCTTGCGTCATTCAATGGCATATGTGGTTGCATTAGAGCATTTCTTGCGTGGCTTGGATGAAACGAAATACCCTGATTTGAAGTGTCTGGCGAATCAATATGAGGACGGAAAAGATTTAGGAGAGACGATTCATGCTATCGATGCAATTTTGGACCGTTATGGGCGCTTGGTAGATCACGCATCGCCGGAATTGGCGCGTATTCGTCGCGAGATAATTTCTTTGCAAGGAAGTGTTGGACGAACGTTAGCTTCTATTCTTCGTCAAGCCAAAGCAGATGGATTGGTAGATGCAGATGCTGCACCAACTATTCGTGAAGGGCGTTTGGTAATTCCTGTTCCACCGGCATACAAACGCAAGATAGGCGGTATAGTGCATGACGAGTCGGCAACCGGAAAGACGGTATTTATTGAACCACAACAAGTGGTTGAAGCAAATAATCATGTGCGTGAATTGGAAGGCGCAGAACGACGTGAACGCATACGAATCTTACAAGCTACGACAGAAATAATCCGTCCGCAACTATCGATAATTCTTCAGATGCATGAGTTTTTGGGCGAGATGGATTTCCTGATTGCTAAAGTGTCTTTGGCGCAAACACTTCATGCTATCCGCCCGAATATCAATAATAAGCCGATGTTAGGTTGGGCAGATGCACGGCATCCCGTACTACTGCTACACTATGAACCGCAAGGGAAAACCGTTGTTCCGATGAGTGTACGTTTGCGCATAGAAGAGAATCGAGTGTTGGTTATTTCCGGCCCGAATGCAGGTGGCAAATCAGTCTGCCTAAAGACTGTAGCGCTATTGCAATATATGACTCAATGTGGATTGTTAGTGCCGGTCGGGGAACAAAGTGAAGCAGGTATCTTTGAACAGATGATGATTGATATCGGCGATGAGCAATCCATTCAAGATGAATTGTCCACTTATTCGTCTCATCTGCGTAATATGAAGACTTTTTTGCGTGAGGCGAATGCGCAAACACTTTTCTTGATAGATGAGATGGGAAGCGGTACAGAGCCGTTAATCGGAGGTGCGTTGGCTGAAGCTATTTTACGCGAATTGGTAAACAAAAAAGCCTTTGGACTCGTAACAACACATTATACGAATCTAAAGCATTTTGCAGAACAGACCGTCGGAGTGGTTAATGGCGCTATGCTATACGATAGAGGCGCTATGCGACCGTTGTTCCAATTGTCTATCGGTCAGGCAGGAAGTAGTTTCGCTATCGAGATTGCTCGCCAAACAGGAGTAAGTGAACCGATTATCCAATATGCAACGGAATTAGTGGGTGAGGAGCATATTGATTACGACCGTCAATTACAAGATATAGCACGTGATAAACGTTATTGGGAACGAAAACGTCAGCAAATCCGTCAACATGAAAAGGATTTGGAAGCACGTATCGCGCAGTTGGATGAACAGTTGGGAAGCGTCAAACAAAAGAGAAAAGAAATCTTGGAAGAGGCTCGTCAGCAAGCGGCTGAACTTTTAGCACAAAGTAATGCTACCATTGAGCGGACGATACGCGAAATTAAAGAGTCGAAAGCAGATAAAGAGCGCACCAAGAAAGCCCGTGCAAAGGTTGAGACTTTGAAAACCAAAGTGAAAGCAAATCCTCAATCGACTGCGCAAGAAAAAGAGAAAAATCAACCTTCAGGTCGCAGAGTGCTTAAAGATTTCAAAGACTTGCGGGTGCTTAAAGGCAATGTCGAAACTGCGCCTTCTTCTCCTGTGCAACAACCATCGGTACGTAGTACTGTTCGTCAACGCACACTCTCTTTCAAGCGTACATTGGACATCCGCGGCCTGCGAGCAGACGAAGCATTGGAGCGTTTAATCGCGTATATGGATGATGCGCTTATGGTTGGAGCAGGCGAAGTGACTATTTTGCATGGCACAGGAACAGGAGCGCTCAAACAACTCACGCGTGATTATCTCAATAACCTCAATCATCAGCGACGCAAACGCGGACAAGTAGCATTGGATTTTGGCGATGGAGATGTCAATCATGGCGGAGCCGGACTGACAATTGTGTATTTATAAGACAAAGAAAGAATAATTATATGAAACGAAAATTTTTACTTATTTTCCTTTTTTTAGGATGGTGTGGAGTAGGTTTGTTTGCGGCTGAACACCAACCGGGATTTGGCACTCGCCGTTATACAATAACCGGCATGGCGGAGTATAGTTATAACACGACTTGGTCGCACCATGCCAACTTAGATGTGCAAGCACTTATGCCGTTCAATCCGCATTTCGAGATGGAGGCTAAACTGCAATTCTCCACGGCCAATGTTTATACGGGTGCTCTGCAGATGCGACCGAAATTTGAACTGCCTGTAGGAGAATTATTTATTGAGACGGATGTGATGTTCAAAGCATTGGCACGAAACCGTATCAGCGATTTGACAGCGGCTTTGGGAATTGGTTATCGAATGGATTATGTATCAGTAACACTTGGCGTTTTCGGCCGTGTTATTGAGGACTGGGATCGTTCGTGGTATACCGATGAGAGTTATATCGTGGAGCCGTTTAATGTGTTGTACCGTTTGGAAGTTTTCTGCCGTCCGCAAAATAACCCGTGGAACTTATCATTTATGTTTAGCAATGTGGACGATTATCAAATGGAGCGTATGTGGCAACCGTTGTTTTCAATTGGCGCTTGGTATGATGTGACGGATAACTGGAGACTTAATTTCGGCGCGCAATGCAAGCCGACAGGAATGTTCCATTTGGATGCAACTTTCTATGGTGCTACGGCGCGTGTTGGATTTAGTTATAGATTTGATAAATAAAGTATGATTATGAAGAAAATTTCGTATATATTTTTGGTTTCTTTGCTGTTCTCAGCATGTAGTGAAGACAGCACTTTGGATATCGCAGGTATGTTTTCTCCGCAAGGAGAGACGATTAAAGCGCGTTTCGCTCAGTCGATGTTATATAATGAGTCACGGTCCGAAATTCATCTGGACATGGCGCAAGATGACTATGCTATTTATGTCTGCACGGACAGCCATATAACACGAACCAGCCATCGTAATCTTGCCTATTTTGTCAATCAATATGAGAACGCTTCCAGTCCGAAATTGGCATTGCATTTGGGCGATTTGATTGATGCGCAAAAGAATTTTCCTTGTGCCGATAGTGTGTTGCGATTAGGCGAAAGGGCTATTGATGACACTTTGTTTATTACGCCCGGAAACCATGATATCTATTTCAAGCAATGGCCTATTTATCGTGATTATTTCAAGACTTCGGTTTATTGGTTTGACACCAATAATGGCTCTAAGAAATTAGACCTTTTTATTTGTTTGGATAGCGCGGAAGGAGATTTAGGTGTTGATCAAACCAATTGGTTGAAGACGCTTTTGGAAGAGAAATCGAAAGAAGGCTATCGACACATTATTGTCTTCACGCACACGCACTTGTGGAAACTGGATGCATCGCAAGGACATACCAGCAATTACGCGTTGGAAGCAACTTACGAACTGACGTCGTTACTGTCAAAATACGGCGTAGAATTCGTTTGGAGCGGCCATCAACATGCACGCCAATCAGTTATTTTCAAAGGAGTGCAGTACCTCGTTCTTAACGCAACAAAAGATAGCGAAAAAGGTCAATCCTATATGATTGCAGACATGTCGGAAAGCATTGTCTACCATTATATTGATTATCCGCAACAGCCATAACTCATCACTCGAATCGTTCTCGAGTCAATTTCGAACCAATCTCGAGCCGTTTACGAGTCATTTTCGAGTCTGCATCGGGGTTATCCTAGACTTTACACGTGGTTTTGTCATGGTTTCCGTGTGCCTTTGAAAGCATTTTTCCCGATTTTGACCTCCGGTGGGAACAGAGGTTGAAGGAAACTCTCGCAATCTTGGAAGGCGCTGTTGCCAATCCGATTAAGTAAACGCGGGAAAGCTACTTTGCGAAGATTCTTGCAACCCATAAACGCTTCTTCACCGATGATGCGTAAGGAGTCGTTCATTTGGACTTCACGTAGACTGCGACAATGACGGAATGCACCTTTCTTGATTTCAAGCAATCCCGAATTGAAAGTTATCTTCGTCAAGTTGACGCATTGGTTGAAAACTTCCGGTTGCAGTACATCCAAATTAGCGGGAAGGGCAATCTCTTCTAACATCTTGCATTCCATAAACGCGCCGGTCTCTAACAAGTGAATATGGTCCACCAAGTATATTTTTCGCAGCTGCTGACAGTTGCGGAATGCGCGTTGACCAATACGGAATGTTGTCTCCGGCATATAAACTCTCTCAAGTGCCAAACAACCTTCAAAGGCTTCATCGCCAATGGCATATAAACCATCCGGCAAGTTGACACGATATAATCGCGAACAGCCTTGACACATCTGTTTCGGAACGGAATTTACCAATGGCGGAAGAGTCAACTCGCGGATGATGGAACAGCCGGCAAAAGCTTTTTCACCAATGAACTCTAATGTCTCCGGTAATTTAAGTGTTTCTATCGAAGAGCAACCGGCCAACGCACCATTGTCAATACGACGCAGATGAGCCGGAAATTGCAATTGTTTAAGACTATGACACATGAACAACACGCCTTGTTCCAATACTTCCAAATTGTCGCTCAGCACTTGTTCTTTCAAATTCCCGCAACCATAGAATGCTCCCATTCCTAAGCGTTGTAAATCACGTGGCAGAGTGGCAAAACGCAAACGCTCGCAACCATAGAATGCAAAATTGCCTACTTCTTTTACTTCCGCAGGAATAATCACATCCGTCAAGTTCAAACAATTATAGAATGCAGCCGTAGGAATAACAGTAATGGAGGAAGGAATAGTTACCGAATGCAAACCGGTACGACCGGCAAATGCTTTCTCGGCAATCAAACGTATCGGAGTCTTGTTCTTGAATATATATTTGGATGGAATCTCGTCATTGGTTGCAACGACACAATCATCAATAATCAATGCTCCTTTCTTCCATTTGTTTTCATTAAAATATATACCACTGCCGGTAAAAGCGTCCTCGCCGATAGAAGTCACAGACGTAGGAATTTCAACTTTCTCAAGATTCTTGCAATCGCGGAAAGTCTCATGGTCAATACGTGTAAGCGTATTAGGCAATTCTACACGAATGATGGTCTTGTTGCCTTGAAATGCTCCGGCTGCAATCAAACGAGTGCTTGCAGGCACTTCAAAACGAGGTTTAATGGTTTTATCCGTTGCTATAAGCACACTGTCTATCCATAGACATCCTTCGTTCCAATTATTTGGATTGGACATAATACCTGTTCCGTCAAAAGCCGAACGATAAACACGTTGCAGAGTTTTCGGCAACACGATATTGGTCAGTTTTTTACAACCTTTGAATGCTTTGTCGCTGATAGCAATAACGGTATATGTGTTCTGTCCGGCAACGATCGTTTCAGGAATCAAAACCTCGCCGGATAATTTTGGGTTTGAAGCAACTTCAGCCGTTAAATAATTGTTGTCAAGCGTGTATCGTACATCTTGATAATAAGCCTCTTCTCCAAAACAGAGTAGGCTACAAAGAACGACCGGTACAATCAAAAATTTGCGTACCAACGCGAATGTAAATGTGTCCATTGTGTATAAATTTGGTTGCAGATGATTTCGGATTAATATTAGTTTGCTCAATGGCTGTAGGCATAGGAATTCCCAACAAATAGCAAATGGCATTCTCTATGAGACGTTTGCCGTCGTAAGTTAAGTCTGCCGTTGAATATTCGCTCACGCCAATCATAACTAATCGTTGCGGAAGAATGGTTCCGTTACAATTCGTTTCGGGCGCAAAATCAGCAATAGTTGTGTATGTCTCTTGAGAAACAGGAGTACCTAATAATTCAAAACCCGTAGTATTCGTCCAAGTACTGATGGCTGTTACAGCATTGGTTGTGCATTTACTGAATAATTGTAACTCACCATCCGTAATGGTTAAATGTTGAAATATAGGATGATTGGCATTAACTACTTTTACACTTAAATCAGTTGTGTTAACGGCAGAACCCCAATCCCAAACAGTATTTTTGAGTAAGAATGGTTTGAGCATCAGCATTGGCTTGTTATAACCTTTTAGCGCTGCAAATCCTGCAGCTCCACTATTAGGAACGCTTCCTAAAACAATCACTTCGTAATCGCTATAGTCCACATCTGCATCTATGGCTTCAGTTTGAACTACATACAAAGAATCATTTGTTTTCAAATGTGCTAATAATGCTTTGTCGGCCGGAGCATTGAGAGTAGTCACAAATGCTACACGATGACTTCCTTCCGGTTGAATATCAGGAATGGTATCATCATCAATCGGGTCGTGGTGTTCTCCATCTGTTTCATAGCATCCCAAATCCGGAGCGTTGCCGTTATAACCAAGATTGATATCCACACCTGCATCGATTAGAGATGAACCGCTTGCTAAATGCAAACAAGTACTTTCCGGAAGACTTCCGTCTAATTGACGAGCTGCCAAAATCTGTGTGGTGTCTAATGATACAAAATCGCTGTTGGAAAGAGTAAAACCATTCCACGAGTTATGGTCAATAACTGCCACATTTTTAGAACGATAACTATCAGAACTCTTGCTTTTATAACTGATGCAATTTTGAATGGTGTTAGTTCCATAACTGGTCGTAAAACCATAATTAGGACCATTGTCATATGCCGTGTTGTTATACACCCACATCGTACCACCATTATTGTTTTGGTCAAAACCGCGTTTGTTATTGGCTACCGACAAACAATGATGGATAAGAATCTGGTGGTCAGAATAGTTTCCTCCCATCTTGAAACCATTTCCATTGCCTTGACATGGATATTGTTCCAGTGTGATGGTAATTGTATTACCATAACGGTCAGTCATCGTTGTGCCCACTTTGCTGTCGAACCATGTTTTATCTACCTCATAACGAGGATGATTTTTCATGTTATAGGTAGCAGGACCGTTTTGGTAGCAGATACAGTTTTCTATAATTGTTTGGCTACTGCTCTTTCGATCATAGAAATCCCATCCGTCATCGCTATTTCCCCATGCACGACAACCGATATAATGGTTTCCGGCTCCGGTAAATTGTTTGTCTGCAAAACCATCTGCATTTCCGCCGAAATTGGCTTGTGTGCCGGACATGGTTTTATAGTCGAAATTATCATGGCTGTCCACATTCAGAATGGTATTATTACCGCCTTTCTTCATCTGACAACCAGTATCTGCCGACCCATAGATATCCAGATTCTCAAAGAGACAATACGAACCTTCGCAGTATAGATTATTTTTCCCGGAGTAAGCAATGGAGAGATTTTTGATATGTATATAAAGCGAATTCTCATGAATGGTAATGCCTCTTACTCCATATGCTACTTTGTGAAAGTCCAAAATGGCTTTCTCTCCCGGGAAACCGGAAATTACGATGCGTTTGGAAGCGGAACCTTGTTTGTTGATACTAAATTTATCAGTAAATTCATAAGTTCCTCCTAATATATACAAAGTGTCGCCCGGAGAGGATAATTTGGACACACCATTACTGAAACTGGTAGGTGATGTATATGAATTACCATTCCCGTTTCCGGAAGGAGAAGCGTAGAATGTGGTGGCATTTACCAATGTTACACACAACAAAAGTGTGAGAAGTGAAAGCGAATGTTTCATATTATTGTTTTTTGAAGTGAAAATACAAACGGATAAGTGTATAATAAATAATCATTTTTCCTTTGAAGGATTGATGTGGCAGTTTGCTGCGCAATTCTTGTGCTAAACGCTGTTGTGCTTTGAGTTGTACTTTGGCAGTAGTACTATTCGGATTACGAGTGTATAGATAACCGGTATGTTTCAACATACGACAAGTAGCCGGAGTTAGCCATAAATCGACAGAAAAGACCACATCCTCATAAATCATTCCTTCCGGGAAACGCAAGTGATATTTCTCTATACAGTCTCTGCGATAGAGTCGTGCGTAAGCCATTGTAAATTGATATCTATTTTTTGGCAATCGTTGGATACCAATATGCCATCCGCTTTCTTCTTGCTTTATCGAAGTACGGCGATATCCGCTTTGTACATAATCCACACCATCGATGGCTTTCAGGTGTTTTTCACACCAATTGGGCGCTAAACGATCATCAGCATCCACAAAAGCAATATATTCTCCTTGCACATGTTTCAAACCGAGATTTCGTGCAGCGGATTGTCCTGCATGCTCTTGAGTAAAAAGTAAGACTTGACGTTTGGCATCTTCTCCGTAACGTTCTGCATAGCGTTTGGCAATAGTGAGACTATTGTCCGTACTGCCATCATCCACGAGAATGAGTTGTAACGGATGGTCGGTAATTTGTGCAATTATCGAATCCAAACAAGCACTTAAATACTGCTCGGCGTTATATATAGGAATAATAATACTAATCATAGGCTATTGATAGAATGATTTGTTCAATTTGTTCGCATTGTGTTTCTCGTGAGAATTGTTCCCGATTGAGTGTATGTTGCGTGGTATAACCATTTTGTTTCCACTCATTATATTTGTTTGTAATAAATGATTTTATCTGTTCGATGTTTTCTGTTGCAATTCCTGCATGGGTATCAGCAATCAATTTTGCCAATTCTCCGTTATCGGAAGGCACACATAATATCGGTTTGTCGCATCCGAGTGCTTCGTAGAATTTTGTAGTCATCATCCCGTGAGCGCGATTATTGGTAAGGACTAACATGATAGAACTCTGACGAATCGTATTTCCCAATTCTGTATATGCAATCGGTTGATTTTGCGGCGTGTGGATATCTAATATAATCGGTAGATCTAATTGATCAATACTTTGTTTTACTATGTCTAATCCCGGTTTCTGCCATTCAAAAAGACTTCCGATATAGGTTATCTTAAATTCTTTGGACGAGATATTCTCTGTGTAAAATTGTTTCGGGTCGTAACCATTGTACACCAAATGTGTGTTTGGATTAAATTTTTTTATAAACTCTACGTGCCATGGTGAAATGGTCGTAATGGCATTTGCGCTTCGCAATACTTTGTTTCTCCGCGAATGATGAATCCTTTTGTATAAATTGCGTAAAGGCTTGATTGCTAAGGAGTTATGCTTGTATTGGTAGCGCGAATCGTCCACTTGTTCATCCAAATCTCTAATATCGCATAATAGCGGAGCATGGTAATAATGTGATAGTATTTTTGCTGCTCCTAACGGAAATTCGGCGAATGCAGAACATACAATTACATCAAATTTCTGTTGCTGGTCTAATGCTTTTACCGCTCGTTTAGCAAATACGCGATCGTGCCAATTGGTCAATAATGTCCAAATCGTTTTTATTATCCAATCACACGTACTTCCACTATACATCGGAATCGTAACAATCGGATAATCATGCGCAAAATCTAAAGGTTGATATTGTTCAGTTAATAAAGTGACAACGTATCCTTTGCGCGACAGATAATCGCACAAATATCTTACCCGTGGCAAATAACCGGGTGCAGCAAACGGATCAGATACTATGAGAATACGTTTAGTCATGTAATAAGTCTAACAATTTCGGATATAGCGAGCGATGGTATTTTTCGGATGTAAAACTGGTGTTATGCCATAACAAACATAAGTCGCCGTGATGCATTCTTACTTTGTCAATTAGTCTTTCACAAAGGAAATATGCTTCTTCTTCATCCAGATTCATATAGTTTTCGTTACTGAGCGTGTTATCCATGATGATAAGCGGATGAAGTGTGAGTGGCGTGAGTTGCATCGTTTTCGGATTAATCCATCTCACAGCGCGTGAAGTCTGAAGACGAAAACCGGGTTGATCAGCAAATCCCATTGTGAAATCATCCGTATAACCGGCATCAGCAAGTCGTTGCAACTGGTCGATATCTGCACGCAAATAGTGCGCGCGGAACATCTTGCTATATTTGATTTTTGGAATATCTCCGTAATAACTGCCATGAACACCTAAATATGCATTATTATGACGTATCAGTTTTTTCAGTCGTTTATAATCTCTTCCCCAAAGCGGATATTGCGGATAGTCATAACCTTTTCCCTTTGTGCGTTTAACAAAATAGATTGCATCAGCGTGCGGCACGCGTTCATCTTGCTCAATCAGCCACGGGAAAGTGTAAATCGGATCTTTGTGAATTTCACGCAGAGCAGAAAAGACTTGTTTTGATTCGCCTCTCAAGATACCACCAATAGCGCCTCTAAACGAGCGATATTGCGCTATAGAATCGACATCGTGCGTCAAATAAATATGGTCAAAACCTGAATCGGGAACCGGTAAATTGAGTTGTTTCAAGACCAAACGCGCATATTCATCCAATCGCGGAATGAGCAAACGGCTCTTTTGCGATAAAACGGAGTATTTGGCAGCAAAACGTCCGTGCTCGTCGCGCTGTGTGTTGATTACTTCTTCTGCGCGCGAAGTATAAAAGAAAGTAGCATACACGATATCCGTACGGATGATGGTCTTACCTTTTGTCGGTTGTTCTATAACCGGTTTGGTGAAATCCGGCACGACAATATCTTTGCCTAAATGACCATTGGGCACGATAATCACGTCGTGCGATTCCAAGGCACATTCGTCCGCTGTGTACGCTACGCGCTGAGCGGCTTCTTCATCTCCATAACAGAGCCACGTGATGATGTAGTCGATAATTTCCTTCATTCTTTTACCTTTCAGTTTTCACTAAGTATTTCCCACTCGTATAGTTTTTGCTCAATAGAGTGTTTGACCGATTCGTATTTCTGGAACAATTCTGCTGTTTGATTTTCCTGAGAAGCAAGCAGTTGTTCTATTTCTGCTTGTTGTGCTTCCAATTCCGCGATAGCAGCCTCAGTCTCTGCAATTTGTTTCTCCTTTTTTCGTCGTGCTGCGGCTTCTGCTTTTTGTGCCGCATAATCCAGTTTAGACTCGAGATTGGTTCGAGATTGGCTCGAGATTGACTCGATATCGACCCGTTCACTCTTTGTGGGAACTTTGCGTTCCAACTCTTGCAAATTATCAATCTTTTTGGCCCGCAAGAAATCATAAATGCCACCAAGATGTTCTTTCACACGTCCTCCGCCAAATTCATAAACTTTGCTTACCAAACCATTGAGAAAATCTCTATCATGACTCACGCAAATCAAAGTGCCGTTGAAATCTTTTAATGCTTCTTTTAGCACATCTTTCGACTGCATATCCAAATGGTTTGTCGGCTCGTCCAGAATCAATAGATTACAAGGTTCGAGCAACAATCGAATCATCGCCAAACGACTTCTTTCTCCACCGGAAAGGACTTTCACTTTCTTGTCGCTCGCTTCCCCACCAAACATGAATGCACCTAATATGTCGCGAATTTTGGTGCGAATATCTCCAACAGCAACATAATCAATTGTCTCAAAAACTGTGAGATTTTCGTCTAACAAAGCTGCTTGGTTTTGCGCAAAATAACCAATCTTGACATTATGCCCGATTTTCAGATTCCCCAAATAATCCAATTGTCCCATGATGCATTTGACAAGCGTGGTTTTTCCTTCTCCGTTTTTGCCGACAAACGCTACTTTCTCTCCACGGCGAATCGTGAAAGTGACGTCATGAAAGACATTATGCTCGCCGAAATCTTTTCGTACGTCTTCCAATATAAGCGGAAAATCGCCACTTCGTGGTGCAGGTGGAAACCGTAGATTCAAACGACTGGTATCTTCCAAATCCACTTCGAGCCTTTCTAATTTTTCCAATTGTTTAATGCGGCTTTGTACTTGTACGGCTTTTGTCGCTTTGTATCTGAATCGTTCGATAAATTCTTCGGTTTCTTGAATCATCTTTTGCTGATTCATGTACGCTCGTACTTGCTGTTCGTGACGTTCTTTGCGCAGTTCTACGAAATGACTATAGTTGACGTTGTAATCATAGATGCGTCCGAGTGTGATTTCAATGGTTCGGTTGCAGACATTATCGATAAATGCGCGGTCGTGACTCACGATAAGAACAGCACTTTGGCTCGTTTTGAGAAAATCCTCCAACCATTGGATAGACTCAATGTCGAGATGGTTTGTTGGTTCGTCTAACAGTAATAAATCCGGATGGCGTAAGAGAATTTTTGCTAATTCGATACGCATTCTCCAGCCGCCGGAGAATGCGCTGCAAGGTCTTTCAAAATCTTTTCGTTCGAATCCTAAACCAATGATGGTTCTATCCATCTCAGCTATATGTCGTGCTTGTTCTTCCTCCGGAATGTGTGCAAAAACCGTCATCACTTCTTCGCGCAGAGTGCGACCGTCTTGATGCAACATTACTTGCGGCAGATACCCAATAGTCATATCCGTCTCACGACTGATGCGTCCGGCAGTAGGCGTATATTCTCCTGCAATCAAACGCATAAGAGTTGTCTTGCCCGCACCATTCTTTCCTACTAACGCAATTTTCTCTTTGCGATTAATAAGGAAAGTGATGTCATCGAGGACGGGCCGCGACGCAAATTCCATTGTGAGATGTTCAATGCTTAGCATTCGTACCGTAGAGTTTGTGATTGATGACACGCCAAAGGATTAAAGTCAATCCTGTGGCAATAGCAAAATCTGTTATCAATAGTAACCAAATGTTCCAATTCCTTCCTAATATTGCCCAACCAATAAACAGTAAACTAATAGACAGCAAAACGCACGTGGTTTGAATATGATTGAGTCCTGTGCGCAAAAGCAGATGGTGAATGTGGTTTTTATCCGGTTGGAATGGCGAACGATGTTGTTTGATACGTGTGAGGCTGACACGAATTGTATCAAAGATAGGAACAGTCAACACACAAATAGCAACAGCAGGCGCAGCATTCATGTGGAAAATCTCCGGCACTTGGTGGTATGCGTTAATCTCACAAAAATGGAAGACAAAAGCAGTAAGCAGATATCCAAGCAACAAACTTCCGGAATCTCCCATAAAGATTTTTTCCCGTCTGCCAAAGACATTATAGATAAAGAATACCGCTAATGAACCAATCATACAAATAGCAAGAATCGCCCAATTGCGTTCTTGCACCAAGCCGAAATAGATAGCGAAAAACAAGCAATAGAGAATTCCTAATCCACTGGCAAGACCATCTATTCCGTCAATCAGGTTAATGGCGTTAATGATAGCAATGAGTACAAATAGCGAGATGATATAACTGGGAATAATTCCTAATTCATTAATGCCGAAAATGCCATGCAAATGCGTGATTCGCATATCTGCAAACCCAATCAACGCCAATCCTGCCAATGTTTCGCCAAACAATTTTGCCGTTGGAGTCAAAACCAATACATCATCAATAAAACCAACAGCCATGATAGCAAAAAAGCCAATGATGAAGAATTGGTTTTGAGTCATTTGGTTGAATTCGAAAAACAAGTAGGTGAGCATGAAACTGAAACAAATATTCAGTCCTCCGATATTCGGAATATCACCTTCGTGACTCATGCGTTTGTTAGGTCGTACGACAAAACCCTTGGCCTTCGCAATGCGAATGACAATCGGCATACCAATCAGTCCTAAAAGAAAACTGACAACACCGATAAGGTATGCATGTTGTATGAAAAAAGATTGTATCATTGTTGGTCTAATTGCTCATAAATTGAATTCTTACTCGTATATTCCGGCACCAGTTGTTTCATGAGACGAACTGTGGTGAATGGCTTATTCTGCCGAGTGATGTCAATAAGTGCGTCGATTAGTGTGCTTACTTGATCAAAATCAAACTCCCGTACACGAGCAATCATGATTTTAGGATTGTCCGTCGGTAGCGTAGTTTCTTTTTGATTCAGTAATTCTTCATATAGTTTTTCGCCCGGACGCAGTCCTGTGAAAATAATTGGAATATCCTTTCCCGGAGTATAACCGGCTAGACGAATCATATTTCGTGCTAAATCGAGAATCTTAACCGGTTTGCCCATGTCAAAGATGAATATTTCTCCACCTTTGCCAAGTGTGCTTGCTTCCATTACCAGACAACATGCTTCAGGAATGGTCATGAAATACCGAATGATATCCGGGTGTGTTACTGTAACCGGACCGCCAGCTGCAATCTGTTTTTGGAAATATGGAATGACTGAACCATTGCTTCCTAAGACATTACCAAATCGCGTTGTGATGAATTTTGTACAATCGGGATTTTCTGCTTGTAGTTTTCTAAACAGAGATTGCACATATATTTCAGCAATGCGCTTGCTGGTTCCCATGATATTTGTTGGATTGACGGCTTTGTCTGTCGAAATCATCACAAATCGTTCAACATGATATTTGACAGCCATATCAGCCATGTTTTTTGTGCCGAGGACATTTGCTTGTACCGCTTCGTTCGGATGGTCTTCCATCAATGGCACATGCTTGTATGCGGCAGCGTGATAAACGATATCCGGACGCAGTTCGTTGAAGATTTGCTCAATTCGTTCGCGATTGCGTACATCGGCAATAATAGGAATGAATCGTGCTTTTGGGAACCGGTAATGCAAATCCAATGTCAAGTCATGCAAGGGCGATTCAGCCATCTCTAACAGGATTGTTACTTGTGGTTCATAACGCTGAACTTGTCTTACTAGTTCGCTACCAATACTTCCTGCCGCGCCGGTAATGAGTACCACTTTATTGTTCAAGATCTGCCGCACATTTTCCGTGTTGATCTCAATTTTCGGTCTTTCCAGTAAATCCTCAATACGTATGGAATCAATACGTCCGATGCGTTGTGCATCAATATCGTCTGTGTTATCAAACTGTGTGAAATACGGAGTGGCGAGAATGCGGATATTATGGTCAATAAAGACTTGCAAATCTTTTGCCGGATTAATTTCACGCATCTTGAGAGGCGAAACAATCACGTGTTGAATGCCGCGTGCTTTCATCCAATCAAACAGTTTCTCTCCAATGGGACGTACACGCAAACCGGCTAATTCATATCCCGAACGTTGGTCGGCATTGCAGATGAAACCTACGGGGCGATAAGGCGTGTTTCCTGCAGAACGAAGCATCTTGGCAATTGCAATTCCTGCGGATTGTGTGCCGTAAATCAATACTTTTGGACTTGCCTGTCCTTGTTGGAAGAATTCGCTAATCGTTTTAACACCAACTCGGAGTGTAAAAAGTAAGAAAAACGCTGTTGGTACGTAGATAAACAATGCGGTGTTTAACATCGGATGCAGACCGGTTGTCCAACTGATAATCATATTCACGGCAACCAAGAAAATTCCCGTGGTGAGATTAGCCAAAAGAACTTTAATGGTGTCAATAAATGTTGAATACCGCAAGATGCCGGAATACGTATGGAATGCCCAAAATGCGATCAGTTGGACAAACAAAACAACCATACATTGTTGCCACAAAGACATAGGTTGCGCCTCAAGATCATGATAATCAAAGACACCACCTCCAATCCACACACTTAACCAAAATGCGATGGTGCAGAGTATTAAATCAACAATCAATACTCCCCAACGCGGCAGATAACTTATCTGTGGCAGATGTGACAGCATATCCGAATTTCGTAATTCACTAAGTTTATTTTTCATGTTTTTCTATAATATGTGCAAGGTATTTGCCTGTGTAACTTTCTTTGCATTGTGCAATTTGTTCCGGTGTGCCGGTACAAACGATATTTCCTCCTTCTTTTCCACCTTCTCGTCCTAAATCAATAACATGATCTGCAGCTAAGATGACTGCCGGATTATGCTCAATAATAATCACCGTGTGTCCTTTGCTGATGAGTCGATTGAGCGCGTCAAGTAGAACATCGATGTCTTTATGATGAAGACCTGTTGTCGGTTCGTCAAACACAAAGATAGTAGGTTTGGAGTCTTCTTGCGCAAGGAAGGATGCTAATTTGACGCGTTGACTCTCTCCACCTGATAGTGTGCTGCTGCTTTGTCCTAATTGGATATAACCTATTCCGACATCTTGTAGCGGTTTGAGACGTTTTACAATCTTTTGACATTCTTTATCTTGAGAGAAGAACTCGACGGCTTGATTAACAGTCATACAAAGAATATCATAGATGGATTTTCCGCGATAGTGAACATCCAAAATATCTTGTTTGAACCGTCGACCATGGCATTGTTCGCATTGCAATATCAAATCTGCCATGAATTGCATCTCAATCGTTAATGTTCCTTCTCCTTGACACTGTTCACAACGTCCGCCCGGAGTGTTGAAAGAGAAATGAGCAGGTGTCAGTCCCAATTGTTTGCTGAGCGGTTGTTCCGCAAAAAGACGACGTATCTCATCGTATGCTTTCAAATATGTAACGGGATTACTTCGAGAGGAACGACTGAGAGGATTCTGGTCAACAAACTCAATATCGTTCATCAAATGTGTACTTCCGCTAATATGACCGAAATCACCTGTATGCTCTGCGAAAACACCTCCATAGTGCTTTTTTAGAGCAGGGTAGAGTACTTTGCTTACCAAACTGGATTTGCCGCTTCCGCTCACTCCTGTTACAACTGTCATTACGTGCAATGGGAAACGAACAGTCAGGTTTTTCAAATTATTCTCGCACGCTCCGTCAATCTCAATATAACTATTCCATTTGCGTCGTTGAGATGGGATATGATAGGTGAACTCATCTGTTTTCGGTTTGCCGGCATAGACAATCTTTCCTCCGTTTCTGCCAGCCATAGGACCGATTTCTATGATGTGATCCGCAGCAGCGATGATATCTTCATCATGTTCAACGACTACAATCGTATTCCCTAAATCTCGCAATTCCTTCAAGACATGTATCAATCGCTCTGTATCACGAGGATGCAAACCGATGGACGGCTCATCTAAGACATAGAGCGAACCAACAAGACTGCTTCCTAACGATTTCGCAAGATTGATTCGTTGACTCTCTCCTCCGGATAAAGTGTTACTCATTCGGTTGAGCGTGAGATAACTAAGTCCTACATCTTGCATAAACTGCAAACGATTTCGGATTTCCAGTAATAGCATTTCTGCTGTTTTTTGCTCTGTGTCAGTCAGTTGAATGTTTTGAAACCACTCTGCTAATTCCGATACAGGCATAGCGCATAATTGCTGGATGCTTTGTCCATTTATAAGGACATATTCCGACTCTTTGCGTAAACGGAATCCATTACAATCCGGACAAGTCGTTTTTCCTCTATAACGTGCAAGAAGAACGCGATATTGGATTTTGTTGTATTGCTTTTCTTCGAGTTCTTTGAAGAAATCATTCAGTCCTTTGAAATATGCGTTTCCGGTCCAAATGAGTTGTTTTTGTTCCGGTGTTAGTGCATAGAATGGAGTATGAATCGGGAAATTGAATTTGGCTGCATTGTAAATCAAAGCATCCAACCACGGTTTCATTCTTTCCCCTTGCCAACAAGCAATAGCTTCTTCGTAAATGGATTTTGATTTGTCAGGCACTACTAAATCTGCATCGATTCCGACGATAGTTCCAATGCCTTTGCAAGTCGGACAAGCACCAATAGGATTGTTAAAATCAAATAAATGCTCGTTTGGCTCGACAAATTTTATTCCATCCATTTCATATCGCTCGGAGAAGACTTTTTCTTTTTTGTCAACCCATATGCGACATTCTCCTTGTCCTTCAAAGAAAGCCGTTTGAACGGAATCTGCGAATCGATTACTTGTCGCTTGCTCATGGTCCACAATAATTCTATCGACCAAGAGGTACGCCTCGTGTCCTTTCGCTGATTTCCATGCGTCATTGTCCAAACGAACAGTATCTCCGTCCACTAACAGACGGCTGAAACCTTGGCTTTTCCAGATGTCAAATTGTTCCTCAAGAGTGCGTCCTTCCGGTAAAATAATCGGACTGAGCAAGTATAAACGCGTGCCTTGAGGTTGTTGCTCCATATAATTGACCACGTCCCGAATGGTGTGGCGTTTCACTTCTTTTCCGCTCACGGGCGAGTACGTCTTGCCTATGCGCGCGTAAAGGAGTTTTAGATAGTCATAAATCTCCGTGACAGTTCCTACGGTAGAACGCGGATTGCGACTGCTGACTTTTTGCTGAATGGCAATAGCAGGCGGAATGCCTTCAATCTTCTCTACTTCAGGCTTTTGCATTCGTCCCATAAACTGGCGTGCATAAGCGCTGAGGCTTTCTACGTATCGTCTCTGTCCTTCGGCATACAAGGTATCAAACGCCAACGACGATTTGCCGCTGCCGCTAACACCTGTCACCGCAACTAATTTATTTCGCGGAATATCTACCGTTACGTGTTTGAGGTTGTGAGTGTCAGCACCTTCTATGCGAATGATATCTTCCTGCATTTATTTTTTGCACGCTGCTTCTGCTTCTTCACGCAAACGATGAAGTGTCAGACGCGAACTCTCAATGGTCGTGTCCATCTGTTCTGCAGTCAGTTTTGGAACACGAATAGGCGTGCCGACAGTAATTTTATTAGGGTTAGTTATACGATCTTTGTTCGCGTCATACAAATACGGCCAATAATCTTTGCTGCCATAGTAACGTTTTGCCATCCATGTCAAACGACTTGCTTCATGCATGGGCTCAGTAGTAATCAGGTTGTCATAAACGATTTCTTTTGGAGTCTCCTTCTCTGTTTCCTTCAGAACGGTATCAGACTCGAAATAGGTTCGAGATTGGTTCGAAGTTCCCTCGATATTGGCAGGTAACGTGTCCGTTTGCTGTGCCTTTGGTTCAACCAATTCGGTTTGAACGGGTTTGTCTTTGCCAATGGAATTGATTAAAGATGTCAACTGATTGCGCAGGAAGAAATACCCGATAAGTAATAACAACAGCAAGCAAATGACACAAATCAATGTGTCGCGCAAGAAATGATATTTTTTCTTCGGTTTCTCAGGTTGTTCCGGTTTTGCCGGTTTCTCCGGTTCAACAGGAGTCGCAATCTCTACCGGTTTTGGCTCTTCTGCTTTTACGGGTCCGGGCTCTTCGACTTTGACTGGCTCCGGTTCTTCAATCTTAATCGGTTCCGGTGTCACAGGTTGCGGCTTAACGACCACTTTTTTCTTAACAATCTTTTTCTTAGGTTTCTCTTCTTTCGGTTCTTTCTCTGTTTTCGGAGCTTGCCCTAAATCTGCAAGAATATCAACAATTTCCTCTGCTTGGTCACCCAATTTCTTCAAAGGATTGATTTCTTCGTTTGCATCCGCATTTTTAGCCGCAACAGGCGCATTAATGACAAGTTCTTTTACTCCGGATTCCGGTGTGAATACAATTTTATTGTATCCTTCTATCGTCATTTCTTGTCCTGAGCTGACGCTTACACTACGGCGTGGCGCAACAGATTGCAGACGGAAAGTCCCCAATCCGTTGATTTTCACTTGTTTATCTTTCTTGAGTGCTTCTATGAGTTGCTCATTAAGTGTGGAAAGGAACGCATTGGCTTCGCTTTCTTTGACTCCTGCGCGAGAAGCTAACAGACGGCGCAATTCGGTCCAAGTAAGTTTGTTATTTGCCATGGTTTAAATCTTTTTTAGTTCTTCTTTTAAGTTTGTCACCGGTCTAAATACCAATTGACTTTTGCTTGGAACGAGTGTTCTTTCTCCGGTGCGTGGATGCACGATAGTCCGTTCTTTGCGCTCTTTGATCTCAAATGTGCCTAATCCTTGCATCTGAATGGCTTTGCCGGCCATCAGGTTTTCTCGCAAAATGGCATTGTTTGTTGTGAGCAACTGCTCCACTTTTTTCTTACTCAGTCCTGTTTTTTCTGCTATCAGACTGATTAAATCTTTTGTAAGCATAGTATTTTGTTTTTCTTATGGTTCAATAGTTGCGTACATATCAAATTCTTCTGCTCGTGTGATACGGACATTATAGAATTCTCCTATTTGAATCTTGTTTTTAGCGGATGATTTGTCAATCAGCACTTCGCAATCCACTTCCGGACTGTCGTATTGCGTTCTGCCGATGAAATATTCGCCTTCTTCACGGTCAATAATCACTTTTTCACGTGCTCCTACGCGCGCGTGCAAAAGTTGACCGCTTATTTCTTGTTGAATAGCCATCAGTTCGCTTGCACGGCGTTTTTTGACTTCTTGAGGAATGTCGTCGTGGTAGTGCTTATGAGCGTATGTTCCTTCTTCATCGGAATAGGTAAAACAACCCATTCGGTCAAATCGCATCTGTCGCACCCATTCTTTCAATGCCTCAAAATCTTCTTCCGTCTCACCGGGATGTCCTACTAACAGCGTTGTTCTGATACAAATTCCCGGAACGCGTTCGCGAATCTTGGCAATAAGTGCATCTTGTTCTGCTTGCGTGATGTGTCTTCGCATGAGACTGAGCATATGGTCTGTGCAATGCTGCAGAGCAATATCCATATATTTGCAGACATTCTCATGTCGAGCCATCACTTCAAGCAATTCTTCCGGAAAATCCGTCGGGTAGGCATAATGCAGTCGAATCCATTCAACGCCTTTGATTTGCGCCATTTCATCGATGAGTTCAGGCAGCAAGTGCCTTTTCTCCAAATCGAGTCCATAACTGCTCAAGTCTTGCGCAATAACATTCAATTCCTTCACGCCTTGACTTACTAACCACCGCACTTCGTCCAAAATCTCTTTTTTCGGCCGACTGGTATGCCGTCCCGTGATAAGCGGAATGGCGCAATAGGAACACATCCTGTTGCAGCCTTCCGAAATCTTCAAATAGGCATAATGTCTAGGAGTGGTCAGATACCGTTCGAATCCGCTGTATTGTCTAGGATTACCAGGTAAAATCCTCGTTCCGATTAAATCTTTCATCCGTTCGAAATCGAACTTGCCATAGTAGGCATCAACTTCCGGTATTTCGGTCTCGAGTTCTGCTCGATAGCGTTCACTCAGGCATCCCATGACAATCAATTGGCGCAGTTTTTTCTTCTTCTTTCTCTCCGCCATTTGTAGAATCATATTTATGCTTTCCTCTTTGGCATCGCCGATGAATCCGCAGGTGTTGATGACGCAAATCTCTCCTTTCGGTTCCTCTGCGTCATGCACACAATGCCATCCTGCGGTTTCTAACTGCCGCATGATGCGCTCTGCGTCCACTAAGTTCTTCGAACAGCCGAGTGTGATAAAGTCTATCTCGCCAATATTCATGCTTTGCGTCATTAATTTCCCAAATCACAGTGGAACTTGATACGCACTAATCGTACGTGCATCTCGTCGTAGTAGTCTTCGCCCAGTTCTTCCATCGCTTTTTTGATATTGTCGCTCTCTGCCTCACGGAAATATTCATAAATTTCCTCTTCTTCGTCCGGATCCAATACCTCTTGGATGAAATAATTGATGTCTATCTTTGTCCCGCTGAAGACGATTGCTTCCAGTTCTTCGAGCATCTCGTCCATGGACATTCCGCATGATTCGGCCAAATCGTCCAAATCAACTCGTCTGTCTATTGCTTGAATAATCTGTTTCTTACGTGTAGATTTCTTGGCGACGGTACGAATACGCATATCGTCCGGTCGTATAATCTCGTTTTCTTCCACGTATTCCTTAATCACACGCAAGAACTCATCACCGTAACGTTTTGCTTTAGCAACGCCGACTCCCGGAATAGTCAACAACTCTTCCATCGTAATAGGATAGGTGGTTGCCATTGCTTCCAGAGATGGGTCTTGGAAAATAACAAACGGCGGCACATCGCATTTCTTCGCCAATTTGCGACGAATATCTTTGAGAATAGAGAAGAGTACTTCATCTGCTGCGGCACAAGTAGCACCGGCACCTTCAATCATTTCTTCTTCGTCATCCGGAATCTCGATTGGAACTTCGAACTTAACAGGTTTGCGAATAAATTTCTTGCCATCGCTTGTCAGCTTCAAATCTCCGTACGAATCGACATCTTTTTTGAGCATGCCGACCAATAATGCTTGACGAATAATAGCATGCAGCGTCGATTCTTCTTCATCGCTCGCAGCGCCGAAATATTCCAAATCGTCGTGATGATAACTCATCACTTCGCTGGTGCTGTTTCCGTGCAGTATATCTACAATATGTTCGGCTTTATGCTTTTCGTTGACTTGTTGAATCGTTTCCAAGGTGATCTGCAGCAATTCGCTTTCGTCAATCATCTTGTAAGTCTTACGGCAGTTATCGCAGTTGCCGCAATTCTCTTCGGTATAATCTTCTCCGAAATAGTGCAGCAGCAGTTTGCGCCGGCAAATAGTCGATTCTGCGTAACTCTGTGTCTCGAAAAGCAACTGATTGCCGATGCCTATTTCCTTTGGTGTCTTGCCTTGCTGGAACTTTCGCAAACGTTCAATATCATCCGGAGAATAGTAACAGATACATTGCCCTTCTCCTCCGTCACGACCGGCGCGACCTGTCTCTTGATAGTAGCCTTCCAGCGATTTTGGAATATCGTAATGCACCACAAAACGAACATCCGGTTTATCGATTCCCATTCCGAAAGCGATGGTAGCGACAATCACTTGAATCTCTTCCATCAAGAATGCATCTTGGTTGGCGCTTCGTGTCGCTGCGTCCATGCCTGCGTGATAAGCACGCGCAGAGATTCCGTTAACTTGAAGCACTTGTGCCAAATCTTCCACTTCTTTGCGAGCCAAGCAATAGACAATGCCGGACTTGCCTTCCATCGAACGGATATAACGTACCAAATCTTTATCAACATCATCGGTTTTCGGACGTACTTCGTAATAAAGGTTCGGACGATTGAAACTGGATTTGAATACAATCGCATCCGGCATGCCTAAGTTCTTCTGAATATCTTTCTGCACTTTCGGCGTGGCGGTAGCGGTCAAAGCAATGATTGGCGCTTTACCAATTCGTTGAACCATCGAACGAATCTGACTATATTCAGGACGGAAATCGTGTCCCCATTCGGAAATACAATGCGCCTCATCTACAGCGTAAAAACTGATCTTCACGCCTTGCAAAAAGTCCACATTCTCGTTTTTCTGCAAACTCTCCGGCGCCAAATACAGCAGTTTGGTCTTGCCGGCCAACACATCTTCCTTAACGGCATTAATCTCTCCACGACTTAACGACGAATTGATGAAATGCGCCACTCCTTCTTCCTCCGAATAGTTACGCATCGCATCAACCTGATTCTTCATAAGTGCAATCAAAGGAGAAATCACAATCGCTACGCCGTCCATGATTAATGACGGTAACTGGTAGCAAAGACTTTTACCACCACCGGTCGGCATCAGCACAAATGTGTCGTTTCCCTCTACAATGTTACGAATAATTGCTTCTTGATTGCCCTTGAATGTGTCAAAACCGAAATAGGTCTGAAGAGCTTTAATCAATTCCTCGTGTGTTACTTCCATATAGTATTTTTGTCGATTTTAATCTCGTTTGTTACAAAAAAATAAATTAGGTTTTTAACCTAAGCGAGTGCAAAGATACTACAAAAAATGAACATATGCAAATTTTTTCTTAATTATTTTCAAAATTCTTAATTTTAGCCTTTAGAAAAATTGAACATTGAATCTTTTGAAGTGTTCTGTTGAAAAGTTAAGAAATGTTCGAGTTGAAAGAACTCAAAAAACTTAATCGTTTATTATCAATATAATACATAAACCTATGGTTTTGAAATTTGTGATCGAGTCGATATCGAGACAATCTTGAACGAATCTCGAACCAATTACGTGGTTAAAACGTTGTCTTAAAAATCTGCCTGAAAATAGAGGAAATATACAACATTTCGATGCGTTGTTTTTTGGACTAATTTCTTGTTGATTTCTGCACTGGAATTTTTTCGAAATATGCCCTAAATGTCGAAAATTGAGAAAAAAAACGAAAAAAATGAAAAAAATATTTATTTTCTCTTGCACATTCGAAAAAAAAGCAGTAATTTTGCACCCGCTTAACCGAAATGGATATAAATATCCAATAGAAAATCACATAAATACCATGCAAAAACGAAATTTGTCTTTTGCACAACTCTTTAACTTGAGTTTCGGCTTTTTCGGAGTGCAGATTGCTTATGCACTACAAAGCGCCAATATTTCCCGTATTTTTGCAACCCTCGGTGCTGATCCTCATCAGTTATCTTTCTTTTGGATCCTTCCGCCGTTGATGGGAATGATCGTTCAACCTTTGGTTGGTAAGTATTCGGACAAGACGTGGACACGTCTCGGACGACGTATGCCTTATCTAATCGTAGGCGCGCTGATTGCTGTTGCTGTAATGGTTCTCTTGCCGAATGCCGGTAATTTTACTTTCGCGCAATCTGCTTTTCTGGGATTGAATGCGGCCATGTGGTTTGGCGTGTTCAGTCTGATGTTCTTGGATACGTCTATTAATATCGCTATGCAGCCGTTCAAAATGATGGTCGGCGATATGGTAAATGAAGAGCAAAAAGGAACGGCGTATGCTATTCAATCTGCATTGTGTAATGCAGGTTCGGTTGTTGGTTATCTTTTCCCGATTTGCTTTACATGGATCGGAATCGCAAATACTGCGCCGGACGGCGTTATTCCTGATTCGGTTAAATGGTCGTTCTATGCAGGCGCAGCAATACTGATTCTCTGCTGCCTGTATACGTTCGCAACGGTCAAAGAGATGAATCCGGAAGAATATGCAGCCTTCCACGGAATCGACCTCAAGAAAAAAGAGGAAAACAAAGAGGAGAAAGGTTTCATCCAATTGCTGATTGAAGCTCCTTCTGCTTTCTGGACTGTCGGATTGGTACAATTCTTCTGTTGGGCAGCATTTATGTATATGTGGACTTATTCCAATGGTGCAATCGCCATCAATTGTTTTGGATGGGACGGAGTGAATGCGGCAGACGCAGCCTTCCAAAATGCAGGAGGATGGGTTGGAGTAGTGTTCTGTGTACAAGCCATTGGATCGCTCTTATGGGCAATGGTTCTTCCGCTGTTGGAAAAATGGACAGGAAACAAAGGTGCATACGCAATCTCATTATTGGTTGGCGCAATAGGATTTATCTCAATTTGGTTTGTCACCAATCAGTATATTCTTTGGTTCAGTTATGCACTTATCGGTGCTGCTTGGGCTGCAATGTTAGCATTGCCGTTTACAATCGTCACCAATGCTATCAAGGGTGGAAATATGGGTTATTACCTCGGACTCTTCAATTGTACCATTTGTATTCCGCAAATCGTTGCTGCGCTGTGTGGAGGACTTCTCCTTAAATATGTGTGCGCAGGCACGCA
Source organism: Paludibacteraceae bacterium (assembly GCA_017412245.1). Lineage (GTDB taxonomy): Bacteria > Bacteroidota > Bacteroidia > Bacteroidales > Paludibacteraceae > Colicola. Next base: position 34,034 of record JAFPYI010000023.1, on the reverse strand, counting down.
AGCCGGAATGTTAGTTATAGCAGGCGTTTTACTCGTCCTTGGCGCTGCGTCGGTATTCTTGATTAAAGAAAGAAAAGAATAAAATCAAAAGCATAAATAATTAACTAAAAATAAATCTATTTATGAGAAACAAACTACTTGTATGTGTATGTGCTTTGGCGCTCTTCGGCATGGTAGGATGCAGAAAGGATAAAACCGATCTGTTTGCTGTCGATGAGCAATTGGCGCAAAAAACACTGGTGGGAACTTATGTCTACACGGCTGTAGACTCAACAACGATGAGTACCACTTTCTATGAATGGAATCTCGCAAAGGATGGAACAGGTTACTACCAACAACGTACAACGGGAAATGGTACTGTTCAAGACAACAAAAAAACATTAACGTGGAATTCGTCAATGTCCGAAATCAATTTGGGAATGGATGTTACGGTTACGTTTGAGGATGCCACCACGGAAAATCTTTTGTGGACGGACGGAGTCTTGTATCTTCCTTCTTACGCTACGGTTAAAGTGGCAAATTCAACCGCTACAACCTCTGCTACGTTGGATGAGAGTTTGCAAGATGTCACATTCATCTTAGACGACACCCTTTACTACCAGAGAGAGGATTCTATTCCTTATCTCAAGTGGACATCGGATGTGGCTTATTATGCGCCGGAAGATACAGCTTCGGCAAAAGCACAATATCTCAGCGATTTGGCAGCATATTCCGATACCATCAAATGGTATATTCGTAAGTTCGGTAACGTAGCAAGCGCACACATAGACTCCGTTACAGGCGAATTAGTGGACTTGGTGATAGTAGATACCATAGCTGCCAAACGTGGTAAAAATGCAGGTAAACATGGTATTACTTTCCTCGTTTCCTCTGTGGACACGATTGTAGAAATGAGAAACGTAGGTCCGCTGAATGTAGCACGTGGTACGATTGCTCTCAAAAGAGAAGGAACTAGAAATATCGGTTCGTTCGCTTATCGTTATGTAGAATTGACGGAAGAGGTTTATACAGATCCTACTAGCAATAAAGCTATCGTGAAAGACTCTACTTTTACCATGCCGGAAGTAGAATGGACTATCCAGTCTATTATTAACGGACGTACATTTGATGTTCTTCTTTCAGGCGCTTCTACTCTCAAATATACTGAAGAGAAAGCCGGAGTTGAAGTCACAAACGAACAAAAAGATACGGAAAAAGATTTCCAGACTCTTTCGCTCTCCGGATTTGTTATCAGCAAAGGTGTGGTAGATTATCAAGGAGAAACATATAACCTTAAAAACGACTAATATGCCATGAAAAAAGATATGCTTAATTTACGCGCCTTATTGATGTCTGCCTTGCTTTTGTTAGGCATGACTACTTACGCACAAGTGGCTGTGAAAGGTGTTGTTACTGACGCAGCCAATGGCGAACCTATCATTGGAGCTTCTATTTTGGAAATAGGTACTACCAATGGTACAATTACTGATTTTGACGGTAATTTTACACTTAATGTACAGAGCGGAGCAAAACTGCAAATCTCGTACATGGGATACAAAACACAGGAACTCGATGCTGCGCCGTCTATGAATGTTCGTTTGGGCGAGGACTCAGAGTTATTGGATGAAGTAGTTGTTGTCGGTTATGGTGTTGTTCGAAAGAACGATGCTACCGGTTCTGTAACAGCTATCAAACCTGATGACATGAACAAAGGTCTGCAAACCAACGCACAAGAGATGATTTCCGGTAAGATTGCCGGTGTGGCTGTAACAAGCGATGGTGGTACACCGGGTGGTGGTTCTACTATCCGTATTCGTGGTGGTTCATCTTTGAATGCATCCAACAGCCCGCTTATCGTCATCGATGGTCTGGCAATGGATAATAATGGTATTCCGGGTGCTGCAAACCCGCTTTCAATGGTCAACCCTTCGGATATTGAAACCTTTACGGTCCTCAAGGATGCTTCCGCTACCGCTATTTATGGTTCGCGTGCTTCCAATGGTGTCATCATCATTACAACGAAGAAAGGTTCCGCAGGACAAAAACTGAAAGTGACTTATGATGGTAATGTCTCTTTCGGTACGCTTACTAACAAACTCCAAACACTTACAGGAGATGAAGTACGCGCTTATGCTATGGCACTCGGTTATTCTAAGGAAGAAATGAAATATCTTGGAACAGCCAACACCAATTGGCAAGACCAAGTATACCGCACAGCGGTTTCTACGGACCATAATATCTCGCTCATGGGTGGTACCAAACATATGCCTTATCGCGCATCCATTGGTTATACGCTCAATAATGGTACTATCAAGTCTTCGCAAATGCAGCGTGTTACTGCAGCGCTCAATCTTAATCCTTCGTTCCTTGATAATCACTTGACATTCAATTTGAATGCAAAGGGAATGTATATCTATAATAGTTACGAACCGGGAGTGGTTGGTGCTTCTCTTTCTATGGACCCGACACAACCTGTTAGAGGCGGTTCAACGGGAATTTACGGAGATGTACTTCTCTCTGACGAAGATTCGCAGAATATGTTCGGCGGTTATTTCCAACCTACATCAGAGGCTGCTTATAGTGATCCTTTCTGGACACTCAAACCGAAGGACAATACAACGATGAACCCTGTGTCTGCGCTCAACCAGCAATCATCCATCGCTAATTCCGGTGCCTTTGTTGGAAACATCGAGGCAGATTATAAGATTCATGGTTTTGAAGACTTGCGTCTCCATGCTAATTTTGGTGCAGATTATTCCTGTGGTAAACAAGTATCACGCAATTTGCCGACGGGTGCTGCAAACCACTATTATGGATGGGAAGGTTATGAAGTAAAGCATAAATATAACCTCCAATTCAACGCAACCGCTCAATACTATAAAGATTTCAATGAGAATCAGCATTTCGATGCGATGATTGGTTATGAGTGGCAACATTTCTACAATGATTACTTCAGCGAAGGTAATGGTTTATATCAACCTACTTGTACAAAACTGGATAAAGAAGGCAATCCTCTTGCAGGAACACAATTTAACTTCCAAACAGGTGAAAGCAAAACAGAGAGTTATCTGGTTTCCTTCTTCGGCCGTATCAATTATATCGGTTGGAACCAATTGATGATTACCGCAACTTTCCGTGCTGATGGTTCGTCTCGTTTTGCCAAAGAGAATAGATGGGGCTATTTCCCTTCTGTAGCATTAGGTTGGAAGATCAAAGAGACTTTCTTCAAGGATGTTAACTGGTTGGATGATTTCAAACTTCGTCTTGGTTATGGTATCACAGGTCAGCAAGAAGGTATTGGTGATTACCCGTACTTGGCTAAATATACCAAAACTATCAATTACGGAGCTTACTATCCTGTAGGTGGAGACAACTATGCTACGGAAGATAAGGACGCAAATGTCCTGAATCCGGCGGAGGGACAATATGTGATTGACCAAAACGGAAATGTCCTTTATTATAGCTATCGTCCGGAAGGATACAATCATAGTTTGACTTGGGAGAAAACAACGACTTATAACGCCGGTATTGATTTCTCCTTCCTCAACAACCGTGTTTCCGGTGCTATTGATTACTACTATCGTCAAACAGACGATTTGCTCAATAGCGTTCGTGTAGCCGCAGGTACAAACTTTAGTAACTATATTATGTCTAACGTTGGTGCTCTTTCGAACCAAGGTATTGAGTTCTCGCTGAATGCTGTTGTTCTTGACTTAGGACGTAAATTCAAATGGGACCTTGGATACAATGTTACTTGGAATCAAAACAGAATTATCCGTTTGAACAACGGAGAAGATGAAGCTCCTGTTAACACGGGTGGAATCAGTTCCGGTATGGGTAATACTGTACAGCAACACGCCAAAGGTCATGCTGCGTCTTCGTTCTATGTTTATGAATCGGCATGCAACTATCGTGAGGATGGTACCAAATATTGGTATGTTGTAGATCGCAATAATGATGGAAAGATTGATGAGAATGATAAGTATCATTACCACAATCCGGCTGCTCCTGTCACAATGGGATTCCAGATGAAATTCCAATTCTATGATTTCGACCTTGGTATGTCATTCCGTGCGAACATTGGCAACTATGTTTACAACGATGTTAAGGCAAGCAGTCTGCAGAACCTCACACGTGACAACTTTAATAAGAATAATTATATGTCCGGAATCTTACGTGAGTGCTTCACAACTTATTATGTGGACAACATGCGTACAGATGGACTTTATTCTGATGAAGCAGGTACACAGAAGTTTGGAGAGTGGTATGCTACTGATTATTTCGTAGAGAATGCGTCATTCCTTCGTTGTGATAATATCACGTTAGGTTGGTCATTCAAACGCCCGGTTGTTTCTGGTCGTGTATTCTGTACGGTCAGCAACCCGTTTGTCATCTCTCGTTATTCAGGATTGGATCCTGAGGTGTTCGGTGGTATAGACAACAACATCTATCCGCGTTCTATGACTACTGTATTAGGTGTTAATCTACAATTCTAAAGTTGATAACGGATTACTAAAAACTGAAAACTCATAATAATATGAAAAATATAGTAAAATATGTGGCTCTGGCTTTTGTAGCCGTTACGATGGCTTCATGTGTACAAGATTTGAACACAACGCCTATTGATAAGCACTCCACAACCGGTTTCAATCAAGATGCATTATTTACCAAAATCTATGCAACACTCGCTACAACGGGTCAGCAAGGTTCTGCAGGTTCACCGGATATCTCCGGAGCGGACGAAGGTGCATCTGGATTCTATCGCGTGATGTGGGAACTGAACGAATTCCCAACTGATGAAGGTTGGTGGATTTGGGATGATGCAGGTGTAGCTGAGGCTAAGATTATGTCATGGAATGGCGATAACGCACTTGTCAAAATGCTCTACGACCGTTTCATCATCGTGATTAAGTATTGCAATCACTTCCTTGAGTATGCAGACCAATCAGATACAAAAGGAATGCAACAAGCGGCTGAGGTTCGTTTCATCCGTGCGCTGAACTACTGGTATATGATTGATATGTTCAAGTATATCCCATTCCAGGATAAGGAGAGTTTTGATTATCCGGAGTTTGTTTCTCGTACTCAGTTGTTCACTTGGTTGGAAACTGAACTGAAAGACTTGACAACGGCTCTTCCGGCTACGCGTTTGCAACTCTATCGCGTTGACCAAACAGCAGCGTGGTTGCTTTTGGCTCGTCTCTATTTGAATGCAGAGATTTATACGGGTACTGCTAAATGGCCGGAGGCTTTAGCGGCTGCAGATAATGCTATCAAAGGTGGTTATTCACTTTATGAAAAGGATGTAGTTTGTCCGGATGGCACACGTTTCTCGGCATATCAACAACTCTTTATGGGTGACAATGATGTCAATGGTGCACAACAAGAAGCTGTTCTGCTCATCTACCAAGATGGTAACTATTGTATCTCTTATTGCGGTTCTCCGTTTGTGATTGCTGCTATGCGTGATGGTGGTATGACACCTTGGGGATGTTCTATGAACTGGAAATGTTTCCGCTCTTCGCCGGAACTCGTCGGTAAATTCTTCAATGTATCAGCTGCTACGTCTATCAAGGCGAATGAATATGAAATGCCGGCTCTGGCAGGTGATGACCGAGCTATCCTTTGCTCTTATGTAGAAGGCAATCCGAATAAATGGAAATTGTCAGGCGGTTCTGCTGCTGATTTCTATGCTTCTTGGGCTTGCCCGAAATTCACAGCGGTTTATTCAACATCCGATAGTCTCAGCCAAGTAAAAGGTTCACACTCTGAGTGGGCGGATACAGATATCCCGTTCATGCGTATTGCTGAGGCTTACCTCACCAAAGCAGAAGCTATGTTCCGTACCGGTGATGAGCAAGGCGCGATGAATCTGATTAACACCACTATCAGAAAAAGAGCAAAAGCAACTCCGCTTACGTCTATCGATTTGGGAGTACTCTGTGATGAGTGGAGCCGCGAGTTCTGGGGAGAAGGACGTCGTCGTACAGACCTCATCCGTTTCCACCGCTTTGCAGGACCGAAAGCTGATGAGAATAGTTATCAATGGGAAGGACGTGCAGGCTCGCCTACGTTCAAACCTATGGACGAAAAATGGAACTGGTTCCCAATCCCGTCAGATGACAAGCGTGTGAACCCGAACTTCAAAACACAAGTCTTGTCGGTTTCCCAATTGGAAGGCGGAGACGGTTATACCTATGCTCAATAATAAGAAACATCCAAAACGTCAGTTTTGATGCAATTAATATAATATTAATCAACAAAATTTAATTAAAATCATTATCATTATTAACATTTAATTTTTTAACCTATGAAAAAGATTTATGCATTTATGGCTGCTGCGCTCATGAGCGTTAGCATGTTTGCATCTCTGGAAACCGTGCCTACTACGGCTGTTCTGTCTGAGTATGGAAATGCGGCTACCGATGTTATCCTCTGCTGCTATTTCGATGTTGCTCCGTGTAACGATGTAGTGCTCGCAGGTTCCTACAACGAATGGTCTGATGACCCTACTAAATGTACTACGTTCGAGGCTGTAACCGGCTATGATGGTTGGTATGTGGCTTCTGCTACTTATTCTGCTAATTTCCAAGCAAAACCGCTCCAATTGAAAGACAATAGCTTCTCCGGTTGGGATTATCAAGCAGGTGATAAAAATGCTTGGATCAACAAAGGTGGCGACGGAACAGGAACTGCTACCATTGAAGATGGCTATGAGAATGAAGCAAATGTAACATTCCCCAGTGCAGGTTTCTATGTGTATGAGATTGCTTATTGGAAAGCTCATAAGACTCCTTGTGTAGAAATACCAAAGCACAAGTACACAATTGTTCTCTTCGCTCCTGAGTGTGAGTATGTTACTCCGGCTATTGTTGGTAATTTTGATGGTTGGGCTGGTACAGAGATGAACAAAACTACTTATGAAGGTGATGAAGCTTACGTCTATGTAATTGAGGATGAAGAAGAGCACGCGTTTAAGTTCTTCGATCTCAATTTGAAATGGAATAATGAGTTGCAGTATTACGATGAAGAAAACGATGGTTGGAAGAACTTCAGCAATATTCCATTACCGGTAGCAACAAAAGATACTACTCTTGTATTTGAATATTGGGAAGATGGCAAGTATCAATGGACTGTATGTACCGCTCCTGAAGAGGCTCGTAACATCACTATCACACTTCTCGCTCCGGAAGGTGCTCCTGCTGAAGGTATAGAGGCTATGGGTGATTGGAATAGCTGGGCTGGTGACGAGATGACATTTGCTGAGGGCGAATGGACGGTTACTGTAGCTAATGCAAGATCTACAGATGGCTTCAAGTTCCGTCAAAAAGGCACTTGGGACAACCAAATCATGGTTCTTAATGCTTCTGAAGAATGGGAAGCTATGGGTAACCTCAAAATGGTTGACTTCTTAGCAACTGCAGAAGGTACTGAGGCTACAGTTGACCTCTCTGATCCTGATTTGTACAAATGGACTGTAGAAGCTCAAGGAATCGAGAACGTTACTCTAACCGAGAAAGCACAGAAAGTTGTTGTAGATGGTGTTCTCTACATCATTCGTGACAACAAGATGTACAACGCTCAAGGTACACAAGTTCGCTAAAAAAAATGCTATACTTCAGCCCTTCCCTTCAGGGAGGGGATGGGGTAGGCTCACAAAAAATAGCTCGGGTGAAATGCCCGAGCTATTTGTTTGCTATGCGTTACCTATGTATTACCTGGTTTTAACGTATCCCGCTTATACCTATAATATACATGGTATATTATCCCGTGATTTTTGAATGTCTCTATTTAACCAGTTGGAAGGAACCCTTACTGCCTTTCTTTACGATAAACGTACATTGTCCTGCGAAAGCATGCATCCGTGGTTCTCCAAAACTGTCTAAACAAGCGGCATTTCCATTGGCAGCAGCCACAAAACCGTCTCCTTCGTATGTAATTAAATTATCGGCAAACGGACAGAGATTCCCTTTCTTATCCACAACTCTTATTGTCATATAGCATAATTCTTCCGGATTCTCGTCCTCATTGGCCCAAATAACTTCTAAATGGTGCGGTTTACCGGCCGTGCGAATGACTTGTTTGTCGACTTTCTTGCCATTCTCGTCATACGCTATTACTTCTATTTTTCCTTTCTTATAAGGCACATTAAACCACATCAATCTGTATCTTGGCAATAATTCCGGACGAGGAGCTGAACCCCATTCAGGTATCTCAAATTGGCCTACTTGCGGCATTTCGCTTACGCCCTTAATCGATTCGCCTTGTGCCAATCGTTCACTCTCTTCTGCTGTGGCATGGCGTAAACGACTGTATTTCTTGCCGTTTACACGCAATTCTGCCTCAGGATAATTGGTATAGCAGAACACAGGCACAATATCGCCTTTGGACCAATTCCAATGCGGTAAAATATGTAATGTTGGCTCTTCTGTATTCCATTGACTGCGGTAGAGCCAGTAACGGTCTTTAGGCAAAGACGCTAAGTCGATAATTCCGAAATAACTACTATGGCTTGGCCATGCGTCCGTGTCGTACGGAGACGGTTCTCCTAAATAATCAAAACCGGTCCAAACAAACTGTCCGAGTGTCCAATTATAGTCATCTTGCAGTTGAAAATCTTGTTCCGGAAGGCCGGACCATGCGCAATATTCCACATCATAACCGGATGATTGATTGTCGTTGTATATAGCGTCCGGACGAATGACTACAGGCAGCTTGTAAACACCACGACTGGAAACAGTAGAGGCAGTTTCGCTACCTAAAATCATTTTCTGCGGTAGGAATTCGAATGCCTCCAAATAACGACCTGTACGATAATTCAGTCCCGGCAATTCAACAGCTGCGCCAAAACCATTATGGATAATATGCATGGCTTGGTCCATTCCGTTGGTCACAGGACGAGTAGGATCGAGTTGATGGAAGAGGTCTTGTAGTTGTGTGACTATTTCTATTCCGTCCGGCAATACTTGATTCCATACTTCGTTTCCGCTTGACCACATCATTACAGACGCATTGTTGCGATAGTGTTTTACCATATTCGTGATATCCCATCGCCACCAATCGTCGAATTCTACATGATAATCATTATCGGTCTTGCCATGATTCCATACGTCAAATGGTTCTACCATCATCATCATTCCTATCTCGTCGCATAACTCCACTAATTCCGGCGCCGGCATATTATGACTGGTGCGGATAGCATCACAACCCATCTTTTTGAGCATCGTTAGTTGATGGCGTAATGCATCTTTATGGACGGCAACGCCGAGCGGACCTAAATCATGATGCAGACAAACGCCTTTGAATTTGCGCGTTTGACCATTTAACTGAAATCCGTGTTCCGGAGTGTATTTGATACTACGAATTCCAAATCGAGTCTCTTGCTCATCTAAGATTTGTCCGTCACGCATCACAAGCGTGCGAGCGGTATATAAATTAGGTGTTTCCGGACTCCAGAGTTGCGGCAGATTAACTTCTGTTACAGCCTTTTGTCCCATTGCTGTGGCAACAATCACTCCTTCGTGCCAAATTTCGGTTTTGATCTCCACTCCTGCTGCTTGCGCAGAGATGCTATCCACTCCGTTTTGTAATTCTACTTCAACGGTGATTTGTGCTTGATGGCGACTTACTTTTGGCGTGCGAATCATTATGCCAAATGTCGGAATATGAATAGGATGGCTCTCTACTAAATGAACATTTCTGTATAAACCGGCTCCCGGATACCAACGACTTTGTTGTGGTTTATTTTCTAAAAAGACATCAATATCCACACTATCGCTTGTGATGAGGTGGGGCAGAATATAGCAATCGAATGTATTGTATCCGTATGGCCAATACACCATTTCTTCGCCATTCACATACACATCAGCATGACTCATCGCGCCATCGAAGACCAGCGTGTAGAATTTTTCCTTATTTACTTTCACACGCGTGCGATAGTGTCCTTTTCCCATCCAAGGCAGACCACCACTACGACCGGTTTTCCACGTTGGTTCCTTCTCTCCGTTTTGAACGACAATCACTTCTTGTAAATCGTTCGCTCTGTCAAAAGGACCGCTAATGGACCAATCGTGAGGAATACGCACTTCATGCCAAGTGGTATCGGCATTAGGCATCTGTTCAGACGGCTCTTGACGAAATTGCCAACTGGTCAAGAGCGTACTTATTGCTAATAAAAGAGAAATCATACAAACCGATATTCTGTTGTTTCGTCAAGTTTTTCACCCGGTCGAAGAACAATGTTCGGGAAGTTGGCATGATTGATGCTATCAGGCCAGTTTTGCGCTTCTAAACAAACGGCGTGTTGTATGTCGTACAGCTTTCCGCCTTTGCCGATATTCTGTTCTACCCAATTGCCGGTATAGACTTGCAGTCCTTTCATCGTCGTCCAACACTCCATTGTTCGCCCGTCAGCTTGTAATGTAGCTGCATGACGCAATTCTTTTGGAGCATTGCCTTCGCATAAACACCAGTTGTTGTCCACTCCTCTTCCGGGAGCAAAAAACGGATCGTTAATTCTGTCACCAATTCGTACCGGTTTTCTCCAGTCCATAGGAGTGCCGTCTACCGGCAAAATCTCGCCTGTAGGACAAGCTGTTTCGTCAAAAGGCGTATAATAATCGGCATTAATCTGCAGAATATGTTCATCCACACGACCGCTATCTTCGCCTGCCAGATTGAAATACGCATGGTTAGTCATGGCAACCAAAGTCGGTTGGTCTGTTTTTGCCTCATAGTGGATGCGTAAACAATTATCCTTGGTGACAGTATAAGTTACCCAAATATCCACATTGCCCGGATATCCTTCTTCACCGTCTTTAGCGCGGTAATGAAGTGTTATCTCAAAGAGACTTTGTGCAGTTACATCCCATAATTTGGCATTAAAACCTTCTACTCCTCCGTGCAAACTGTTTGTGCCGTTATTGATTGGTAACTGATAGTTTCGCCCGTCCAAGCTGAATTTGCCGTCCTTAATACGATTAGCTACTCGTCCGCAAATGGCATTGAAGTATGTCTCTTTCTGTTGCCAGTCTTCTGCAGTATTAAACCCGAGAACAACATCTTTTTTCTCGCCTTTGTCGTTAGGAACAATCAGTTTGGTTATTTTGGCTCCGAGAGTGCTTATCTCAGCTACCAGTCCGCTTTTACTGCGGATGGTATAGAATTGTATTTGTTTCATGAGCAATCTAAATTATGCTAAACGCATAACACCATCACCAATCTCTGCTACGTAGAAATCAGCTTTCAGACCTGTTTTCTTCTCGTACTCTTCTCCTACGAATTTCTTAAATGCGTCAATGGCTTCGTCGCGCACCAGACTTACGGTACATCCGCCAAAACCACCACCGGTCATACGACTTCCTAAAACTCCGTCCACTTGCCATGCAGCTTCTGCCAGAGCGTCTAATTCAGGACCGGTTACTTCATAATCGTCGCGAAGCGAAATATGACTTGCAGTCATCAATTCTCCAAAGTACTCGATTTCTCCTTTCTTTAATGCCTCTACGGCAGCGGAAGTACGAGCTACTTCTCCTACCACGTGACGCGCGCGCTTCTTTGCTATAGGATCGGTAATAGCGCTTTCTACTGTCTCCCAATCCTCAGGAGAAAGTTCAGCTAAGAACTTAATCGGTTTTACTTTGCAGATTTGCTCTACTGCTGTTTTGCATTGACGAACACGGTCGTTATAAGCGCCAGAATCCAAATGGTGCGGACTATGTGTATTGGTGATAACCACTTTAATGCCATTCAGTTTAACCGGCACGTGCTCAAAGTCGAGAGTGTCACAGTTGAGATAGATAGCATGATCTTTTTTGCCTTGTGCCGAAGCGAATTGGTCCATGATTCCGCACATCACACCTGCATATTCATGCTCGCAAGCCTGACCGATAAGTGCTAATTCTGTACGATATTTCTTATCGTCTGCATCTTTCCAACCCATTTCTTCTGTAAACGCACGTGCTGTAACAACTTCCATAGCAGCACTACTGCTCAGTCCTGCTCCTGCCGGGACATTTCCGTAATAGAGCAAGTCATAACCGCTTTCGAGTTTAGCCTCCGGATGACGACGATGGATGATTTCCATACATCCGAGAGAATAATTGCACCACGCGCGGTCTGCTTGTGGTTTGATGGCATCTAAGGCAATCTCGTACACTTGCGGCATATTGAGAGAACGGAAACGCAATACTTTGTCGTTGTTCTTAGCAATCAATAACCATGCGCCGAAACTTAAAGCACAAGGAAAAACGCAACCTCCGTTATAGTCGGTGTGTTCTCCAATTAGATTAACGCGCCCGGGAGCAAAATAGATTTTCTCAGCCTTGCGGCCATAGGCTTGTTCGAAAGCCTGTTGCAACTCTTGTGTTGTCATAGTAGAATATATTTTATTTTAAATTAAATGCACACATTTGCGGGACAAAGGTACGAAAAAATTTGCATATATGCAAACATTTTTGTAATTTTGCAACAAATTTTGCAGAATGACAGCAGAAGAACGTGCAAATACTTATACTCATCTACCGGCATTGATTGCATCTGTTGGTGTGATTTATCCTTTATTGCGGTTGGTGGTCAGTACACAATCGGTAGTGGCAATAATAGGAATATGTTTATTTCTCGCGGGGCAAGTATTGATGTATGCTTCGTCCACGATTTATCATGCTGTAAGCGAACCGATTCACAAATACCGGTTGCGTGTGTTAGACCATATTGCAATCTATGTGATGATAGCCGGCAGTTATTCTCCTATCTGTCTTTCCGTGGTCGGCGGTTGGGCAGGATGGAGTTTGTTTGTCTTTCTATGGCTATGCGTTATTGCCGGAATTGTAGGGAAAATGGTTGCTTTAGGAAAACATCCTAAATTATCATTAGCGCTTTATCTGATAATGGGATGGGTCGCATTATTGATAATCGTTCCTATGTGGCGAGAGATGCCTCATTCTGCTTTCTGGTGGGTGGTGGCAGAAGGAGTTTTTTATACTATCGGAGCTTATTTCTTTCGATTGGATGAAGAGCGTGCTTTTTATCATGCTATTTGGCATGTCTTCATCATTCTTGGGTCGATGAGTCATACGATAGCCATGTTTCTCCTTTTCTTGTAATTTTTTTTCCAATTTATTTGGAAATTCAAGTTTTTTGTAGTAATTTTGCAGCGCAAAATTGTGTGCTATGATTACATTTATTATCGCATTAATATTATTGGTGGTAGGATTTTTTACCTACGGCACTTTAGTAGAACATGTGTTTGGCATAGAACCGGAGCGTAAAACTCCGGCATTGACGAAGACGGATGGAGTGGATTTTGTGCCGATGGCTCCATGGCGTGTGTTTCTGGTTCAATTCTTGAATATAGCAGGATTAGGTCCGATTTTCGGAGCTATTATGGGAATATTCTATGGTCCTGCTGCATTTCTCTGGATTGTGTTCGGAACGATTTTTGCCGGAGGAGTACATGATTATTTGAGTGGAATGCTTTCCATTCGCAAAGGCGGAGTATCACTTCCAAACATCATTGGTGATGAGTTAGGAAAAGGAGCTGGCTTGAAGATGTTTATTCGCGTCTTGACGTTAGTGCTTCTAATATTACTGACAACGACTTTTTTGAGCGGTCCTGCTACTTTGCTGCAAGGTCTTGCTCCGCTTGGTTCGTACGGATTGGAACGTTCTGGGATTATTCATCAGATTCCTATTGTGTGGGTGTTGATAATTTTCGGTTATTACGCTTTAGCAACTGTTCTTCCTGTGGATAAACTGATAGGTCGTTTCTATCCTATTTTTGGCGGAATATTGCTGTTCATGGGTGTGGGAATCATGATTGCGATGTTAGGTTGGCATAGTTCGGAAATGCCGGAAGTGTTTGATGGCTTGCATAACCGACAGACAAATGGATTGCCCTTATTTCCGATGATGTTCGTTAGTATTGCTTGTGGCGCTATTTCCGGTTTTCATGGCACGCAAAGTCCGATTATGGCACGTTGTGTGACGAATGAACGTCAAGGCCGTTGGATTTTTTATGGTGCGATGGTGGCAGAAGGAATTTTGGCACTTATCTGGGCCGCTGCAGCAGGAACATTCTTTGCCGATCCGGAAAAAGGACTTTACGGCATAGACGGATTGCAGGCTTTTGCTGCGGCACATCCGGGAGAGAATATTGCAGCGTTGGTCATTGACAAAGTGAGTCGTTCATGGTTAGGAATGGTTGGTGGCATTTTAGCCATCGTAGGAGTTATAGCCGCGCCTATTACGAGTGGCGATACAGCATTAAGAAGTGCACGACTGATTGTTGCGGATTATTTCAATTTAGACCAACGTCCGATACCCAAACGTCTTATGATAGCTATCCCGCTTTTTGCCTGCGTTTTTGGTATGGTCTTTGTGGATTTTAATATTGTATGGCGTTATTTTGCGTGGACGAACCAGACATTGGCAGTATTTACTTTGTGGGCGGGAACTATATGGTTATACAAGAAAGGAATAAGTGATCAAGAACCGAACAAAAAACATCATTTTGGATATGTGATTGCTTTGGTACCGGCACTATTTATGACGATGGTGTGCAGCAGTTATATCTTGATAGCTCCGGAAGGATTGAATATTACTCCCGACAAACGCTGGTTAGGATATCTAATCGCCGGTTTAGTAACTGTTGGATGTTTCTTTGGATTCCTGACTTGGGCAAGAAGACAGAAAAATAAAAATAAATGATTAAAAGCGCACAATATATTATTTCCAATCCGGATGTGGCAAGTTGCCCGAAAAGCAGTTTGCCGGAGTACGCGTTTATTGGCCGCAGTAATGTTGGTAAATCGAGCCTTATTAATATGCTGTGCCGTAATCCGAAATTAGCCAAGACCAGTCAAAAACCCGGTAAGACGTTGCTAATCAATCATTTTGAAGTTGTAAGCGAATTGGCGTCTGTCGGCAGTCAAACATGGCATCTGGTAGATTTGCCGGGTTATGGTTATGCGCAAGCGGGTCAGAAACAACGAGAAGCATTACGGCGGATGATAGAGCGCTATTGTTTGCTGCGTGAGCAATTGGTGTGTTTGTTTGTGCTGATTGATTGCAGGCATGAACCGCAGCAGATAGATTTGGATTTTATCAGTTGGTTGGGCGAGAATGGTGTGCCTTTTGCCTTAGTGTTTACGAAAGGTGACAAATTAGGCAAAGTTCGTTTGAAGGAAAATGTGGAGGCATATAAAAACCGTTTGTTGGAAGAGTGGGAAGAATTACCACCGGTCTTTGTTACTTCTGCCGAGACTCGTTTGGGCGGAGAAGAACTAATTGCGTATATAGAAGAAATAAATCAAAACTTAGCATCCGAAATCAGAAAATCTTAATAATCGTGTATATTTTGTGTTTTGTTAACCAGGTTTAAACTACGTTCAAACCACGTTCAAACCCCGATAAAGTTTCGTTCACCCTATAAATGAGCAAAATCTTAAAAATAGTAAACTTTTTGTTGCTGCTTTTTTTGTGTGCTTCTTTGTACGCGCGCAACGCACGCGTGTATGGGTATGTGGTAGACCAAGATAATATCGGAATAGAATTGGCAAACGTGGTTGTGCTGAATGCAGATAAACCGATAGGAACGAGTACCAACAAAAACGGTTATTATGAGTTGCTGTTAGAAGAGTCCGATACAGTAGTGCTTTCGTTCTCGATGATAGGTTATACGAGCGTTCAGCAGCGAATTATCGACTTGCGCGATGTGCTTAATGTGAATGTGCAATTGCTGACGGATGAACAATTGCTGACGGAGATTGAAGTTCGTGGAATCAAGCACACACAAGGTACGATGGATAGAATTGACGCAGAAGCTACTCGCGTGATGCCTGATGCCACAGGCGGTTCTATTGAGAGTCTGCTGATTACTTTTGCCGGAGTGAGTCAGACGAATGAATTGAGTAGTCAATATAATGTGCGCGGCGGTTCGTTTGACGAGAATGAAGTTTATGTGAACGGAATAGAAGTACATCGTCCGTTGCTAATCCGTAGCGGTCAGCAGGAAGGATTGAGTTTCGTCAATCCGGAGATGGTGGAGAACGTGAGTTTTTCTGCCGGCGGTTATGGCGCACAATATGGCGATAAGATGTCTTCGGTTTTGGATATAACCTATAAGCGTCCGGATAAATTTGAAGCGACATTAAGTGCCAGTTTGTTAGGCGCTCAAGTATATGTGGGCCATGGCGACAGTACGTACAGTATGATGCATGGTTTTCGCTATAAGACGAGCAGATATATGCTTGGTGCACTTGCTACAAGCGGCAATTATCAACCGAATTATTTTGATTACCAGACCTTTATTACATGGAAAACCGGTCCTGCATGGCAAATGTCATTTTTAGGAAACGTCAGTCAGAATGATTATCGTTTCCAACCGGACAGTTTGAGTGAGAGTTTTGGCGGTCAAAATGCCAAACGACTGAATATCTACTACGAAGGCCAAGAGAAAGACCGTTTTTTGACTGCTTTTGCGGCATTAAGTGCTAAGGGCAAAGTGAGTCGTGAGGTGCAAATCGGTTTTGACGTGAGTGGTTTTTATACCAATGAGCGTGAGAATTTCGATATAACGGGTGAATATGTGCTGAGTAATGCGTCTATGGATGGTGAGTCGGCTGGTAATGTGCATACGGAATTGGTAGATCCGTCCGAAGGTCAATCTTCCGTTTTAGGTATAGGTGTTTTTCATCAACACTCGCGTAACAGTCTGCAAGCCGGTGTTGTGACATTGGCGCATAACGGAGAATGGACTCGCGGGCAGAATAGTCTTACATGGGGTGTGAGTGGTCAGGCAGAACTGATAGCAGACCATATTAATGAATGGGAATGGCGCGATTCTGCCGGTTATTCGCTTCCGAATACCGAGAAATCCATGGAGTTGTATTATTCCATGCGTGGCGATACGACGATTCGCTCTGCGCGTGTGCAAGCGTACATTCAAAACCAGCATAAATGGAATACTCGTTCGGGACAATGGATATTGACAGTAGGCGGTCGTTTGCAATGGTGGAGTTGGAATAATGAAGTGCTTCCTTCGCCTCGTGCAAGCGTAGAATGGATTCCCGGATGGAAACGTGATTTCTGTTTCCGTTTGGCGACAGGACTTTATTATCAAGCGCCATTCTACAAAGAATTGCGTGACACCATTACGGATGAGTATGGCATCACGCGTATCGATTTGAATGAATCGCTCAAGGCACAACGTTCCGTGCATGTTGTATTGGGTGGAGACTACTATTTCCGCGCATGGGGAAGACCATTTAAGTTTACGGCCGAGGCGTACTACAAGTATATCGACCGGATGGAGAGTTACAGCGTGGACAATGTGCGTGTGCGTTATTCGGGTGTGAATGATTCGGAAGGTTATGCCGCCGGATTGGATTTGAAACTGTATGGAGAACTGGTGCCGGGTGCAGATAGTTGGATCTCTTTCTCAACGATGACTGCACGACAGCGGTTATTAGGAAATAGTGCATGGATTCCAAGTCCTCAAGAACAACGCTATTCGTTCTCGATGTTGTTCCAAGACTATATACCTCAATTGCCACAGTTGAAGTTCCATTTGAAGATGCAATTCTCAGAGGGACAACCGTTCTATGCGCCGCGTAATAATCAATCATGGGGTCGTATGCCGACTTACAAACGTATCGACATAGGAGCGACCTATACATTCAACGAGAAGACTGCAAAGTTTATGCGCGCCGAGAGTGCAAAACATGTGAAACAATGGGCTATTCAGTTTGAAGTGTTCAATCTTGTAGGTTGGAAGAACGTGAACTCTTATTTTTGGGTAGCTGACGCAAATAATCTTCAATGGGCAAGTCCGAATTATTTGACCGGCCGGAGATATAATTTAAAAGTAACAATTGATTTGAGATAAATATGGCAAAGACAGAAGAATTAACACCGATGATGAAGCAGTTTTATGACATCAAGAAACAATATCCTGATGCTATGTTGCTTTTCCGTTGCGGTGACTTCTATGAGACCTATTGCGAGGATGCCGTGAAGGCAAGTAAAATTTTAGCAATAACGCTTACGCACCGAAATAACGGTGGTATGCAGAGTTCCGAGATGGCCGGTTTTCCGTTCCATGCGTTGGACACCTATCTGCCGAAATTAGTTCGTGCCGGTTTGCGTGTGGCTATTTGTGACCAGTTGGAAGATCCGAAACTGACTAAAAAACTGGTAAAGCGTGGTGTAACCGAATTAGTTACTCCGGGTGTCAGTTATTCCGACACGACTCTTACGCAGAAAGAGAATAATTGGGTGGCTTGTCTGCATTTTGAGAAACAAGGAATAGGTATTGCTTTTTTGGATATCTCCACCGGAGAGTTCTTAGCAGGGCAAGGAGAGAGTGATTATATCGACAAATTGTTAGCTAATTTTGCGCCGAAAGAGGTTTTGATTTTGCGTGGTAAAAAAGCCATGATGGAACAACTCTTCGGCTCGAAATTCTTTACCTTTGAGTTGGAAGACTGGATGTTAGTGGAATCCACAGCCCGCGAGCGTTTGCAAAAATTGTGGGGCGTGAATTCGCTTAAAGGTCTCGGTTTGGAGAAGATTCCTTTTGGTGTGACAGCCGCCGGAGGTATATTGATGTATTTGGATATGACGCAACATTTGCAGACCGGTCATATTCAACATCTGAGTCGAATAGAAGAAGATAAATATGTGTGGTTGGACCGCTTTACGATTCGTAATTTGGAATTGATGAACGGTCAAACAGAAGAGAGCCGTACTTTATATGATATCATCGATAGAACCATCACTCCGATGGGTGGACGTATGCTTCACCGTTGGATGGCGTTTCCTCTCAAAGAAGTGCGTCCGATACGTAATCGACAGACCGTTGTGGAGCATCTCTATCGTCATCCTGAAGCTCGTGAGACATTACGGGAAGCATTGCAAGAAGTCGGAGATTTTGAACGTATCGTCAGCAAAGTATCTACGGGACGAATTAATCCGCGTGAGATGGTTCAATTGGGCCGCGCGTTAAAAGCTGTAGTGCCTATCAAACAAATCTGTAGTGAAGCCAAGGACAATGTTTATCTCTCTTTGCTCGCCGATGAGTTAGACGCTTGTTCGGAGATGCGTAGACGCATAGAAACAGAGATTATGCCTGATCCTCCGATTGCTCAAGGAAGACCGAATATCATAGCACGGGGAGTAGATACGGAATTGGATGAATTGCGTGCTATTCAAACCGATGGCAAGGATTATCTATTGCAAATTCAACAACGCGAGAGTGAACGAACCGGAATTCAGAGCCTTAAAATTGGATATAATAATGTATTCGGCTACTATTTGGAGGTTCGTAATGCGTACAAAGAGCAAGTGCCGCCGGAGTGGATTCGTAAACAAACATTAGTTAATGCAGAGCGATATATAACTGAAGAACTGAAACAGTATGAGGAGAAAATCACTACTGCAGAAGATCAGATTCAAATCATCGAAAATAGGTTGTACATGGAACTCATTTTGGCACTTTCCGAATGGGTGCCGCAAATGCAATTGGATGCTCAAGTCTTGGCGCAGTTGGATTGTTTGCTGAGTTTCGCGACTGTGGCAACCGAAAACCGTTACGTGTGTCCGGATGTGAATGATAGTCTGGTAATCGATATTCGTCAAGGTCGTCATCCTGTGATAGAACAACAATTGCCAGCAGGCGAGCAATATATTGCGAATGATGTGCTATTGGATAATTCCGGCCAGCAGATAGTGATTATAACCGGTCCGAATATGGCCGGTAAGTCAGCGTTGTTGCGTCAGACGGCACTTATTGTACTGATGGCCCAAATGGGTTCTTTTGTTCCGGCAGAAAGCGCTCAGATAGGTGTGGTAGACAAGATTTTTACCCGTGTAGGAGCAAGCGATAATATCTCTTTGGGTGAGTCTACGTTTATGGTAGAGATGAATGAGGCTGCTTCTATTCTTAATAATCTAAGCGAACGCAGTTTGGTGCTGTTCGATGAGTTGGGAAGAGGAACCAGTACATATGACGGAATCTCGATTGCATGGGCAATAGTGGAATATATTCATGAGAATAAAGGTCATGCGAAGACACTATTCGCTACTCACTATCACGAACTGAACGAGATGGAGAAGACATTCGAACGCATCCGTAATTATAATGTGTCCGTCAAGGAGGTTAACGGCAAGGTTATTTTCCTGCGCAAACTGGTTCGTGGTGGAAGTGAACATAGTTTTGGTATTCATGTTGCCAAATTAGCCGGAATGCCGAATTCGATTATCGAACGTGCCAATCAGATATTGACAGACCTTGAGAATGCAGCCAAAGATGGTCATATATCCAAACCGATAGATGCTATCGGAGAGAATAGGGAAGGAATGCAATTGAGTTTCTTCCAACTGGACGATCCGGTATTGGAGCAAATACGCGACGAAGTAAAAGCATTGGATATCAATAGTTTGACTCCATTGGAGGCACTCAATAAATTATCGGAAATCAAACGATTGGTTGGACAATAAAACCTTACAATTATGAAAAAACGTTATGTCATTCGCACCATATTGGTGAGTGTTGGTGTGCTGATTCTATTAGCCGGCTCTTTTGT
Source organism: Paludibacteraceae bacterium (assembly GCA_017412245.1). GTDB lineage: Bacteria > Bacteroidota > Bacteroidia > Bacteroidales > Paludibacteraceae > Colicola. The sequence goes on along the minus strand of JAFPYI010000023.1, from coordinate 13,473 downwards.
TGTTGAACAGTATTACCGTTTGCAGGTAAGTAATTTTCGTTCCAAAGACGGGAAAGAACATAGTTATAACATCTACAAAGGCGCAAGCATAGATTCGGTGCTCGCATTGCTCGATAGCGATTATTATATAGGCAGTCGGCATGATTTCTATTTGCACAAAAGAATGCTGATGTTCAATTATCCGGAACCCGGACATTATGTTTTTCCTGCGCAAATAGGTGACCGAGAGTTGATAGATCGACTGAAATATGGTCGTCAGACGCCGGTTAATATTACTTGGAATCATTATGTGCGCACTCGAGAAGAGTTAGCCGGCCGTGTGACGCGTAATATACAAATTGACAGTTTGACAGTCTTGCAACTGCTGGATAGCAATGAGTATATGGCTCAATTCGGTTTGAATAAGGAGACCAGCCGTTGTTTGTTTATTCCCAATACTTATCAAGTCCTTTGGAATATCACACCGGACCAACTTTTTGCGCGTATGCAATACGAATACAACAGGTTTTGGAACTCCACTCGTCGCCACAAAGCCGATTCAATAGGTGTTACGCCGGTTGAAGTGGCTATCATCGCGTCTATTGTGGAAGGCGAGAGTCATAATCCAAAAGAAATGCCGATTATTGCCAGCCTGTATCTGAATCGTGTCCATAAAGGAATGTTGCTACAGGCTTGTCCAACTGTTAAATATGCTGTGGGAGATTTCAAATTGAAACGCATTCTCAATCGTCATTTGGCAGTTGATAATCCGTATAATACCTATAAATATCCGGGATTGCCACCGGGACCTATTCGTTGCCCGGCACCTGAAACGATGGATATGGTACTAAATGCACCGAAAACGAATTATCTCTTTATGTGCGCCAATCCCGACATGAGCGGAACACATATTTTCTCTTCCTCTTTCAGTGGCCATGCAGCGGCTGCTGCGGAATATCGGCAAACCATGGACCAAATGCAGATTACAGAATGATTTGGGATAATAACGAAGATATACGGCTTATCGAATGCGAGAATAATTCTCGCGCTATTCAGCATCATCTCAACGATTGCAGAGATGAACGTCGGCCGTATGTATTTATTACCAATACGATGACAATCAAACCGCTCCGTCGATTATTGGTGCCTGTCTCAATGTTAGAAGAAGAGACTTATAAAGCGGAGATTTGTACCTATTTGGCGCGAAAAACAGGTGCACACATCATTCTTTTGCAAGCCAATGATTATGGTTCACATGCTCAACAGAATGTGAATCGAATTGTAACACGCATCAAATCTGTCAACGAGAAATTGGAGCAACCTATTTCTTATGAAATTGTTAAAGCGCGTAAGGATAGTTTTTCGCTTATTAAGGAATCCGGAGAACGTCAACGTGATTTTCAGCATGACTTGCTGGTCCTGACAGCCAGTAGAGATTATGGATTGGATGACATTTTGTTCGGGCCGCCTGAACGACATGCTATTAAAAAAGCACTTGTTCCTGTCATGTTGGTCAATCCGCGTGATGATTTGTTTTCACTTTGCGATTAATTGATACATTTTGCTTGCAATTTGCTCGCTTTTTGCAATGTTGACTTTGCAAAATTTATATTTTTGACGTTTTTTTGTTAAAATATTTGGCAGTTTTGCAAAAATGTAGTACTTTTGCATCGTGTTTTTCATGGTATTAGATTTTAAGGTTAAATGAAAAGATTGGGTTGTCGTGAGACAACCTTCTTTTTTATGTTTTTTCTTGTTGTGAACGGGTCAATATCGAGTCAATTACGAGCCAATATCGAACCAATTACGAGAGATAAAGGTGACTGGAGATTTTTTTGCAAAGAATTTGTTCAATTCAAAAAAATGTAGTACTTTTGCACCATCATAATTTATTCAAACTATTTCTTGTGGTTGGAAAGATTGGCCATTAATGTATTTACGCAATGACATTAGAGCAATATATTGAGCAAACCATTTTGCCGCAGTATGATTTATTCGACGGCGGGCATAAACGCGACCATGCCGAAGCAGTAATTCACGAGAGTTTAGTCTTGGCACGAGAACATGGTGCTGATGAACGAATGGCATATGTGATAGCTGCGTATCATGATTTGGGCCTGCGAATTGACCGCGAAAAACATCATATTTATTCCGGGGAAATATTGCTGGCGGACGAAAATCTGTTGCAATGGTTTACAAAAGAACAACTGCTGGTCATGCGTGATGCGGTAGAAGATCATCGTGCAAGCGGAAAAAATCCGCCTCGAACGATTTATGGTGCGATAGTGGCAGAAGCAGACAGGCAAATTGAACCGACAACAGTTATTCATCGTACCATGGCCTATAGCGCCAAACTGTATCCGGATGGTGATTTTGAGACGCTTTATCGCCGTAGTTATGAGCATTTGCTGGAGAAATATGCGGAAGGCGGATATATGCGTTTGTGGCTTAATAGTTCTCGTAATGTGCAGAGTCTTAAGGTTTTACGGGATATGATTTGCGATGAAGAGAAACTGCGTGCAGTGTGCAAAGAATGGTTTGAGAGTAGGGGAAAATATGAGATTATTTCGGACAGACAAGAGAAAGTGCTGCGTTATTTAACGGACCATCAAATTCCGTTCACGACCTACAACCATCCGGAAGGAAAGACCATAGAAGAAGCGAAACGCTGGTGGCATGACGATGGCAGTCTGCATTGCAAAAATATCTTCATGCGCAATCACAAAGGCGATCAACATTATCTTATTTGTTTTCCATGTGATGACGATTTGGCTATTCATGATATCGAACACTGGCTTAAGGAAATCTTGGTTTCTCAAGGACTCAAAGCGCCCGGAAAATTATCGTTTGCTTCTCCGGAACGTATGATGCGTTATTTAGGTCTTGAACCCGGCAGCGTAAGTCCGTTTGGGCTTATCAACGACACGGAGCATCATGTTATTCTTTTCCTTGACCATCGTTTGAAAGATGCTCCTTCGCTTAGTTTTCATCCCAATGACTGTCGCGGAACGGTGGTTATAAGCCAAGAGGCATTTCAGAAATATCTCGCGTGCGTGGGAAATAAAGTAGAATATATATAAAAAAATAGGAGCCTTTACGGTTCCTATTTCTTTTTTGCGGAGAAAGGGGGATTCGAACCCCCGGTACCCTTACGAGTACGACAGTTTAGCAAACTGTTGGTTTCAGCCACTCACCCATCTCTCCTTCGCGCTTGGCGAACAATGCGTTAGCATCTGAAATTTGCTTTATTTTTCAAAAGCGTTTTTCTTGCCGTTTTTTCTTGGCACAAGTACCTTCGATCAAAAAGCGGGTGCAAAAGTACTGCTTTTTTTTGATATACGCAAATATTTATGTGTTTTTTTTGTTCATATCGCTTTTTTTTCGTACCTTTGCAACGTAATTTAACTATTTTACCTGTTATATTATGGCAAAAAACACAGAAATTGAACGTAAGTTTTTAGTTCGTTCAACAGCATTCTTGTCCGAATCGACGGCAAAACATGAGATTGTGCAAGGCTATCTAAATAAAGAGGCCGGTTGCGTGATACGTGTTCGGATTTGTGATAATCAGGCGTTTCTGACTATCAAATCCAATAAACTTCGTCAAGGCATCGCTCGTTTTGAGTGGGAAAAAGAGATTGATGTGGAAGATGCACGAGAAATGTTGATGCTTTGCCAACCGGGTATTATTGAAAAAACGCGATATATCGTTGGCCGATGGGAAGTGGATGTTTTTCACGGTCGATTGGATGGTCGCATGTTAGCCGAAATAGAGCTGAGTGATGAGCAAGAATATTTTACTCGTCCTGATTGGCTGGGAAAAGAAGTAACCGGGCAACCGGAATACAATAATGTGAATATGTAATATACGTATTTACACGAATCGTTAGCATTAGGTTAAAATAAACATAAGATGTTTTTCTGTTTGAGAAAAAAGTGCTAATTTTGTGGCACTTTTAACCTACGGACAGAAAACATGAATACATCTTCCAACGCGCACGAGTTCTTCCCGGATTATTTTTCGAGTGGAGAATTATGGCATTGCGGGCAGGATTTTTATCTTATTCAACGCCCGAAGTTTTTCCCTTTAACCGCTCATGTGCAATTTGATTGGCATTGTTTTCTCCTTGTTACTAAAGGCGAGGTGAATGTGCTTATTGACGATAAACCGATAAAATTATTACCAGGTATGTCAGTTGCTGTCTTGGACGGGCAGCGTATTAGCGTGACGAAGGCATCAGCAGATGCAGACTCTGTTGTGTATTTATTGTCCAAGCATTTGAGTGAAATGATTTTCGTCAAGAAAAGTTTGGCATTCTATGCTGATATGCACAAGAATCCTGTGTCCGTTTATAATGCCTATGCGATGCGTACGGTAATGGATATTGTTGCTTTGCTCAAAGATATTTTGGAGCATCCGCACGCAGAGAATATGTTGGATGCTTGTGCTTCGCTAATGAGACTTTATTTCCGTCTGATAGCTCCGGAACGGTTGTGGAAAACGCAGTCTTCCGACTCTCAAGAAGACAAGCGTTTCGACCAAATAATGACGCGTTTTATGGACTTGTTGGAAAAATTCTATCAACGTGAACGCGCTGTTCAGTTCTATGCGGACCAGTTATGCGTTACAGCGAAATATCTTAGTTTCTGTGCTAAACACGCATCGGGACATACAGCCAACTGGTGGATCAATAATTATGTCTTGCGTGATGCGACGCAGATGTTAGTTTATGGAGAAATGTCCGTGAAAGCGATAGCGTCAAGACTGCACTTTGGCAATCAAATGCTGTTTGGCAAGTATTTCAATCGCCAAATGGGAATGTCTCCGTCGGAGTATAAGAAACAGGCACTGAAGAAATTAAACCAATAATTCTTTCGCGATAGCCTCTTGTATGCCTGCGCTATTCGGTACTAACGGTAAGCGCAGGTAATTCTGTATGATGCCTTTTTGTGCTAAAACAGTTTTTATGCCTGCCGGATTGCCTTCTGCAAACAGCAAATAAATCATTTCTGTGTATTTTGCTTGCAGTTGTTCGTCTTGCTTATGCACAATGCGATGAAAATCTTCTGCGAAAGCATTGCTTGCTACAGAAATCAGTCCTTTGCCTCCAGCTTTCATTACATCACATGCTATTCCGTCATCGCCGCTGATAACTGCCAACGACGGATAATGAGCGGCTAAAGAAATCAGATGTTTAATCTGTTCAATATTGCCGCTGGCTTCTTTAATGCCGATAATCTTCTTTGGTTGTGCTTCGTAGATGCGTATGACTGTTTCCGGCAGTAAGTTTACACCTGTTCGTCCGGGGACATTATAGAGAATAACCGGTATAGGACTTGTTTCGGCAACGGCACAGAAATGCTGAAATAATCCTTCTTGACTTGGTTTGTTGTAGTACGGGCATACGGAAAGAATAGCTGTAAAGTCTAGGATAAGCTCGTTTTTCATAGCGTGCAAGTCTGAGATTACTTGCGCGGTATTATTTCCTCCGACACCTAAGACTAACGGCAAACGACCGTTGACATATTTGACGATATGTTGCCTTACTTCCCGTTTCTCGTCAGCACTCATCGTTGCTGCTTCTCCGGTGGTGCCAAGCACAACGATATAATCCACTGCACCTGTCAGTTGTGTGTCCAATAATCGGTCTAAAGCGTCATAATCGACCGACATATCTGCTCGAAAAGGCGTTATAAGTGCTGTGCCAAGTCCTTTAATCATTGCTTTTGATAGAAGTTAGATAGTTGATAAATTGCGAGTATAACCATCCCATTTCGGGCGCTGCTTGTTCTGCATCCAAATCGGGTGGGGAAATCAATAAATCGTGAATCCCTTCGCCTAAGTTCAATCCTACTTTACAGTCCGCTTTAGCATACAGTGCTAAATAACGCAGTTGTAAGCAAGGTTGTGTAGTAAGGTCCAGCAGGACGTCATATTGCTCTTTGGCTAAATCGTTTAAGATGTCTTGATTCGGTTTGCCAAAGAAATTATAATCGTTTAGTCCTAAGATGCGACTTTGCGGCAGAATAGCAGAATTTACTTCTTTCTTTTGCACAAATCCCCACATGGTCGTATCCATCTGGCGTCGTAATAAGTCTTGCCGAATAGCTTTGACGGCATCGTTGCGCTCCAGAATATCGCTGCGATATAACACCAGCACTTTCAGTGGTCGTTCGAAATGCGGAAAACGTGATTCACGTGCCGGTTGTTTCTTCTGCAAATAATCGAATATGATTTGGTTTAGTTTTCTCATTTTTCTTATTGTATCATTTCGAGGAATTCTTCTTCGGCCTTGAGCGGAATTCCTAACTCTTCGGCTTTCTTTCGTTTCTCGGGTCCCATATTTTCGCCGGCAAGGATAAAGGAAGTTTTCTTGCTTACCGAGCCGACATTTTTTCCTCCATGGGCTTCAATCATCCCTTTATATTCGTCACGGGAGTGATGCTCAAACGTACCGCTAATCACAATAGATAATCCTTGCAGGGCATTGGAGATAGATTGACTGTTTTTCTCCTCCTCACTGAGTGCTAATTGCAGTCCTGCTTCTCGTAGTCGTTCCAAGATCTCCAGGTTGCGAATATCATTGAAATATGCGATGATATTATCTGCTATCTGCGGTCCTACATCTTCGATGGCGCATAACTCGTCATGCGTTGCCCATTGCAGTGTGTCGATGCTATTGAAAACGCGTGCAATCTTTTTTGCCGTAGTCTCGCCTACCATGCGAATTCCCAAAGCGAAAAGCACTCTGGACCAAGGCACTTGTTTGCTGGCTTCGATGCCTGCTAATATATTTTGCGCGGACTTCTCACCCAACCGTTCTTGTGCTGCAATATCTTCCGTACGCAGACTATAGATGTCAGCGATATTTTTCAGCAGTCCTTGTTTGTATAGCAAATCGATTGTCTCTTCGCCCAAACCATCAATATTCATGGCTTTGCGGCTCACAAAATGCTCAATCTTGCCTTTTATTTGCGGCGGACATCCGCTTTCGTTCGGACATCTCCATGCTGCTTCTCCTTCTACGCGCACTAATTCAGCTCCGCATTCCGGACAATGAGTCGGGAACGAATAATCTTCCCTTTCTTTTAGGGAGGGGTTGGGGGTAGACTCCTCTTTTCCCGTAATTTTAGGAATAATCTCTCCTCCTTTTTCTACCCAAACACGGTCTCCGGGACGAATATCGAGTTGACGAATAAAATCTTCGTTATGCAGCGTGGCTCGTTGAACAATGGTTCCGCTCAGTTGAACCGGTTCCAGATTGGCTACAGGTGTTATGACTCCTGTTCTACCGACTTGGTAGGTGATTTCTTTGAGAAGTGTCAGTTGTCTTTCTGCCGGGAACTTATAGGCAATGGCCCAACGTGGCGTTTTGGCGGTATATCCCAATTCTTCCTGTTGAGCTAAGTTGTTCACTTTCAGCACAATACCATCTGTGGCAACCGGCAGATTCTTTCGCTCTGTATCCCAATAAGCGATATATTCCATCACCTCGTCCACATTCTTACAAACCTTGATGGCATCGCTGATATGAAATCCCCATTGCTTAGCACTCATCAGTCTGTCATAGTGCGTCTTAGCAGGCAGATTCTCGCCTAACATATAATAGAGATAGGCCTCTAATCCACGCCTTGCTACTTCTCGCGGATCTTGCAGTTTGAGTGTTCCCGAAGCGGCATTTCTCGGATTGGCAAAAAGCGGTTCTTCTTGTTCTTCACGTTCTTTATTCAGTGCTTCAAATCGTTCCCAAGGCAGCAATACTTCGCCTCGCATCTCAAAATGTGCCGGTGCACCTGCCACTTGCCAAGGAATAGATGGAATAGTTTTGATATTTGCAATCACATCATCGCCTTGCTGTCCGTCACCTCGTGTGAGAGCTCGAACCAATTGACCGTTCTCGTACCAAAGAGAGATACTCAATCCGTCGTATTTCAGTTCGCAAACAATCTCCACGTCCGATGGCAGTTTGCGCACCCAGTCTTCTATCTCTTCGCGCGAATAACTGTTTGCCAGTGAGAGCATTGGATATTTATGTTTGACCGTTTCAAAGGTCTTGCCGCTTTTGTCTTTTGTCTTTCGACTTTCGACCAAATCTGACCCCACATGTTGTGTCGGGGACTTTGGGTCAAACATATCAGGATAGAGAGCTTCCAATTCTTGCAGACGATGCATCTTCTCGTCAAACTCACGGTCTGAGAGAGTAGGCATATTAAGTACATAGTACTTATAATTGGCTTCTTCCAACTCTTTACGCAAGGCTCGTAGTTCTTCTCGCTCCGGGTTCTCTATTTCGCTGAATAAATCCATTTATCTTACAATCATTTTCCGTTGGTAAACTTGTCCGTCGAAATAGATATAAACGATATAAACGCCGGCTTTCCCGGGCAGTTCCACTTCCTGCATCGTGGATACAATCTCTTTTTGCTCAATCAGCACGCCGCTCATGTCATAAATAGCATAATAACTGGGTGTCTCGCTGATGGCATTGGTGATGGTCATCACGCCTGCTTCACCACTGATGATCTCTGCGCTATTGATAGCAGGAGAAGGATCGTAAACCTTTGTTCCGTCCAATCGCAGACCTACTATAACCGGGTCGTGGTCGGAGCAGCGGAACATGGTGTAGTCGTCTGATTTATCGTAGGTATAGCGGTCGTTCTCGTCCGAATTGATATGAAAACCGCTCACACCGGTTACTTGCGGATATAACGAACCATTACTCAACGCATGGTCTAAATAACCGGCTAAACCTCCGAACTGATAACTGTAACTGCTGTCGGCGTGGAAAGCTCTATGCAAATCCAACATGCCGTTGGAGGTCAGTCGTGTGACAGGATCTTCTTTTGCATAGGCATTCAAATCACCCATAATCAAGATATCCTGTTCGCCCAAAGCTTGACGGTATTTCTTGTAGTGGTCGATGACCGCTTGTGCTTCTTCAACGCGCGTAGCATTGAAGGTCCCTTGTCCGTCACCTTGATTGGCATCTCCGCCACTACCGCTGCCGGATTTTGCCTTGAAGTGGTTCACCGAGAAGATAAACCGTTCTCCGGTTTCTTTTTCCTCAAAGCAAATCATCTTCTTGCGGTTGCTCACTTTGGCATTTATCTCTTGCAGTTTGCCGATAGGAGTCAGTTTGTTGGCATCATACACGAATCCTGCCTTCGTGTACGTTCCGTTAGGCGAAGTACCGTCGCTGATGATGGTGAAATTACGTCCGCTCAGATTATCATTCAAGTCATTAGCAATCTCCTTCAATGCATCGTCACCGCTCTCTATCTCTACAAATCCGTATAAATCGGCATTGATACGTGTCAAAGCCTTTCGGATCTTTGTCCGTTGGTGTTGATGCTCTTCATATGAACTCGGTCCCATGCTTCCGGAACCCGTGCCTGCAGCTAAGTAATATTCAAGGTTCATCGTGCAAACCAATAATCTGTAATCGCCTACATCCGGTATTCCTGCTTCTAATTCTTCACGTGTGTTTCCTCTCCATTCACCACTGACCCATGTTAAACTATTAGTGCCGTTCACACGTGCCGTCAGATTATAAATCTTCTCTCCGCAACGGTGGTACTCATACACTCCGCTCAGACTCATAGCGCCTGAACTGTTCAGACTGGCTACAGAATTATAGGCTGCCGAACGAGGGTAGGCCTGATTGGTAGGTGTGAAAAGACGACGAGGCGAAACAGTAAGCGTAGAACCGGCATTGGAACTAACCACTATCGGAGCATCGAAAACAACCGTTTGACCGATATATCCTGCCAATTCACCGGTCGTCCACGTCTCCGGATTATCGATATGAATATGAACCTCTCCGAAACAGTGAAGAGTGAAAATAAAAATAGATAATATGATTACACGTGCGCGCATAGTACGGAATTTGCCGCAAAGGTACATAAAAAATATCAATTATGCAAATTTTTATACCACCAATTTGCAATTTTCAATTATTTTTCGTAACTTTGCACCGTTTTTCAAATATAGATACCGACCGACTATGAGTTTCGAGGAGTTTAGAGACAAAATTAAATGGAGAAAATGGGGCAAGTACCTCATTACGATTGTTGTTTTTCTGGTTGTTTATATCTTTGTGGGCGACCAGAGTATGATCAATTTTGCTAAACGGGCTCGGGAGATTCGTAAATACGAGAAACAACGTGATATGTATGTGGCCGGTTCTGATAAGGCGCAACAGGAAATGCAGGCGCTCCATAATCAGGATAGTCTGGAGCAGTTTGCGCGCGAGAAATATCTCATGCATGCGCCGAATGAGGATATCTATCTCGTAGAGGAAGAATGATTAAATCGTTCTCGTAAATAAGAAAACGCAAAATGAAAAAGATGAGATTGTCTAATATCATCCTTATTGTCGGAATGCTGATTTTGCTTGCAGGAGCAGGCATGGCGCTGTTCAAAATTGAGCCGTATGCAGATTATGTGCTTATTGTTGGCGCAGTAACGATTATCGCTCGCGGATTTATTCGTACGCACGAGAAAGAGGACAAGACAAAAGGATTGGAAGATTAAAACCGTCCAAAATGCAGGATAAAAATCGCAACGAACATATTATTTTGGGCGTCGATCCGGGTACACTTTTTATGGGGTACGCGGTGTTGAAAACTGTTGGTCAACAGGTTGAAATACTGGAGTTTGGCGCATATGATGTGCATAAACTGGAGGGCCAGTATCCAAGGCTTCAGAAAGAGTTCTTCTTCTTACAGGAAATCATCGATAAATACCATCCTTCGTGTCTTAGTATCGAGACGCAATTTGTGGACAAAAACCCACAGACGATGATTAAGATTGTCCATGCTCAAGGAGTGGCTATCGCTGCTGCGTTGAGTAAAGATGTGCCGGTATATGAGTACTCGCCGATGAAAATCAAAATGGCGATTACCGGTAACGGTCATTCGTCTAAAGAACAGGTGGCGGGCATGTTACAGCGTTTTCTGCATATTCCCGATGAACAAATGCCGAAAAAACTCGATGCTACCGATGCTTTGGCTATTGCTTATTGCCATTTCTTGCAATTGGGTTTGCCGGTTTCCTCCGGAGGTGCCAAAGACTGGAAAACATACGCACAACGAAAAGGATTAGTAGAGAAAAATCCCTCCATAGGAGGGGCGCAGGGTAAACTGTCTCCTAATGCACAACTCTTAGCTGCCCTGCAAAGTGCAAAAAAATCTACCAAGAAATAGTGAATCGCTATCTTGTTTTTGCGTAAAAATAAACGTTTTTTGTAGAAAATATCCCTATTGTTTGGTAGTATCAAAAAAAAATACTACCTTTGCAGTCGCGTTTGAAAAACAAACACACAGATTGGTCATCGACCAAATAAATGAATAAATTGTAAATGAACAAATAAACAAATTGACTTATGGCTTACAAGATTTCAACAGATTGTATCGCTTGCGGTACCTGTATCGATGAATGCCCGATGGGAGCTATTTCTGAAGGCGAGCACTATTCTATCGACCCGGACGTTTGTACGGAGTGTGGTACGTGTGCTGATGTTTGCCCAAGTGGCGCAATCAGTCTATAATGTGCTAAAATCGAACATTTTTGTGGGACTATAGATATGGTCCCACATTTTTTTTGCAAAAAATGTCAACTAAATATTGCAAAATTCAAAAAAAAATTGTACCTTTGCGCCCTGAAAAGAAAAAACGACAATATTTCTTATGTTAGACGCGTATTTTAGAATTCACGATTTTCTGGTTTCACATGCCTCAATGCCTATTCGTAGACAGTTGATGGATGAGATTGATTGGAACCAAAGACTTATTGCTATTAAAGGAGGTAGAGGAGTAGGTAAGACCGACTTCTTGCTTACGTGCGCCAAAGAGGTTGAGAGCAGACGCCAGGCTGAACTGGATGAAGCATGGATTAACGGTTCTAAGAGAAAAAGAAGAAAACCACGTCCTGCTGTTCGTATCTGCTTGTATGTCAATATGAATGACTTCTTCTTCACGGAGTACTCGTTGTTTGATTTTGCCAATGAGTTCGTGAAGCAGGGTGGAGAATACCTCTTCATCGACCAGATATTCAAACATCCGGAATGGTCAAAGGAACTGAAGCATTGCTATTCCCGTTTCAAAAAACTGCATATCATCTTCTGTGCTACGCCGGTCTTGCCGGTGGATGAAGATAATCGGGATATCAGTTCCATTACAACCACTTATAACCTCCGTGGATTCTCTTTCCGTGAGTATCTTTGCATACAGACAGGACTGAAACTAGAGTCCTATACCTTGGAGGATATTATGCAACACCATGCTTCTATCTCCCGTGAGATATGCGAACGCGTAAAACCACTGCCGTATTTCCGCTCATACCTGAAGCACGGTTATTACCCTTCTTATCTGGAGAGTTCGAATTTTGAGGTGGAACTGCTTAAGACGATGAACGGTCAGTTGGAGGTAGATGTGCTGATGAATAAGCAAATCGATGTGGCTTGCTTGCATAAGTTACGCCGACTGCTGTATATCCTCTTGTGCGATGCGCCTTGTTCGCTGAATGTCAGCAGTATCTCCGAGCGTATCGAACTCAGTCGTGCCACCACGATGAACTATATCAAGTATCTCAAGGACTCACGACTCATTAACCTCTTGTATCTCGAGAATAAGAATTTCCCGATGAAACCGTCGAAGGTATATATCCATAACACCAACTTGGCGTTGATGAATTTCACGCGTGAGGTTGCGCAGCTTGACCTTTACGAGACATTCTTCTATAATGCTATTCATGGTTCTCATAAGGTTAACGCGACCGAGCGAAACGCAATGTTTGTGGTGGATAGCAAGTATTATTTCGATGTTCGTGAAGATCAATCTGTCAGAGATACTATCCGCCCGACGGCTGTAGGATCGATGGAAACCGGTAAAGGTAACCAACTTCCGCTCTGGCTATTAGGGTTCTTATACTAACTAATATCTGAGGTTTTACGTGGTTTTAACGTATCCCGGTGCACCCTATATATATTATATATATAATATATATCCCGTGATTTTTAAGAAAGATAAACAACAAACGACCAACAACAAACAACAATTATAAACAAAACATTCTTATGGCAAAAGAAAAGAAATTTATGACCATGGATGGTAACGCTGCTGCGGCACATGTGGCTTACATGTTTACCGAAGTAGCTGCCATCTATCCTATCACGCCGTCGTCGCCTATGGCGGAGAACGTGGACGAGTGGGCCGCTGCAGGCCGCAAGAACCTCTTCGGCGAGACCGTTCTCGTGCAAGAGATGCAGTCGGAGGCAGGTGCTGCCGGTGCCGTTCACGGTTCGTTGAACGCCGGTGCGCTCACTACCACTTTCACGGCTTCGCAGGGTCTGCTCCTCATGATCCCGAACATGTACAAGATCGCCGGTGAGTTGATTCCGACTGTCTTCCATGTATCGGCTCGTACGCTCGCGTCGCACGTGCTCTGTATCTTCGGTGACCACCAGGATGTCATGGCGTGCCGCCAGACCGGCT
>JAFPYI010000022.1 GCA_017412245.1 Paludibacteraceae bacterium | reverse complement strand
GTTGAAAGAGTATATCCGGTACTACAACAACGAACGTATCAAACTAAAATTGAAAATGAGCCCGGTACAATACCGAACTCACTTTCAAAATCAAGTCAAATAGATTTAATAATCCGTCCAACTTTTTGGGGTCACCTCAAAATGAACGCCCTTTCTTATTATTTGTCGAATGGTCCAATTATGGTTCCGGTTCCGGTTCTGAGTTGGTATATATATCAGCGTAAAAATATCCGTTTGCAAGGCCGTCAAAAGCACTTGAAGCGAGTCCATAGTCGCCGTAATAAAAAGCACGATAACTGCGATAGGTATTCTCATCTACCTGATCAGCACCATCTTCACGAACGAAAGGACATTCCAATTCTGCCAAATCTTCCTCGAATTTCTCACGTTTCTTTATGGAGTATTGTTTGAGCATTTCATCACCGGATTCTCCTGCATCTACATAATCCTCGAGTTCGCCCAATTGACCTTCCCATCTTTTTTCATCGTCGAGTGTGAGGAACAGGGCCTTGGAGAATTGCGTGTACATTCCTCTGATGTTCTTAATCTCATTCGAAGCATAGTAGTCCACATAGATGGCGGCTACTTTATTGTTCTCGTCAATCATCAACTCTAAAAATGCAGCTAACTCTTTTGACTCGTGGAGGTAATCAGTCAATATCTCTATATCTTCGTCTTCCATCACCTCCTCATAAATATCCACATTCCCGTAGAAGAAAGAGAGAGATGTCATCTCTGCCTTTTGCGCAGGTTTGTTGTGACGTGCAGGAACCATACCCGGGTTTTCCACTTTCTGGAAACCGAATTCCTCCAGTGTGGAGATAACAGTTTTCTTTTTCTCACCTACAAGGGAGAGTAAGTTCTTTGAGAGGTTGTCTAACATCTTGTTGTCTTTGCTCGGTAATTTCGGTGCGTTAGGATCGCAACTGATGAGCATCATTGCAGCTAAAGCTACATACAATAATTTTTTCATAAAAAAATAATTTAAAGATTTAACATTTAATATTGCAAATTGCAAATATTCACTTTTCAATAGCCGTTAACGGCGTTCAATTTCAATGCCAATGGCATTATACGTCTTTCCGTCACGGATGATGTAGAGTTGATTATCACGGATAATCTTCACTGCTTTGGTGCCATCGTTAGGTTCTTCGATTGCCGTCGGCACTTCTTGCGGGATGAAGTAGGCATAGAGACTCAGTTCTACATCGTTGGTACCTACATTAATAGGTCCTGCTCCGTTGATAAGCATATCTACTTGTGAAGCATCCACGAAAACACCGTTATGCGGGAAAGTGTAACCATCTTTCGGTCTCAGTGTAACGGCAATGCAGTATTGTTTCCCGCTTTGGAACGTCTCGTCGTCCATGGCTGCCCAGGGTGAGATATAGAAAGTATACTTGGAAATCTCATAGTTGACTCCATCCGGAATACTTACTTTTCCAACCACATTGAAAAGTGAGTTAGACGGATAGATAGCGCCATTGCCTTTATTGGTCGGTTGGAATACTTCCGGTGCCTCGAAAGTGGCGCTCACGGTTGTGATTAACGGTGTAACTTTGGTGGTGGTGTGTGTCAGCGTGTTGGCGTTGAGGTCCAGCGTGAAGACCACATCGTAGTAACCGGTTTCCGTGACTGTCAGCATATTATTATTTCCGGATGCAGGGAGTTCGAATACCGAATAACTGTGATTGCCTACCACTTTGTATTGGTATGTGCTCGAAGCAACCAATGATACACTACTCTTGGTCAGCGTATAAACGCCTTCGGCGGTGTAGGTCATATTGTTGTTGTCATCATCGACATCCCATCCGCTACCAAGCAGATTGTAGTCACCTACCACTGTGTAAGTGTGTATTGTGACAGAACTCGGGTCATCAAAAATACCTGTTACGCATATCTTGTGGCCATCGTAAGTGATGGTTATATCTTGCGTAATAGAAGTGATGAGTTTGATGTTTCCGCTCGCGTCTGTTCCTCCATTCAGCACATTAGGACTGCAGCAGTTGAGATCGACCGAGCCGTAAGAAGCCTCGTGTCCCATTCCCCAGACGCCATCAGTTATTTTAAACTCGTACACGCCTGCAGGCACATCGTGGAAAGTGATAACACCATTTTTCATCGGTGAACCGTTGGCCATCCAGTTTGTTTCGTCGCACCACGGATTACCTCCAACGCCGTTGCCTGCTACATAATACTGATTGGTGGTGATGACAGGCTCCGTGACATTTTGCACAAGACGCACCGAGCGTCCGTAGAAACATGAATAACTTGCCTGAGGGTCCAGTTCTTTTTTGGTAAAATTGAGTGCGTAGGCATAAGACCCACTATTCCCCGTCATGCTCCAGTAACTGCCTTCTTCTCCGGCTGAATAGACGTCGCTACCTCCTCTCGCGCCTCCGGCAGGCAAAAAGACTGCTCCTGCTTCCTCCATCGCTGCCCATTCCTCATCGGAATAAGTATTGTGGGAGAAGTTATTCTCGGCAGTGTTTTGGTAATAAGAACCTTGCTTCTCCAGCCCTTTCGCTGTGCTGGGAGAGAAGGTAGAACCGACAGGAAGCGTCCAGACATCCGGAAGGATAATCAGTCCTTTGACGTTGTTGACTGTGCCGAATCCGAAGCGTGTAGAAGCATTAGGACGGCCGCAGAAGAGATAATCCCACTCATCCATAGTCAGTGTGCGCCAGAGGTTATCTTCGTTGCCTCCGTTAGAAATGCTAGCGCTACCCCATTCTCGATCGGAGAGAAAATCATTATTATCCGTACTTGTATAGAAGATTACCGGGTCTTCGCCGCCTGTGCCCCAACTGAAGAGATCGACTGTGGCGTAAGGGTCATTACTACCACCTATATAGTCCCACTGGTTTTCGGCAAACTGCCATCGACCATACGGAGCAAAGTACTGCAAGTTGCCTTGTGAGAAGGCCACTTTGTTACCTTCGCTGTCAATAGTAAACTTACCACTCAGCGCACCTTCTGTAGCGCTCATCATTGCTGCACAGCACATAGCAGCCAAAAAGAAGTATATTTTTTTCATTGTATAATGTTTATCTATATTGCACATTGCAAATTTGTCTTTTCTCTTTGAGCACCGGCGGTCTAATTAGGGTTCGGCATCTCTCAGATGAGCATAGAGTTCTCCGGATACGAGGCCTGCCAGCGATTTGCTTTTGAGCTCGGCATCACCATACCATTGAGAGAGATAGTAACGTTGAGTGCTTTCATCATACGAATCAAAACCATCTTCTGCAGCCAACAGACATTCCATTTCCGCAAAATCAGCCTCGAACTTATCACGTTTACGCGGAGAATTGTACGTATTAGAATGTACACTTTCATCACCTGCATCTTCGGCCTCCATTAAGCTAGCACCCCAGTCTTTATCCTCGTCCAGCGAAAGGAATGCATTCTTGGAGAGCGTAGCATAGAGCTGGTGGATATTATCGATATTCTGTCCGCCTATGTAATTGAAGGCGAAAAAGAGGAGCTTATTGTTATCATCGAAGAGAAGGCTGATAGTAGCCATCAGCTCTTTGTTCTCCGTCAGGTAGTCCGCAATAACCTCTAAATCTTTATCCTCCACTGCTTCTTCGAAGACGTCTTGATTGCCGTAGAAGAAAGAGAGCGCAGAAGTTGCTTTTTCCTGACCCAGCAATTGGCGAGCAGGAATGAGTTCAATCTGATCGAAGGCCGGTCCTTCATACTCCACAAAACCAAACTCCAGCATTTGGGCTTTGACATCTTTCTTTTTCTCGCCTAAGAGGGAGAGAAAGTTCTTTGAGAATTGGTCTACCAACTTTTTGTCTTTACTCGGGATCTTCGGTGCGTTAGTGTCGCAACTGATCAGCATCATTGCCACTAAAACGGCATACAATAATTTTTTCTCTGCCGCAAAGGCGCGATTAATCCAAAGATTTTTCATAAAAAAAATTAATTTTAGATTTAATATTTCAAATTTCAATTTTTTTTCTCTTTGAGCGCCAGCGGTCTTTGTTTTGGGGGTCCTCGACACAATTTACAAAGTTGTGGTGGGGAGACACTAGGTTGTTCCCGATTAGCGGGAAAAACCGCTACAGGGAAAAAGGCTCAACCAATGTGACTGATTGCCGAACGCGATGCAAAGGTAATACTTTTTTCCCATATATGCAAACATTTAGGCACTTTTTGTGAATAAAGGAGCTATTTATAGCGAATAACGGAACTTTTCATAACGAATTTATTTATTTTACATTAGCGCACATATTACACCGACAAACAGGATGAACTATCAGAAAAGGAGTCTTCAGGACTCTTTTTCGTATAAATACGCACAAAATGCAAATAAATTTGCACATGTCAAAAAAAAGCAGTACCTTTGCACGACTTTTTATGGGTCTAATAAATTAACCGGACGCAAACGGCGTCCAAAATTGACGAAATAAGAATGAATATTGTTACCAAAGAGATTGCTCTCCCCGATGGACGAGTAATCAAACTGGAGACAGGCAAACTGGCAAAACAAGCCGACGGAGCTGTGATGGCTACCCTTGGCAACACTATGATTCTTGCTACTGTCTGCTCCGCCAAAGATGCAGTACCCGGAACCGACTTTATGCCGCTGACCGTTGAGTACAAAGAGAAATTTGCTTCCGCAGGTCGTTTCCCCGGCGGCTTCACACGCAGAGAAGGAAAAGCTTCTGACTACGAGATCCTCATTGCACGTCTTATCGACCGAGCTCTTCGTCCACTCTTCCCTGCTAACTATCACGCAGAGACGTTCGTAAACGTAACCATGTATTCCGCAGACGGAATCGACATGCCTGAGTCTATTGCAGGACTCGCTGCCGGTGCTGCTCTCGCTTGCTCGGATATTCCTTTTGAAGGACCAGTCAGCGAAGTACGCGTAGCACGTGTCAACGGAGAAATGGTCATCAACCCTACCTTCGAGCAATGTGAGAACGCAGACCTCGAACTGATGGTCGCTGCTACGTACGACAACATCATGATGGTAGAAGGCGAGATGAAAGAAGTACCGGAATCCGTTATGCTTGAGGCTATCAAAGCCGCTCACGAAGCTATCAAACCGCAATGTCTCGCTATCGACGAGATGATGAAAGCTTACGGCAAAGAGACTAAACGTGAGTACTGCCACGAAGTGAACGATGACGAACTCAAACAAGCCGTTCATGACTACTCATACGCTCGCGCTTACGCACAAGCCACTTCCGCTGACACCGATAAACACCATCGCGAAGCGATGTTCAGCCAAATCTGTGAGGATTTCAAGACCGAGAAAGCAGAATATATGGCTGCTCGCGCAGAAGCACTCGGCGTTGAGATTGACGACATAGCAGCACTCGTGGACCGTTATTACCACGATGTAGAAAAAGAAGCTATGCGTCGCGCCGTGCTCGATGAAGGCAAACGTCTCGACGGACGTAAGACAACAGAGATTCGTCCTATCTGGTGTGAAGTATCTCCACTGCCCGGACCTCACGGAAGTTCAATCTTCACCCGTGGTGAGACACAATCGCTCTCTACCGTTACACTCGGCACCAGCCGTGATGAGAAGATAGTTGACGAAGCACTGATTCAAGGTACGGAGAAATTCCTCCTCCATTATAATTTCCCACCGTTCTCTACCGGCGAAGCTAAAGCTGCTCGTGGTGTAGGACGTCGTGAGATAGGACACGGAAACTTAGCTTGCCGTGCACTCAAGAACATGATTCCTGAGGACTTCCCTTACACCGTTCGCGTTGTTTCGGATATTCTCGAGTCTAACGGTTCTTCCTCTATGGCTACCGTTTGTGCAGGAACACTCGCGCTGATGGACGCAGGTGTACCGATGAAGAAACCTGTTTCCGGTATTGCTATGGGACTTATCTCTGAAAACCAAGGTAAGAACTACGCTATCCTTTCCGATATTCTCGGTGACGAGGACCACCTCGGTGATATGGACTTCAAGACCACCGGTACTAAAGATGGTCTGACTGCTTGCCAGATGGATATCAAAGTGGACGGTCTGAGTTACGAGATTTTAGAGAACGCGCTCGCACAGGCACACGAGGCACGTATGTATATCTTGAATAAGATTCTCGAATGCATGCCTGCTCCACGCGCTGACCTCAAACCGCACGCTCCACGCATCGTTTCCTTCATCATTCCGAAAGATATGATTGGTGCTGTTATTGGCCCGGTCGGAAAGATTATCCAAGGTATCCAAGCCGAGACAGGCGCTGTGATCTCTATTGACGAAGTAGAGGAAGGCGGTAAGGTAGAAGTAGCTTCTAACAACGGCGAGTCTATGCAGGCTGCTATTGCTAAGATCAAAGCTATCGTCGCTCTGCCTGAGGTTGGCGAAGAATACGACTCTGTCGTTAAATCGCTCATGCCTTACGGTTGCTTCGTAGAGTTCATGCCGGGCAAAGAAGGCCTGCTGCATATCTCTGAGATTGACTGGAAACGCTACGAGACAATGGAAGAGACCGGAATTAAAGAAGGTGACCATATCCGCATCAAACTGCTGGAGATTGATCCTAAGACCGGTAAGTTCCGCCTCAGCGCAAAAGCTCTCAAAGAGAAACCGGAAGGTTATGTAGAGCCTGAGCGCGGTCAGCGTGGACCTCGTCCTGAGCGTGGAGACCGCGGACCAAGACCTGAGCGTCGTGGACCGCGTCCTGAACGCGGAGAGAGACATTAAACCGCACACTCATATAACGAAAAGCAGCGCCTCAAGCGCTGTTTTTTGTTAGATCCTAAATCTAAAATCTAAAATCTAAAATTTGAAATCTTAAATATTAAATCTTAAATTTGAAATAGCCATTTATGGCTTCTTCTCTTTCTTTGCCTTGCGGGCTGCACGTTTGGCGCGAATCTGTTCCTTCGTCGGGATATTGAAATCTTTCTTCCACATGAAACTAACACCCTGCATCGTACTTGCCTGACGAAGAGAATATTTATCGACGGTGTGCGTATAACCCTTCAAACGCCATTGTCCGTCTTCCGTCAATAGCAACTCCACATCCAAATCGCCAAAGAAAGGCTGGTTGGCTATATCGTTATACCGATAACCCACATTACCATTGATAACCAGCCTGTCCACAGGATGCAATTGGAACTGAGCCTCGTATTCCTGACTCGCAGTCGCACCTGTTCCGTCTGAACGAATAGCCACTCCGACGGTTAACATATCCGTCAACTTGGATAACCACGAGTTGATTTGTCCCGTCACGGTACTCGAGAGCAACGAATAAGTCGAGTTGAGCGTTGCGTACTGAGCTCGGTCAAGATAATCCGGTGTGAAGAACCGACCGAAGACAAGCAGATAAATAACCTGCCTCATTAACATCTCGTCGGTATTGATTACCTGCAGCACTTGTTGCTGAATAGCTTGGTCGCTCAACGGGAACTCCAGCGAGAAACTCAACACCGGATTATTCAACCTGCCCGTCAGATGCAGACAAGCCAAAACAGGGATATTCGTTCGTGTCGTTCCTATCTGGTCTATCTCGTTACCGAAGAGGTCTTTCAGGTTCGCCGTCACTTTATATTGCGCCACGACATCTAACTGCGGATTAGTAGCATCGCCCGAGAAACTGATAGTCGAACCCGGAGTGACATTAAACTCTCGTCTGATCATATTCGCCACCGTGTAACCCAGTGTTCCGTTGTCGATGTCGTATGTTCCCAAGAGTTGCACATCGCCTGTCTCCGTGTCATATTTCAGCCTCAGCGCACCGTTGCCTCGTGCCTGAATCATATCTCCGTTGCGTTCGTTGAGTACTAACTGGAACAGCAGCTTCGGATTAACATCAAGGTTCAACTGCAAGACACATCGAGCCGCACGTTCATACATAGCTGCACTGTCAGCGGCTGTCATCACTACCACATCAATATTATCGAGGTCAGTCTCTTCACGTGCCTGAATGGCAATAACAGAGTCCTTCGCCGAAACGAAATGAATGAAGTTCGACTCATATGCCGAAGATATATTATCTATACTCAGTCGGAACCGTGACTTGCTCTCTGTACGCGCGTCTGCAATCACTTGTATATCGTTCTCATCGCCCACGACATCCACGTGACCGGAAGCATAAACTTTTCCTTGTAACATCTGTCCTGCTTGGTCCGGCACATCGAAAGCCAGCGCTTTATCGACATCTACGTGAATATCCAAATGGAAATCTGCAAACTGGTCATGATAAACACCACCTGTCACAAACACCGGATGCCCTTCTTGATCATGCAGATGAACACTCGGGAAGAGGATGGCTGTTGTATCCATCACGATGGTATCCGAAGGAATAGTATATCGTGCACCGGTCCAAGGCAGTGTGAAAGCACCTTGTTGCGCCGCGCAACGAAGCAAGACATATACCATCTTCTTCCGTCCGCCTACTACCACACGACCGGAACCAAATCCATCCAGATCAGTCAACACCGATGAGGTCCAGTGATTGATGAATTTCAATGGCACAGAGTCTGCCATCATATCCAACTCCCACACACCTGAACCGTCAAAGAGTGCCTTTCCGTTCAGATCCACCACTTTACGTGTCGGACGCATTACATCCGCATGGAATGCCAGCGAGTCTTTTACATGCAAGTTCACATCCGCCTCACCGAAATAGCAGTTATTCAGACCCATCGAATCGATATGAATCTGTGTCTCCACGTGCGGTTTACGCATCACGCTGTTCAGTTGCGCCTTACCGGTCAGCAAACCGTTGAACATAATCGTCTGCACCGGCAGGAAGAATGGAACGACATACGAAGCATCTATCTTCAGCAAGTCCACATCCAAAGTATCGCTCGATCGGGGCGAACAAACACCGTCGGCTATCAAGTGCTGACCGTTGCCTTCGAAACGGAAATGGTCCACATTAATGGTGGTATCCGCTGCGCAATAAGTGATTCGACTCTCGCTGATGGTATAAATCGAATCGCGCAACAACAACGTACTTGGACGTATATGCATGTCGATTAACGGACGTTGGTTATAACGCGAGAAATGGGTAATCAGGTTGATGTTGCCACCGTATGTTCCTGCGCGTTGTGCCGCTATTAAAGTATGCTGACGCTCTTTTCTGTCGAGGTCACGCAAAGCATATTGTAATTGTCTTGGAGTCAGATTTCGCCAACCTTCCGGTAGATTCTCATCCAAATCGGACTCCTGTCGCAGTGTGAGTTGTGTCAACACCGAATCGCGGAATGCCAGACAGGACACCACCGTGTGCATTTTCATCGCCTCAGCAGATATATTCAGCGACAAACCGCTACCGCCAAGTGCTGTGTGACGCAACGTATCGATAGTATTCAGCGTGACTGTCAAATCATGCACAGGCGTACTCATTGCACGGACACCCGGTGCATAGAAACGCATACCCATCGACGGCTCTTTGTGGCTCTGCGAAGCAGGAATAAACAGGTCGCTCGTCAGCACAGGGTGGTCGCTCAGAATAACCGGAGCCGTGAACAGTCTTTGTAAATCACGCAAACGGTGACCGTTGGCATCGATAGACAGATTGACGTCCTCAAATCGTTTCTTTGGAGCAGCAATAGCCGACGGCAGATAATGATGACCCATCGCTTGCAAAGCAGGCAATATATCCGAATAACGGAACGTTCCATCCGCCTCTGCTGTCACATAATCGCTCGTCAGCGTGAAGGATTTCTGCTTGTTCGCTCCCGATGCCACCAAGAGTGTCATCTGGCGCATGATAACCGAGTCACGCGCTGTGCCTAAGAACATCGAATCGACCACCAGATAACCGCTCATGCGGTCAGGATTGATACCATCCAAATCCGCCGACACACGGAAACGTGTCTTCAGATTATCCGTCAGAAACTTAAACCCTAACGGCGTTGCATCGAAATGCTTGCAGACAAGGTCGAAATTAATCTCCGGATTCTGGTCATGCACATCCACCACGCCCGAGAAGGCCAACTGCAGATGTTTATCGTCTATCGACAACTCTCCGTTATAGCGTTTCGGCTCATAACGACCGTTGATATGAATATCTTCGTACATATAATCTTTGTAGGTCAACTCCCGCAAATGTGCACGCACATCGCCACTCGCTTTTCCGTCGCGCACCTGTCCTTTCGACTGCACATCCACGGTGACAGACTGCAATGGAGCATGACCGATTAAACGACCTACACGCAGTTTCCTACCTACTACACGACCGTCATAATCCATGTTCTCAAACGTCGAATCGCTACGGAGAGTTCCGTCTGTACTAATTGCACCGATGGCCGTCCTGAATGCTCCGTGAAGCGTCAAATCATGCAGACGACCTTCCGCCTGACCGCGATAATGAATCGTTCCCAAACGGTAAGCTTCTTTCGGCAAACGAACAGGCTTGTTCTGCAAACGGGAGAGAACATCTTGCAACTGTCCGGCATTCGTCTGGAAATCCTGCAAATTAGCACGCAGATACGGATTACTCAAATCCGGCAGGCCAACAGCACTCACGTCTCCGCTCAACACAGCCTGACCGTCATAACGAACATCGATATTGTTGAAATACAACGAATCAAGCACACCGCCTAAAGTTCCGGTCAGACTCACAGGCTTTGAGAAACGTTCCAACGCAGGCACGAAAAAGGCCAATTCGGAAGGAGTAATCGTGGCTTCGTGAATGCCGATATTGAAACTTATATCATGCGCCGACTTACTCAACGAGAGGGAATCTCCGGCAGGGAAATGAACATCTATTCCGCTCAAGTCGAGACGCGAATTAGGCAACTGAGCCGTTAAGGTCGGGAACGATAATTGAGTGGCATTGACCAGCATATGCGCTTGTACGCTCTGAGCCACTAACGGTGCTTTGTCTGGATGCAAAACCTCACCGCTCAATTCGCTTATCTGCGCATCCAAAGAGTCGGCAGAAAGATGATTCAAGGCCATTTCGGCGTGAGGCACACGAATCGAATAATCCTCCACCTCAAAACGCATATTATCCAACTGCACGTCCTTCACGGAAACCAAACTCTGCAGCGGGTCTTTTTGTTTCTTATCGCTCTTGAAAGCATCGGCAAGGAATTGGAAATTCCATTTCTGTGTACTGTCGTTTTCGGCAACCGGCAACTTGTAAATCTTCCCCACTCCGTTGCTCACTCGCACATGCGAAAAACTAATCTCGTTCTGTTGCAATGCCAATGGATGGAAATGCGCGTACACCTCTCCAAAATACGCCAAAGTGTCATGTTGCTGGTCCTCTACATACACGTCACGCAACGTCAAACGAGCTGGGAAATGATATTCCACTGCTCCCACAGACATCTCAGTTCCCAATGCGCGAGACAATTCCTCGGTAGCCAATTGCACAGCGGCTGTCTCGACCTTATCGCTCATCAATACGGCAACAAGCATCGAGAGAACCAACAAAAGGCTCACGGCGATGACACCTAATATGTAGAGAAATCGTTTCAATTTTAATATTTTTTAATTATCATCAAAACTTTGCGGCTGCAAAGTTACTGTTTTTTTTTGACATACACAAATTTTGTACCACAAAAGTGTACTTTTGATTCCAAATATACACACGTCATCAAATTCTTTCCATTGTTCAATGTGGTTATTTCCTGGTTTTTACCTTATTATTACATGGTTTTAAGCACACCGCAACCTTTTATTTCTTTTCTTTTTTTGACACTAAAGTTATTTTTTTTGCACAAAAATTTGGTCATTCCAAAAAAAAGCAGTACCTTTGCACGCTTTTTTCGCAAAAGCGAACGGGATAAGCCTCTGGCGATTGAATTAGAGTCTGAATGCTGAATACTGAATGCTAACAGCTCGAATAGTAGTATATGCCTATCACGTAGTACTAATCCATAATAAAAACTAAGAAATGGATTTGATGAAAGTTGCCGAGCAAGCATTTGCTGGCGAGAAAAAAGAATTGCCGGCTTTCAAGGCAGGAGATCAGATAACCGTTGGTTATCGTATCAAAGAGGGTAACAAAGAGCGTGTTCAAGAGTTCCGTGGCGACGTTATCGCTATTCACGGCTCAGGTGACAAAAAACGCTTTACGGTTCGTAAAATGAGTGGAAACGTAGGTGTTGAGCGTATCTTCCCTATGGACAGCCCATTTATCGAGAGTATTACAATCAACAAGTACGGTAAAGTACGTCGTGCTAAATTGTATTACCTCCGCGAGCGTACGGGTAAGAAAGCCCGCATACAAGAGCGCCGCGTTAAGTAAAACTAAAAGGGGAACCAAATGGCTCCCCTTTTTAGTCGAAAAACACTACTGAATGTTCAAACTCGAATCTCCATATAAACCAACCGGTGACCAACCGCAAGCTATTCAAGCATTGGTCGACGGACTCAACGCAGGGGCGAATGCTCAGGTGCTCTTAGGTGTCACAGGAAGCGGAAAAACATTCACCGTCGCGAATGTCATCCAACAGGTCAACCGGCCTACATTGATCATGAGCCATAACAAAACGCTCGCTGCGCAGTTATATTCGGAGATGAAAGCCTTCTTTCCGCACAACGCCGTAGAGTATTTCGTTTCCTACTACGACTACTATCAACCCGAAGCGTATATCCCGGCTACCGACCTCTACATTGAGAAGGACCTCTCTATCAACGAGGAGATTGACCGTCTGCGTCTCTCGGCCGTAGCTGCCCTGCTATCCGGAAGAAAAGACGTCATTATCGTCTCGTCCGTCAGTTGTATCTATGGCTTGGGTAGTCCGCAAGATTTCACGGCGAACGTGGTGCACCTCCAACGCGGGCAGAAGATTTCGATGGACGATTTACTGAAACAACTCGTCGCTGCGCAATACGTACGAAACGACATTGAGTTGGCACGCGGACGATTCCGTGTGAAAGGAGACACCATCGACATCGCACTGGCCTACGCCGACTATATCGTCCGCGTGGAGTTCTTCGGAAATGAGATTGATGCTATCATGACCATCGAACCGATAAGCAAAAGTGTCATCGAAGAGTTTGACCACTATAACCTCTCACCGGCTACGATTTTCGTTACCTCTCAAGAACGCATTGCCGCTGCTAAAGAACAGATAAAAGCTGACCTAAGCAAACAAATCGATTACTTCATCGACTTAGGCGAAGAGCTCTATGCCAAACGTATCGAAGAGCGCGTCAAATACGATTTGGAGATGTTGGACGAACTCGGTTATTGCTCGGGTGTGGAGAACTACAGCCGTTATTTCGATGGCCGTGCAGAAGGTACTCCGCCTTATTGTCTGCTCGATTATTTCCCGGATGATATGCTCCTCGTCATTGACGAGAGTCACGTTACTGTGCCGCAAATAAAAGGAATGTACCACGGTGATAAAGCAAGAAAAGACAACTTGGTCACCTATGGTTTCCGCCTGCCCGCTGCAAGAGATAACAGACCTCTGAAATTCGATGAATTCGAGCAGAAAGTAGGTTTGGCTCCCTTCCCTTCAGGGGAGGGCCGGGGTGAGGCTTCTACTATCTTTGTCTCTGCTACGCCCGAAGAATACGAACTCGAACGAAGTGAAGGTATCGTCATCGACCAGTTAATCCGTCCTACTGGACTGCTTGACCCGGAGATAGATGTCCGTCCGACTGAGAACCAAGTGGACGACCTGATGGACGAGATACGCACACGTGTTCATCGCAACGAACGAGTACTCGTCACAACGCTTACCAAACGAATGGCAGAGGAATTGGACGAATACCTGCGCCGGTATGGCATCAGTTCCGCGTATATCCACTCCGATATTGATACTATCGAACGTGTCAAAATCATGGAAGACCTCCGAAAAGGAGAATACGATGTCTTGGTGGGCGTAAACTTGTTACGGGAAGGATTAGACCTGCCGGAAGTTAGTCTTGTGGCTATCTTCGATGCCGATAAAACAGGTTTCCTGCGTGACCAGCGCTCATTGACGCAAACGGTCGGTCGTGCTGCCAGACACGTCAACGGAAAAGCTATTCTCTACGGAGATAAGATTACGCCTGCTATGCAAGCCACTATCGACGAGACCAATCGCCGACGGACCATTCAGATGCGTTATAATGCCGAGCATGGCATCACACCTACGCCTATCAAGAAAGAGATTAACACCTCTGCATTGGCAGGATTGTATAAAGATCCGGAAGAAGAGAAACGTCGCGTAGAAGAGGCTATACGAGAGAGTTGGAAAACTGCCGACTGGCAAAAAATGGATGCCAAAGCATTGGAAAAAGCCATCACTGAAAAGAGCAAACAGATGCTTGCCGCTGCCAAAGCACAGGAATTCGAAATCGCTGCGCGACTACGCGACGAATGGATAGAAATGAAGATGAGACTTCAAGCCATTCAAGGCTAAAAGAAATCAACCGACTTAAATCAGTATTCTCGTCTGTTTTCTGTACTCTGCGTAACCCGGTTTATTCGCCAACTGGCGTTTCTCCATCAAAGGAATACTGATTCCCATAAACAATGCCGTCATGGCTATCGGACCAAGGATGAACCAATCTAAACCGTTCAACCCCGCATACATAATCCATATTCCCCACCAGAATTGTATTTCTCCGAAATAATTCGGATGACGACCGTGTTTCCATAATCCTACATTGCAGTATTTGCCCGGATTAGCCGCACGGAAATCATGTATCTGCTTGTCCGCTATCAATTGGATGGTCGCGGAAGAGAGACATACTATAAAACCGAAGAAAAGGATGATTCCGGAAACAAGAGATAACTCGTAGTGCCCGAATAACTGCAACCCCGGTAGCATTGCCGCAAAGACAACTAAGGTCGGAACCATATTCAGCCCAAAGAAATTGATCAGATGAAATAGCGCAGGGTGCAAACTGCGATATTTAGTATACCGCCAGTCCTCATGTTCTATGCCTTTGAAGGTTATCACCCAGTTGCGTGTCAACCGCCAACCCCAATACCACGAAGCAAGGAGTAACAAGATAACCGGAATCGACCACACCCCGGTATAGAACGCCCAAATAAGAAAGACTACCGGAGGAAAAACACTCCAATACGGATCATATACCGACACATTCTCATACAATAATCCGAATGCCCAAACAACAATCGTTGCCAACACGTCTGCGGCAAAAAGTGCCCATATATCACTTATGCCTTTTACTGTCAACTGAGCAAACAAAAACCATCCTGCCAATCCGGCAAGCACGTAAATAGCACTTATCAGCGCTACACTACACCAACGAGAATAATTCCGTTTCATAGACTATCTGTATTTTATGGTGCAAAGGTACTACAAAAATTACATATACGCAAGAAACTAATAACTTTTCGTAAAGAAAGGAGCGATTTATCGCGTTTATTAGGGCATTATAACGCGAATCTGTGCTCGCACAAGTGAGAGTTATATATGCTCTAATAAAAAGGACGTTAGTCTGTTTTTTTTCAAAAGTTATGAGTTCTTGCTGATGGCCTGTAGGACGCGAACGTAGCTTCGAAGGCTAGGTGTCCCCGTTAACCGGGGAAACCGTAACACGGGAAGGGGCTATATAGAATATAGAAAAGGGGAGGTGGTCGAAGGTACTGCTTTTTTTTGAGATACACAAAAATTTACAAAAAAAAACGCCACGAATGTTCGTGGCGCTGAGTAATGACTGACTGTTCAGCAGACTCTTTGCAATCTCTATCGCGACCATTTCGCGACCATTTTGCGACCATCGTGAACGTCGCTGTAGGATGCAAGTAGTGTTTTTCTTGCTGATTGGTTACAAATTTATAAATTGGCTAATACCAATGAATATAGGAACTTGTTTATCTCTCGAAATTGGCTCGAGAATGCCTCGAGATTGGTTCGAGAACGGCACGATAGTGGCTTATTTCTTACATAAACAAAAGTCTCTGCCTGCTTCTCGTCTCTGTCAGCATATTGCTGAAACAATCATATTTTTTGTCCTGTTTTCGCATCCGAGAAACCCATTGCCAATATTATACCAAAAATCAAGGATGTTGCTACTATCTCAAGCCAAGGAATGTGGTTACTGCAATATTGCCAAAATGTTTGTTTAAACAT
>JAFPYI010000021.1 GCA_017412245.1 Paludibacteraceae bacterium | reverse complement strand
TTTAGGTATTCACATGCGTTGGTTATTCTCACCCCAATGGGGTTTGCACACTTCTGCCAGTGTTGCCGTTTCGTGGCCTGTTTATAAGGGCGCGTCAGGAGCTATCACGACCAAAGAGACAGATGAAACGATTCTGCTTCACATGGATGCCATTCATCCTATTGGCGAGCATACAACGCTTCTCACCGGTGTTTATGGTGACTTTTCAGGAACAGGTCTCACGCCTTGGTCAGTAGGTATACGACTGGGATTCTTAATAGGGAAATAAGTTTTCCAAACTAATTAGAACAATTCTTTATACTGCTTTCTAAAAGCCGCGGGGGAGATTCCTTCGTGGCGTTTGAAGAAGGTGCCAAAATGGGATTGGTTCTGGAAGCCGAGTTGTTCAGCGATTTCCTGGATAGGTTTACGCGTCATTACCAATAAGTTTTTCGCACGTTGCATGAGCGCGCGTTCAATAAACGCGCTGGCGTTAATGCCCAGCGTTTCTTTGACCGTATTGGCTACATAGCGGGTAGAGAGGCACAGTTCGGAGGCATACCAATCAAGCGAATGTTGCTGCTCACAATGATTATCGACCAACACCATGAACTTACCCGTTATTTCTTCATTGCGTGTCATGTTTGGATTGACCTGTTTTTCAAGAGCCGAGTTACTTGCCAAATATTCAAAGAAAGAATAGACCAGATGTATAGCTGCTTTTCGGTCTTTGTCTTCCACTACCTCTCGTAACAAATCAAAGTAATGAACAAGTCGCTGTACTTTATGCTCCGACATTTTCCAAGTCGGCTGTGCGTGTATTTGCGCTATCTGCGACAGTTTAAATTCCATCCGCATCTCTTTAGCAAACTTAAGGGAGAACGACAGGATATACACTTCGGCTATATTGTCCGAATTCTGCCGCTTGACATAGAAATCCGGCGAGAGGAAATATCCGTCGTAGCGGGACAGATGGTAATCCTGGTTGTTGATTGAAATGGACAGATTGCCGGAAGTGATAATCTGAATCGTATAGCACGGCATGAGATAATCCGGCGGTATAACCTTGTTCATCTTGCTCAATGCCCCGCTGTATTTCATGACCGTTAAGTCATCTACAGACGTCTCTCCGGGGAGGAAACTCATCCACTGAAAAACCGAGAAATCGGTCAAAACATTGTTTTCGTTGCTTTGCGCTTTCATAGAATCAGAACAATTTGGGTGCAAAATTACAACAATTTTTCCATATATGCAAGTAAATTCCTTAAAATTAGAACAATTTATGCATTTTTCAGATAAATGGTTTAGAACAAAAAAAGCAGTACCTTTGCATCGCAATTCAAAAAAATGCAAAAAAACACATGCACAGGTTGCATTTTGAATAGCACAATTGTTATAGAGATAGAGAGCGGCAAGGAACCGCAGAAAAATAATACGTAAAACAATTAAAAATTTAAAGTTAGTAAAATCTTATTCGTAATCGACAGTTTCTACACGACCAACAATGGTACGTCTATTTCCGCACAACGTTATGCAGGCGAGTTGCGGCGCCGTGGTCATGAAGTGAGAGTACTTTGCTGGGACAGCCCGAAAGACACCGCGACCGAGCCAAAGACGGATGGTGTATTCCGCACGCAGAAATTTATTGTGCCTATTTTCCAATATCTGTTGGACAAACATGATTTCTCTTTCGCGCACAACGACAAAGAGATCGTTCACGAGGCATGCGATTGGGCAGACTTGGTACATGTATTTGTTCCATTCGGTATCACATGGGAAGCTATCCATTATTGCAATAAGATTGGCAAACCGGTTACGGCAGCGTTCCATATCCAACCGGAGAATATCACTTCGTCCATCGGCATGGGCAAGGTGGATTGGGTGAACGAGACGTTCTACCGTCGTTGGAGCAAAGATATTTATAATCACGTGCGTCACGTGCATGTTCCCTCTAAGTTTATGGGCGGTATGATCGCCGAGCGTGGTTATACAGCGAAGATTCACCCGATTAGCAACGGTATCCAGGACGCATTCATGGAGGCTGGTGAACGCAAAAAAGCAATGATTCGC